>NZ_CP016428.1:4331250-4950000 GCF_001693385.1 Bradyrhizobium icense
CGAGCGCGGCCGTCTACTCTGTTTGGCCGAGGCCGCCATCTCATCAGTTTTGTGACACAAGGCGTGGCAGCTTGCTTTGGAACGGCAGCGCTGTTGTCCGTTTGCAACACAAGCACACGCAGTGGTAGCAGCCCCTTCCCTCATGCGATGGCAGAGGCCGCCCCCTGCGCAACCGCTGAGCGACTTTGGTCACAAACGCTTGATGACCGCTTGCAGCAAGATCAGGCAAAGCACCGCCGCTTTGGGAAAGACCCTGCAGTTCTGCGCGCCTAGAACGCGCACCGAGCTCTCGACGCTTGGCGGCATCAGTACGGGCAGACAGGAAGCAACAGCTTCGCGTCAGCACGGCGAGTCAGGCCTGGCGGCGCGAGCGAAAGGCCCCCTTCAAGCGAGCAACTGCCATGAGCAAGCCAATCCTGCGCAATTCTTCGCAAGTGAATTCCCACACCGCGTCGGATGCGGATGCTTCGCCGAGCGCCGAGTCCCGTGCTGCCGATGCGGAGATGGCACGCGTGCTCCACACCAAACCACTCCGCATGGCCTTGGACACCTCCGGGGCCGGGATTGCCCACTGGAAGCACGACCCATTGCACGACGTCGTCGAACCCATGACCCACCACGTTATCATGGCTTACAATGGCTCGGTTCAGCGCATGGAGCGGCGGTCAGGAAGATCGGTTGCCATTGGAACGTTTCGTCCCGGGGTTCTGATAATCATTCCGGAAGGATCAAGCTCCCGATGGGATATTCCGAAACCTGTTGATGTCGTACAGCTCTATCTTCCTCACACAACGCTGAAGCGGGTTGCCAACGAAGCCTACATCGCCGCATCGACCAATCTCGTGGAGCGAACGGCGCATCCCGACCCCATTACATCCCGATTGCTCCTGAGCGCCTCGGATGTCCTGGAGGGCAATGAGGCCTTGGATACGCTCTTCAGGCAGCAACTGACGGACCTCCTGGCCACGCGTCTGCTGGCTGCGCACACCGGCGCGCCAACCACGATCCAGCCGGTCATGGGCGGATTGTCGCCGAGGGTGCTCGGCCGCGCTATCGAGCGTTTGCGTTCGGATGCCGACGCGGATGTCTCGCTCGCGGCGCTCGCTTCCGATGCTGGCTTGTCGCGCTTCCATTTCTGCCGCGCCTTCAGGGAAAGTACGGGGCTTTCGCCGCATGCCTGGCTACGCCAGCACCAACTCGAGCAGGCCATGAACATGCTGCGGGACACGGACGCGTCGGTCGCCTCGGTCGCAGCCGCGCTTGGCTATTCCTCCCAGACCGCCTTCGCTGCGGCGTTCAGGAAGCTGACCGGAGAGACACCGAGCGATTGGCGGCGACGCATTCGGTAACAGCAATCGCTCTACAGGTACGGCAATCGCTCTGGGGCAGTCGCAAAGCTAATTCGCTAAATCAACGTTACGCCCAACGCCAACACCGGATGGAGACAAACGATGGCCTGGATGAACGTCGTTAACCCCTTTGCAATCGCACCGCGGCGGAGAGTCGTCGCGACCGCACTCATGTACGGACTTTCGTTGAGCGTTCGCTTCACCTCGGCAGCGGGCGAGGAAACGGAAGTTCCGGCACATGCCGTCCAAACCGCCAACCCTGTCAGTTCCATCATCTTCTACAAGGACTGGCCCGCGAAGCCCGCTCCGTTGATGGCCTTTCAACGCGGCTCGCTCTTGGGATCCGGAGGCTGCCGAGCGGCATGTGAACGCCCCATGCCAATGTCGCTCATGCTGGACTGCCCCGCACCGTAACGGCCGGGATTCGTTTCACATCATCTTAGGCGTCATCGATGGCAAGAGGTTTACCGCCAATGCAGAGCGGCGGCGATGACGCGCGTACGTCCGAGAGAATCTAACCAGAGGAGAAAACTATGCGACTTGTCATCCTAGGCGCCGGCTTCGCCGGCATGTATGCCGCCCTTTCCGCTGCCCGCCTGCGCGACATCCAGGGCGTTTCGCCTGACGAGCTCGAGATCGCACTCGTTGCACCAGAGCCGACGCTGGTCGTCCGCCCGCGGCTCTACGAACCGAAGCCCGAAACCCTGACGGCGCCTCTGCTGCACGTGCTCAAGGCCATCGACGTCGTCTACGTGCAAGGCAGCGCCGAGACGATCGACACCAAGTCCCGCATGGTGCAGATCGCAACGGCCAAAGGCACGCGAAAGACGCTCTCCTACGACCGCCTGGTCGTCGCCACCGGCAGCCGGCTGTTCCGTCCGAATATTCCGGGCCTCGCCGAGCACGGCTTCAGCGTCGACCAGCTCGATGACGCGATCGCGCTCGATAAGCATCTGCATGCCCTCGCCGACCGGCCGGCAATGAATGGGCGCGACACGGTTGTCGTCGCCGGCGGCGGCTTCACCGGCATCGAGGCGGCAACCGAAATGCCGGCGCGGCTGCGCGAGATCCTCGGCAAGAAAGCCAAGCCGCGCGTCATCATCGTCGACCGCAACCCCGCGATCGCTCCCGATATGGGCGAAGGCCCCCGTCCTGTCATCGAGGACGCGCTGCGCAAGCTCGGCGTTGAGACCCGGCTCGGTGCCGGCGTCGCGTCGCTCGACAAATCCGGCGTCACGCTTTCCGATGGCGAACGCATTGAAGCCGAGACCGTGATCTGGGCGGCGGGCATTCGTGCCGCCCCGTTGACCCAGCAGATTCCCGCCGAGCGCGACAATTTCGGCCGGCTGCTTGTCGACCGGGATTTGCGCGTGCCGTCGGTGGATGGCGTCTTTGCCACCGGTGACGCCGCTCGCGCAGCATGTGACGATATCGGCAACTACGCGCTGATGTCGTGCCAGCACGCCACGCGGATGGGTGCCTTTGCCGGCAACAACGCTGCGGCAGAACTGTTGGGCGTTCCGACCAAGCCCTACCACCAGAAGGGCTACGTCACCTGCCTGGATCTCGGCGAGGCCGGTGCGCTGTTCACGACCGGCTGGGAGCGCAAGGTGGCGATGGTCGGCGACGTCGGCAAGAAGACCAAGCAGGAAATCAACACTGTCTGGATCTATCCGCCGCGTGCCGAGCGCGCTGCCGCGCTGGCCTCTGCCGATCCGGAGCGTGTGACTGACGTGAGTGGCTTCTTTTAGATCCTTCACGCGAAACGGGCCGCGCTTCTCGCTGGCTGCGCGGCCTGCTCAACCGAGACCAGCCAGTAATCTTGAACATGAAACAGGAGACGAACATGGACGTAGACACGAGCCTAGCCAACACCTCACATCCCGGTGGACCGGGGTCCAACGAATTGGTTCCATCGCGCTACGCGGTGCAGGTCGGCGACATTGACGTGCTGGTGGTCAGCGATGGCGTGCTACCGCTCCCAACGGCAATGTTGGCACACAACATCGATCCGGCCGTCCGGGCGACCTGGCTGAAAGACATGTTCCTGCCGCCGGACGCTTACGATTGGGCGCTGAACGTGGTCGTGGTGCGTAGCGGCGACCGGACCATACTCGTCGATGCTGGGCTTGGTCTCGACCCGGACTTGCACTTGCCGCGCGCCGGGCAATTGATCAAGCGACTGGAGGCCGCCGGCATCGATCTTGCGTCCGTGACCGACGTGGTGCTGACCCACATGCACATGGACCACATTGGCGGGCTGCTCGTCGAAGGGGTCAAGGAACGGCTACGTCCGGACCTGCGGATCCACGTGGCGGCCGCCGAGGTCAAGTTCTGGGAGGCGCCCGATTTCTCCCACGTCTCCATGCCGCCGGGGTTTCCGGACGCGCTTCGATCGACCGCCAAGCGGTTCGTGAAAGAGTACCGCAGCCAGCTGCGGCCGTTCGAGGAGGAGTACGAGGTGGCACCGGGAGTGGTCGTTACTCGCACCGGCGGCCACACCCCCGGGCACAGCGTGGTCCGCGTGGCGTCCGGCGGCGACCGGCTGACGTTCGCCGGAGACCTCGTGTTCGCGGTCGGGTTCGAGCACCCCGAGTGGTACAACGGCTTCGAACACGACCCCGAGGAGTCGGCCCGCGTTCGTATCAGTCTTTTGCGGGAATTGGCTGAGACCGGTGGGCTGCTGGTGGCCACTCACCTGCCGTTCCCATCCGTCGGCCATGTGGCAGTCGACGGCGACGCCTTTCGCTGGGTGCCGGTCTTCTGGGACTACTGACCGCACGAACGAGAGGCGCCTCGTAAGCGCTTCATTCGATACGGGCCGCGTTACCAGCGCCGGAGCGCGGCCCGCTCACCCAAAATCCTTTTGGAGCTCGACCTCGATGAAACACGAGACCGTGCGCGCCTCGCAGCTCAACGGCTGCGTCTTCTGCGTGAACATGCATGTCAAGGAAGCCACCCTCCACGGCGAGTGCGCGCTCCCGCTGATGACCCGGGCGCTACCTGAGTGTCCGCGCAAAGATGCTGCTGGCTTCACCGACCAAACCACTCCGCACGGCGATCACGCTTCGAAGCCGCGCGATGGGAGGGTGTGATGAACGTCGTTGTCTTTGGTCCAACAGGGTCGACAGGACGGCTCGTCGTTGAGTCCGCCTTGTCCGCGGGTCACGTCGTCACTGCCTTTGTCCGTGACCCAAAGCGCATGCCCTTGACGCATCCGAATCTCAGGATCGTCAAGGGCGATGCAATGGATGCAGCCTCGGTGGCATCTGCGGTCCAAGGTGCGGATGCGGTGATCTGCACGTTGGGGATGGTACCTCAGGCTAAAGAAGATTTGGGTCGACGCCAGCCCGGTGTCCCGGTTTGCTCGGTGGGAACCAAGAACATTCTGGCCGCCATGCCTCTAGGCCGACTCATCGTTGAGAGTTCGGTGAGTGTCGGTGAGAGCTACCACACCGGGAGTTTCGGCGCAGGCTTCATGGTCAAGCTCGCACTAAAGGAGGTGATGGCAGACAAGGAGGAGCAGGAGGCAGCTATTCGGGAGAGTGACTGCGATTGGACGATCGTTCGACCGGCGACGCTGACATTCAAGCGTGCTCGCGGAAACCTGAAGGCCGGGACCGATCTGCGCTGGAATATCACCTCAACAGCCACCCGCGCGGACGTGGCCGAGTATATGGTCAAGATCCTCGATGACCCGGCGACATACAAGAAGGCCATAACGGTGCGCAACTAGGTTTGGCGGCGAACTGCGGTGAAACCGCAATTTCCGTCGATTCCGGCTGGACCGCACGGTAACGCGAGTGAATGGGCGTTGGTGTCAGCGACAATAACCGCTTTAGGAGGGCGTTATGGCGCATCTCAACAAGAAAAAGATGATCGGCTTACTACTGTGCCTCGGCGCGGTCGTGGTCGTGGCTGGCGGATGGGTCTATGCCCACTCAAACGAGACCTTCACCGACAACGCCTATATTCGCGGGGACATGACCTCGCTCGCGCCAAAGGTTGCAGGCTATGTCACGGCCGTGGAGGTTCAGGATAACCAGGCCGTTCGTGCAGGCGACGTCCTATTCCGGATCGACGATCGGGACTACCGCGCACGCCTTGCGCAAGCCGAGGCCAATGTCGAAGCCGCCCAAGCCCGCCTCCGCAATGTCGATGCGGAGACCCAACTCCAGCACGCCCTGATACGGCAGGCCGAAGCTCAAAGACTTGCGAGCGTGGCCGAGATGAATCTGGCTCGCAAGGCCTCCGATCGCCGCCGTGAGCTGATCCGCACCAACGCCGTCAGCCAGGCACAGGTCGATGAAAGCGATGCGGCGCTATCGAGAACCGAGGCGGGCGTGTCGGCGGCGTCGGCAACTGTGGAGGCCCAGCGGCAACGCATCGCCGTCCTTGCCAGCCAGCGCGAAGCTGCGGTTGCTGCCGTGGCGCAGGCGCACGCCGCTCGCGATCTCGCCCAGGTCGATCTCGACCACACCGTGGTGCATGCGCCGGTCGACGGCGTCGTCGGCAATCGCCAGGTCCGCGTCGGCCGGCTTGTTGCGCCGGGTACCTCCTTGCTCGACATCGTTCCGGTCAAGGACGTGTGGGTGGTCGCGAACTTCAAGGAAAGCCAGATCGAACATATCCGACCCGGACAGCGCGCACGCATCACCGTGGACGGCTATCCGAACCAGACGATTGAGGGCGTGGTGGACAGCTTTGCGCCCGGCAGCGGGTCTGCGTTCACCCTGCTCCCGACTGACAATGCGACGGGGAACTTCATTCGTGTCGTTCAACGCGTGCCTGTGAAAATCCGCTTCGCCAGAAATCCATTGCCCGGCCGCGTCGTGCCCGGCCTGTCCGCGCGTGTCGAGATAGATCGAGAAAGCGGCACATGACCGTGATCGCCGACGACACACCAAGCTATGACAGGCGCGCGGCAGGAAGTATTCTTGTCGCAGGCATCGTGCTCGCCACTCTGACGGAGGCGATCGCAAGCACCGTCCTGTCGCTCGGACGCAGCGACATCATTGGCGACACCCATGCGACTCCCGACGAGTTCGCCTGGCTGGACATCGGATACACTGCAACGAAGCTGATCGGGTTCATGGCCACGTCCTGGCTCATGACGCGCACCAGTCCGCGCCGCCTGATCATCGGTTCGACGCTGGTCATGGGCACGGCCTGCGCCATCGCCGCCATCACAGATCGGTTGGACCTGCTGGTCGCACTCCGCATGATACAGGGCTTCTCCGGCGGCGTTTTGCTTGTCGCCGGGCAGTCGATCATTTTTCTCGCCTATCCGCGATCCTGCCAGCCGATCCTGCAGGCGCTGTTTGCGATGGGATCCGTCGTCGCTCCTGCGACCATTGCCCCGGCACTGCAGGGATGGTTGATCGACAGCCAGTCGTGGGCATGGATTTTCTTCGGCGTTGTTCCGGTGGCCCTCGCCGCCATCGGACTTCTGTTGATAACGGAGGGCCCGAGGCAGTTTACGACCGCGCGATTTCCGTGCGACTGGGTTGGCTTCTTGCTGATCTCAGTCGCATTTTTCTGCCTCACCTATGTCTTGAATCAGGGCAGCCGATGGCGATGGTTCGAGGAACCTCGCATCGTGTGGCTGACCCTGATCGGCGCAGCCGCTCTGCTGGCGTTTCTCGGCCAACAGATGATGGCAAAAAGGCAAGGCCTTCTCGATCTCACGCTGTTCCGGTCGAGCGATTTTTCCTTCGCTTTCATCGTCAGCTTCGTTGCCGGTGCCGCGTTGTTCGGGAGCGCGTTCCTGATCCCGTCATTTGCCGTGTCCGTCCTCGGGTTCACGCCTACCGATGCCGGCCAGCTCTTGTTGCCAAGCGGCGCGCTTTTCGTCGGCTCGCTCCTCATTGCTGCCTTTCTCATGCAGGTCAGAGGCGTTCCCCCTATCGCCACGGTGCCGTTCGGAATCCTGATGATCATGGCCGCGATGTGGATGCTGTCCGGCTCGACCAGCGAAAGTGGCGCCGACGACATGATGGCCGCCATCCTGCTACGCGGATTTGGACTTGGCTTCCTCTTCCTGTCGATCACCCTTATCGCTTTCAGCGACCTCAACAACCGCAATCGAGCGTCCGGCATCGGTCTTTTCAACGCGGGGCGCCAACTTGGTGGTCTCATGGGAGTCGCCGGGCTCCAGACAATGATCGACCACAATGTCACTGCCAATGCCACGGTGCTCGGCGCCAGTGTCACCGCAGGCCTTCCTGCGGTCAGCGAGCGGCTGACGACGATGAGTGCCATGCTCGCGGCACGAGGGATGGACAGCGTGGCCGCCGGCCGGGCTGCGATGGGTCTGTTGGGTCGAGCCCTCACTGGTCAATCCACGGTGATCGCTTTCGACACCGCGTTCGCTGCAGTCGCTCTTCTTTTCGTCATCGCTGCGCCCGTGCTGGTGACCATCAAGATCGCGTTCGCCCTGCAAGCGAAGATGCGCGTAGCGCAGTTACCTCAGACAGAGGAGCCGTACATGAGACAACCCACGCCAAATCCCGTTCGACAAGACAATGCTGCATCGAAGCCAGGCGCTCGCACGGACATCGTGCTGGCGATCAGCGAGGCTCTCGCTGATCCGAGTGGCACGCCTGCTGATCTCAATAGTATCTTGGATCGAAGTGGATACTCGAGGAAGGATGTTCTATCGGCGTTCGAGAGCATCGACGATCTCATCGTCGCGATCGCCGAACATAAAGCCTTCCTCATATCTCAGCCATTGGTAAGGAGAGCGCGCCCTGGCACCGCAGACGATGCCCGCGAAACCCTCATCGCGTTCGGACGCGTTGCCTGGAAGGAATATTCGACCACCCTGGTCGGGTTCATTCGGATGATGATGACCGAAGGTGCACGCAATCCTGCACTCAAGAAGCGAGTGTACGAGGCGGGACAGGCGACTGTCACACTGAAGCTGCGGGAGTTTCTGGCGGCAGCAAATGAAAGAGGACTCCTTTCGATATCGGACGCTCAGCTATACGCGGAGCAATTGCTAGGACTGTTGAGGGAGCCGCTCTACCAGGCGCTTATGCTGAGCCCTGCACCGAGCCAGGAGGGAGCAGCCGCCGACCGCGTCAGAGCCAGCATCGAAAGGTTCGCCCATGGATGCGCGAGCGCGAGGAACATTACCCGATGACCGCGGCTAATGAAATTGTCCAATCGAGATGGTTCCGACTGAGGCGAAATTGCGAGAGCCCTTCAGGATTGAAGGTCGTCGGTGATGTCCCGCCGGACCTGGCGAACAGCATCGACGAGCATGGATCGCTGGTGACGGTCGATCCCGCCGACTGGATCGTCTGTTTCGTACCCGGCCTTCGACGGCAATGGTGGCATCGGTTCGTCCATCATAGGCATAAGCACGTCTTTGCCATGCGACCCACGAGCACGGGGAGTTGGCTGCTCGTGGAGCCGTGGTGGACGCGTATGATGGTGACGATCTTGCCGCCAGCCGACGCCGTCAGGTTTCTCCGGTGGGGTGCAACGGGCGATATCCTTCGAATCCGCGAAGCGGTCCCGGGTAAAGCAAGCCAGATTCGTGGCTGGTCCAACTGCGCTGTTCTCTCGGCGTTCTTGCTGGGCCGACCGAGCTGGACATGGACGCCGCACGGTCTCTACCGGCAGCTAATCCGCGAAAGATCAACGCGGCGCGAGAACGTGCAGCAACTTCTCGTCGACCAGTTCACCAAAGTCGTCAGCCATTGCTCGTCCAACGCACTGAGTGTCAGTGCCGACCAACTTTCTTTGCCACTAAGGGAACTGCTCATCATCATTGGACGCAATCTTCTCGAGACGATGATGACACCGTCGTTGCTGGAGGTCTGTTACACAGCCATCCTCGAAGCGGACCGCTACCCCGATGCGACACGGGCCTACGCGCAACATGGCCCTACGCCGGCCATCGCGGTCCTTACGAAGATTCTTGAAAGAGCGAAGCAGGCCGGTGAAGTCGACCTCGCGGATTGCGAAGCCGGCGCTCGCCAATTTCTCGGGATGCTCCATGGAGACGTTCATCTGGAAGCTGTGCTTCAGCTCCGCGAGATACCAACGCTTTCCGAGATCGATTTGCGCGCCCGCAACGCGGTGAAAGTCTTTCTCGACGGCGCCGAGCCTGACGAGGCATCAATCCTCGCACGAGGAGCCTTAACGGCGTGAGAATCATCGCGCAATGAACATGCCGCGCGACACTGACGCACCGGTCGCGACGGCGCTTGGTATGCCTCGCAGAGCCTTCACCACGGCGTCCAGGCGGCTGACCGGCGAAACCCCGCAATTGACGACGGTGCGCGCTAGCTAGCCGGCCGATGCAATCCTATCCGCCACTCCGGTAGACCTGGATGTCGAGATCCCTGATCTTCTTGCGCAGCGTATTGCGGTTGAGGCCGAGCAGGTCGGCCGCACGGATCTGGTTGCCGCGCGTGGCCGCCAGCGCCGCAGTGAGCAGCGGTACCTCGATTTCCTTGAGGATGCGGTGGTAGAGGCCCGGCGGCGGCACGCCGTTCGGAAAGCCCGAGAAATGCGAGGACAGGTAGGCCTCGACCGCACCCCCGAGGTTTTCCACGCCAATCGGGGCGTTGCCGCCCGAGGTGACTGCCGGCGGCGCCAGCTCGCCATCGATCACCGAGGCTGTAATGACGTCCTGCGGGTAAAGCGCCGCCAGCCGGCGCGCGAGGTTTTCGAGCTCGCGCACGTTGCCGGGCCAACGGTGCTGCTTGAGCCGTTCCAGCGCCAGCGTGTCGAGCTTCTTCGGCGGCAAACCGTCCTTTTCGGCGAGCGAAAAGAAGTGCCGGATAAGATCGGGCAGATCCTCGATCCGCTCACGCAACGGCGGCAGGCGCAGAGGCACTACGTTCAGGCGGAAGAACAAGTCTTCCCGGAACAGGCCCTGCTGGATCAGGATGCGCAAATCCTTATTGCTGGCCGCGACAATCCGCACATCGGTCTTGATCGGGGTACGGCCGCCGACAGTGGTGTACTCGCCCTGCTGCAGCACGCGCAGCAGCCGCGTCTGGGCCTCCATCGGCATGTCGCCGATTTCGTCGAGGAACAGCGTGCCGCCCTCGGCCTGTTCGAAGCGGCCGGAAGCGCGGGTATTGGCGCCGGTGAACGCACCGCGTTCGTGGCCGAACAATTCGGATTCGATGAGGTCGCGCGGGATCGCCGCCATGTTGACGGCGACGAACGGACCGTTGCGGCGCTTGCCGTAGTCGTGCAGCGCGCGGGCGACCAGTTCCTTGCCGGTGCCGGACTCGCCGGAGATCATCACCGTCAGGTCGGTCTGCATCAGCCGCGCCAGCACCCGGTAGATTTCCTGCATCGCCGGCGAACGGCCGACCAGGGGGATCGAATCGAATTCACCCTCGTCCGCCGCGCTCGCCACCCGCTCCTTCGGCTCGGCCAGCGCGCGGCCGACGATGGTGATGAGTTCCTTGAGGTCGAACGGCTTCGGCAGATACTCATAGGCACCGCGTTCCGAGGCTCGGATCGCCGTCATGAAGGTGTTTTGGGCACTCATGACGATGACGGGAAGGTTCGGCCGCATCTTCTTGATACGTGGCAGGAGGTCGAACGCGTTCTCGTCCGGCATCACCACATCGGTGATGACGAGATCGCCCTCGCCCTGACTCACCCAGCGCCACAGCGTTGCGGCGTTCCCGGTCAGGCGTACTTCATATCCGGCGCGCGAAAGAGCCTGGTTCAGAACCGTGCGGATGGCGGTGTCGTCATCGGCAACGAGTATGCTACCTGCGGGCATTGGTATTCCTCATCTTGCGTCCTGTGAGGCAGGCGGCAGCGTACCCGGAACGCCGTCGCGGTTGCTTTGGTCGAACTGTTTGGTTGGATTGAACATCGGCATCAGCACGCGGAACGTGGTCTTCCGCGGCTGCGATTCGCATTCGATGATGCCGCCATGATCGCCGACGATCTTGGCAACCAGCGCGAGGCCCAGCCCGCTCCCGGTCTGCTTGGTCGTCACGAAGGGATCGAACAGATTCGGCAACAGGTCTTCCGGCACGCCGGAACCGTTGTCCTTGACGCAGAATTCCAGCGGCAGCGACACCCGCGATTTCTTCCCCGGCACCGATAAGCGGACGCCCGGGCGGAACGCGGTGGTAAGTTGGATTTCCGCATCGCTGCCGAGATCGGCAACCGCTTCGGCGGCGTTCTTCACGAGGTTGAGGAAGACCTGAATGAGCTGGTCCTGATTGGCCAGCACTGGCGGCAATGACGGATCGTATTCCTCGATGAAGCGGATGTTGCGAGCGAAGCCGGATTGCGCCAGCCGCTTCACGTGATCGAGCACGGAATGGATGTTGACCGCCCCGCGCGCCACCGGGCGGTCGTCGCCGAACACTTCCATGCGGTCGACCAGGGTGACGATTCGGTCGGCTTCATCGCAGATCAGCCGCGTCAGCATGCGGTCCTCGGATGAGGCCTGCTGCTCCAGCAATTGTGCCGCGCCGCGGATGCCGGACAACGGGTTCTTGATTTCGTGCGCCAGCATCGCGGCCAGCGCGATTACCGAGCGCGCTGCGCTCCGATGCGTCAATTGTCGGTCCATCTTGTCGGCGATGGTGCGCTCCTGCAGCATCACGACGATATGGCCGGGCCGTTCGGTGAGCGGGGCGACGTGCAGATCGACCTGGCGATCGCCGCCGATGCGAGGCGTGCCGAGATCGACCTTGTACTCGTTGACGGGCGAGCCGCTCGATCGCACCTGGTCGATAAGCGCCAGCAACGGACTGCCGAATGGCACCAGCTCTTTCAGGGATTGCCGACGCAGGAACTGCGTCGAAATCTCGAAGAAGGATTCGGCGGCGATGTTGGCGTCGACGATGCGGCCGTCCGGCGCCACCAGCAGCACCGGGTTGGGCAGCGCGTTGAGGATGGCTTCGCTCTCGGAGGGCACGGGGCGGCGATGTTCTGCAACCGAATTCATGCAGCAGCACTCCATGCGAAATCGTCGAACGCGTCCTGCAGAGATTGGTGCACGCGGTACGGATCCTCCGACGTCAGAATCCTTTGCCGCCAGCCCTTCAGCGTCTCCGCCGGGGCGCGGCTGCATTGCGCCGCGACCTCCAGCGCCCAGCCGAGATGCTTGCGTGCGTGCTTGAGCCCGATGCGCAGCCCGTAATGGCTACAGACTTCATCGTAGAGTGCGCGCATATGCGCGAGTTGTTCGGCCAGCGACGGCATCGCCTCCGCCTTCCCGGTTTCGAGCCGACGTCCGATTTGGCCCGGCAGCCAGGGTTGACCCTGCGCGCCGCGCCCGATCATCACGGCGTCCGCCCCTGATGCATCCAACGCCTGCACCGCTTTGTCGAATGAGGTGATGTCGCCGTTGACGACGAGCGGCACGGAAACCGCGTGCCTGACCGCGCGCACGGCGGCCCAATCGGCGACGCCCTTGTAAAACTGGCAACGCGTGCGCCCATGCACGGTGATCATCTGCACCCCGGCGGCTTCCGCGCGGTGCGCCAGCTCGGGCGCATTGAGCGAGCGGTCGTCCCAGCCGAGCCGCATCTTCAGCGTCACCGGCACCTTGACCGCCGCGATCGTGGCCTCGATCAGCTTGAGCGCATGATCGAGATCGCGCATCAGCGCCGAGCCGGACTGGCCGCCGGTGACATGACGCGCCGGGCAGCCCATGTTGATATCGATGATGTCGGCGCCCGCCGCTTCGGCAACCCTTGCCCCCTCCGCCATCCAGTGCGCCTCGCAGCCCGCGAGCTGAACGACGTGCGGCCCGACGCCGGCCGTCTCGCAGCGCAGAAGCGACATCGGCCTGCCGTGCACGAGTTCGTCGCTGGCGGTCATCTCGGAGACGACCAGTCCGGCGCCGAGATTGGCGGCAAGGCGTCGAAAGGGGGCATCGGTGACGCCGGACATCGGCGCCAGGAGAACCCGGTTGGCGACAGCAATTTCGCCTATTTTCAACGGCTTAGAACGTGAACTTTCCGGGCCGGTCACGGCGTTCTCATGGTTGGGGCGGCGGCTTCATTGCAACCGTCGACGCATATTGTGAGCACAAATCTTGGGCAGTCAAGCTTCTTGCCTACACTTTAGACAGAACTATCATTTGTGCAAGTGCACTGCAACAAAAACTGCTTTTCCCACAGCTAGCGGGAATCGCTCTGTTTTTCCCTATTCAGCGTGGTAAGGGCTGTGCGCCAGCGCACCCGCCCCTCACCACCCCGATTCATTCGTATTTGAGTCCAGATGCCCAGACCCGAGCGCACCGCAGCCATTCTCGTCGCAGCCGGACGCGGGCTTCGCGCCGGCGCCGGGGGTCCAAAGCAATATCGCGAGATCGGTGGGCAGACGGTGATCTTCCGCGCCATGCAAGCGTTCAGCAAGCATCCAGATATCTTCGCCGTGCAACCGGTGGTGAATCCCGATGACGCCGCCGTTTTCAGTGAAGCCGTCGCGGGACTGCGCCATCAACCTCCAACGAATGGCGGCGCGACACGTCAGGCCTCGGTGCATGCCGGACTCGAGGCGCTGGCTGCGGAGAAGCCCGACATCGTTCTGATCCACGATGCCGCGCGGCCCTTCGTGACCTCGGCGGTAATTTCGCGCGCGATCGATGCTGCGGGTCGGACGGGCGCCGCTGTTCCGACAATTCCCGTTACCGACACGATCAAGCAGGTCGGTGATGCCGGTCACGTCGAGGCGACGCCCGAACGCGCATGGTTGCGTATCGCGCAAACGCCGCAAGCGTTTCGCTTCGATGTCATTCTCGATGCCCATCGCCGCGCCGCGCGCGATGGCCGCAGCGATTTCACCGACGATGCGGCGCTCGCGGAGTGGGCGGGATTGACGGTGGCGACCTTTGAAGGCGATCCTGCAAACATGAAACTGACGACGCCAGAAGATTTCATCCGCGAGGAAGCCCGCCTCGCCGCCCAGCTCGGCGACATCAGGACCGGCACAGGCTACGACGTGCACGCCTTCGGCGACGGCGATCATCTTATGCTCTGCGGCGTTCGCGTGCCGCACACCCGCGGCTTTCTCGCCCATTCCGATGGCGACGTCGGCCTGCATGCTCTGGTCGACGCCATCCTCGGCGCGCTGGCCGACGGCGATATCGGCTCGCACTTTCCACCGAGCGACCCGCAGTGGAAGGGTGCTGCGTCGGACAAATTCCTCAAATATGCCGTCGAGCGCGTCGCCGCGCGCGGCGGACGAATCGCCAATCTCGAGGTCACGATGATCTGCGAGCGCCCGAAGATCGGGCCGCTGCGCGATACCATGCGCGCCCGCATTGCCGAGATCACCGGGCTCAATATTTCCCGCGTTGCGGTGAAGGCGACCACCAGCGAACGGCTCGGCTTTACCGGCCGCGAGGAAGGCATCGCCGCGACCGCGAGCGCCACCATCCGCCTGCCTTGGGACGATAAGGGTTGGAGCGAGTAAGATGAGCGGCAGCGACGCCCGCGCCCTCGCCCGCTCGCTGCTTGATTTGTGCCGGATGCGCAAGCTGACGATTGCCACCGCAGAATCCTGCACGGGCGGCCTGGTCGCCGGTGCGCTGACCGATATTCCGGGCTCTTCGGACGTGATCGACCGCGGTTTCGTCACCTATTCCAATGAAGCCAAGCGCGCGATGCTCGGCGTCAAAGCCTCGACGCTGACAACCTTCGGCGCAGTCAGCAAGGAAACCGCGACTGCAATGGCGGTCGGCGCGCTGGAAAAGGCCGGCGTGGATCTCGCGGTATCCATCACCGGCATTGCAGGTCCGGGCGGAGCCACACCGGGCAAGCCGGTCGGCCTCGTGCATTTCGCCGTTGCGTCACGCGATGGCAAGATCCTGCACCGCGAATTCCGTTTTGGCGCCATTGGCCGCACCACCGTGCGCCAGCGCTCGGTCGTGGAAGCGCTGCGTATGCTGATGGAATTGGCGCGCGGACCGCAGCCGCCTGCCAAGTCGCGCCGGGAAGCCGTGAGCCGGTTACGGCCGCGGGTGGCGCGCAGCCCGCGCCGGAGCGCCGTCAAGCGGCGCCGGCCGCCGCGGACTTAATCAGATCAGGCCAGCGCAGCCAACGCCTTGGCGCGCGTCTCGCTCAGCGAGCTTGTCGGCGTCAAAGCTTCCGGGCTGATCGAAAGCTCGATGATGGCCGGCAGTCCGCTTGCCACCGCTTCGTCGAAAGCGCTGGCAAAGTCCTCAGTGCGCTCAACGTGGGCGCCAAATCCGCCACAAGCGCGGGCCAGCGCCGCGAAATCGGGATTGGCCAGATCAGTGCCGGAGACACGGCCGGGATAGGTCCGCTCCTGGTGCATGCGGATCGTTCCATACATGCCGTTGTTGCAAACGATCACGATCAGCGGCAGCCGGTGTTCGACCGCCGTCATGAACTCCAGCCCGGTCATCTGGAAGCAGCCGTCGCCGGCAAATGCAATGACGGTGCGCTCGGGATGCATCAGCTTGGCGGCCACGGCCGCGGGCAGGCCATATCCCATCGATCCCGACGTCGGCGCCAGTTCGGTGCGAAATTGCCGATAGCGCCAGAAGCGGTGCACCCAGACGGCATAGTTGCCGGCGCCATTGCAGATGATGGTGTCATGGGGCAAGCGATCGCTCAAACTGCGCACGATCTGCGAGAGCTGCACGTCGCCGGGCGACCGCGTCGGCTCGGTGAAGGCGAGATAGTCGGCATGCGCCGCCTTGAGATAGTCGGCGCGCGATTGATGTTTCGGCTCCAGCCGCTTGATCGCAACTGCAAAGGCCGCGCCGCTCGCGACCACGCCGAGCGTCGGCGAATAGACGCGTCCGATCTCTTCCGGGTCGGGATAGATATGAACCAGCGGCTGCTTCGGTTTCGGAACATCGAACAACGTATAGCCGGATGTGGTGGCCTCCCCCAGCCTCGCGCCAAGCGCGATCACCAGATCGCTGGTTCGGATCCGGTCGGCGATTTTTGCGTCGAGACCGATGCCGACATGGCCGCCATAGGCCGGATGCAGATTGTCGAAATAGTCCTGGCATCGGAACGAAACGCCGACTGGAACCTCGTGCGCAGCGGCAAACGTTTCGAGATCGCGACGAGCCTGATCGCTCCATCCGCCGCCGCCGACGATCAGGAACGGCCTCTTCGCCTCCGACAGCAGCGCATGGAATTGCCGCAAGGCGCCGTCATCGGGCGCGACCGGAATCGGATTGTAGGGCGGCGCATCCGCCACCTCGGCGGTGTCGGTGAGCATGTCCTCGGGCAGCGCCAGCACGACCGGACCGGGACGGCCCGATGTCGCGGTGAAGAAGGCGCGCGAAATGAACTCGGGAATCCGCCGCGCATCGTCGATCTGGGCGACCCATTTCGCCATCGGCCCGAACATCTGGCGATAATCGATTTCCTGGAACGCCTCGCGTTCCATCATGTCGCGTCCAACCTGGCCAAGCAGCAGGATCAGCGGCGTCGAGTCCTGGAACGCGACATGGACGCCGGAGGAAGCATTGGTGGCGCCGGGGCCGCGGGTGGCGAACACGATGCCGGGCCGTCCCGTCAGCTTGCCATAGGCCTCCGCCATCATGGCAGCGCCCCCCTCCTGCCGCGCGTTGATGAAACGCACGCGCTGGCTCTGGTACATGCCGTCGAGAGCTGCCAGGAAGCTTTCCCCGGGCACGCCGAACACGGTGTCGGCGCCGTGCAAGGCCAGTTGCTCGATGAGAATATGGCCACCGGTTCGAAGATTTGCGTCCATCGGCTCGTCCCTCAGTTGCCTTGTTGTTGCTCTTTCGGTCCTACCCGCGCGGCCACGCCCGTCACGGCCTCGTAGGCCTTGATGACGGCAGTGCAGGATTCGCCGTCGTGCCCGAGCAGCGCCGCCTGCCGGTAGGTCTGATGCACCGCTTCCGCCATGAACCCGGGCAGACCCGCCTCCTCCAGCCAGCGCGCATAATAGCGGACGTCCTTGCGGGCGTTCGCCAGCGACATCAGCGGCGTGAAGTCGCCATCGAGCGTGGCCTGGCCGTAAAGATCGAGCATGCCGCTCTTGCCGCCGGCCGCCGAGATGATGCGGATCACCTGGGAAAGATCGAGCCCGTCCTTTGCGGCGAGCGCAAAGCCTTCACACCACGCCGCCACATTGGCGAAGGCGATATAGTTGTGAATGAGCTTGAGGCGGATCGCATGCCCCAGCGGGCCGATGTGGAAGATGTTTTCGGCATAGCGTTCAAAATAGGGCCTGAGGTCGTCGAGCAGGTCGCGCTCACCGCCGAACAGCACGTTGACCTTGCCGGCGTCGGCGTGTTTCGGGGTTCGCGTCATCGGTGCTTCGGCGTAGCGACCGCCGGCCGCGCGCACCATGCGGTCGAGCTTGGCGACCATCTGCGGGCTGCCGGTGGTGTGATCCACGATGATGAAGCCCGGTGCCGGACTGGCGAGCAGCCCATCGCTGCAAACCATCAACGCCTCGACATCCTCGGCCTCGTTGACGCAAATCATGATGACGCGGCAATTGTCGCGAATTTCCTGAAGACCGCTGGCAGCGGTCGCGCCGAACGATTTGGCGCCCGCCACAGCCGCCGGGTTGATATCATAGGCGGTGACCGCCACGCCCTTGGCGACGAGGTTCTTGACCAAGCCTCGCCCCATTCCACCAAGGCCGATAAAGCCAACGCGTTCGAATGTCGTCATCTCAACCGTTCCGTAGTTGTTCCCTGGAATCTTTCCGAAGAGCCGAGCGCGCCGAGTTGCGGAGCCTAGCTTCGGGTGCCGGTGACGGGCTTCCCATAAATCACGTCCGCCCGCTTTTCGAACGCGTGGGCAAAACGCTGGAATGCGGTATCGAACATCGTCCCCATCAGCATTGCCAGCATCCGGCTCTTGAATTCATAGGACAGGAAGAATCCGACGTCGCAGTCGGTTTCGGATTTCGGCTCGAACGTCCAGCGGTTTTCGAGGTTGCTGAACGGGCCCTTCAGATATTCGACCATGATTTTCAGGTTCGGCCGGTCCAGCGTCACCCGGCTGGTGAAGGACTCCCGCACCAGCTTGAACGATACCGTCATGTCGGCGACGATCACCTCAATGCCGTCGGCCTTCTGCGTGCGCTGCCGTATCCTCAGCGATTGGCACAGCGGCACGAATTCCGGATAGCGCTCGACATCGGCGACCAGATCGAACATGTGCGACGCGGTATGATGAACCCGGCGCTTGCTGGAAAAGCGAGGCATTGGACGCGCTCAACCGTGTAGCGCAGCCCGCGCCGCCCTGAGCTTGGCAAAATCCTCACCCGCATGGTGCGACGAGCGGGTCAGCGGACTGGCCGACACCATCAGAAAACCCTTGGTATAGGCGACCTTCTCGTAGCCCGCGAATTCGTCCGGCGTCACGTAGCGCATGACGGCGTGGTGCTTGCGGGTCGGCTGCAGATACTGCCCGATGGTCAGGAAATCGACGTCCGCCGAGCGCAGATCGTCCATCACCTGCAGCACCTCGTGGCGCTCCTCGCCGAGGCCGACCATGATGCCTGACTTGGTGAAGATGGTGGGATCGATTTCCTTGACCCGCTGCAACAGCCGGATCGAATGGAAGTAGCGCGCGCCCGGGCGTACCGTGAGATAACGCGCCGGCACGGTTTCCAGATTGTGGTTGAACACGTCCGGCTTGGCCGCCGCGACCACCTCCAGCGCGCCTTCCTTGCGCAGGAAGTCGGGGGTGAGGATTTCGATGGTCGTGGTCGGGCAGCGCGCGCGAATGGCGCGAATCGTCTGCGCAAAGTGCTCGGCGCCGCCGTCGGCGAGATCGTCGCGATCGACCGAGGTCACCACGACATGAGTCAGCCCGAGCTTGAAGGTCGCCTCCGCGACATGTTCCGGCTCATTGGCGTCGAGCGCGCCGGGCATGCCGGTCTTGACGTTGCAGAACGCGCAGGCCCGCGTGCAGGTGTCCCCCATGATCATGAAGGTGGCGTGCTTCTTGTCCCAGCACTCGCCGATATTCGGGCAGCCGGCCTCCTCGCAGACCGTGACGAGGCCGTTCTCCTTGACGATCTTCCTCGTGTCGGCATAGCCGCGGGTGTTCGGCGCGCGCACCCTGATCCAGTCCGGCTTCGGCGGCGATAGCGCATCCGGCCGGTTCACCTTTTCGGGGTGACGCGGGCGAACCTGGTTCAGGGAGACGGTATCGACGAGGACGACCATGTTAAGTCCGGAAAATTGCGAGAACACCTAGCTAATCCGTGTTGCTCGCGCCTGCAACTCTGTTGCGGAAACCTGCAACCTGGCCCGCGGAAGGCCCACAGGTCGGCCTCGCGAAACCCGGCAGATCGTGCAAGATAATGACGAATTTCACCCTTCCGCGAACGATTCTCACTTGAAAATAGTTCAAAACCCCAAGCCCGCCGAGGGCGCCGCCCCCCGGCTCGGCAAGCCGCTGAAACGCTCGTTTTTCGACCGCAGCGTGCACGAGGTCGCGCCCGACCTGATCGGGGCAACGCTCCTGGTCGACGGCGTCGGCGGTATGATCGTGGAGGTCGAAGCCTATCACCATCTGGACCCGGCCGCGCATTCATTTCGCGGACCGACACCGCGCAACCGGGTGATGTTCGGCCCGCCGGGTTTTGCCTATGTCTACCGCTCCTACGGCATCCACTGGTGCGCCAATTTCGTCTGCGAAGAGGAAGGTTCGGCCAGCGCCGTCCTGATACGCGCACTGCAACCGACCCATGGCATACCCGCGATGCGCCGCCGCCGCGGCCTCCAGGACGAGCGCGCGCTGTGCTCGGGCCCGGGCAAGCTCTGCGAGGCGCTCGGGATCACGATCAGGCACAGCGAGCTGCCGCTCGATCAGCCTCCGTTTGCGCTGCATGCGCGAGTCGGCAAGCCCGAGACCATTGTTGGAGTACGGATCGGAATTACAAAAGCGGTCGATCTGCCGTGGCGCTACGGATTGAAGGGGTCGAGGTTTTTGAGCAAGCGGTTTTTGACGGGGGAGCTGCATCAACATCAATAGTTGTCATCCCCCGCGCATGCGGGGGATCCAGTACGCCGCGGCTTCTCGGTTCAATCATCGACGTCTCTGGGATACTGGGTCGCCCGGTCAAGCCGGGCGATGACAGCGAATGTGTGTCGGCGTTCCCGCGACACGATGCGCCCGGGCTTTTGCAAATCGTTCGCCCCAGAAGTGAGAGGGCGCAGGGAATGCCGGGTGCTTGCTGCACCCGCGGTCCCGTGTGCAAATGCACTTAAGAGTGCGCGCACACGAGCATACAGGTACAGCCGGAGCAGCCCGGCATTCCCTGCGCAGTGGGTTTACGGCTTATGCCGCGCTCTCCTTGGAGACGAATTCCTCTTGCCTCCATCACTGACGAATTGACGGCTCGCATGCCACGGTTGGGCGCCTGCAAACCTCTGCCAGCTTGACACCAGCCACGGGCGCCGGGACCACACGGTTTTGCCGTACGCGGCTTCCCTCACCACAGACTTCAACCAGCCAAGTGCCTGCCGGCAGAAGGAATGGCGAAAGCGTTTAAGCGCCGTACGTCCTGCGCACTGTGTTCACTCACGGTAAAAACCGCCCTGCGAACACCTCTCGCGCCCGACGCTGCCGCGTCCACCGCAACCCGCCCCAACGTTCGTGACGATGGCCAACGCCCCTCTTCTTCGGGACGGGATGGCGGGAGTTGTAGAGGTGATTTGGGGTCAGCGCGAAGCGGAATATTTTTGCGGCGATGGCTGGACGGGGCAAATCAGCTTGAAGCTACAAGAGAAAATCGCGTATTCGCGCAGCGGCGCGGGACCTGTGATTTCAACTGCCTCTAGCAAGTGAGTAGGCAAACGTTGGCTTCCGAGCTTGAGCCAGTCCGAACATTCAAGGCCGCGAGCGCGATCCAGAACCGCCAATACGTGAGCCTGTCATTGTATGATATCAACATTGGCGGCAGGAGGAGCGCCATGACAATTCCAGCGGAAAAGCTAATTCGGCTTGGTTTTGGTTTCGCGGTTTCCCAGGCACTGCGGGTTGTCGCGGATCTTGAGATTGCCGACCGACTAGCCGACGGCGAACAGAGCGTAGACGATCTGGCAGCGCAGACCAGCACCCACGCCGACGCGCTCTACAGAATCATGCGATTGCTGGCCGCCGAAGGAGTATTTCGTGAGACCTCCGAGCGTCGCTTCGGTCAAACTGAACTAAGTTCGTTGTTACGCTCTGATCAGCGATCGAGTCCGCGCGACCTGATCCGAATGATCAATAGCGAGCCATATCTGGCCTTCGCGCAGCTCGGCCATTCGGTGCAGACGGGCCTGCCAGCTTTTGACGAAACGTTTGGAAAATCCCGCTTCGATTGGCTGGCCGACCACCCGGCCGAAGCTGCGCTCTTCCAGAGCGCAATGATCGCCCTGAGCCAGGGTAGCAATGAAGCGGTTGCAGAGGCCTATGATTTCACGCCCTTTTCCAAAGTCGTGGACATCGGTGGCGGCCACGGGCAACTCCTGTCGGCCATCCTCGCGCGCCATCCGCATCTGTCGGGCGTACTCTACGACCTTCCATCGGGCATCGCGGCGGCGCGGGCAGGTGCCGGAGGTCATCTGCCCCGCACAGACTTTGTTGCCGGAGACTTCTTTGAATCTGTTCCAGCGGGCGCTGACGTCTATGTGCTGAAGAAAGTTATCCACGACTGGAACGATGAAAAGGCGGTCATGATCCTGCGCAAATGTCGCGACGCCATGAAGTCGGACGGCAGGGTGCTGGTTGCGGAGACGATCGTTCATTCGGGCAACGAACCCGAATCGATCAAACTTATCGACGCCCAGATGTTGGTTGTGACCGGGGGCGTCGAGCGCACGGTGACTCAGTATGCTGCTCTATTCGAGGCGGCGGGTCTACGGTTTGAGCGCGTCATCCCAACTGTTCGGCCAATCTCCATTCTTGAGGCGCTCAGGTGAGAGCTACACGGTCAGCACATCTTCAATCCGGATCGGTAAGCTGCGCACGCGCTTGCCTGTGGCGTGAAAGACGGCGTTGGCGATGGCGGGGGCCATGCCGACAAGCGCGATCTCGCCGAGGCCTTTGACACCAAGAGCATTGACGTGTGGATCTGTCTCCTCGACGAAGTGCGCTTCAAGCTGGGGAATGTCGAGATTCACGGGCAGCAGGTAATCGGCCATATGGGCGTTGACCGGGCGGCCGTCGCGCGGATCGAGGACAGTGCGTTCCATCAGCGCCATGCCCATCCCCCCGATCATGCCGCCAATGCATTGGCTCCTCGCAAGTCGCGGATTGACGACGCGGCCGATGCCATAGGCGCCCATGGCGCGGCGCAGCCGGATCGTGCCGACATCGGGATCGACGGCCACCTCCGCAAATACAGCTCCAAAGGAGTGCATCGAAAATCGGGCCGCGACATCGGGATCGCGCTGAGCCGAAGCCGTAGCCTCGATGGGTCGGCCGTCCTGAGGGCGCTTTGCGGCTTCCTGCTGCACGGCCAGGCAGGCGGCGCGGATCGCAGAACCTACCGAGGCCATCGTCCATGAGCCGCCATGGGATGGGGCCGGCGGATAGTCAGAGCGGCCGAGGCTGAAGCGCACCCGTTCAACAGGCAGTCCCAGCGTCTCGGCGGCGATCTGCGTCATCGACGTGTAGGTGCCGGGACCCATGTCGCTTGCCGCGACTTCAACTTCGGCCGTGCCGTCCGGGAGCAGCCGCGCCCGCGCGTTCGCCGGCGCATGGAAGGCCGGATAGCTCGCCGATGCCACGCCCATGCCGACCAGCAGCCGGCCATCGCGCATCGAACGAGGTTCAGGTACCCGCCGCGACCAGCCGAAACGTTCGGCGGCAAGGTCATGGCATTTCATCAGCGACCGGCTGGAGAACGGCTTGTTCTCGCCCTCATCGATCGCCGGCTCGTTGCGGCGCCGCAGATCGATCGGATCGATTCCGAGCTTGTACGACAGTTCATCCACGGCACATTCGAGCGCAAAGACACCGCTTGCCTCACCGGGGCCGCGCATGTGGTTCGGGGTGCCGATATCGAGTGGCAGCAGCCGATAGCGGGTCCGCACGTTCGGCGTGGAGTACAGGAAGCTCGTGACCGAGGTCAGGGCCTCCATGAATTCTTCGTAGCGGCTCGTCTCGCCGGTGCCCTCGTGCACAATGCTGGTGAGCTTGCCGTCCGCCGTGGCCCCGAGAGCCATTCGCTGCAGGGTGCGGGGCCGGTGGCCCGTCATGAAGAACATCTGCTTGCGCGTGAGAACGAGCTTGACGGGACGTCCCACCTGTCGCGCCGCTATGGCCGCAAGCGTCACATGCGGCCACGTCCTGAGCGACGTGCCGAAGGCACCGCCGATAAACGGACAGATCACCTGTACGTTCTCCGGCGGCAGGCCGAACACGGCTGCGATCTCGGCCTGTTCGTTGACGACGAACTGGCTCTTGCTCCACAGCGTCAGCCGATTGCCATTCCAGGCCGCGACAGTGGCGTGCGGCTCCATTGGATTGTGGTTCTCGCGCGCGATTTCATAGATCTCGTCGACCTTCACCGGCGCGTCCGCGAGAGCGCTGTCGGCACTGCCGCGCGCGGTGTCGGCCGGCAGTCTCGCGTCCGGCTGCTTCCCGGCTTCCGGAACGACAGGTTGGGCTTTTGGGTCGGCAGGATCAACGAGCGGCCGCTCGGCCGCGTAGGAGATGCGCAGCGCCGCAGCCGCGCGTTCCGCCTGGTCGAGCGTATCGGCGACGACGATCGCGACCGGTTGCCCGTAGAAGCGCACGTGGTCGTCCTGCAGCACATGCAGCCGCTCGCCTGTCGCCGGATCGATATAGCTCTTGTGGGGTGCGTATGGCAGGCGTGGCGCATTGCGATGGGTGATGACAGCAACGACTCCCGGCATCTTCTCAACCGGCCCGGTCTCGATACCGGTCACGCGACCGAGACCCACCGTGGCACCGACGATCACCGCATGGGCCTGGCCGCCCTGGTTGAAATCGGCCGCATAGCGGGCCGCGCCAGTGACCTTGGCACGACCATCCACGCGCGGCAGCGGCTTTCCGATCACGTTGGTCGTCATGCGGCTTCTCCCGTCATTTCAAGAGCGCGGACGATCGTCCGGGGCAGGAGTTCGAGCTTGTAATGATTGCCCGACAACGGACGGGCCCCTTCGAGCGCCAGCCGGGCGGCTGTTTCGAAGATTTTACGATCCGGTGCCTTGCCGATCAGCGCGTTCTCCACCGTGCGCAGACGCCACGGCCGAGTGCCCACGCCGCCGACAGCGAGCCGCGCCCGACGGATCACGCCGTCCTCGACATCCAGTGCGGCTGCGGCGGATACGAGCGCGAACTCGTAAGAAGCGCGGTCGCGCACCTTGAGATAGCGCGCCCGCCGGCTGAACGGACCGCCGGGGACCCGCACCGCGAGGATGAGCTCGCCAGGCAGCAGCGTTTGTTCGAGATGCGGCGTATCGCCTGGCAAGCGAAACAGTTCCTCGACCGGAAAGGTGCGCTCGCCCCGCGGCCCCCTCACCTGCATCGTGGCATCGAGCGCGACCAGCGCGACGGCAACGTCCGAAGGATGCGTTGCCACGCAATGATTGCTCGTGCCCAGAATGGCGTGCCCGGCATTGAGGCCATCGATTGCGGCGCAGCCGGAGTTCGGGGTGCGTTTGTTGCAGGGCGCATCGTGCATCCGGAAATAGGGGCAGCGCACGCGCTGGAGCAGGTTGCCGCCGATGGAAGCCATGTTGCGCAATTGCGGCGAGGCGCCCTCGATCAGGCTTTCGGCGACGAGCGGGTGCAGGCGCTGCACGCCCGCGTGGGCGGCAACATCGGCCATGCGGGCGAGCGCACCGATCACGAGAACGGAGCCCTCGATACGGATTTCGGAAAGCGGGAGCGTGTTGATGTCGACAAGATTCGCCGGCTGCTCCACCTCCTCGCGCATGAGGTCGATCAACGTCGTGCCGCCGGCGATGAAACGTCGGCCGGATGATGCGGCGGCGATGGCGGCCTGAACAGAGGTCACCTTCTCGAGCGTGAATGGAAGCATGGTCAGGCCCTCTTGGCCGCGTCGGCGACCGCAGCGACGATGCCCGGATAGGCGCCGCAGCGGCAGATATTGCCGCTCATCCAAAACCTGATTTCATCCGGCGAACCTGCATGGCCTTCCGCGATGCAGCCTATTCCCGACATGATCTGTCCGGGGGTGCAGAAGCCGCACTGCAAACCGTCGTGCTCGACGAACGCAGCCTGGAGCGGATGAAGCTCGCCATTTGTTTCAAGGCCCTCGATCGTCTTGATCTCGGCCCCGTCATGCATCGCAGCCAGCGTCAGGCAGGAGACGATCCGCCTGCCGTTGAGAAGGACGGTGCAAGCACCGCAGGCGCCCTGATTGCACCCCTTCTTCGTGCCGGTGAGATCGAGCGTCTCGCGCAGCACATCGAGCAGTGAGCGGCGGGGATCCAGGTCAAGCTCATGCTGACTGCCGTTGACGACCAGGCGGACCCGTCCCGGAGATGTGGCGGGAGACCGTTCAGAGATGGGTTGCGCGGCGACTTCCGATGCCGCCGCGAGAGTGACCACTCCCCCGACCGTAAGCAGGATCGAACGGCGCGATAATCCGCCATGCCGTTCTTCAGTCTCAACAGCACCGTCGGTGAACGGCTCATCGTTTCTCATGGTCGTCTGCTCGCTTGCTTGTTGGGGTAAGGATCGTTCGCCGATTGCGACGAGATGGCGCCAAAATTCCTCTTCGATGCTCGGAAGCGGCCCCGCGAACTAAGCATGAACCTAGCGGGGTGTACCGTTCGGATATTGCGGCGACTATCGCGGTCTTGCGATGAAGTGCCGCCGGGCACTTCCTACAGAGCGCGTCGGAACGCCGATGGCGTCACGCCGACGATCGTTCGGAAAGCCGCCGTGAAGGCTGACGGCGTCTCGTAACCGACTGCAAGCGCGACCTCCGTGACGCTCAGGCCTGAATGGGCGAGAAGCTCGCGGGCGCGGCGCATGCGTTGTGCTGTCAACCATGCATGCGGGGTCTGGCCGGTCGACTGCCGAAATGCAGTGCAGAAGTGGAAGCGGCTCAAGCCGACAAGCGTGGCAAGTTCGCCGAGCCCGATAGGCTGTTCGAGGTTCTCTCGCATAAACGTCGTGACACGCCGCACCTGCCAGTCAGCAAGCCCGCCCTTTCTGACCTGAGCAGGCAAGCTGCCAAATGATGAATGCTCGCGGATCAGCCGCGCGCAAAGGAGGTCGATCGCCTGCTCCACGAACAGACGGGACGATGCACTGTCCCGCGCCGCCTCGTGGCTGAGAATTTCAAGCAGCCCTGCCGCCGCAGGATCGGCGAAAGCAACACGCGGAAGAATCTCGATACGTCTTCCGCCTGCAATCTCGTCGGCGCATGCCTGGAGGCGCTCCTGAGTGAGGTAGACATGCGAAACGACCACGGGGCCAGCAATATTCCAGTGGCCATCAACGCCTTTCGGAATGAGGGTGAAGGCTTTCGGGTTGGTCCGGGATGTCAGGCACTTGTTCTCGATCCGCCAGGATATCTCGTGCTGTCCTTCGTAGCAGCCGACCGCAACGTATCCAGCCACGCCGCGCATGTAATCCTCTTGCAGCCCACCATGCGCCCACTTCCGCGTCAGCCGCGTATCACCATGCAAAACCTCAGGCACCAACATCGGTGGCTCGTCCAAGATGCGCGCCATCTCAGCGGCAGCGTCGGGACGTGAGCGATCCGCTGCAGATCGGCGCAGACCGCCTGGATCATCCGGCGTAGCCCTGCTTCGGGAACGGAACAGCCGCTGGTCCAACTGCTTTCCTCGTCGAGCTGCTGCACATTTGCAACGCCATTATGCAAAATGCCGGAGCCGCTGTGTAGAAAAACGTCTGCGACAATCCTGACGCCGGTTGTCTGCCTACAAATTGGTCACCCCATGATCGTGCAGTTCGGGCGAGGCCTCGATCCGATCGGGCGGGGATCCGTATGCGCGCTCGAGCAAAACCCGACATCATCGCAAGCGCGCGGATCGGCGCACCGAGGCAGTGGAACTGCGACGGCGGTTGAATAACCCGAATTCCCCGAGCAGTCGTTTCGAATTGAACTGAAATGGTAGACATCGCCGTAACGTTGCGCATCGCTATTTCAACAATCGCAACATCGACTCAATCCCGTCACGACACGCCCACGTTGAATACGTAAGTGTGGTCTGCTGTTTCGCTTTGCGAAAAGTGAAGTGCTCAGGAATTGTACTGCGTCGAACACGTGGAACGCGCAGCGTAATGCTGCAACCACGGAGCCACCACACAGCAACAGAAACTTCAAGAGAAAAGGAGCTGTACAATGGCTGGCGTGTTTCCTGTTCAAGGATTTGGATTCCTCTCCAACTACAATGGTGCATTCGTCGCCAGTTCCGCGCTCGCCGCCATGCAGGCGATCGCGGGCACCAATGCAAACTCGATCGAGCTCGCTCCACGGCTCTTTATGCAAACCAGGACGTCGAATGACGTCTTCGCCGATCCCAACAAGACCGAGAGCGACGCCAACATTCTCCAGGCTATGGCAAATGCGCAGGCGCTCGGCCTTTCGGTCACGCTGAAGCCCATGGTCTCGGCCCTCGACGGCTCGCTTGCATACGTGCTCAATCCGAGCGATCCCGCCGCTTTCTTTGCTTCCTACAAGAGCCATATGGTTCACATGGCTGAAATCGCCGAACAAGCAGGAGTCGCCATGCTTGTGATCGGCAATGAGCTGGGCAAGCTCTCCGGACCGCAATATCGAAGCTACTGGGTCGACCTCATCGATTCCGTACGCGCCGTGTTCCACGGCGAGATCACCTATGCAGCCGCAACCGACGAAGCCATCAATGTCAGCTTTTGGGACAAGGTCGATGTCATCGGAATCAACGCCTATCCGCCGCTGACGACGACAACCGATCCGACCGTCGAGGAGATGGTCAATGCGTGGAACAGCATGTCCACGGACGACTACTGGGCGAAGGTGATGAATCACATGTCGCCGGTCGATTTCTTCCATTCCCTTGCCTTGCAGTACGACAAGCAGGTGTTCTTCACCGAAACCGGCTATCGCAGCCTCGACGGAACCAATATCAGCCCAGGTGGCTGGGCCGACGGCACGACGGAGGATGTGCAGGAGCAATACGATGCCTTCAACGCCTTCTTTCAGGTGTGGGGATCGGAAGGCGGAAGCTGGTTCAGGGGCGCCTCGATCTGGAACTGGGATACGAACAACAAATACTCGCCGATCGGCTACTCGCCCCAAGGTAAGCCAGCGCAGGAGTTGATTACCGAATGGTACGGCGGTCAGCACCAGCCGCCAGGCCAGACGCTGACGGGTTCTCCCTCTGCCGATTTGATGGATGTCGGCGGCGGCAATGACGTGCTGTCGGGCGGCGTCGGCAACGACACGATCAAGGCAGACGGGGGCGACGACACCATTACCGGCGGCCCCGATACAATTCCGAAACTCACCGAGACGTCAGTCACGGTGACGGGCTACAGCTCCGTCGTCGACGGCGTCGGCGCCAAAATGCAGTTCCTGATCAACGGACAGCAGATCGGCAGCACCGTCGAATTCCACGGCGCGACCGATCCATCGGGCTTTCAGACCTTCACCTTCACATTCCCTAATCCGAGCAGCATATCGAGTCTCGACCTCGCCTTCATCAACGACTTCACTAACGCCAATGGCGACCGCAACCTTTACATCAAGGATATCACCGTCAACGGTGAGCATCTGTCGGTTGCCGATGCAGTCAACCCGAGCTCGCCGGGCACCTGGAACCTCTATCACAACAAGTCAATCCACTACGACATGACCGGCCGCCAAGCCCTATTCTTCGGATCGTCGACCGACGATGACATTCTTGAAGGAGGCGCCGGCAACGACGCGATCAACGGCGGCGCCGGGACGGACATCATCCAGGGCGGCGCGGGCAACGACACCATCAACGGCGGTCCCGGCGCGGATGTGATCCACGGCGGGGCAGACGACGACACGATCAACAGCGGCGCCGGCATCGCCACGGCAACCGATCAACTCTACGGCGACGACGGCAACGACATCATCAAGGCCAGCGCCGGCGACACCGGCGCCCGGCTAGACGGCGGCAGCGGCAAGGACCAGCTCTATGGCAGTTGGGTAGCGAATGTCCTGAATGGCGGTGACGGCAATGATTATCTCTCCGGCGGCGGCGGATTGGACGTCATGCATGGCAATGCCGGTGATGACCAACTGAAAGGCGGCCCGGCGGCAACCCAAATGTTCGGAGACGACGGCAACGACAGCCTGCAGGGCGGTACCGGCAGCGAGTTCCTGTACGGCGGCAGCGGTAACGATCGGCTGACCGGTAGCGCAGGGAACGATTATCTGGCTGGCGGCACCGGCAACGACACATTCGTGTTCGCCCCCAACTTCGGCAAGGACACCGTCGCCGATTTCCAGAACACCGATGGCGTGCAGGACATCATTCAGTTCAGCAAGACGATGTTTGCCGACTTCAGCGCGCTGCAATCGCACATGGCCGAGGTCGGCACCAGCGTCGTGATCACGGTCGACGCCAACAACACGATCGAGATTCAGAACAAGACAATGAGCCAGCTCCACGCCAGCGATTTTCTGTTCGTCTGAGGTCTATTGGGACAAGTCCCACGCCGATAGGCATCGCGCGGCTACTCCGCGCGGTGACACACGGCCTCGACCTTGTTGCCGTCGGGGTCGCGCAGGAAGGCGCCATAGTAGGCGGCATGATAGTGGCGCAGGCCGGGCGGGCCGTCATCGGTGCCACCGGCGGCAATGCCGGCGCGCCAGAACGCGTCGACCTCGACTCGCGATTTTGCCTTGAAGCACCAGTGGCGGCTGGAGGCTTCGTCCGGTTCCGCGCCCCTGTAGATGGCGATGTAGACGCGGTCCGGAAACTCCGCGTCGGCGCGTTCGCCATAGCCGAGCCAGCGGTCGCTGCGGCCGACCTTGACGACATCGAGCGCCGCCATGATCGCGTCGTAGAAGCGCTCAGCGGCGGCGAAATCGGATACCGTGATGGAGACGTGGTCCAGCATCGATCCGTTCCTCGATGATGACTCAAACTGCATCAGTCAGCCATCATTCAGGACGCCAGCCTCAACCGCTCCAGCGCTTCCTGCAGTTTCGCCTTGCGCGCCACCGCCGCCTCGCGCTTTTCCTTTTCCTCCTCGACGATCTCTTCGGGCGCATTCGCCACGAATTTCTCATTGCCGAGCTTGGCGTCGACGCGCTTGATGTCGGCGTCGGCTTTGACGATTTCCTTGTCGAGACGGGCTTTTTCCGCCGAAAGGTCGATCACGCCCTTGAGCGGCAGCGCCACGACTTCGCCGCGCACGAGCAACTGCACCGCGCCTTCCGGCGGGCGGTCGGCGAATGAAATCTCGGCCAGCCGAGCCAAGCGTTTCACGATGTCGTTCCAGCGCTGCGCGCGCTCCTTCGTCTCCGTTGACGCACCCGACAGCACCAGCGGGATCAGCGTGGCCGGCGGGATGTTCATTTCCGAGCGCACCGAACGGATGGCGGTGACGAGGTCGACCACCCAGCCGATTTCGGCCTCGGCGGCGGGATCGCTGAAATCGCCGGCATCGAGCGCGGCCATGGCCGGTGCGATCAGCGGATCGCCGGGCCCGGCCATCGCCATCGCGGCGATCTGCTCTGGTGTGACCGAACTCGCCTTGCGCGGCCACTCGGCCAGTACCAGCAGGCCGTCGCGCTTCGCCGTCACCGCCCAGAGCTCTTCGGTGATGAAGGGCATGAACGGATGCAGCAATTTGAGGATCTCGTCGCGCGCCCAGGCGATCATGGCGCGGGTCTCGGTTTTCGCCGCGCCCTCCTCGCCCATCAGCACCGGCTTTGCGAGTTCGAGATACCAGTCGCAATAGACGTTCCAGACGAAGCGGTAGATCGCATTCGCCGCATCGTTGAAGCGATAGCCCTCGATCGCCTCGGTGACCTCGCGTGTGGCACGCGACGTCTCATGCGCGATCCACCTATTCAGGGTCTCCCTGGCGTTCACGGGATCGAAGCCGTCCGGCTTCTCGCAGCCGTTCATCTCGGCAAAGCGGCAGGCGTTCCAGAGCTTGGTCGCGAAATTGCGATTGGTTTCGACCAGTTGCGGCGAAAGCTTGATATCGTGGTTGTGAGCCGCGCCGCGTGCCAACGCGAAGCGCAGCGCGTCCGCGCCAAAATCGTCGATGACGCCCAAGGGATCGATGACGTTGCCTTTCGACTTCGACATCTTCGCGCCCTTCTCGTCGCGGACGAGGCGGTGGATGTAGACGGTCGAGAACGGCGCCTCCTTCATGAAGTGCAGGCCCATCATCATCATCCGGGCGACCCAGAAGAAGATGATGTCCCATCCCGTGACGAGGACGTTGGTCGGGTAGTAACGCTTCACTTCCAGCGTTTCGTCCGGCCAGCCGAGCGTCGAGAACGGCCACAGTCCGGACGAGAACCAGGTGTCGAGCACGTCCTCGTCGCGCGTGATGAACCCATCGCGCTTGGCGGGATCCAGCGCCATCTCGCGCCCCTGCTCCGGCGTGATGACTTCCTGCTCGACGTAATAGCCGAGCGCGTTGCCGACGGCTTCATCTTCGGTCTCGGCGACGAACACCTTGCCGTCCGGCCCGTACCACGCCGGGATCTGGTGGCCCCACCAGAGTTGGCGCGAAATGCACCAGGGCTGGATGTTTTCCATCCATTCGAAATAGGTCTTTTCCCAGTTCTTCGGCACGAAGCTGGTCGCGCCCGAACGCACGGCCGCGATTGCCGGCTGCGCCATCGTCTTCGCGTCGACATACCACTGGTCGGTCAGATAGGGCTCGATGACCACGCCGGAACGGTCGCCATGCGGCACCACGTGCGTGTTGGGCTCGATCTTTTCCAGGAAGCCGAAATCTTCCAGCCGCGCCACGATCGTCTTGCGCGCGGCGAAGCGATCGACATTGTGCAGCTCTTCCGCAAGCATCAGCGCGCCCTCGGGCAGCCCGCGCAGATAATCCTCATTGTCGACGAGGGCCATGCAGCTCTCGCGGTCGAACACGTTGATCTGCGGCAGGCCGTGACGCTTGCCGACCTCGAAGTCGTTGAAGTCGTGCGCCGGCGTGATCTTGACCGCGCCCGATCCCTTTTCGGGATCGGCGTAGTCGTCGCCGATGATCGGGATGCGGCGGCCGACCAGCGGCAGGATCACATGCTGCCCGATCAGGTGCCCGATCCGCTCGTTCTCCGGATGCACGGCAACCGCGGTATCGCCCAGCATCGTTTCGGGGCGCGTGGTCGCGACCACGATGAAGGTCGTGGGATCGTCGGGGCTGAATGTCTTGCCCGCGATCGGATAGCGCAGATACCAGAGGCTGCCCTTGACCTCGACCTGCTGCACCTCGAGATCGGAGATCGCGGTGAGCAGTTTCGGGTCCCAGTTCACCAGCCGCTTGTCTTTGTAGATCAGGCCTTCGCGGTGCAGCTCGACGAAGACTTTCACGACGGCGCGCGACAGCCCCTCGTCCATCGTGAAGCGTTCGCGCGACCAATCGCAGGAGGCGCCGAGGCGCTTCAACTGATTGACAATGGTGTCGCCGCTATCCGCCTTCCACTGCCAGACGCGCTCGAGGAATTTGGCGCGGCCGAGGTCGCGCCGGCCCGGCTCCTGCCGTTCCATCAATTGACGCTCGACCACCATCTGGGTGGCGATGCCGGCATGGTCGGTGCCGGGCTGCCACAGCACGTCGCGGCCGCGCATGCGCTCGAAGCGGCAGAGAACGTCCTGCAGCGTGTTGTTCAGCGCGTGGCCCATATGCAGCGAGCCCGTCACGTTCGGCGGCGGAATCACAATGGTGAACGGCGCGGCGTCTTTCCGTTCCGGGCGGCCCGCCTTGAACGCGCCGCTTTCCTCCCAGATCCGGGACATACGGCTTTCGATATCGGCGGGCTGGTAGTTTTTTTCGATCATGGCACTGCAATTGGGGATGTCGGGGGCGCTCTCGAGCGACCCGTCGCCGGTCCGCCGAGAGAATGCGCATCAAATCAACGTGGTAGCGCCCGGTTCTGATGTGATCGGCGCCGGGCCGCCCCTAGAAAGCCGCCACAGCGCCTCAAGTCAACCGGACAACTCGGTCGGGGGCCACAGGAAGCCGCGATAACGCCGGTTTGAATGTCCCGATAGGACCCGGATCGGCGGACGCCGGGGGCGCCTTGAGTTAGCGGCCGCGCGAAACCCGCTCGATTTCGGCCTTGACGATCCGCTCCACCAATCCCGGCAGATTGTCGTCGAGCCAGGATTTCAGCATCGGCCGCAGCATTTCCTTGACCAGATCTTCCAGCGTCCGCGCGTTGTTGCTCAGCACCGTATTGGCCAGCGAATTGAAGGCGGACTCGACCGCGGAGACGGTGGAGCGCGACAAGATCGGCTGCTGAGGTGCTTCGAACGGCGGCGGCTCGTGAGCCGGCTGCCGTCCTCTGTTGGATTCGCTGAACTCGATGTCGTCCTCCGGCTCGATCTTGTTGAAGGAGGCTTTCGGCGGCGCCGGATCCGGCAGCGCCATCTCGTCGGTGAGCTCGAACACGTCGGCTTCCGGCTGCGGCGCCGGCCTGATTTCCGCCTCGGGCGTTGCCGCGTCCAGGCTCGCCAGCATCGCGTCGATGTCATCCTGGCTGTTGCTGGCGGCGGCTGGTTCGGGTGCAGGCGGCGGTGGCGGGGCCGGCTTCGGCGCAGGAGCCGGTTTCGGCGGGGGAGCAATCGCGGACGGCGGGATGTCCTTCATCACCGGTTTCGGTGCCGGCGCTGCGGTGGCCTCCGGCTTGGCAGCGGCAGGCTTTGCCTCGTCGTCGGCAATGATGCGACGGATCGACGCCAGAATCTCCTCCATCGAGGGCTCTTGGACCTTTGCAGGCTGCGTCATCTCCGACTCCACATCGAAACCATTTTACACCAAAGCCAAGAGGGAATTGCCGGTTCCGGATATGCAGGCCGGGATTTTCACCGCACAAGCCTGACTTGTCCCCAGATCAAGCCCGCCCGCGACATCGCGCGAGAGGTCTGCTCCCCTTCAAAACGCAACCCGACGCGCGTCCGTGAGATGCAAAGACGCTGGCCGCGAATCGCTCAGCTCGCCCCGGAAACGGTACGTCATGGCCGCAAATGATTGCAAGCAAAGCGCCCGGCGCTTCAGGCGCCGGGCGACGAATTCCTCCGCCTGCGCGGAATATGCCTCAGGTATCAGCGGCCGTCGGGTGTACGAACGCCGGCCCAGCTATCGCGTACCTGATGATAGTGCACGCTCGGGTCATAAACCGTCGTGGGCAGGTTGAGCACCTGCGGCGACAGACGGCCGATCGTGTTCAGCACGGAGTACGACGCCACCACGCGGTCATGCTGCGCGGTGACGAGCGCGACGCGCGCATTGACCAGCGCCTGCTGCGCGTTGAGCACGTCGAGCGTGGTGCGCTGTCCGGCCTTGGCTTCCTCGCGCACGCCGTTAAGCGCGATTTCCGACGCCTGCACCTGCGCCTGGGCGGAGGCGACCTGCGCTTTGCCGGCAACGAGCTGCCCCCATGCCGTGACCACGTTGGCACGGGTCTGGTCGCGGGTCTGGTCGAGAACGAGGCGCTGCTGCGCCACCGTTTCCTTGGACTGCCGGATCAGCGAATATTCGGCACCGCCCTGATAGATCGGCACCGAGAGCTGCGTGGTCACGGAGGCGCCGAACGAGCGGAACTGGATCAGGCTCTGCTCATAGGACTGCTGCACCGCGGCCTGCACTGTGACGGTCGGCAGCAGCGCGCCTTCGGCGACCTTGACCTGGAGATAGCTGACGTCGATGCCGAACATCGCCGCGGTGACGTTCGGGTTTTGGATCAGGCCGAGCTCGACGGCGGCCGGCAGCGTCGACGGCAGGAAGCGGTCGACTGGCGAGCCCGGCGCCAGCGCCACCGGCTCGCTGCCGATGATGCGACGGAAGTTCGACCGCGTCGTGTTCAGGTTGGCTTCCGCGGTCAACAATTGAGTCTTGCCGGCAGCAAGCTGCGCCTCCGACTGCGCCACGTCGGTGCGCGTCACTTCGCCGACATTGAACCGGTCGCGGGTCTGTTTCAGCGTCTGCTCGAGCACGCGAACGTTGCTCTTCTGCACCTCGACGATGGCGGAATCGCGCAGATAGTCCATGTAGATCGTCGCGGCACTGAGCAACACGGTCTGCTCGAGCGCCCGCAGCGCTTCGCGTGCGCCGGAAACCTGGCCCTCCGCGGCCCGGGTCCTGTTTGCGGTCTGCTGGCCGTTGAACAGCGTCTGCGTGACGGTCCCACCGATGCTGCGCGGCGCATTGGCGCCGACAATAGGAGTTTTCACGAGCCTGGTTTCGTCACCACCCTGCGTGCTCAGCGTATCCGTATATTGGACGCCCGCGCTCGCCGTGACCGCGACTCTCGGGCGGTAGCCCGACAGCGCCTGCGGCACGTTCTCGTCGGTGACGCGCACCTGCGCGCGCTGTGCATTGAGCTGCGGATTGTTCTGATAGGCGCGCACCAGGGCCGCCTCAATCGTGTCGGCCAAAACGGGCGTCGAGCCCATGCATACTAATAGAAGGGCCGAAGCTGCAGCCCCGGCAAATGCCTTCACCCCACGCATCCCAAGCAATCCAATCATTCTGGTCCGCCCGGCCCACCATCATGTTCGCACATGATCATTAACCGAACGTCGCTTCACTCGAAGTGAGTCCCGGCTCACCTTATTCCGCACGTACGCTGGACGGAACACCCCCGCAAGCTAACGCCGTCGAAACTCTTCACGTGGGGCAATCCGGCCACACTTCTGATTTCGAAGGGGATTTAGACGGCCACGGGGGGCGAATATTGGGCGTGGGAAGGGCTGAAAGGCTAGAAAACGAAGGCCGGAACAAGTTCCATGCCGGGCAGCACCGGGGCAACGGCATCGAACAGCGTCCGGTGACCGAAATCGCCATGCGAACAGGTCACCATGGTGGCCCGCGCGGGCTGCGATATCGCAAAAACGCCCACCAATCGGCCATCATTGCGCAATTGCCCGTAGAGTCGCTCCGGCACGATCTCGGTTGCGCCGTTCAGCACAATGACATCGTAGGGCGCGTTCGCCGGGTCGCCATCGGCCGGTGCCGCAGTCCGGACCGTGACGTTTCCGCAGCCATTTCCGACCAGAATCGCCTGCGCCTTCGCCGCCAGCGCCGAATCGCTCTCCGTCGCGGTCACTTGGGCAGCGAATCGGGCAATCACGGCGGCGGCGTATCCGGTGGCGCAGCCGACCACGAGGACGCGATCGCTCTCCCTGATCTCGGCCGCCTGCAGCATCTTCGCCAGCACGGCCGGCTTGATCAGGAAGCGCTTGGCCGAGCCCCCTTCGCTGACGTCGAGATCGAGGTCCAGATAGGCCAGCGCCTGCTTGGTTTCGGGAACGAAGGCCTCGCGCGGCACCGCGAGCATGGCATCGATAATTCGGATATCGGTCACGTCGCTCGGACGCACCTGACCATCGACCATTTTCTGGCGCGCGGTCGCAAAACCGGACATAGGCGAAGACCCTGAAAGCATGCGGCGTTGCCGCCGGGGGAGCTGAAACCGGGCCATCTTTGGTACAAGCTCCCGCAAAACGCAACATGCGGGCGCCTGTTACGGGCCACCGCCGCCGGGGAAAAAGCCGCTGCCCTCGCCTACTCTATCGTGACGGCTAATCGGGCGATCAGTCGCGCGACCTCATCCAGATGCTCGTTGTCATGTTCTTCAACGGCTTGCGCGAGCCGACGCAGGCATTCGTCGTCGCTCATGGCGGGAACGTCGCTCGGAACGATCGGCGGTGCCGCACGTGTCAGGTCGGTCACATTGGCAGGCATCGAATCAACTCCCATGAAACCCGATACCAGGAAGGCTCCGGGCCGATTGAGTCGAATTGGCGGCCCCATCCAGGGCTCCTATAGACGACGCAATTGCCGGCGCCCGGTTCCGCCCGCCGTCTGCCCCGGGGACGAAAACGGCGACAAATCGTTGTAGCGCGGGGACTTTCCGGCCCTGCTTCAAGCAAGTGCAGGACCTGCGATTTGGTCCTTTGCAAGCCCGAAAGGCTTTGTTATACGCTGCCCGCTCGCGAACCTTTGTTTCGCCTATTCCTCGGTAGCTCAGCGGTAGAGCATTCGACTGTTAATCGAATGGTCGCTGGTTCGAATCCAGCCCGGGGAGCCAGTAGCCTTCGTCCGTGGTTATCTTTAGGGGTCCGCGGACATTCAGACCTCCTGTCAAATCATTGAAGAAGCAGCCTTTCCGGGTCACCATGCCCGTCACGTGCTGTTTGCTCCTGTTCGGGGACAACCACCCGAAATGACAGTATCGGACCAGGACGGAACGGGTCCGATACTGTCATGGGCGGGTTTCGATACTGTCATTTGTGTCTGCTCCGTTCGGTCAACAGGGTGACCCTGCCCGCATTATGCGCCGTCCAGGTAGTGTGCCTTCTGCGCCGGGTAGTAGTCTTCGAACGACGGCAGCGCCTTGCCCTCGCGCGCCGCGACCAGCATGTCGAGATAGTATTCCCAGCCCGGCCCTACGTCGCCCGCGAGTTTCCGGTCGCTCAGGTGCTGCACGAAGCGCATCTCGGTCGTGTCGTCCATCTGCGTCAACGTCAGCTCGATGCGCCACTCGCCGTAGTCATCTTTCATCATGACGACGAGGCGGCGCGGCGCCTCGCATTCTTCGATCGTCACGTTCGTCCACGGCTGGCCCTTCTCATGGACCAGTTGCAGCCGCACGATCTTGCCCGGACCGGCGTCGCCTTCCCAGTTGCCGAACCAGCGCGCGGTGTTCTCGGACTTCGTCACGCTCGTCCAGACGTCATCGATGGGTGCGCGGAACGTGCGCGTGAGGATCAGGTCGTTGCCATGAACGTGGCCGGTGGGCTTGGGGCTCATGCTCTCTCCTTCTTGTTGTCGCTCGCGCTTTACGCGGTGGAGCTCGGTTTGCGTGATCGTCGAGGGCATGAGATGTAGCATCTTCTGCTCTGCCGTCATTCCTGCGGTGGTTTGCCTGGGGTGCCGGGCGGCACGGCGGCATGGGTGACGTTTCGTCGTTTTGGGGATCGTGGCGTTCGATCGCGCTTACGAGGCGAGGCGGTCGCCGCTCAGCGCCTTCCGGAACACGGGCAACATGACCGTACCGCCGCCTCTATTGAGGCTGCTCCGGCGACGAACTGGTGACGCCCGGAACTACCAACACGTCGGCTTCGGAATTGCGCAGCACCTCCTCTGCCACGCTTCCCAGAAAGAACTTGGCTGGCCCTGTTCTGCCATGAGTTCCGATCACCACAAGATCGACCTTGTGCTTGTGAGCGCAGTCCCGGATCGTCTCCGGCGCAGAGAGTTCGATGAGTTGAACGAAGCGTTGGTTCGGCCACAGATCGACCTCTTGCAGGAACTTTGAGAGCTCTCCTGCAGCGCGCTCCTCCTCGTCGGCAATGTAATCCTTCAACTGATCCATCGTCATGAGCGAGTGGGTCGTCATACTCCGGGCCGGGGCGTCGAAGGCGTGCAGGACAAGAACTTCGATGTGATCAAGCAAGCCCAGCTTTCGTGCCTCCTTTGCCGCGATCGCCGAGCGGTCCGAAAAATCGGTCGCGACCAGAACACGGATATAGGTGCCTGCTGGAACTGCGTTCGCCATGATGACAGGGCGTCGGCTCCGTCCAATCGTCCGCTCGATCGTCGTGCCGATGAAGACGTCCCGCAAGGCTTGCCGCCTGTGAGGTCCCATCACAACGACATCTGCATCGGCGCGCTCCGCCGCCTCGGCGATTGCCTGAAATGGTTCGCCGAGGACCACGCGCGTCTCGCAATGCACGCGGTCGACTTCGCGCAGTGTGGCGGCGAGATCGTTCAGCAGCTCTCCTGCTGCGCGCTCCTCGGCCTTCACCAGCCGCGGCGGCTGATCGTCATCCACGACGTGGACGAGAACGATCTCGGCGGAAACCTGCCGCGCCAGGAGGGTTGCTCGACGCAAGGCGCGATCTGAGCGGGTCGAGAAGTCGGTCGCAACGAGTATCCGCTTCATATTCCGCCTTCTCCCCTGAGCTTGCGCAACGGTTCGACTGCGAAGGTGTCTACTATATCAACAATGGACCGTCAGGTCACGACGAGCGTTGATCTCCATCAAGTGACGCAAGAGCGGCATCAGCTACGTTTAACTGTGTTGATGAATGAGCCAGGTACGCATGCGCAACGCGGCATCCACCACACCGTCTGTCACGACTGCGGCGCGCGAGATCGACTCTCGGTCGCGCGCGCCCGACCTTGCATGGCATGGCATCAGCTCTGATGCCGCTCTGGACGCGCTTCGCACGAATGTCGACGGCCTCTTCGAGCACGAAGCGGCACGTCGCCTCGAGACGTATGGTCCAAACCGCCTGCCCGAAGGTCCTCGCCGCAGCGCCCTGACACGATTCCTGCTGCAGTTTCACAACCTGCTCATCTATGTCCTTCTGGCGGCGGGGGTGCTCGCAGCGATGATCGGCCATGGGACGGACGCGCTGGTCATCTTCGCCGTTGTCCTGGTCAACGCGATCATTGGTTTCATTCAGGAGGGGCGTGCGGAGAAGGCGCTGGACGCCATCCGCGCGATGATCGATCCGCATGCCTCCCTTATTCGAGACGGTCGCCGCGTGACGATTGCCGCGGACAAAGTCGTGCCCGGCGACATCGTGTTGCTTGAGGCAGGGGACCGGGTGCCAGCCGACCTGCGACTCGTCAAGGCGCGCAATCTCCGGGTGGACGAGGCAATCCTCACGGGCGAATCCGTCCCGGTCGACAAGGCTGTGAAGGCCGTCGAAACAACCGCTGCCCTCGGCGATCGTTTCCCGATGGCATTCTCTGGGACGTTCGTCACCACCGGCCAGGGGACTGGGGTCGTCGTAGCGACCGGCCCGGCCACCGAGCTGGGGCGCATCAGCTCCATGATCGGGGCGGTGGAACGGCTTGCTACTCCCCTTGTCCGGCAGATGGACCAGTTCGCGCGGCAGGTCACCGTCGCCGTGCTCGGCATCTCGGCGCTCGTATTCGTCTATGCCGTGGTCATGCAGGCCTATGGCCTTGATGATGCCCTCATGGCTGTTGTCGGCTTGGCCGTCGCGGCGATCCCAGAGGGTCTGCCGGCAGTGATGACCATCACCCTCGCGGTGGGTGTCCAGCGCATGGCGCGCCGCAACGCCATCATTCGCCGCCTACCCGCTGTCGAGACGTTGGGCTCGGTCTCAGTAATCTGTTCCGACAAGACTGGCACGCTGACCCGCAACGAAATGACGGTGCGCAATGTTGTCACAGCCGATCGGACGATGGCGGTGGAAGGCTCCGGATACAGGCCGGAGGGCCATTTTCGCAGCGAGGCAGGTGAACCTCTCGATCCCGCCGCCGATCCTGTCCTCGAGGAGCTCTCGCTCGCCGCGCTCCTCTGCAACGATGCTGGTCTGCGGCAATCCGGCGAGGACTGGACGGTGGATGGCGACCCCATGGAAGGAGCGCTGGTGTCGTTCGCGATCAAGGCCGGGCATGATGCCGTTGCGGCCCGCGTCGGCTTTCCGCGCCTCGACGAAATCCCGTTCGACTCCCGCCATCGGTACATGGCAACGCTAAACGCGCGCAGCGGCCATGCACCGGTTGCCTACGTGAAGGGGGCTCCGGAACGCGTCCTTCAGATGTGCACACATGTCGCGACGCCGGAGGGCGAGCGCCGGCTCGATCGTGAGGCCTGGCACAGGCAAGTCGATCAACTCGCGATGAACGGCCTGCGTGTAATTGCGCTCGCACGTCGTACCATGAAGGACGGCGAACATGCGGTGACGCCGTCCGATATCGAGCATGAACTCACCCTGCTCGGCTTGGTGGGGCTGATTGATCCGGCGCGGCCAGAGGCGATTTCTGCGATCGCCGAGTGCAAGGCGGCTGGGGTGCGGGTCAAAATGATCACCGGCGACCACGCCGCGACCGCCCGCGCGATCGCCGCCCAACTTGGACTCGCCGATGATCCGAAGGCCATAACCGGTCAGGAACTTGATGCACTTGAGAATGCACGGTTCCGGGAGAACGCCTGCGAGGCGACTGTCTTCGCTCGAACCAGCCCCGAACACAAGCTCCGGCTGGTCGAGGCGCTTCAGGCCGACGGTTCCGTCATCGCAATGACCGGCGACGGCGTGAACGACGCGCCCGCACTGAAGCGGGCTGATGTCGGCGTCGCCATGGGCGGTAAAGGCACCGAGGCCGCCAAGGAGGCGAGCGAGATGGTGCTCGCGGACGACAATTTCGCCTCCATTGTCGCGGCCGTCCGCGAGGGCCGGACTGTCTATGATAATCTCACCAAGGTGATCGCCTGGACACTGCCGACCAATGGCGGCGAGGCTTTTACTATCATTCTTGCCATCCTGTTCGGCCTCACCCTGCCGGTTACGCCAGTGCAGATCCTCTGGATCAATATGATTACGGCCGTTGCCCTCGGCCTGACCCTGGCGTTCGAGCCGACCGAACCGGGCGCTATGCGCCGCCCTGCACGCCCCGCCAACCAGAGAATCCTGTCTGGCCGGCTATTATGGAGAATCCTACTCGTCTCTGCCCTGATGGTCGTCGGCACGTTCGGTGTCTTCGCCTGGGCCACCGAGCGCGGCGTGCCGCTCGAAACGGCCCGCACAATGGCCGTGAACACAATCGTCGTGATGGAGATCTTCTATCTTTTCAGCGTGCGTTATGTTCACGGCACTTCCCTGACCTGGCAGGGTGTGCTCGGGACACGCGCGGTACTCATCGGGGTTGCGACCGTCATCGTCGCACAGTTCGCGTTCACCTATCTGCCGCCGATGCAAGCCGTCTTTGCCACCCGTCCAGTACCACTAGGCGATGGCGTTGCCATCGTGGCGGTCGGAGTCGTGCTATTTGCCATCGTCGAGGCCGAGAAACGGATCGCAGCCCTGGTCAGCCTGAGAAGAGACTGAGGGTCTAAGCTATCGAACGGCTACGTCAGGGAGCCAGAGTTCCCGAACCAATTCGAATTGGCGCCTCCGCCGTCCGTTCCACTGGTCTTAGCCCAGACCAGCGTGCTCATCTTCTTTGGTCCCAGGCGCCGACGTTGCGCTCAGGACGCACCCAAACGCTAAATTACGTGTACATTAGGAGGTAGGAGCCGCACAGTCTGGATCGGATTAGTCGGCAACGTCCGAGCCCTCCGGCCAGCGCAAGGAGGTCCATGACCGACGTCGTATTTCACGAGATCGCTTGGCTGCTGCTCGGTGCTGCTGCCATCGGGTTGCTCGGCGCCGCCCTGCGCCAGCCTGTGATCGTGAGCTTCATCGCGGTCGGGATCGCGGCCGCTGCCTTCTTCGACAGTAGCGCTGAAACGGCGAGTCAGGTCCGCTTTCTTGGGGAGCTCGGCGTTGCGCTCCTCCTGTTTCTGGTTGGTCTCAAGCTCGACTGGCGTCTGGTCAGGACCCTTGGCCCGGTCGCTCTTGCCACCGGGCTCGGCCAGGTTGTCTTCACGGCGGGCGCCGGCTTCCCTATTGGCCTTGCCCTTGGGCTCGACTGGCTGACCAGCCTGTATGTGGCTGTCGCCCTGACTTTCTCCTCCACGATCATCATCGTGAAGCTGTTGAGCGACAAGCGCGAGCTCGAGACGCTGCACGGCCGCATCGCCCTTGGTTTCCTGATCGTCCAGGACATCGTCGTCGTGCTCGCCATGGTCGTGCTGTCGACGATCGGGATCGGTTCCGCGCAGGTCGAGAGCGGCCCCGCCAAGCTCTTCACCATCGGCGCCTCGCTGCTCGGTGTTATGGCGGCCCTCATCTTGTTCGTCCGCTATCTCGCCGATCCGCTGATGGCGCGACTCGCACGTACCCCGGAGCTGCTGGTCATCGCCGCCATCGGCTGGGCAGCGACGGCGGCTGCAATCGGCGACATGATCGGCCTTGGCAAGGAGCTCGGCGGACTCGCCGCTGGCGTCTCGATCGGTTCCACGCCCTATCGGGACTTGGTCTCGGCGCGGCTTACCGCGCTGCGCGACTTCCTGCTGCTCTTCTTCTTCTTATCGATCGGTACCACGCTCGACCTGTCCACCCTCGGACAGGACGTCACGCGGGCCATTGTCTTTTCCTTGTTCGTGCTGATCGGCAACCCGCTGATCGTCCTCCTCATCATGGCCTGGATGGGTTACCGCGCCCGGACCGGGTTCCTCGCCGGCCTCACCGTCGCCCAGATCTCGGAGTTCTCGCTGGTCTTCATGGCGATGGGGCTCAGTCTCGGCCATGTCGATCAGTCTGCGGTCGGGCTCGTCACCCTGGTCGGCCTCGTGACAATTGCCCTGTCGGTCTACATGATCACCTATTCTCAGCAGCTCTATGCCTGGTGCCGGCCGCTGCTCCGGCCATTCGATTTCGGATCGTGGCGGGAAGCAGTAGCGGAGAACGATGAAGACAAGTCGACGGTCGATGTCATCATCTTCGGCCTCGGCCGCTTCGGCAGCCAGCTCCTGAGGCGCCTTGAGGACGCCGGCTACAACGTGCTCGGCGTCGACCTCGACCCCGAGACCATCAGGCGCTTTTCGCGTCAAGGCTACCAGGTCCGCTATGGCGATGTGACCGAGCAGGAGTTCTGGGCCGAGCTGCCGCTGACCCATGCACGCTGGGTCGTGCTCTCGGTCCCATACGGCACAATCCTGCTGACCGAGACCGATCCGCGCAGCGGACTCCTCACCGCGGTCCGCACCCACCGCTTCGGCGGACGCGTCGCTATCACCGCTCGCAACGATCAGGAAGCCCGCCGCCTTCAGGAAGGCGGCGGCGTCGACCTCGTCCTCTATCCTTTCGACGATGCCGCAACCTTGGCCGCCAAGCAGATCACAGACTTGGATGAGGAAATCGCCACGAAAGAGGCAGTAAGGACGCTTACCCCCGCCGCGCTCGCTTCCGCTGCGCCCGAAGGTCAGTCGCGGGTGATCATCGTCGGATGTGGGCGCGTCGGCGATCTGGTGAGCGAGATGCTCGCCCGGCATGAGGTGCCCCATGTCGGCCTGGATAGCGATTCGGCTCTCGTCGCCCGCGAGCGGCGGCGTGGCAGGCCAATCTTCTACGGCGATGCCACCAGTCCGGAACTGCTTCGCCGCTTCGGGATCGCTTCCGCCCAAGCACTCGTCGCGACAATGGATAACCCGGTTGCGGTGGAATCGGTCGTCACGGCTGCGCGTGCCGAACGGCCCGATCTCATCATCGTTGCACGGGCTCGCGACGCCGAGCATGCAGCCAAACTCTATGATCTGAACGTCACCGACGCCGTGCCCGAGGCGATCGAAGCGAGCCTGCAATTGTCCGAAGCCCTGCTCGTCAACATCGGCGTTCCCATGGGTCTCGTGATTGCCTCCATTCACGAAAAGCGCGACGAATTTCGCAGCGCCCTTCAGGGGCCCGGCAGGGAGGGCCGGCTTCGGCGAGCAATCCGCGCGTCCACCCGAAGAAAGAGCGGTGGCGAAGCGTAGCGAGCCAGAGGCCTCATAAGATAAACGCGCCGGCCTTGCCCTTGGTCCGGGGATATCGCCGAGGAACGCCTCCTTAGGGGCGAACATGGGCTGTCACGCAACCTGGCGGCCCCGCATTTAATTTGAGCAAATTAATTACACCACACTTGACTACCTATATAATCTCTGAGAGATTCCATTTAATAAATCGATAAAAATTGGGGTGTCTATTATGAGCAAAATATTTAAATTTTTGGCCGCGGGTTTACTCGCGGGTTTGGTGCATTCACCGGCAAATGCAGCCGTCGTGAGTTTCACCGGCGACGGCAATTTCTCCAACGTCACGAATTGCAGCGGCGGCAGCCCGGGCTGCTCCATTTCCGCCGACAAGAACGTGCTCAAAATGTCGGGCGCGTCGTGGCCGACAGGCCAGCCGAGCACGCTGACCATCACGGACATCACCGGCACCAACATCACGACGGATCAGAACGATTACGTCATCGGCATGATCACCTGGGTGAACCGTGCAACCTACAACACGGACCAGAACTTCAACGTCCAATACACCTTCACGCTGAATTTCACCTCACCGAACAACTCGTTTGATTCTCAGGTGTTCAACCTGAACATCACGCAGCCGACCAATCCGACGCCAGACAACGTCTTCAACATCAGCCAGGCGACGCTCAACAATCTTGGTCCGTTCACCCTCAACGGCGTCACGATTTCCGACATTCATTTCGCTGAATACGGTGATGGATGGTACAACGGAAGCACGTGGAAGAACCCGGAGTATGGAACGTCCACGCTTAAAATCCTGGCAGACTTCACCTTCGCAACGGCGGCCCCGCCCGTCCCGGAAGCCTCGACATGGGCAATGATGATCCTCGGTTTCGCCGGCGTCGGCTTCGTGGCCTATCGCCGCAAGCGCGCTGGAAGCGCGCTCCCGGCGGCCTGATCTCGCTCACCGAAAACAACGGGAAAAGCCGCCCGTGATCCGGTCGGCTTTTGTCTGCCGGCATCTCCGACGCCCTACCTCGCCGCAATCGCGGCAATAAACAGCGCGCTAGCCGCCGTGGATGCGACCGTCCGCACGTGGTTCCAGAATGTCCAGTCCGTCAGGTAGCGCGCCCATAATGATGCCGCCTCATCGCTTGCCGGATCGGCGGCGGCAAGCGCGTTGTTCAGGGGAACGTTGAGGACCATCGTGACGATGAACATGCCGAGCACGTAGATCACGCCGCCGGCCAGCATCGCCATCGCTCCGGGCTCGCTCCAGCGCAACAGCGCGGTCACCGCCAGCGCCGCACTCGCCGCCGTCGTTCCGAGGAAGATCGGTATGAACAGCGACTGCACGATCGTGGTGTTGATCGCATTCATCGCCGCGATGCCGGAGGCCTGTCCGATCCGGCCAAGCGCCGTCATGATGAAGGTCGAAAACGCGAAGTAGAGGCCGGCGAGCAGGCCGCAGCCGATGGCACAGAACCACAGCAGGCCGGTGATCAGCATCTGCAGCATGATCATGCCCTCCAGACACCGGTCGCGGCAGTTCGGCGGGCATAGTCGGAAAAGTCCCGTGCGGGACGCCCGAGCGCCTGCTCGACGCCGTGTGCGACAGCCGAATTGCGCCCGTCGAGCACGACGGTGAACAGGTCCAGCATCAGTTCGATCACGTCGTCGGGCATATGGGGCCGCATGCCGGCCGCAAAATCTTCCGCCGCGATCTGCCGGTATCGGACCGGGCGCCCGGCAGCATCGGCGATCTCGGCAACAGCCTGCGCGAACGTCAGCGCGCGCGGTCCCGTCACCTCGTAGATCTTGCCGGCATGGCGCCGATCGGTCAGCGCGGCGACTACGACTTCGGCAATGTCGTCGGCGTCGATGAACGGTTCGGGCACGGCGCCGGCCGGCAACGCGATTTCGCCGACGAGCACGCCTTCAAGCAGATATCCCTCGGAGAAATTCTGATCGAACCAGCTTGCGCGCACGATGGTCCATGGAACGCCGGATTGCCGCAGCGCCGCCTCCGCCCGCTGCGCGCCCGGCTCGCCGCGCCCCGACAGTAATACGACGCGCTCAAGCTCATTCTCGCGCGCCAGCCGGCCCACTTCCGCGATCGCATCAGCGGCACCTTCGACCGCAAGGTCCGGCTGGTAGGTGACATAGGCCATCGAGACGCCGGCAAACGCAGCCGGCCACCCCTCGGGCTTGGTCCAGTCGAACGGGACAGGGGTCGTGCGCGATACCGGCCGCGTTGCGATGCCGCGCGCCTGCAGCAGCGCATCGACGCGCGCGCCGGTCTTGCCCGCGCCGCCGACGATCAGGATCGGGAGTTCTGCCATGGATCAATCCTTTCGGAGCACAACACGAGAATGTCTCGTATTTGCTAAACCCGATAAACTCTCGTATTAGTAACGTCAAGTCGCTTTTATGTGAGAGGACCGATGGCAAGGCGGAAAGCCGGACAGAAGACGGCCGCAATAGCTGCGCCCGCGTTGGCGCGGCTGGTCCCGACCCAGCAGCGCAGCCGCGAGCGGTTCGAGAAAATCCTGGCATGCGCGGCAGAGCTGATGGCCGAGAAGGGCAGCGAAGCCTTCCGCATGAGCGACGTCGTCGAACGCGGCGGTGTGCCGTTCGGCTCGCTCTATCAATACTTTCCGGACAAGACGGCGATCATCGGCACACTCGCCGAGCGCTACAACGCGATCGGCCGCGATTGCGTCCGGCGCGACCTCGCCGTGGTCAAGACAGCCCGGGATCTGCATCCGGCCCTGTGCCGCGTGACCGACAGCTACTATCAGATGTTCATGGACGTGCCGCTCATGCGCGACATCTGGCAAGCGACACAGGCCGACCGGGCTCTGCAGAAGCTTGACGAGGAGGACGGCGTCTATCTCGCCGGGCTGCTCGGCGACGCACTAAGGCGGATCGCACCCGATGTATCAGCAACTGCGCTGGCCTCGTTTTCCCAACTGATGATGACGCTGATCGCGGCGACAGTCCGCCATGCCATCGCGCAGGACACCAAGGAGGCCGTCCGCATCCTCACTTTGTTCAAGCGAATGCTGCCGAAGAATCTGGCGGCGCTGGAGACGTGAGACGTCGGCGCGGGGACGCCGTGTGCCGCCCCCTACCGCTCGAACACGGCAGCGCAGGCCGCGCTTAGGCTCGCCTTCTGCCGGCGCAGGCAGGCGGTGATGGCGCGCGCGTTCGGGATCTCGCCGGCACAGAGCCGGTAGACGTCGGGCGTGCAGGCCCTTCGCTGTTCGGGCGTGCCTTGTTGAGCGTGGGCCGAACCGCTCGCCATCAGCGTGAGCAGGAAACCGAGCGTCGAAGCCCGGCGGGAGCGACGGAGCAGTGCCGCACTTCGCGCAAACCTCGCCTTCATGACCGCATCTCCCGGATCTTGCCCGCCTTGACAAGGCAGGCGTCACCTAGCCGGATACGCGAACCAATTTTTGCAGAATGTGATTTCTCTCACACGTCCCGCGCGGGTGCGGGCCTAGCGTTCGCGCGAGGAACTCAACACTTTAGTAACCAGCTTTGCCGCAGGGGCCGAATCGGTAAAATTCGAGCGATCCGTTCAATCCGACAACAAAATACATTTGAGATCATCGCCTCTGGAACCCCGGAGAGCGCGATGAGCGAAGTTGAATACGATTTGCTGCTGGAAACCGTGCAGACGGCCATTGCGCCAGCCCCGGAGGATGATTTCGTGGTCCAGACCCAGCGCTTTTCTCCGTTGCCGCGCGCCGCCAACGACAACCAGGGCCCTTGGCCGCTGGTTCCGTTTCCTGAGGGCTGGCACGCCGCCTGCTGATCGCAGCCGGCTTGCTGCGGCCTCTTATAGTCGGTCTAAGTCGTTGATTATATGGATGGAGGCCACGACCAGAATTGAACTGGTGTACACGGTTTTGCAGACCGTTGCGTAACCACTCCGCCACGTGGCCCCTTGAGCGGCGTTTAATATAGAGTGTCAGGCACTTAGGCAACCACCCTCGCCCGCTCTCTTGCAACTTCTGAAACTGAGCCCCAGTGTCCTAGGTTGATTTGGGGAGCGTCCTATTTGCCTAACATCTCTGGTGGGAACGGCACATGAGCGCACTCACCACGCTAGCCATCTACCTCGGACCCTTCATCGTGCTCGGGATCGCTACGAAGCTTCTAATGAAGCGAAGGGCGGTTGATCTCGGCGACGTTCAATCGGAAGCGGGCTCGAACCGGAGACCGCGCAAGGTGTTCCTCCTCGGAGCATGGCGGACTGAAGATTAAGACCGCCTCAGTCGGCGGACGTATCGCCGAGACGATTGTTCCGAAGACCGAGTTTGGCGGTCCTTGCGCGGATGCCCCCTACCGTCCGCTTCATTTCCAGTGCGATGGCCCTTGGGGGCTTGCCGCCGCCGATCAGCGAGCGCAGCAGTGCATCGTCTTCCGCTGTCCATTCGGCGCCGCTCAGTTGAAAGCGCTCTTCGCGGACCGTTTCCTTGGTTGGCGGTGCAAACCTCGCCCAGCCCAACGTCTCATGGAAAATGACGACAAAGGCGATCCAGAGAACGATAGCCCGCCCCTCGGACAAGGCGGCCGACTTGAGATGTTCCGCGCTGAACGTCGCGGGCAGCAAAGCGTCCAGCGCAGGCCAGATGTATAAAGCGATTGAATTGACGAAATAGACGTACAGCGACACGAAGGGGCCGGAGATGACGGCTCCCATGGCCGCGATCAGCCAAAGCGGCAGGCTTCGCCCGGCTGTTTTGCTCACCAATTGCGTGGCAAGGCCGGTCAGGCACCAGGGCACAATAGCGAGCGAGAGAACATAAAGCGTTGCCCCGGCGCCTCCCATGATGGCCGCATACGGTCCGAGAACGACCGAAAGCATCGCCAGCACGATCGGAACGCCGCCGAAGAAAGTGAGATCGATCCAGGCCTGTTTGGACAGGCGCCGATGCGCCGCAAGTTCCATCACGTTGCTCCACGTGCATCCGGTCCGTCTGTCATAGTGCGGGCGCAAGAATGCAGCAACATCGCGACAGCACAACGCCAACGCCTGTCTTCGACTGGAGACCAGCGCCGGCCGTTCAATTGCAGTATTTGGGGCCCAAATTCCGTAAGCATCGAGGGCGCTCACCGGCCGAAGATCTCTTCGGCCAGAGGTGAACTGCTTACGTGAATGCCCGGTGCGCACCTTACAATAGCATGCTGATGGCCACGACGACGAACGGCGCAGCCACCAGCAGGACCGGCCAAAGCCGGAACATCAGGCGGCGAGACTATTACCTGCTGCAATTTTCTTTTTGAGCGTCTCGCAGACGGTGCGGACTTCGGACGTCATCAAGGAACAATCCTCGATCTGCAGGAAGTAGCGCTTTCCTTCTTCGCGATAATTCGCCGCCAATTCCTTGATCTCGGACACCATGGCGTGAACGCCAGCAACCATCGCCTCACATCTTTTGGCGGCGTCGGACAGTTCCGCACCGAGCGCTTCAATCTCTTTCACCGCCGCGTCGTATTCGCGGACCACAGCCTCGGCTGAGAGTTTGCCGACCTGATTGACCCCTTCCTTGTGCTCGACATAGTCGGGCATCGGGCCTTTGGGTAACGGGTGATCGTCGCTGTGGGGTCTCTCCCGAACGATGGGCGCTTGTCGGGCGTTGTGGATGAGGTGGCCGATTTCCCCTTCGATTTCATTAGCGTCAAGCAATGGAGAGCGAGTGAGGATTTCAGTGCTTAAAGACATCGACTTTGCTCCAAATTGTTACGCGGAGAGCAAAGAATTTAGCACCGTCAACAGGGATGTCATCATTGTCCACAGACCGCTATGTCTTCTTGCAGACATTGGAACCGACATGTTGGTATCATGATCATGACGGATTATCGGGCAACGCTGCACAATTTGAGGTTCACCGATCTCGTCGACGCAGCCCTTGTTTGAGAGCTGGGCGTCGCGAAGGATGCAGGCCACAGACGGGACCCTCATGGTTGGCGAAGCCTCATCGGGCCGCGCTACGCAGAACCCGTTGGCGCTCCTCGCCATGAGGGGCTTATGACGCGCAGTAGGATTAGACGCGCTTGCGACGGCGGTAGTCCCGCTTCTTCGGCTTCGGGGCGAGTTCCGGCATTTCTGCCTGCACTTGCCGATATCGCACCAGCATGCGTTCAAAGCTGGCGTTGAGCGCCTCTGCGATCTCGGGCCGCTTCTCGAGCCCGGCCAGCAGCAGGCCTGCGGCCTCGATGGTGGAGAGGCCGTCGCGTCGCGGCTCCTTGCGGAGCTTGCCGTAACGCGAGGGGCGTTTCGGCCCCAGAATGACCCGCTGGCATTTCAGCATCCACGCGTTGCGCCACCATAGCGCCTTGGCCTGGCTCCAGGTGCCGTCCAGCAGCACGACGCCTTCAATGTCGGAGAGGATGGCGCGCTGGTGCGGCTCGACCTCACCCTTGCGGTTGATCGCCACGATCTCGGCATCGGTATCGAGATCGGCGACCTTGGCAGAACCGAGATAAAGCACCGCCCAGCGCGAGGGATCGTCGACCTTCCGTCCCAGCGCCTTGGAGAGGCTCGGCCAGGACAGGCCGATTTTGACTGTCGCGTCCTTGAAATGCATCGCGGTCAGCCGCGCGGTGCCGAGCGCCCTGTCCTGCTCCTGCGGATGCTGCAGGATAAGGACCGAGATTTTGCTCTCGATGGGCGTGACGCTGTCGCAGATGCAAAGCGGCAGCGGCTTGCCGCAACGCGGACAGTCCGGAACGGCCTCCACCGCCGCTCCGGCCTGAGGATTGGATTGATCTGACATCCGCCCGCTATACGCTTTCCGCAGCCGGTAATCCAACTATTCGGCGGGCGCGGCGATGGCGGCCGGCTGGGATCGCTGCCGCAGCCGGTCGATCAGGAGATAGATCACCGGCGTGGTGTACAGCGTCAGGATCTGCGACACGAACAGTCCGCCGATGATGGTGATGCCGAGCGGCCGGCGCAGCTCGGTGCCGGGGCCGGTGGCGATGACCAGCGGAATGCCGGCGAACAGGGCCGCCATCGTCGTCATCAGGATCGGCCGGAAGCGGGCGCGGCACGCCTCGAAGATTGCGTCCGCCGACGACAGGCCGCGGTTGCGTTCGGCGTCGAGGGCGAAATCCACCATCATGATGCCGTTCTTCTTGACGATGCCGATCAAGAGGATGATGCCGACGAAGGCAATCACCGTGAGCGGCGTATTCGTCACCTGCAGCGCGAGCAGCGCACCGAGCCCTGCGGACGGCAAGGTCGAGATGATCGTGAGCGGATGCGCCAGGCTCTCATAGAGTACGCCGAGCACGATATACATTGCGACCAGAGCACCTAGAATCAGAAGCGGCTGCCGCGCGCTGGTCCTGTTGAAATCACCGGCATTGCCGTCGAAACTGCCGCGGATGCCTTCCGGCATATGCAGTTCCTCGACCGCGCGCTGGATATTGGAGGTCGCGACTTCCAGCGGCACGTCGGGCAGGAGATTGAACGAGACCGTCGTCGAAGGAAACGATTGCGAGTGGTACACCGCAAGCGGCGACAGGCCGCGCTGGTAGCGGACCACGGCCGATAGCGGCACCTGGGCGTCATTGGCGCCGGCCACATAAATCCGCTCCAAATTGGAAGGATCGCTCTGGAATTTCGGATCGATCTCCAGCACCACCATGTACTGGTTGCGCTGGGTATAGATGATCGAAATCTGGCGCTGCGCGAACGCGTTGTTCAGGGCGTTATCGATATCCTGGACGCGAACGCCGAGGCTCGAGGCGGTCTTGCGGTCGATCACCAGCGACAATTGCAGCCCGCCGGGGTCGCGGTCGCTGGAGATGTCGGTGATGCCCTCCACCGTCTCCATGCGCTTGGCAACCAGCGGAGCCCACTTCTGCAGGAGCTCGAGGTTCGTGCTCGACAGCGTATACTGGTAATCGGAATCGCTCTGGCGGCCGCCGGTGCGGATGTCCTGTGCGGCGAACATGAAGAGGCGGATGCCGGCCACGCGGTAGAGATTGCGCCGCAGACGGTCGATCACCTGCGCCGTCGACATGCCCGCCCGCTCCTCGGGCGGCTTTAAGCTGATGAACATCGTGCCGCGATTGGAACCGCCGCCGCCCGGCCCGGCGATGCCGCCGAGCGAGGAGCCGACGCCGGCGACCGCCGGATCGGCCATCACGATATCGGCCAGTTGCTGCTGCAGTCCGAGCATCGCCTGGAACGAGGTGTCCGGCGAAGCACGCGTCGAGCCGATCACAAAGCCGCTGTCGTCGGTCGGGAAGTAGCCTTTCGGCGTCTTGATATAGAGCACCACCGTCAGCGCGATCGTGGCAAAGAACACGAGCAGGGTCAGGAACGGAAAGCCGAGCACCGCCCGCAGCGTCCAGGTGTAGAAGGAAACGATGCGCGACAGCGTGCCCTCGACCAGGCGGTCGAACCAGGTCGCACGATCGGACGTTGCTTCCTTGATGTAGTGCGCGCAGATCATCGGCGTGATCGTGAGCGACACCACGGTCGACACCACGATGGCAAAGGTCAGCGTCAGCGAGAACTCGCGCAGCAAGCGGCCGACGATGCCGTCCATGAAGATCAGCGGCGTGAAGGCTGCTATCAAGGACAGGCTGATCGACAGCACGGTAAAGCCGATCTGCTTGGCGCCTTCCAGCGCCGCGGGATACGGCGCCATGCCATGTTCGAGGTTGCGGTACATGTTCTCGATCATGACGATGGCGTCGTCGACCACGAAGCCGACGGAAATCGCCAGCGCCATCAGCGACAGATTGTCGATCGAGAAACCGGCGAGCCACATCCCGGCGCAGGTGCCGGCCAGCGCCAGCGGCACCGACACGCCGGCCGCGATCGTCGGCGTCAACCGCCGCAGGAACGCGAACACCACCACCATGACGAGAAATACCGTCGCCAGCAGCGTGTACTGCATGTCGAGCACGCTGGCGCGGATGGTTCCGGTGCGGTCGACGAGGGTCGAAATTTCCACGCCGCCGGGCAGCCACTGCTTCAGCTCCGGCAGCAGCGCCCTCACCCGATCGACAGTATCGATCACGTTGGCATCGCCCTGCTTGGTGATCTGGATCAGGACCGCCGGCTGCTTGTTGAACCAGGCGATCGAGCGGCTGTTGCGGACGGAGTCCTCGACCTCGGCGACGTCGGCCAGGCGGACGAAATTGCCCGCCGAGCTCTTGATGATGATGTCGCGGAATTCGGCCGCGGTCCGCATCTGCTTGTTGGTCGAGATCGTCTCGCTCTGGCGGCCGCCGTTGAAAATGCCGACGGGCCCCAGCGGATTGGCATTGATGATGGCGAGCCGCACGTCGTCGGTCGCGATATCAGCATTCGACAGCGCCACCGGATTGAGCGCAATCCGCACCGCGGGTTGATCGGCGCCGGAGACGAAGACCTCGCCGACGCCCGGTACCTGCGAGATGCGCTGGGCGATCACGGTGTCGGCGACGTCGTACATTGCGCTCGTCGTCAGCGTCTTCGACGTCAGCGCCAGCACGAACACCGGCGCGGCTGCGGGATTGGCCTTGCGGAAGCGCGGCAATGACGGCAGGTCGGTCGGCAGATCCGCCAGCGAGGCGTTGATCGCGGCCTGCACGTCGCGCGCAGCGCGGTCGATGTTGCGGCCGATCGAGAACTGCAATTGGATACTGGTGGTGCCGAGCGAACTGGTCGAGGTGATCCGGTCAAGGCCCGCAATCTGGCCGAGCCGGCGTTCCAGCGGCGCAGCAACTGTCGAGGCCATCACGGAAGGATCGGCGCCGGGACGGGTGGCGGACACCCGGATCATCGGGAAGTCGACATTGGGCACCGACGAGACCGGCAGAAAGACATAGGCGACGATGCCGACCAGAAAGAGCCCGATCGCCAGCAGTGTGGTGCCAACCGGCCGGCGAATGAAGGGCTCCGAGATCGATGCCATCTACTGCATCCCCTCGGTGGCGCCGGCGACTGTGGGTCCGGGCGGCCCTGGGTCCGGTACCGCCTTCTCGATTTTGCGATTGATCCGGTCGAGCGCCAGGTAGATCACCGGCGTCGTATAGAGCGTCAGCAACTGGCTCAGCAGCAAGCCGCCGATGATGGAGATGCCGAGCGGAAAGCGCAATTCTGCGCCGGTGCCGCTTTCGATCGCCAGCGGCAGCGCGCCGAACAGTGCGGCGAGCGTCGTCATCATGATCGGACGGAAGCGCAGCAGGCACGCCTGCACGATCGCATCCCTGGGCGACATGCCCTGATGCCGTTCGGCTTCAAGCGCGAAGTCGATCATCATGATCGCGTTCTTCTTGACGATGCCCATCAACAGGATGATGCCGATCAGGCCGATCACCGACAGGTCCTGCCCGAACAGCATCAGCGCGAGAATGGCGCCGACGCCGGCGGACGGCAGTGTCGAGAGAATGGTGATCGGGTGAATGTAGCTCTCGTAGAGCACGCCGAGCACGATGTAGATGGTGACGATCGCGGCCAGGATGAGCCATGGCTGGCCGGCGAGCGATTTGGAGAATTCGGCCGCATCGCCCGAGTAGACGCCGACGATGCTGCCGGGCATGCCGATCCTGGTCTCGATCTGCTTGACCGCCGCGACGGCATCGCCCAACGCCTCGCCGGGGGCGAGGTTGAAACTGAGCGACACCGCCGGAAACTGCGCGAGATGCGAGATCGCCAGCGGCGCGGTGGTGCGGGTCAGCGTCGCCACCGCCGACAGCGGCACCTGGGCGCCGGGCGCGCCGGCGGTCGTGCTCGCGGCCCCCGGGAGATAGAGTTTCGACAGGATCGACGGATCGCGCTGGTACATCGGCATCGCCTCCAGCACCACGCGATACTGGTTGGCCTGGCCGTAGATCGTCGAAATCTGCCGCTGCGCAAAGGCGTCGTTGAGGGTGTCGTTGACCGCCTGGAGGCTGACGCCGAGCTGGCCCGCGCGTTGACGATCGATGTTGAGCGCGGCGCGCAAGCCGCCCTCCTGCGCTTCCGACGAGACGTCGCGGAACAGCGGATCCCGGCGCATCTCGGCAACGAGCTTCTGCGACCACAGCGATACCTGGGCGGCATCGGTGCCGGTCAGCGTATACTGGTATTGCGAGCGGCTCGACTGGGTGGAAATCTGCACGTCCTGCACCGGCTGGAAATAGATCGTCATGCCGGGAATCTTCGCCGTGCGCTGTTTCAGCCGGTCGACCACGACGGAAATATCATCGTGCCGCTCGCCGCGCGGCCTCAGCGTCATCACCAGGCGCCCAACATTCGTGGTCGGATTGACCGAGCCGGCCCCGATCACGGAAACCACGCCGATCACGTCCGGATCGGCCTGGATCGCCGCCGCCGCCGTCGCCTGCCGGCTTTGCATCTCGGCAAAGGAAACATCCGGGCCGGCCTCGGTCACCGCAGTGATTGACGCGGTGTCCTGCAGCGGCAGAAAGCCCTTCGGCGCGATCACATACATGAAGAGCGTCGCGGCGATGGTGGCGAAAGTCAGGGCCAACGTCGCGCGCTGGCGCTGCAGCACCCACAGCAGCGTGCGATGGTAGAAGGCGACCATGCGGTCGATGAAGCGGCTGACGGCGGCAAGCCCCGGGACCGTCATCTCTTCCCCGACGTGCTTCAAGAGTCGCGAACACATCATCGGCGTCAGCGTCAGCGACACGATCGCCGAGGTCACGACCGCGATTGTCAGAGTGAGCGCAAATTCGCGGAACATGCGCCCGACCAGCCCGGACATGAACAATAGCGGGATGAACACCGCGATGAGCGACACCGTCAGCGAGATCACGGTGAAGCCGATTTCGCTGGCGCCCTTCAGCGATGCCTCCATCACCGATTCGCCGTCTTCCATGTGGCGGACGATGTTCTCGATCATGACGATGGCGTCGTCGACCACGAAGCCGGTTCCGATCGTCAGCGCCATCAGCGACAGATTGTCGAGGCTGAAGCCGCAGAAATACATGATGCCGAAGCTCGTGATCAGCGACAGCGGCAGCGCCACGCCCGCGATCATGGTCGCGCGCAACGACCGCAGGAACAGCAGCACCACCAGCGTAACCAGCACCACGGAAAGGATCAGCGTGAACTGCACGTCACGCACCGAGGCGCGAATGGTGACGGTCCGGTCCGAAACGATGTTCAGATTGACGCCGGCCGGGATCGCGCGCTGAACCTTGGGAAGTTCCTCGCGGATCTGCCGAACAACTTCGATGACGTTGGCGCCGGGCTGCCGCTGGATGTCGATGATGACCGCCGGCGTGCCCTGATACCAGCCGCCGGTCCGGTCGTTTTCCAGTCCGTCGATGATGATGGCGACGTCGCCAATCGTGACCGGCGAGCCGTTGCGGTAGGCGATGATGATCGGCTTGTAAGCCTCCGCCGCCGCGATCTGGTCGTTGGCCGCGATGGTGTAGGCCTGCTGTGCGCCGTCGAGCGATCCTTTCGGCCCGGAGACGTTGGCGCCCGCGATGGCGTTACGCAGATCTTCCATCGAAATGCCGTAGGCCGCGAGCCGCGCCAGATCGGCCTGCACCCGCACCGCAGGCTTGAGCCCGCCGAGGATGGCAACGCGCCCGACGCCGGAAATCTGGCTGAGCCGCTGGCCGAGGATCGTGTCGGCGATGTCGCTCATGGCGCGCAGCGAAATCGTCTCCGATGTCAGCGCCAGTGTCAGGACCGGCGCATCCGCCGGGTTGACCTTGGCGTAAGTCGGCGGATACGGCAGGTTCCTTGGCAGGATTCCTGCCGCGGCATTGATAGCGGCCTGCACGTCCTGGGTAGCGCCGTCGATATCGCGGTTGAGGTCGAACTGCAGCGAGATCTGGCTGACGCCGAACGAAGAGGTCGACTGCATCGAGGACAGCGAGGGAATCTGCCCGAGCTGGCGCTCTAGCGGCGCCGTGATGAGCGAGGCGACCACGTCGGGGCTGGCGCCCGGCAGTTGCGTCGTCACCTGCACGGTCGGGAAATCGACCTGCGGCAGCGCCGAAACCGGCAGCGCCCAATAGCCGAGCGCGCCGCCGATCATCAGCGCGATCCCCAGTAGCGAGGTCGCGATCGGCCGGCGGATGAACGGTTCGGAGACGCTCATGGTTGCGTGCTCACTTTACGAATTCATTTCAGGCGTGCGGCGCATCGATCATGGCTGCGACTTCGCCGCGCCGCGCGCTGGCTCGGCCGGTGCCGGGCCGGTTTGTCCCTTCTGATCGCCCTCGCCGCGCTCGCGCTTGCCGCGGCGTTCGCCGTCCTTGCCCTGACCTTCGCCGGCTTGGCCTTCCTTAACCGGACCTGCCCTTGCATCGGGGCTGCGGCTGCGCTTGCGCGGCGCGATGTCGGCGGTTGGCGCCCGGTCATCGGTACCAATCAAGACCTTGGCGCCGTCGGACAGATTGGCAAAGCCGGTGGTCACGACGCGGTCGGAGGTGGTGAGGCCGCTCGCAATGACCGCGTCGTTTTCGTTCTGCTGCGTCACCACGACCGGCTTTGCGGTCGCAACATTGTCGGGGCCGATCACATAGCTGAAAGTCCCGACCGGACCGCGCTGCACCGCCGAGCTCGGCACCACGATCGCCTTCTCCAGCGTTTCGACCTTCAGCCGCACATTGACGAACTGTCCGGGCCAGAGCTGGAATTTGGCGTTGGGAAACTCCGCCTTCAGCCTCAGCGTGCCGGTGGTCGGATCGACCTGGTTGTCGATGCCTTTGAGCGTACCGGTGTCGATGACGGTCACCCCGTCATTGCCGAACACGTCCACCGTCAGCACACCTTTGGCGGCGGCAGCGTTGACCCGCACGATCTGCTGCTGCGGCAGGCTGAACTGCACCGCGATCGGCTGCAGTTGGGTGATGATGACGAGGCCGGTGACGTCGGAGGCGCGGATGATGTTGCCCTGGTCGACCTGGCGCAGGCCGGCGCGCCCGGACAACGGCGCGATGACTTTGGTATAGCCGAGCATCGCCTTGGCATTGTCGATCGCGGCCTGGTCGGCCTGCACCAGCGCTTCCTGCTGGGCGACCACAGCGCGCTGCGTATCCGCCTGCTGCTTGGAGCCGGCATTTGACGCGGCGAGCTGCTGATATCGGGCCAGATCGAGCTTCTGGTTGGCGAGCAGCGCCTCGTCCTGTGCCTTCTTCGCCACCGCCTGATCGTACTGCGCCTGGTAGATCACGGGGTCGATCTCGGCCAGCACGTCGCCCTGCTTGACGTCCTGGCCCTCGACGAAGTTCACCTTGATCAGCTTGCCGTCGACCTGCGCGCGCACCGTCACCGTGTTCAGCGCGCGGACCGAACCCACGGCATCGAGATAGACCGGGACGTCCTGCGTGCGGGGCATCGCCGCCAGCACCGGCACCGGGAGATCGGGACGTGCGCCGGGCCCGCCACGGCCAGTCTGTTTCTGCTGAAACGCGTTCCAGCCGAGATAGCCGAGACCGCCGAGAATCAACAGCGTGATCGAGAGCGACACCATCCGCCGGCCAATGCCGAGCGCGACGCGCTTGCCCGCCGTCTTCGGGGCTTCTACTTCCGGCTTAAAGAGCATCGACCGGCCTTTCCATCCTTGGCTCCCAGCCGCCCCCCAGCGCCTGATAGAGACTGACGATTGCCAACAGCCGGGCCAGTTGGGCCTGCGACAGCGCATCCTCAGCCTGGAACAGCGTCAGTTGCGTATTTAGCACAGTTACGATGTCGGCAGTCCCGGCCCGTAGCTGCTGCTCCGACAATTCAAACGCCCGCCGCGACGACGCCACGACCTCGCGCTGCAGCCGTAGCCTCTCCGTGGTCTGGCGGATCGACACCAGGGCATTGTCGACATCGGCAAAGGCCTGCACCACGGTCTTGCGGTAGGTCTGCAGCAGCTCGTCCTGCCGCGCCTTGGTGAACTCGAAATTTCCGAGGATCCTGCCGCCGTCGAAGATCGGCTGGGTCAGGCTGCCGACCATGCTGAAGAACGCGGCCTGCGGCTGAAACAGCGACGTCAGCGCCGAGCTCTGATAGCCGCCCTGCCCGGTCAGTTGAATGCTCGGAAAGAACTGCGCGCGGGCGCTGCCGACATTGGCGGTGGCCGAGGCAAGCTGCGCTTCCTGGCGGCGGATATCAGGGCGTTGCGTCAGCAACTCGGAAGGCAGGCCGGGTGTGACGCGCGGCGTGGCGATCTGGTTGAGCGATCCGCCTTTGACGCGTACGGCTTCCGGCGGCCGCGACACCAGGGTGGCCAGCGCGTTGATGTTCTGGTCGAGCGTTTGCCGCAGCGGCGGCACCAGCGCGCGCTGGTTGGCCAGCACGCTTTCCTGTTGCGCGACATCGAGGTCGGTACCGGTGCCGGCGCTGAAGCGCTCCTTGATGGCGTTCAGAATGCGCTCCGCGCTGGCGATGTTCCGCTGCGCGGTGCGAATCCGGTCCTGCGCCGCCAGCACCTGGAAGTAGGCATTGGCGACCGTCGTCAGCGTGGTCAGCGCGATGACGTCGCGGTCAAAGCGGTTGGCAACCGCCGTCTCTTCCGCTGCCTGGGCAGCGTCGCGATTCTTGCCCCAGAAATCCAGCTCGTAGCTGGCGCTGAGCGAGGCCGAGTAATTGACCACCTCGCGGCCGCCAATGGACAGGCCGCTGGCGCTCGATCCGGAGGTTCGGGAATAGGCTTCCTGACCCGTGCCGCTGAGGGTGGGCAGCAACGCCGCACCCGCGATTCGCGCCTGCGCGTCGGCCTGCTTGAACCGCGCGGTGGCGGCTGCAATGTCCAGATTGACGGTCTGCGCCTCCTCCATCAGGACCGTCAGTTCGCGCGAACGGAAGCCACGCCACCAGTCGAGCGTCGGCGGCGCGTCCGCGGGCTTCGAAAGCCGGGCCGCCTTGTAGCCTTCGGGAATGTCGAGCGCGGGATCGGGAAGATCCTTGGTCAGGATGCAGCCTGCTGAACTGACGACGAGGCCAATCACGGCAAACGATCGCGCCAGCCGCTTGCCGCCCGGAACGAGAATGGGCCGACCTTTGATCGCAGCCGTTGCAATTCGCTGGGTCACACCCGTTCTCCACCGGGCAAATCCCGGCCCGGCGCAATTCGAGCGCGTCTCCTGATGGGCTGCGATACGTTCACGGGGGTGATGCTTCCGTTGGATCCGAACCCGATATTAGCCTTGCGATCAGCACGCGGACAGCCCCGCGCGGCCCCTCGCCGATCGTGCGTTCAGGTGCGCAAACGGACGCCAAAGAGCACGCTTCCCCTTGTTTTATAGGGTGTGGAACGATGTCGGGACGCCACAGGACAGCCGAATTCTTACGAAGATTTCATGGGGTTTTTCCCCTGTTCTAAGCGTCCCGAATCCGGCCCGCGGAAGCCGAAGGGACTCCTGTGGCCAATTTGAAACTCCGGGAACAGCCCCTGTATCTCGCCGCGAGCAACGGATAGCCAAACATGCGGGTCGCGGCGGTGGCTACGGGAATCAGCGGGAACGCTGCGGCCGTGCCCAGAAGCGGCTCCCGAAAATTCGTCGCATCTGATTCTGCGGCGCATGGACCGGATACGGAGCGCGTCCAATTGCGAATTCTGGAAACCAATCGCGAAGGCCCTGCTAGCTCTGCAACCATCATTGGCGGCCACCGCACGCTCAACACCAAGGGGTAGCTGCGCGCATTTCTCACTCTACCGCTGGCACGATCAAGATCCTGGCGGCGATCCACTGGGAGGCGCTGCGGCTCTGGCTCAAGGGCGTGCGGCTAGTCCGTAGCCTGCAATACCGGCTTGGCGACCGGGAAAAGCAACGATTATACTTCGCCGGCGTTGTCCACCCGTGCCAACGATTGAAGCAGGGTCGATCGGCCATGCGAAGCCCGGGTAAACCGCAATTCGATGGATCGCACATGCCCGAGTTGATTTCGGTCACATCGGAAACTGTAGACGCGACGTTTCCGGAATTGCCCCGCATGGTCCGGCTGGCGCTGGGCTTTGGTTCAAAGCTGCAACACGGCACGCTCGACGTGACACTGGCCGACGGCCGCGTGGTCCGGTTGGGCGGCAACGGGCCGGGTCCTGCCGCCGCGATGAAGATTTACGATTACGGCTTTGCCTCGCGGCTCTTGCGCGGCGGCGACATCGGCATTGCGGAAGCCTATCTGCGCGGCGAATGGGACACGCCCGATCTCACGCAATTCCTCTATCTGTTCTGCGTCAACCAGGACTGGATGCAGACGATGCTGGTTGCCAATCCACTGACGCGCACGTTCCAGGCGGTCAGGCATTGGCTCAACCGCAACACAAAGCGGCAGGCCCGCCGCAACATCTATGCGCATTACGACATCGGCAACGCCTTCTATTCGGCGTGGCTCGATCCGAGCATGACCTATTCGTCGGCCTTGTTCGAGGACGACACGCCCGACCTGACGGCTGCGCAACACAACAAATACCGCCGGCTCGCCGAGGCCATCGATCTGCGGCCAGGCCAGAAGCTTTTGGAGATCGGCTGCGGATGGGGCGGCTTCGCCGAATATGCCGCCAAGACGTTCGGCGCCAAGGTGGTCGGGCTCACCATCAGCAAGGAACAGCGCGATTTCGCACAGGCGCGCATTCAGAACGCCGGACTCAGCGATAGGGTCGAGATCAAGCTCAGGGATTATCGCGACGAGCGCGACCGCTATGACCGGATCGCCTCGATCGAGATGATCGAGGCGGTCGGCGAGCAATTCTGGCCGAAATACTTTTCACAGTTGCGCGACCGCCTGCTGCCCGGTGGGCTCGCCGGCATCCAGGCCATCACCATCCAGGACAGCCTGTTCCAGGCCTATCGCCGCGAAGTCGATTTCATCCAGCGCTACGTCTTTCCGGGCGGCATGCTGCCTTCGCCGCAGATCCTGAAGACGCTCGGCGAGCGCTTCGGCGTTCCAGTCATCCGCGAACGCATCTTTGGGCAAGATTATGCCAAGACGCTCGCGATCTGGCGAAGCAATTTCCGCGCGGCCTGGCCGAACCTGACGCCGTCGGGTTTCGACGATCGCTTCCGGCGGCTGTGGGAGTATTACCTCGCCTATTGCGAGGCCGGTTTCCTGTCCGGAAATATCGACGTGCGCCAGGTGGTGTTTGCGAAATCGGGCTGACCGCCCCGCTCCAACGCCGGCTTGTATGGCTGGCGGCCCTCCTTTAGGGTCGCCTAACGATTAGGCAAACAAACCGGCGATTTCAAAGACATGGCCTTCAACAAAGACGTCATCGAAGCGATCGGCAACACGCCCCTCATCAAGCTGAAGCACGCTTCCGAAGCGACCGGCTGCACCATTCTCGGCAAGGCCGAATTCATGAATCCCGGCCAGTCGGTCAAGGACCGCGCCGGCAAATGGATGATCCTCGAAGCCGAAAAGCGCGGCGACCTCAAGCCGGGCGGGCTCGTGGTGGAATCAACCGCCGGCAACACCGGCATCGGGCTCGCCGTGGTCGCCAGCGCCCGCGGTTACCGGACGCTGATCCTGATCCCGGAAACGCAGAGCCAGGAAAAGAAGGACATGCTGCGGCTGTGCGGCGCCGAGCTCGTCGAGGTGCCGGCGCTACCCTACTCCAATCCGAACAACTATCAGCACGTCGGGCGGCGGCTCGCCGCTCAGCTTCGCAAGACCGAACCGAACGGCGTCCTGTTCGCCGACCAGTGGAACAATCTCGACAACGCCAAGGCGCACTACGAATCCACCGGACCCGAGATCTGGGAGCAGACCGGTGGCACGGTCGACGGCTTTATCTGCTCGGTCGGCACCGGCGGCACGCTCGCGGGCGCCAGCCGCTTTCTGAAGGAGAAGAACGAGGACATCGTGACCGCCTGCGCCGATCCGCACGGCTTTGCGATGTACGAGCTGTTCAAGCATGGTCAGGCAAAGTCGACGCCAGGCGACTCGATCACCGAAGGCATCGGGCTCGGCCGCGTCACGCCTATCGTCGAGACCGCAAAGGTCGATGACGCTTTCCTGATTTCCGACGAGGAAGCCGTAACGGTGATCTACGAATTGCTCGAGCAGGAAGGCCTGTGCCTCGGCGGCTCCACCGGCATCAACGTGGCGGGCGCGATCCGGCTTGCAAAACAGCTCGGACCCGGCAAGACCATCGTCACCATCCTTGCCGACTCCGGCGGCCGCTATCAGTCAAAGCTGTTCAATCCGGCATTCATGCGCTCGAAGAACCTGCCGGTGCCGGCATGGCTGGAGAAGCACACCAAGATCGACGTCCCGTTCGAGAAGGTTTAGAAGGCGACTGGGCGAATGGCGAATGGAGTTCCCCTATTCGCCATTCGCCACTCCCCATTCGCCATCTTCAATGCCGCAAGATCTGGCTCAGGAACAGCTTCGTCCGCGCGTGCTGCGGATTTGCGAAAAATTCCTGCGGCGTGTTTGACTCGATCACCTGGCCCGCATCCATGAAGACGACGCGGTTGGCGACTTCGCGGGCAAATCCCATTTCGTGGGTGACCACCAGCATGGTCATGCCTTCCCTGGCGAGGTCGACCATGGTGTCGAGCACTTCCTTGACCATTTCGGGGTCGAGCGCAGAGGTCGGCTCGTCGAACAGCATTACCTTCGGGTTCATGGTCAGGGCGCGGGCAATCGCCACGCGCTGCTGCTGGCCGCCGGACATCTGGCCTGGATATTTGTTGGCCTGATGCGGGATCTTGACCCGCTCCAGGAATTTCATGGCGGCGGCTTCGGCATCCTTTTTCGGGATGTTGCGCACCCAGATCGGCGCCAGCGTGCAGTTCTCCAGCACGGTCAGGTGCGGAAACAGGTTAAAGCTCTGGAACACCATGCCGACCTCGCGCCGGACCTCGTCCACCCGCCGCAGGTTTGGCCCGAGATCGATGCCGTCGACGACGATGTTGCCTTCCTGGAATTCCTCCAGCGCGTTGATGCAGCGGATCAGCGTCGACTTGCCCGAGCCCGACGGGCCGCAGATCACGATGCGCTCGCCCTTGGCGACATCGAGGTTGATGTCGCGCAGCACGTGAAAATCGCCGTACCATTTGTTGAGTGCGTTGATGCCAACGATCGAGTTTGCGGTCATGGTGATGTACTCAGTTGCGCCGATGGGCGTTCAGGCGGTTCTCGACGAACAGCGAGTAACGCGACATCCCGAAGCAGAAGGCGAAATAGATCAGTCCGGTAAAGGCAAAGCCAGTGAACAGCGTCGTCGGCGTCGACCAGACCGGATCGCTGAAAGAAGCCCTGAGCTGCCCCAGGAGATCGAACAGCGCGACGATCGAGACCAGCGAGGTATCCTTGAACAGCGCGATGAAGCTGTTGACGAGACCGGGGATGACGTGCCGCAGCGCCTGCGGCATCACGATGAGTGCCGTGGTCTTGCTCCAGGACAGGCCGAGCGCGCTCGCGGCCTCCGCCTGCCCGCGCGGAATCGCCTGCAGGCCGCCGCGGATAACTTCGGCCTGGTAGGCGCCGGCGAACAGCGCAATGCCGATCAAGGCGCGCATCAGCCCGTCGATGGTGAAACCGGCCGGAACGAACAATGGCAGCATGTAGGTTGCAAAGAACAGCACGGTGATCAGCGGTACGCCGCGCCAGAATTCGATGAAGGCGATCGAGAAAATCCGGATCAGCGGGATGGTCGAGCGCCGCCCGAGCGCGAGCGCAATGCCGACCGGCATCGAGGCGACGATGCCGGTGACGGACACTACCAGCGTCACCAGCAGGCCGCCCCACAACCGCGTATCCACCTCCGGAAGTCCACCGCTGTCGAGCCCCATCACCGCGATCACGAAGGCAATGGCGAGAAAGACCCCAAGGCAGGTGATGAGCGGACGCCAACCGGAGCGCAAGCCGCCACCAAGCCATAACAGCAGCGCCGAAACGATCACCGTGGTCGCGGCGAGATCCGTCCAGACCGGCTGGCCGGAGGCCTGGATCTGGTCGCGCAGCCAGGTCAGCGGCAGCAGCACCCAGCCAACCACCGTACTCAGCAGCACGATCAGCTGGCCGATGACCCATAGCAGCGGTCCGATGATGGCCGTCGCCTCGCCGGAGGCCACCAGCTTCCTGCCGCCATCGCCGATACTGTCGTTGAAGCCCGAGAGAAGCCCGGCCGTCCAGCTCACGCCGAAGCCGCCGATGCCACCGCCGCGCAGCAGGAAGAAGGCAATGACGGGAAACGCCAGGAAAAACAAAATGGCGTTCGGCCCCTTGGCCGGCAAACGCGGAATCAACAGCGGCACCAAGAGGATCGCGGCAAGAATGAATGTCAAATTGACCCGCCAGCGTTCCGGCTCCGGATAGAATCCGTAGATGAACTGCGAGAACTTGGCCTGAATGAAGGGCCAGCAGGCGCCGACCACGTCGCCCGGGTTTTTCGGAAGGCAGGCAGTGCGGTCCTTGCCGATCCAGACTGCATCGACGAACGCGAATTTCACGGCCGGAACGACGGTGACCCATAGCAGCAACAGGCTGACGATCGTGATCAGGATGTTGGTCGGAGAATTGAACAGCCGCGTGCGCAGAAAACCGATGAGGCCGGTGGTCTTCACCGGCGCCGGCCGCTCCGGCACGAGATCCTGACGGACGAAAATGGATGAAGTCGTGTCGCTCATCCGCCCATGCTCCGACTGATCCGCCATCCATAGAAGCTCATGATCGCGCTGGTGACCAGCGAGATCAGGAGATAGACGCCCATGGTGATGCCGATGATTTCAATCGCCTGCCCGGTCTGGCTCAGCGTGGTTCCGGCGAACACCGAAACCAGGTCGGGATAGCCGATCGCGACCGCCAGCGAGGAGTTTTTGGTCAGGTTGAGATACTGGTTGGTGAGCGGCGGCAGGATCACGCGCATCGCCTGCGGGATCACGATCAGCCGCAGCACCGAGCCGCGTTGCAGTCCGAGCGAGGAACCGGCTTCCATCTGGCCCTTGTGCACGGAGAGAATGCCCGCGCGCACGATCTCGGCAATGAAGGCCGCCGTGTAGGTCGACAGCGCCAGCGTCAACGCGACGAATTCCGGTATCAGGCGTGAGCCGCCGGCGAAGTTGAAGCCTCTGAGCACGGGCACCTCGAACGTGACAGGTGCCCCGAAAATCAACACGCTGAGCAGTGGCAGGCCGATGACCATGCCGAGCGCATAGGGCCAGACCTTGATCACCTTGCCGCTTTGGAAGAGCTGACGGCGTGCGTATCGCCACAATATGATCGCGGCGACGATCGCAACCAGCAGGGCGACCACGAACGGCTCGAAGCCGGCTTCGCCGATCGGCTTCGGAATAACGAGGCCGCGATTGCTGAGAAAGATGCTGTCGAAGACCGAAATGCTCTGCCGCGGATTGGGCAAGGCGGCCAGCACCGCCAGATACCAGAACAGGATCTGGAACAGGAGCGGCAGGTTGCGGATCAGTTCGACATAACCGCCCGAGATCCGCGCCAGCAGCCAGTTCGGCGACAGCCGGCCAAGGGCGACGAGGAAGCCGATCAGGGTGGCGAAGAAAATGCCGATCACCGAAACCAGCAGGGTGTTCAGCAGGCCAACCACGAACACGCGTGTGTAGGGATCGGATCCCGAATAGGGGATCAGGCTCTGGCTGACGTCAAAGCCCGCATTGTTCGCGAGGAAGCCGAAGCCCGCGGTGATCCGCTGCGCCTGCAGGTTGGCGCGGGCATTGGCAACGATCTCGTAGGAGATCCAGGCGAGCGCGGCAACGAACAGGAGCTGGAGCACGAAGCCGCTCCAGCCCGCCCGGCCGCCGAGGGCCTTCTGCAGCCTGGGAAGTAGCTGCGACGGTGGTTTTCGGGGGTCGATGGCCATCGCCGCAGCCCCTCTCGCTGGCGCCTAGCGGATCGGCGGCGCGTACTGGATACCGCCCTTGCTCCATAGATTGTTGAGGCCGCGGGCGATGCCGAGCTTGGAGCCGGAGCCGACGTTGCGCTCGAAGGACTCGCCGTAATTGCCGACCGCCTTGACGATCCGCACCATCCAGTCCTTGGTCAGGCCGAGTTGCTCGCCCAGATTGCCGTCGGTGCCCACGGCGCGTTTGACCTCAGGCTTGTCGGACTTGACCATCTCATCCACGTTCTTCTGGGTCATGCCGAGTTCCTCGGCGCCGACCATCGCGTACAGCGTCCACTTGACGATGTCGAACCACTGGTCGTCGCCATGACGGACCATCGGTCCGAGCGGCTCCTTCGAGATCACTTCGGGCAGCACGACGTGCTCGGCCGGATTGGCGACCTTCAGGCGTTCGGCATAGAGCTGGGAGACGTCTGAAGTGAAGACGTCACAGCGGCCGGATTCATAGGCCTTGACGGTCTCGTCGGCGGTCGCGAACGCGATCACCTCATACTTCATGTTGTTGCCCTTGAAGTAGTCGGCGAGGTTCTGCTCGGTCGTGGTGCCGGTTTGCACGCAAACGGATGCGCTGTTGAGTTCCAGTGCCGAATTCACCTTCAGCGACTTCTTCACGAGGAAGCCCTGGCCGTCATAATAGGTGACGCCGGTGAAGTTGGCGCCCAGCGAGGTGTCCCGCGACAGCGTCCAGGTCGTGTTGCGGGACAGAACGTCGATCTCACCGGACTGCAATGCAGTGAAGCGGTCCTTGGCCGAGAGCGGCACGAATTTGATCTTGGTGGCGTCGTTGAAAACGGCCGCCGCGATCGCGCGGCAGATGTCGACGTCGATGCCGGTCCAGTTACCCTTGTCGTCCGGCGTCGAGAAGCCCGGGAGGCCCTGGCTGACCCCGCAGGACAGCATGCCGCGGTCCTTGACCGTCTTGAGGGTTTGCGCCGAGGCGGCCTCGGCCGAGAGGCCGGCGGCCAGGGCAAGGGTAACAACCAGAGATACGCGTTTCATGGGCTAGGCCTTTCAAGGGGTCGTCAGAAGATCTTTTTAGGCAACGCCTGACGTTGTGGGGCCAACCCGCTGATCCCTCGCTGAAAAGCGTCATCCTGACCGTGCATCTGGCGTGCCATTCCGGTCAAGCAGAGGATCCGATATCGCGGCAGGCCCCTCAACTTGCAGCGACTGATATTTGGCGCGCATCACAGAACGACTGGCGTGCCGGGTCAAGGGGTTGACTGCCGTCTTCTGTGTCTTGTTATTAAGTCTCCCGGCCCCGGCCCGCCGCCAGGCGGCTTTTTCGCGATCAAGTTGTGGCTGCGGCATAACGTCTTGGATAATGCAAACGCATGAGCTTTTCGAACGACGGTCCGTCCAACCCGCAAGAACCCGAAACCAGACTGGTCACCGCCGGCCGTGACACCAAGGGACAGAGGGGGTTCGTCAATCCGGCGGTGTACCGCGGGTCGACCGTGCTCTACCCGACCGCGGAGGACCTGCACGCCCACCGCGCCGAATTCTCCTACGGGCGTCATGGCACCCCGACCACGCAGGCGTTGCAGAACGTACTGATGTCGCTGGAAGGACCGCAATGCGCCGGCGTCGGCCTGGCGCCGTCGGGCCTGGCCGCGATCACCACCACGCTACTTTCGGTCTTGAAGGCCGGCGACCATCTGCTGGTGACCGACAACGTTTACCGCCCCTCGCGCAACTTCTGCAACGGCATGCTGGCCCGCTACGGCGTCGAGGTCGGCTATTTCGATCCGCTGATCGGCGCCGGGATCGAGAAACTGTTCAAACCGAACACCAGAGCGGTTCTGGTCGAGGCGCCCGGCTCGCAGTCGTTTGAAATGAGCGACATCCCTGCCATCGCCGAAGTGGCCCATGCGAGGGGCGCGTTCGTCATCGACGACAATACCTGGGCGACGCCCTTGTTTCACCGCTCGCTCGACCAGGGCGTCGACATCAGCATGCAGGCCGCCACCAAATATATCGGCGGCCATTCCGACATCATGTTCGGCACGATTTCGGCGAACGCAAAAGCCTGGCCGCTGCTCGCCGAGGGCATTCGCCTGCTCGGCGTGTGTGCCGGGCCCGACGACGTATTCCTGGCGCTGCGCGGCACCCGCACGCTGTCGGTGCGGCTCGCGCAGCATTATCGCTCCGGCCTCGAAATGGCGCGCTGGCTCGCCGGCCGCCCCGAAGTCCTGCAGGTTTTGCATCCGGCGCTCGAAAGCCACCCCGGCCATGCGATCTGGAAGCGCGACTTCACCGGCGCCTCCGGCCTGTTCAGCATCGTGCTGAAGCCGGTCGCCCAAAAGGCGGTCGATGCCCTGCTCGATGCCGTCAGGCTGTTCGGCATGGGCTATTCGTGGGGCGGCTTCGAAAGCCTCATCATCCCGTTCGACTGCGATCCTTACCGCACCGCGACCAAATGGTCCCCCGGCGGGCCGACGCTGCGGCTCCACATCGGCCTGGAGAATGTCGATGATCTCAAGGCCGATCTCGAGCGCGGCTTTGCGGCGTTGAAGGCTGCCGCGTAAGGCTGGCAGCCGATCGGCCATTGATCCGGACTTCCCGGCGCGGCGAGTCTGGCCATGCTGCCCTGCCCGCTCGACTGCTGCGGCCGTTCAGGGCCGCCCACAACCGCCTCCGGGTTTTTGCGGGACGGCTTTTCCAAAACGATAACCACCCGTTCACCATGACGGCGAATGCCGCCGTGCGATCGACCAAATAATTCAACCCTCAAGTTCCCTTATACCTTTGATGCCTAGTCATGGCTTCGGGGATGGCTGCGTTTGTGAGGCATCCCTGCGTAGGTGTAAGAGTAGATTGTAAGCGTATGAACATCGCACGTGTCGTCGTTCTGACCATCGCATTGAGTGCCGGCGGTGTTGCCGCCTATCTCGCCCGTGGCACCGAAGAACAATCCCGCCCAGCCGCCGAACCCGTCGCACAATTGCCGACGGTGGAAATTCTGGTCGCGAAGTCCGACATCGGGCTCGGCCAGGCCGTCAAGCCCGAGCACCTGCAATGGCAGGCCTGGCCGGCCGCAACCGCCGGCAACAATCTGATCAACCGCGCCAGCCAGGCCGAGGCCATCAAGGAAATCGCCGGCTCGATCGCGCGCAGCCCGTTCTTCGCTGGCGAGCCGATCCGCGAACAGAAACTGGTCAAGGCCAATGGCTCTGGCTTCATGGCAGCCATCCTGCCGACCGGCTTGCGGGCGCTCTCGACCGAGATCTCGCCGGAAACCGGCGCCGGCGGCTTCATCCTGCCCAACGACCGTGTCGACGTCATCCTCTCCAAGCGCGAAAAGAATCCAGACAGCAAGGGGCTCGACGTCGTCCAGTCGGAAATCATTCTCTCCAACATCCGCGTGTTGGCGATCGATCAGGCGCCGAAAGAAAAAGAGGGCAGCAACTCCCTCGTCGGCCGCACCGCCACACTCGAACTGAAGCCCGAGCAGGCCGAGACGCTGGCGCGTGCGCGCCAGAGCGGCACGCTATCGCTCGCGCTGCGCAGCATCACCGATGTCAACGCGGCCGAAGGCCGGTCCGAAGACCAGGTTCAACAACGAAACGAGAGCGTCAACGTGGTTCGCTACGGAGTCGCCAATCAAACGACGGCACAGAAGTGACCGAAAGGACTCCCGATATGAAGTTTGGGGAAAATCAGTCAGCGACGCGAACCGTGGCGGCGCGCACCTTGTTATTGTCGGCCGTCGCCGCGCTGACGCTCGGCCCGTTGCTGCCCGTCGTCGCAGCCGAATCCGAGAAGGATCCGGTGACGACGTCTGCCATCGGCCCGGTCAAGATGCGTTTCCTCTCGCTCGGCATCGGCAAGTCGGTGGTCGTCGACCTGCCGCGCGACGTGAAGGACGTGCTGGTCGCCGATCCGAAGATCGCCAACGCCGTCATTCGCTCCCCGCAACGCGCCTATATCATCGGCGGCGCCGTCGGCCAGACCAATGTGGTGTTTTTCGACGGCGACGGCCAGCAGATCGCTTCCTACGACATCGCGATCAAGCGTGACCTCAACGGCGTGCGCGCCGCGCTGCGGCAGTCGTTGCCGGGAATTCAGATCGAGGGCGTCGGCGACAGCGTGCTGCTGACCGGCTCGGTCTCTAGCCCGGTCGAAGCCCAGCAGGCCGGCGAGATAGCCGCGCGGCTGGTCGGCGGGTCCGAGAAGGTAGTCAACTCGATCGTCGTTCGCGGCCGCGACCAGGTGATGTTGAAGGTCACTGTCGCGGAGGTCCGGCGAGATGTCGTCAAACAGATGGGTGTCGATCTCAGCGCCCAATTGAATGTCGGCAATACGACTGTGAATTTCAACAATACCAATCCCTTCACTGCAAACAACGCCCCCCTCGTGCCTGGCAATGGCCTTGGCATAGCAGCCGGCACCATGCCGTCGGTCCAGGCCGTGCTTCGCGCGATGGAAAAGGCCGGTGTCGTGAAGACGCTCGCCGAACCCAATCTGACAGCGATCTCCGGCGAATCCGCAACGTTTATCTCAGGTGGTGAATTTCCCATTCCGACCGGCGTGAGCTGCCAAACAACAACAGGCGGTGGCATCGGAAATTGCGTCCAGACAGTCGCGTTCAAGAAATTTGGCATCTCGCTCAACTTCACGCCGGTCGTACTGTCTGAGGGTCGGATCAGCTTGCGGGTGATGACGGAAGTTTCGGAAGTCTCGACCGAAAACTCTCTGACTGGCGGCCAAGGTGGGACAACCATTCCCTCGATCAAGACCCGCCGCGCCGAGACGACGCTGGAAATACCCTCCGGCGGCTCGATGGCGATGGCCGGCCTGATCCAGGAGCAAACCAAGCAGGCCATCAACGGGCTGCCGGGGCTCGATCAATTGCCGGTGCTGGGCGCGCTGTTCCGCAGCCAGGACTTCGTCAACAACCAAACCGAGCTGATGGTCATCGTGACGCCCTACGTCGTGCGCGCGGTCGCGCAGAAGGAGCTGTCGCGGCCCGACGACGGGTTTGCGCCGGCATCCGACTCCCAATCCACGCTGCTCGGGCGCATCAACCGGATCTACGGCGTCGCCGCTCGCATCGATCCCGTCAGCGACCTTCAGAGCAATTTCGGCTTCATCATCGATTGAGACCGCAGAACTGTTCATCGAGTGGGGACGAGGAAAGAACGATGACAACGAAAATTCCGCTCCATCGCGTCAAGGCTTTGGGCATTCTTGGTGCCCTCCTCGGCCTTTCGGCGGCGCTCGGCGCCTGTACGCCGCAGACCACTGAAATCGTGACTGCCAGCGTATCCGATGATTACCGCCACCGTCATCCGATCGCGGTAACCGAAGCCAACCATTCGATCGTCGTGTTCGTGGGTCATGCCCGCGGCGGCCTCTCCGGGCCGCAACGCACCGACGTCATGGGCCTGGCGCGGACATGGGCGCGCGAAGGCACCGGCGCGATCATTGCGGACGTCCCGATAGATACGCCCAACGCCCGCGCGGCTGCGGCGACGTTTCGGGAAATCCAGTCGGTGCTGGTGGCGGGCGGCGTGCCCTCGCGCGCCATCACGCTGCATCACTACCGTCCCGACGATATCAGGACCTTGCCGACGATCAGGCTGAGTTATCCGAAGATCAAGGCAGTGGCCGGTCCGTGCGGCCTGTGGCCGCAAGACCTCGGCCCGAACATCGACAACGTCACCTACAACGAAAACCGCTCCTATCACAATTTTGGCTGCGCCACCCAGCGCAACCTGGCGGCGATGATCGACAATCCGGCCGACCTCGAGCAGCCGCGCCCCGAGACGGCCGCCTACACGCCGCGGCGCAATATCGCCTTTGACAAATATCGCAAGGGCGTTGCGACCGAGACCACCTACCCCGAAGCCGACAAGGCCAAACTCAGCGATACAGGCAAATGATCAGCCGCGTCTTTCAAAACTCCGACGACCAACTGGACGACACGCCGGCGCAGCCCGAGGAATACATCTCGCCGGCGCCGCGCGTATCGGTGCAGGCCTTTTGCGCCAGTGTGGCGATCGCAACCGCGGTGCGCGCGGCGAGCGAAGACCGCCGTCTCGGCAAGGCTCATCTTTCGGTTCACATGGGCGGCATTGCCGCCGCCATCGAAGCCTACCACACGGCCCCGACGCCGAACGTCATCTTGCTGGAAACCGAGCCCGGCCGCGATATCCTCGAAGGGCTCGATGAACTCGCGACCGTCTGCGACGCGGGAACGCGCGTCGTCGTGATCGGCAGCGCCAACGATGTCACGCCCTATCGCGAACTGGTGCGGCGCGGCGTCAGCGACTACGTTACCGGACCGATCGAACCCATCGACGTCGTGCGCGCAATATGCGGCCTCTATGCGGCATCCGAAGCCGTGGCCGTCGGCCGCATCGTCGCCGTCGTCGGCGCCAAGGGCGGCGTCGGTGCATCCACTGTCGCGCATAATGTGGCCTGGACGATTGCGCGCGATCTCGCGCTCGATTCCGTCGTGATCGATCTCGACCTTGCCTTCGGCACCGCGGGCCTCGATTACAACCAGGATCCGGTTCAGGGCATTGCCAATGCTGTCTTCCAGCAGGAACGGCCGGATTCCGCATTCATGGAGCGTCTGCTGGCGAAATGCACCGACCGCCTCAACCTCTTGGCGGCGCCGGCGACGCTGGACCAGGTCTATGATTTCGGCGCCGACGCATTCGATGCGATCTTCGATACGATGCGCATGACGACCCCCTGCATCGTGCTCGACGTTCCCCACCAATGGTCGGCATGGACCAAGCGCACGCTGGTCGGCGCGGACGACATTCTGATCGTCGCCGAGCCTGATCTCGCCAATATGCGCAACACCAAGAACATGCTGAACGTGCTGAAGGCGGCACGGCCCAACGATCGCCCGCCGCTCTATTGCCTTAACCAGGTCGGCATGCACAAGCGTCCGGAGATCACCACGCGCGAATTCGCCAAGGCAATCGAGAGCCAGCCGATCGCGGCGATTCCATTCGATTCGAAGATGTTCGGCACCGCCGCCAACAACGGCCAGATGATCGCGCAGATCGCCGCCAAGCATCGCACCACCCAGGTGTTCCTGCAGATCGCGCAGCGCATGACGGGCCATGCCGTGACCAAGCGGTCGCGGACTTCGTTCCTGGCGCCGATCATCAAGAAGCTGCAGGGCGCGACGGCGCGCAGGGCGTGAGCAAAGCGCAGCGGCGGTGGCCACTGATGCTGATCGCGTTTTCGAGCGAAAGCCTGCCCCAACTTGATCCGGGTGAATTCAGGCTCTGTTGGTTCTGATTGGATCGGAACCGGTAGAGCGCTAGACTAGTCGGTGCGTCGGGCCGAGGCGATCGGCATCTTGTCGGCCTCGGCCCGCGCGTTCTCCCTGTCCTTTCGCGCCAGCATCCGCTTCAATTGCGCGACGTTGGCTGCCGCTTCGGCGGGCGGCAGGTCGGCCTTCACGATCTTTTCTGCCTCGGCAAAACGGCCCTGCAGGCCGACCGCCAGTGCAAGATTGGCGCGCACGCGCGGATCGGTCCCGGCCAGGCTGTGGGCGCGGCGCAGCCTCTCCTCGGCCTTGGGCAAATCCTTCGAGAGCACATAGGACAGTCCTAGATTGGACAGCACCGACGGATGGTCGGGCACAATTTTCAGCGCGCTCGCATAGTATTGTCGCGCCTCCTCGTATCGGCCGAGTTGATCCAGTGTTGCTCCCTGCGCCGACAGCAGCCGCCAATCGGGATCGTCGGGGCTGTGGGCGCGGCCGAGCACGTCGAAGGCCTGCTGGAAATTGCCGTTATCCGCCAGCGCGCGGCCGTAGGCTGCGAGCAGCAGCTTGTTGCCCGGATGGGCGATGGAGGCCTGTTCGAGCACCGCAACCGCCTGCGACCGCTGCCCTGTCGCGCGAAGCGCCTTGCCGTATTTTAGCGCTGCGTCGGCATCCTTCGGATCGGCGCGATAGCGCTCCTGGTAAAGTTGAAGATCGCGGCGCGGATCGGCGGCCGGGTCAGTGTCGGCCTTCTCGCCGATCGAACCGGTAATGTCTGACAGACCCGAGGTCTGGCAGCCGCCAAGCCCCATCGCCAGGATCAGGGTCGATGTGCACGCAAGGAGCCGCATGACGCGGAGCGGATGGGGCAACTTCTGGAGCATGTAGCAGGACTCACGGCGGCGACTGTCCAGAAGTGTTCACAGCTTAACCCTAAGTTCCGGTTAAGCTGGCCCGCTTTTGCGGTAATTGGTGACCTTTGCGGGCGGCTGCCGCCAGGTACGCGCGGTGCCGGCCCGTTTCGCCGCGCCACCTAGTCGAGGAATTGCGCGCCGAGTTCGCAACCGATCCGCCAGGCCAGCTTGCACTGACGCGGCCTCCCCTCCGAAAAGATCACCGTGAATTCGGCAGGAATTTCGGGATACTCGGCGATGATCTTCACGCCGCCGTCCGACATGTCGGTAATCATGCAGTCGCGCGGCAATCCGCCGGTCGCAAACTGTATTTTCGCAAAGTTTCTGCACGCACGTCGTTCGCTTCTGCGGCGATTCGCTAACATGTCTACCCTGGCCTTGCTGGAGTGATTCACCCGGAGGTGCCCTCAGCTTTACCGAAGAATTGTTGGAATTGACCTAGCGCGTCAGCTCGCAATGTAACTGTTGCATTCGAACTCCGTTTACCGAACCCGGCGCCTCGACCTTCGAACGCCGGAAAGCCGCGCCCGCATCAGCGCCTCCGCGTCGCAATTTTCGGCAAATTAAAGGGTTGATCCCCTCTCGTCAGGCGATAGCCTGACCCCTCGACTCGATTTGGCGGAAGTTGACGCACATGGGAAGCCTCGTCCTTCTCGACCTGATGGGCGGCGTGGCGCTGCTGTTGTGGGGCCTGCACATGGTCCACAGCGGGATCCTGCGCGCGTTCGGGCCGAACCTGCGCCAGTTGCTGGCAAAAGCCCTGAGCAACCGCTCCTCCGCCTTCGCTGCCGGCCTCGGCCTGACCGCGCTGCTCCAAAGCAGCACCGCGACGGCGCTGATCACGAGTTCGTTTACGTCGGACGGGCTCGTCAGCCTGGTGCCTGCGCTCGCCATCATGCTCGGCGCCAATGTCGGCACCACGCTGATCGTCCAGATCCTGTCGTTCAACATCGCCGCCGTCTCGCCCGTGCTGTTCCTCATCGGCCTGGTCGCCTTCCGCACCGGGCCGCGCTCGCGCATCAAGGACATCGGCCGCGTCTTCATCGGGCTCGGCCTGATGCTGCTGGCGCTGCATATCCTGCTCAATACGCTGGCGCCGGCGGAGAGTGCGCCGGGCGTGCGCGTCTTCATGAACGCCATTACCGGCGATCCCGTGCTCTGCATCCTGTTCGCTGCGATCGTGACCTGGCTCGTGCATTCTTCCGTTGCCAGCGTGCTGCTGGTGATGTCGCTGGCCTATGCGCATTTCATCACCCCCTATGCGGCGCTGGCGCTCGTGCTCGGCGCCAATCTCGGCAGCGCCATCAATCCGATCGTCGAGGGCGCGCGCCGCGGCAATCCCGCGAGCTATCGGCTTCCGCTCGGCAACCTCGTCAACCGGCTCGTCGGCGTCCTGCTGGCGGCGCCGTTCCTGCAGCCGATCGCGGAGCTTCTGATCGCGTGGCAACCGGATGTAGCCAAGGCGACCGCCTTGTTCCACATCGCCTTCAACGTTGCGACCGCAGCTCTCTTCATTGGTCTGCTCGACGGCATGGCGCGGCTGTTGAAGAGGTTGCTGCCCGAGCGCGTCAAGGAGGCCGACCCGTCAGGTCCGCGCTATCTCGACGAGAGCGCGCTCGAGACCCCTTCCCTCGCGCTGGCGGATGCCGCCCGCGAGACCCTGCACATGGGCGATCACGTCGAGATCATGCTGCGCAAGGTGATGGCGGCGATGATGACCAACGACCGCGCGCTGGTCGACGAGGTCTCGCGGATGGACAACAGCGTCGACAGCCTCGACGAGGCAATCAAGCTCTATGTCACGAAACTCACCCGCGGCAGTCTCGACGAGCGCGAGGGACACCGGGCGATGGAGATCGTCTCCTTCGCCATCAACCTCGAGCATATCGGCGACATCATCGACAAGAATCTGAGCGAACTGGCAACCAAGAAAATCAAGCGCCGCTTCCAGTTCTCGGCCGAGGGCGCCGAGGAGCTTTCGGCCTTTCACAAGCGCACGATGGATTCGCTGCGGATCGCGTTCGGGGTCTTCATGTCGGGTGACCTCAACGAAGCGCGAAAATTGCTGGCTGAGAAGGCCGCGCTGCGCAATGCCGAGCTCGCCGCCACCGAGCGGCACCTCGACCGTTTGCGCGAGGGCCGGCCCGAAACCATCGAGACCACGTCGCTTCATCTCGACGTGCTCCGCGACCTCCGGCGCATTCACTCGCACATCTGCTCGGTCGCTTATCCCGTACTGGATGCGGCCGGCGAACTCGCCGCGCATCGCAGCGCCGAAAGCGAGTTGCCCACGCTATCCGCGCCGGCGCCGAGCCGCTGACGGTCAGCGATCGAGCGTCTTCGAGGCGGTGCCGCGGTTCTTCACGATCAGCATGATGTTTCTGATGTAGATGATGGTGGCCAGCGACTGGCCGACGATGATCACGGGCTCGCGCTTGGCGATGCCGTAGATCAGCGTCATCATGCCGCCGCCCATCGAGAAGAACCAGAACGCCATCGGCACCACGCTCTGCCCGGCGCGCTCGCTCGTGATCCACTGCACCAGGAAGCGCGCGGTGAAGAACAATTGCGCGATCAGCCCGAAGGCCAGCCAGAAGTCGAACTTGGCGACGAACACGTCGTAGAGATAGTCGCCGAGCGCCTGCCCGTATTGAATCAGCATCAGGAAACCTCGATCGCAACGGGCGTCGACTTCTTGCGGCGGATCAGCCACCACACGCCGGCAAGATCCATGATCCCGATCCATAACCGGTCAAAGAAGCCGTAATTGGACACGCCGGACTGGCGCGGGCGGTCGATCACGTCGACGTAAGCGATGTCGAAACCTTCGCGGCGCACCAGCGCCGGCAGGAACCGATGCAGCCCGTCGAAGTAGGGCATCGAGAGGAACACCTCGCGCGGGAACGCCTTCAGCCCGCATCCGGTGTCGCGGGTACCGTCGCGCAGGATCGCGTTGCGCACGCCGTTGGCGATCCGCGACTGCAGTTTCTTGAAACCGGTGTCCTTGCGCCCGACCCGCTGACCGGCGGCGAGGCCGACGCGGCCATCGCCTTTCTCAACCGCCGCAATCAGGTCCGGCAGGAACGCCGGATTGTTCTGTCCGTCGCCGTCGAGCGTCGCCACGATGGCGCCGCGCGCGGCCCGCACGCCGCTGCGCACCGCTGCCGATTGCCCCGTTGAGGCGGCGTGCTTCAGTTGCCGAAGCTGCGGATACTGTTTCATCATCGCCGCCAGCCGCTCTGCGGTTGCATCCGTCGAACCGTCGTTGACATAGATGATTTCGTAGGCCCAGCGGCTGCCGAGCGCGCTGACGATTTCCGCAATCAGCGGCGCGACGTTGTCCGCCTCGTTGCGCACCGGCACAACGATTGAAACGGCGACCGCATCTCTGTCGGCAGGTATCAAATCGGTACTCGTCTGGTTGGTTTGGAAGGACCCGGAACCGGGCCTATCGGGCCGTCGGGCGGCGTCCGCTTTTATGGGGCGAAAGCGCCCCGGGCAACCCTTTTGAGGCGTCCGGACGAGGGCCCGACAAGGGACACGATGCTGCCGTCGTGCTGGATCGCAAATCCGAGCCGACGGGCCGCAAACCAGTATCGCACGAACATCGCACCGACGATGCCGACCAGGGCGCCGGCAACCACGTCACTTGGATGGTGGGCGACCAGCACCAGACGGGTCGCCGCAATGATGAGGGCATAGACGGCCATCGCAAGGCGAGCATTCGGCCAGATGACCGACACCGCGAAGGCGAGCGCAAAGGCTGTCGTGGCGTGGCCGGAAGGAAAGCTGTAATAGGCCGGGTTGCCCGCGAAGTGCGAGAAGTGGAAAGCGTTGGCCTCGCCGCCGACAAATGGCCGCCCGCGGCCGATGCTGTATTTCAGCACTTCGGTGACCAGACTGGGCACGGCAACGGCGCAGAATATGAACTGCAGCCGCGTTCCGAGACCGAGCAACAATGATCGTCTGATGCCATGCAGGGCCGGTGCAGCGATCGCGACCGCGATCAGCGATACGCCCAGCACCGCCAGCACATATTCGTCCTTGCCGAAATCGGTGACAATGCGGACCCACCACAGCGAGGGCGTACCGCGCTTTGGCATCTGGGCGATTTCCCACGCGTCGATCGTATACATCAGCACCACGATCGCGGCGCCGAGACCCGCCGAGATCCACAAGACGTGACGCGCCGCGCGGCGAGCGGCTTCGGCCCGCCGCGAGTGCGACGGCGACCGCACGAGCTGCGCCAACGACAGCCACGCCAGCGTGGCGAAACGCGAATGATAGTTTTTGGAATCGACGACAGAAGGGCTCGCAGCCATCTTACTCCGTGCCTTCCGAGCGGAAGATGGCAATCGAGATCGCCTTGCCCTGCGAGATGTTATAGCCCTCGATTCGCTTCGCTACATTGTAGCGCAGCCCGATCGCTTCGGCGCGCTGGACGAAGGCGCGCTCGGTGCGCCATTCGACCAGCGCGAAGCGGCAACTGCCCTGCCCGAGGAAATCGGCCGCACCCGATCCGTCGGTGAGCAGCGTGCCGGTGCCGGTCATGAATACGAGGCTCGGCTCGTGAAAGCCCGCGGCCGCCGCCTTTGGCCCGACGCAGACCACGTTGCGAAGCGCGCGCGCGATCTCGGCGCTTGGAAACATGGCCGTCAGCGACGGCATGACGATGCCGTAGATTCCGACCGCCAGAAACATCGCCGCGACCACGGCATTCAGCAGCGAGCGCTCGGCGCGGCTGTCCTCGAACATCCACCACGCGATCAGGCCGAAGATCATCGCTGCCGCCAGGAAGGGCCAGGCCGGAAATGCCGGGTAATGCGTCAGCTTGATGGCGCCGATGACGGCGATCACGGATGCCCCGGCCGGAATGACAAACCACCAGGCCGCACCGCGCATCAGCCAGGATCGCGACAGCACGCGGCGCTCCAGCGCGCCGGCGGTGAGGATCGCAATCGCCGGATAAAGCGGCAGCACGTAATGCGGCAGCTTGGTCAGTACCGCCTCGAACACGATCCATGACGGAACCAGCCACGCCAACAGATATTGCGCGCCGGGCTCCCGCCGCGCGCGCCATACCGCTGGCGCCGCCATTCCCGCCAGCGCCGCGCCCGGCCAGAACGTTACCCAGAACAGCAGCAGATAGAGGCCGGGCGGCGCGCCATGGGACTCCTGTGCCCCGAGCTTGCTCAGCATGTCGCCGCCGAGCGAATTGGAGAAAAAGGCCTCGCCCGCGCGCCAGAAGATCGCAACGAACCATGGCAGCACCAGCACCAGCGTCCACATCAGCCCCCAGACCGGGCGCAGCCGCCACAGCCATGCCGCCGAGCGGTCCAGGATCGCGAGCGCCATGATGGTCAGCCCGACGAACATCAGGATCAGCGGCCCCTTGAGCAGGATGCCGCCGGCCAGGGCCGTCCAGAAGATCGCGGGCGCGGCCCAGGGCGGACGCACCGGATCCTCGCCACGCTGCCAGGACAAATAGACCCGCGCCATCGCCCCCATCGCGGCGACGACGGTCAACAGCAGCATCGCATCCGTTTTGGCCAGCCTTGCTTCGGCGCCGAGCAGGACGGAACTGCACATCATCAGCGCCGCCAGCGCGGCGCCTCGTCGCGTGACAAAGGCCAGCGCCGCCCAGTAGGTCAGGAGAACCGCGCCGATGGCGCCGATCAGGGAAGGAATCCGGTAGAGCCAGATGCGCAATTGCGCGCGCGGCAGGCCGAGCGATGAGGCGGTTTCGACCACGGCGGCCTGCAGCCAATAGATGCCGACCGGCTTCTTGTAGCGGACGTCGTCCTGGAAGCGGATATCGACGAAATCGCCGCTCTCGACCATCTGCTTGGTCGCCTGCGCGAAGCGCGCTTCGTCGCGGTCGATCGGCGGAATATTGAAGAATCCAGGCAGGAACAGCACGATGCCGCACAGCACCAGAAACACGATGGCGCGAAAGTGACTCGCGGTGGCGAAGTCGAACACAGCCGCCACCCTGCGGCCGGAATGCGCAGGTTTTACAGGCTGTTGGCCCGCTCCAAAGCGTGGGGGCTGCAAGGTTTCCACCATGCTGTTCGCATACGATGAAACCGCACTGCAAACAACACCGTAAGACCCTTAAGTCGCGGTCATCAGAGCGTTTTTCCTTACTGTACCCGGATGACCACGGTATCGGCAGCGCCGGTCGCGTCGATCACCGTCAACCGGGCAAAGCCCGGTCCCGGCGGGTCGACCAGGCGCTGACGCCGGCTGTCGATCTCGCCGACGGAGGCGCCGTTCATCATGATGGTCAACGGTAGTACGCCGCCGGCAACTTTGACCGGCATCGCGGCGGCCTGGCCGTTACCCGAACGGTCGACGTCGATGCGCGAACCGTTCAGGGGAAATTGAATGCGCGGAGTGGAATCGCTGCCGGTCCGCATCAACTCGCCGACCGGACGGAACCGCCGCAACGGCAACGGCAGCTTGGCATTGCCAGCGATCAGCGCACCTTTCGGCGGCTTCGGCAGCGCCGCCGGGATTTTTCCGGTGCGGGCAAAGGCGTCGAACAGGATCGGCGCGGCGGCAGTGCGGCCGATCAGGCCGGGCACCGGCGCGCCGTCGGGACGCCCGACCCACACGCCGATGGTGATGCGGCCATCGAAGCCGACCGACCAGGCGTCGCGATAGCCGTAACTGGTGCCGGTCTTGAAGGCGATTTTGTTGTGCACGCCGTTTTCCGGCGGCGGCGTGCCGAGCAGCACGTTGCCGACCTGCCAGGCGGCGGCCTGGTCCATCAGCCGCAGCGGCTCGCGCTCGTCGCTGGTGAGCATGATTTCACGCAGCGGCTTCGCCGCGCCGAGCCGCGCCAGTCCGGCATAGAGCTGCGCCAGATCCTGCAAGGTGACGCCGACGCCCCCAAGACCCATCGCAAGGCCCGGCGCCTCGTCCTTCGGCAGCACGAGGTTGCCGCCCGCCTGCTTCAGCCGTGACGACAGCCGGCTGGAGCCGACGCGATCGAGCAGCGCGATTGCCGGCACGTTCAGCGAAAGCTGCAGCGCCTTGCGCACCGGCACCGTGCCCTGGAACGTCATGTCGAAATTTTCCGGCGCATAGGAGCCGAAGCGGATCGGACGGTCGTCGATCAGGCTCTCGGGATGCACAAAGCCATCCTCGAAGGCGAGGCCGTAGATGAATGGTTTTAGCGTCGATCCCGGCGACCGCACCGCGCGGGTCATGTCGACCTGTCCGGCGCGGCGCTCGTCGAAATAGTCCGACGAGCCGACGCGCGCCAGCACGTCGCCCGTTTCATTGTCGACCGCGATGATGGCGACCGAAATGTTCGGACCCTGCGCCACGGCACGGTCGCGCGCCAACGCTTCCAGCGTTTTCTGCAAGCCGGAATCAAGCGTGAGCTTGATCAGCGGCGTATCCTTCACCGTCGCCGTTGCGGCATCGGAGGAATGCGGCGCGAGGATCGGCATCGGCTTGCGCAGCCGCGGCACCGCGACCGCCTTGGCCTGTGCCGCGTCCGCTTGCGACACGACGCCATCCTCGACCATCCGCGCCAGCACACGGTCGCGCGCGGTATGGGCCGCTTCCGGATGACGGTCGAGCCGGCGGCGTTCCGGCGATTGCGGCAGCGCGACCAGGAGTGCGGTCTCCGCAAGCGAAAGCCGTTTCGGCTCCTTGCCGAAATAGGCGATGGAAGCAGCGCGGATGCCTTCGAGATTGCCGCCGAATGGCGCCAGCGCCAGATAGAGATCGAGGATTTCGTCCTTGCTCAGTTGCCGCTCGAGCTGGACCGCGCGCACCATCTGGCGCAGTTTTGCATACACCGAGCGCTCGCGCCGCGGCTCCATCAGCCGCGCCAGTTGCATCGTAATGGTCGAGCCGCCGGAGACGATGTGGCCGCGCGTTAAGAACTGCAGCGCAGCCCGCCCCAGCGCCAGCGGATCGACGCCGCCGTGCGACCAGAAGCGGCGATCTTCATAGGCGAGTAGCACCTTCAGATAGCCGGGATCGACTGCCGTCTTCGCATCCACCGGCAGCCGCCAGCGTCCGTCGGCCATCGCATAGGCGCGCAGCAGCTTGCCGTTGCGATCGACGATGGTGGTGGATACTTTTCGTGCCTCTTCCAGCGGCAACGGCCCGAGCGAGTAGACCCAGCCAGCGAATGCGGTGGTGACTACGATGAAGACGAAGGCGAGCGTTACGGCGATCCGGAAAAAGCGATGAGGTCCAACACAACCGTCATGGCCGGGCTTGTCCTGGCCATCCACGTCTTTGCTTCCTCGAATGGAGGAAGACGTGGATGCCCGGATCAAGCTCGGGCATGATGACCGAGATTGCGCTGACGCCGCGTCGCTCATCTCATCTTCACTCATTTCGCCGGACGCACCTCAACCGAACCGGTGCCGGTACGGCCGTAGCGCGAGGGGTTGTACATGTCCTCGACATAGGCCTGCGGCAGCACGTATTTGCCGGGCGAGACCGCGCGCGCGATGTAGGCCACCGTGAACACCGCCTGGTCGTTGCTGGCGCGATCGATCGCCGCCGTGAAGCGGTCGTCGCGGAACTCGGTATGCTCCGGCTCCTCTCCGTCCTCGATCCAGTCCAGCGTGCCGGAGTCACCGGACGACACCAGGCGCGGGTTGTCGATCTCGAGGCCGGCCGGCAGATAGTCGGCCACCATGATGTGCCCGTGTTCCGGCTTGGCCTCGGTGATCTTCAACACCACCGCGAAGCGATCGTTCTGCTTGGCCTTGGTGACGTCGGCGGGCTTGCCGTCGAGCGTGAAATAATTCCGCTCGATCTTGAAGCCGTTGGAAGCTGCCGGCTCGGGGGTAACCGGCGAGCCCGAGACCGAGACCACTGCCTGCACCGGCGCATCGCCGGTGTTGGTGATCTTGACCGGCTTGCCGGCTACCGCCTCGGCCTTGTAGCTGCGATAGACGGCGGCCTTGACCGGCGATCCGTCGATATCGAGCGCCAGCGTTTCCTTCGACAGCGCCCGCGCGGCCAGCACCATCCACGCATTCTCCTGCGTCGAGGTGTAGGGCGTAAGCCCGCGCGCCGCTTCGACCCGCTGGACGGCCTGCGTCAGCGTCGCCCGCGGCGCGTTGCCTTCGCTGGCGAGCGAGACCAGCGCTGCCGCGTCGCGCAGGGCCGAGCCGTAATCGACGCGGCCGAATTCGAGCACCGGTTTTGGCGCCAGCGCATCGAGCGCTGCCGCGTAGACCCGTTCCGCCCGCGTCTTGTCGCCGACGAGCGCCAGCGCCGCGGCGAGCTGCGATTTCGCAATCGGCGTCGCGAGATTGTTCAGCTTGGTGTCGGCAAGATAGCGCAGGTCGCCGATCGGCGCTGCGCCATTGCGGGCAAGCACGTAAAGGCCATAGGCCAGATCGCGACCGCCGTCCTTTTCCGGCTCGTCGGCATTGACCACCGAATTTCGGATGCGATCCAGCGCGCTCTTGAACAGCACGTCCGGCACCGCAAAACCCTTTTCGCGGGCGCGGGTCAGGAAGTCGGTCACATAGGCGTCGAGCCAGGCGTCTTCACCGCCGGCCGACCACAGGCCGAACGAGCCGTTCGAGCCCTGGCGGGCCAAGAGCCGTTCGATCGCATCCTTGATGCGCTGGTCGACTGCGGTATCCATCGCCAGATGCGCGCCGGCCGCCAGATCGTTGACGTAGAGCAGCGGCATCGCGCGGCTGGTGATCTGTTCTGAACAGCCGTGCGGATAGCGATCCAGCGCCTTCAAGATGGTCGCCGCATCGAGTGCGGTGGACAGGCTCACCGACAGCGACACGCTGCCGGTGCCCGACACCAAGTCGGAGAACATGTCCGGGGTCAGCGTCAGGCTTTCGCCTTTGGCCAGTGTCCGGATCGAGCGCCGCGCCAGCACCTGCGTCGCCGCCTTGACGTCGAGCGCATAGTGCCGCGCCAGCGTCAGGCCGTTCGGGCCCTTGATGTCGACGTCGAGATTGGCGGTGCCTGCGCCGCCGGCATCGAGCGCCAGCGACATCGAGGTCCGCTGCTTGGCCGCTAGTTTGACCGTCGTGCTGGGATTACCCGTCACCTTCACGGGTCCCGAGGTCTTCACGCTGATGCTGTAGTCGCCGGGCGCGCCTTCGACATTGTCGAGGTCGAAACTCATGGTGCCCTTGTCGCCATTGAGCAGGAAGCGCGGCAGCGTCGCCGTCAGCACGACGGGATCGCGCACCGTGACGTCGATGGTGGCACGGCCGAGCTTGGTCGCAGTCCACGCCACCGCCATCACCCGCGCGGTGCCGGCGAATTCCGGAATGTCAAAACCGATCTCGGCGGTGCCGTCGGCGCCAACTGTGACGATGCCGGAATAGAGCGCGAGCGGCTTCTGCGTGGGCGGCGAGCCTTGCAGCTCGGCGCCGGCGGCGTCGCCGCCGGTCCTGATCTGGCCGCGCGTGCCCTGCATGCCGTCGATCAACTGGCCGTAGAGGTCACGGATTTCAGCCGTGAGGCGGCGCTGACCGAGATAGTAGTCATCAGGCGCCGGCGGCTTGTAATTGGTCAGGTTGAGAATGCCGACATCGACCGCGGCCACGACGACCTTGGCGTCCTCGCCGGGATTGAGCCCGCCGAGCTTGACCGGAATCTTCAAGCTGGTGCCGGGTCGAACCAGCGGCGGCGGCGACAGCGCGACGGCAAGCGTGCGCGCCTTCTTGTCGATGCCGAACCATTTGAGCCCGATCGCCCGTCCGGGCATCCGCAACGCCGCCGCGTCCAGCGGTCGCCGCAGCGTCGCCAGCACATAGGCGCCGGTGCCCCAGTCCTTGCCGACCGTCAGCTTGACCTGCTGCGTGCCTTCCTTGACGTCCACGGTCTGCGTCGTCAGCAGGCGGTCGCCGAGCACGTTGACCGTCAGCTTGCCGGACGTGCGCGCATTGACCGACACCACCATGGTATCGCCGGAGGCGTATTCCGGCCTGTCGATCGAGGTCTCCAACAAATCAGGCGTATCGGCGCTGCCGTCGGAATACCAGCCGACGTCGAACTGCACCGAGGTGATCGGGCCATCCGCCTCGTTCGATTTTACGTCCAGGCGATAGCGGCCGGGCTCCGGTGCGACCGATACCCGCGCCGCCTTGTCTGATGTCAGCGTCAGGTCGCCATCGGCAACGCGTTTGGTGGATTTGACCGGCTCATATTCCCAGGACGAGTACTGGCGATACCACTGATAGCGCGACTCCATTTTCAGCAGTTCGTAGCGCAGGCCGTCGCGCGACAGTTGCTTGCCGTCCGGGCTGACGAACACCACGTCGAATTCGGCCTTGTCGCCCTCGGCGACGCTCTTGTCGCCGAACAGCGGCTTGATGCCGATCAGCGCCGCCGTTGGCGCTACCGGAAGCACCAGCTTGCGTTCCACGGCGCGGCCGCCGGTCTCCACCATCCGGATGAAGATCTGCGCCTCCTGCGGCTGGGTCGAGGTCGGTGCCTTTGCCAGCGATACCGGGAAGGTCGCGACACCGTTGGCGTCGGCCTCCGGCAGGTTCTCGATCGGGGTGCGCTCGTTGGAGGCGGTTTCCTCGTCCGCCACGCCGAACTGGTAGCCGGGATAGCCGGGCCGCCCGGAGGCAGCGGGGGCGACCAGCACGTCGCCTTCGAGCTGCAGGCCCGACGCCGGCGCGCCATAAAGGAATTTTCCTGCGACCTTCAGTTCAAGCGGAGTCTCCGGCCTGATTGCCTTCTCCTTGGCGGATACCTCGAATTCGATCCGCTCGGGAATGTAATCCTCGACCATGAAGGTGGTCTCGCCGACGGACGAACCCTTGGGGTCGGTAAAGGCGCGCACCCGCCAGGTCCCGGTCGGCACCGCGGAATTGAGCGGCAGCGCAAGAGAGCGGCCACCTGCGCCCTGGTCGGGGAGCTGGGCGCGGCGGAATTCGACGCCGTCCGGCCGCTCGATCACCAGCGTCAGCGGCCCGCCGGCCATGGCGTTACCCTGCCCGTCTCGGAGCAGCGCGGTCAGGTAGACCGTCTCGTTCGACCGGTAGACGCCGCGCTCGGCATAGACGAAGGCGTCGGCGCCGGCCGGCACCGCCCGCCCGGACACGCCGCGGTCGGTAAGGTCGAAGGCGCTGGTCTTCAGGCTGAGGAAGGCGTAGTCCGCCTTCTCGCTCATGACCGTCAGGAGCGCCGGCGACAGCCCGCCTTCGCCGCGCGCAAGCCCGGCCTCGAACAGCACATGGCCGGCATCATCGGTCTTGCGGGTCGCCAAAATCTCGTTGTTGCGCGCGACCAGCCGCACCTCGGCCTTCGATACGGCTTCGGTCGAAGCCAGCGAATTGACGAAGACATGGATGCCGTCATTGCCGGAAAACGCTGTTAGCCCCATGTCGGAGACGATGAACCACTGCGTCGCCAGCGAGCCGTCATCGTCGCCGCCGCTGCCGGGGCCCTTGGCCGCCGCCGTCATCACATAAACGCCGGGTTGCAAATCGCCGAGCGCCTGGTCGACCGGGAAAGCCGTCACGACGTCCTGGTTCAGCGTGGAGGCGGTGGCAAGCTCGCCGGACCAGACCTTGACGCCACGCTCGTTGCCGAGATCGGAAAGCTGGTAGCTGGAGAGTGTCTTCTGGAAATCGCTGTCGACCACCGTGTTGATCAGGTTACGGTCGCCGATCCGGAATACGTTGACGTTCACCGAAGGCGTATTGACGCTGACCAGCGGAATGCCGCGCTGGCCGGTGCGCGGCAGCACGTAGGCCCGCCCGGTGAAACGCACGAACGGCTTGCGGTCGCGCACATAGATGTTGAACTCGGCCGATTTGGGCAGGCTCTCCTTCACCGTGGACGGCAGGCCGGCGCGCAGATTGACGTTGTAGCGCTCGCCATGCTTCAGCCCGTCGACGCAGAGCTGCTTGCCTTCGCTCGTCAGCGCCGGCTTGTCGGTGCCGGCCTGCGCCACGAACGGCGCGAAATCGACCCGCTTGGCGAGGTCTTCGGAGAACTGGAAACAGGCGCGCGGCGAGGCGCCGTCGGAATCCACGGTATAATCGAGCAGCCGGAAGCCGTGCTGGTCGCGCATCTTCTCGTACTGCCCGCGGACCTCGGCGACCTCGCGCATGTCGAGCGACAGCCGTAGCGCATCCAGCGCCGGCCGCCACAGCTTGCGTTCGGACATGGCGCGGCCGAGCACGGCCAGCGCATCGGCCTCCTCGGCCTGGTTGCCGGCGCGCTGATAGGCGATGTAGGCCGCGGTCGAGGCGCGCTCATACAGGAAGGTCTGTTCGCTGGAGCTGGCGGCGCGGATCTGGAAGATGGTCTTGGCGAGCCGCAGCCAGTTGGCGCTGTCTTCAGGCGTGGTGGCGGCGATCTGGCCGAGGATCTGCAGGCCCACCCGGAAGTCGGCGCGCTTGAAGGCGGCGTCGGCGTCGTTGCGCAGCGTCGCGGAGGATTTGGCCACCGGCCCCGCCTCGCTCTTGATCTGGGCCTCCAGCTTGACCGCCGAATCGGCCAGCTCGTCGCGCTTGAACGCCTTGTCCGCAGCCCCCGCCGCCGTCAGGCCAAGCGCCAGCGTGGCGCAAATCACTGTGGCGCGAACCAAACCGATCATGATGGGCTCCTTGCCGCGGACAGATGCCGCGTAACGACCAAAAAAGGCGCGAAAAGGTGACGGACTGATGGCGGAGGTGAAGGCTTGCGATAGGATCGCATGCATGGCGCTGGCAGTCCAAACGGTCCCGCCCGCCCTGACCGGCGGATCGCCGGCGGGTAGGCATGTGTGTCAGGGCGGACTATATGAGACAGCCCGCCGTCTGGCTTTGTCGCCCCCTTGAGGAAATCGGTTCGACCGTCTTGGCGGGAAAGCGGATTTTTCATATTGGCAGTGCTAGAGAGGCCAAGGCGATGGCCAGTTGTCTATCGCCCGGACGGTCCCGTAGCTCAACTGGATAGAGTAGCGGATTTCTACTCCGCGGGTTGCAGGTTCGAATCCTGCCGGGATCGCCACTACTTCTGATGATCAATCAACAACTTGGCGCGTTCCGCCGTTCGTTCTAGCACGCGAACCGTGTTGCGCGGCGTTACACGTCGCTGACAGCGATTTCAACGCCTTACAAGCAGCTACAAGCAGCTCCACGCAACACGAGCGCAACACGGCCTTTCCTGCTTCGTTCGCATCTGAGGGGGATACCGACGCCATCGGACTTGTCGTTCTGATTGTCGCAATCGTCGCGCTATTCATTGCCGCCAAGCTGCAGCCGTGTGGACCGAAGAAGGGCCCGCCGACGTGAATGTCACGGCACGTTGCTGACCTTCCTGCTCTCGCCAATGCTGTACGGCTTATTGAGAAAGTAATCGCGATTGCCTAGCGCCTTCTCCGCGTACTGATCGATGGCGACCATGATGGCCTGGACGTGCTGATAGCAGTAGCCTTCACGTGTCGCCCGCTGGCGCACTTCGGCAAGCGCCCTGATCCACGGCGAGCTGTCGGCTTTCTCGTCGTACCACTGCAGCGGCTCCGGCATTTCAATTCTCTCTGGATTGTCCGGTAAAGGCCTTCGGCCCCGCGCCCGAGCTGGTCGTACAGGCGAAGGCGTCTGAAAAGGATCTCGATTTCACGGTCGTTTCTCACGATGAGGCAAATAGTACAAAACGTGAACGAGATGACAAGCCGCTAGGAATAGGCTGTGCTAGCGCGGAACACCCAAGATCATTGCCCGAGTAGATTTTATTGCCCTGGTCGACCTCGTTTGAGGACCCAATACCGCTTCCAAATGGCCGGCGGCTCCTCACCCTGAGGGATGCCGCCAGCCACATCATGAAGTTGCCGCAGGCCGAACACTCCGCGCCGGAATGGCAGGCCGCCATGGAGGCGCTGATCCTTGTTGCTGAGAAAGGTGGCCCGACGATGTTGGCCAGGATCGGCGTCATGCGGGCGTTGAACCGTCATGTCGAGCGGGTCTTCAACCCCGATCTCAAGAAGCATCACTGGGGCAAGCGTAAGCTGAAGAGGGATCAATGACGACGGTCTGGATATACGTCGACACCAGCAAGGAAGTCGGCGACGTTGACCACCTTAAGGTCTTTGCGAGCCAAGACGTTGCCGAAGCCTGGTTTAAGGAGAACGATCCGGAAGGCGTGGCCTTCGAATATGAAGTCCTCGATGAAGAGGCCGCCAACTGAGGCGGCCCTACTCTCTATTTTGCCAAATTCCTTACGGCTTGCGGGGGTTGCAGTCCGGGTGATGTCAGCCACTCGTTGATATGGGCGGCGGTATCGAGCTGACCGATCTTTTTGAGGAGCCTGTCTAACTGAGGGCCGGGTTTGAGCTTGGCGGCCTCTGCTTCCAGCTTGGCCTTTTCGGCGGCGATATTCTCTTCGAATGTGTGGGGCTCTGGTCGACGGCGACGTTGCATGACACAACCTCCTGCTACGGGTCCTAACCGTTGGGTTTGCAAGTCCGTCTCTTAATATGCCGATGCCCGGGCGTCGGTTCCCTTGTGAACTTTCAAATCAGGCCACTGTGATTTTCAAAACCGGCCACCGTGACTGGAAACCGGCCAGTACCACCTCACCGAATGAGAACAAATTAAGAAATGAGAACGGAAAAGGCCCGCCAGCGTGAACCGGCGGGCCTAAAAGGATCATCTCAGCTCAGCGTGGCTGCTGCCTTGCCAAGCCCGTCTATCAACGGCTCCAAATGCTGCTCGCAAAGCAATTCGGGGTCGCGTCGGCGTGCCTTGGCCAAGTGGATCAAGAAAGACAATAGCCCAGCCATTGTTGTTGGCACCGTCTCAATCAGATTATCCACCGCGTCCGCTTCCGCCGATGCCGGGCCATTAACTACAGCGTCAAGGTCTCCATACACCGCATCTCGGGCCTTCTCGATTTCGTCCAGCTTCTGGCAAAAACCCTCTCTCAATTCCCTGTTCTCGTCGCCCGGGAGATACACCTCAACATGGCGGCTGGTCCAGGCCTCAACAAACTCTATCCCGTCCTGCTCATAGGCAACGGGTAGCTTGAAAAAGTCGTCGTCAATATCGGCGCCCGCGCGAAGATCTGGGATCACCACCATGCGCTTGCCGGCAATCTTGTCCGCCAGATCTTGCAGTCGGTCCGATTCGGCGCAGGCCGCGCGTACCTCTACATAGGCTTTTTCGTGCGCTTCGATCGCGGCATAAACCGGATCGGGCAAACGGGCAGCAACTGGCCGCAGCGCTGGCGATCCCCTTTCGGCAATATCGTCGGCAAGCGACACGGCAACTTCCCGGTGTCGGTCGTGGTCCTCTATCAGCGTACGCAGCCGCAAGACTGCGGCCTTGGCCTGCATGCCATCCGCCCCCAACGCAGGGACTACCACTAGCGTTGCTATATAGTCGTCTCGCTCGCGCTCACGTGCGTGATAATCGGCGCGGCTATCGGCATCGTCGCCGAATTTGTCGTGCAGGTCGCTAATGGCTTGATCGGCGGCCCGTACACCACGCGCGGCCTGCACTAGCTCTGCATCTTGCGATGCCTGATCGGTGGCGTTCGATGGCGCGGCTGGAGTGGTCTCAGGGAAAATTGATGCGCCCGCGACGGCCGCGCTTCCAACGAACATGTTCATGATAGTCCTCCTACTGACTGCAGCCCCGTCCGAACGAATCTCCGAACCGGAGGATGGTTCTGGCTCGTTTTTGACTCCCTGCCCTGCATGGGCGTGGCTGGTCGGAATCACTGGAGGTGAAGACAATTGAACGGCGCCTGGGGCGCTGGGTATCGATGAAGACGCAGAAGATCGTGGCGTGCTATGCACGCTGTCAGCCTTGGGCATGGGTCGCTTCCTTGCTTGGGGTTAGAGCCGGGCAGGATGTTTCCGCACTTGCCCGGCTTGCTATTTTATGACATCATGAATTTATGAAGTCAAGAATAAATAACGTTAAAAAATCGCGCGGCCGCCCCCCTGTGGAGAGCGAGGCCGTGACTGTGCGCATAACGACTGATGGCCTGCGACAGATCGACGACTGGCGACGGCAGCAGGGCGATCTGCCTGGGCGGCCAGAAGCCATCCGCCGGCTTGTAGAGCTGGGGCTGAAGGCGAAGGCGAAATGAGCGACTAGAACGCACAAAATTGCAACGAGTAACACTTTGAATTTGCTTTGGTAATTTGTCAGTAAGCAGGTTCAATTGAGTTCCATCGTTAACGTTTGTGTAAGACCGACTTGCAAAATATGGTCTTGAAACCATATGGCGTCCTGTGCATTAGTTAGTCCATGGCATGGGATGTCCTTCTGGCAGATGAGTTTGAGGGGGAGTTCGCTGGACTCCCTCCTGACATTCAGGACGAACTGTTGTCACGCCTCAAGCTGTTGGAGCAATTCGGCCCCCAACTGGGCCGTCCAAACGTGGACACCTTGGACCATTCCTCCTTCCCTAACATGAAGGAGCTTCGGTTTCGGCTCGACGGGCTGTGGCGATTCGCATTCGCCTTTGATACGCAAAGGCAGGCCGTCATTTTGGTTGGCGGCGATAAAGAAGGAGAGAACCAAGACCGATTCTATCGCGACTTAATCAAAACAGCCGACGAGAGATTTGGAAATCACCTAAAGCGACTGAAGCAGAGTGAGAGTAAAAGGGGATAGCCATGAAAAACATCAATCAAATCATCCGGGACTTGCCGCCCCAGAGGCGTGCGAAGATTTCCTCGCGAGCCAATGAATTGATTGGCGAGGAAATGGCTCTTCAGCATGTGCGCAAAGCGCTTGATCTCACGCAAGAGCAAATGGCGAAACTGCTCGGCATAGGACAAGATAGCGTGTCTCGGATCGAAAGCCGAAGCGATATGCTCATTTCAACGCTTCAGAGCTATATTGAGGCTATGGGCGGTTCGCTGAAGGTCATCGCCGAATTCCCTGACGGAAGAGTATCTCTCTCAGGATTAGGATGCGAACAGACAAAAAGATCCAAACGACCGGCCCCAACAAAAAGGCCAACTCAGCCTCGCCGCAAACTCAGGTTGGCTCACGCAGAAGCTTGATCAAAACCAAAGTCGAACACAGAGACCGCCTTCGGGCGGTCTTTTTGTTTGAGTGACCGCATTGACTCAACCGCCGCGGGAAGGTGGAATGGGGCTTTTGGGGAGTTGAGTTATGCGTATATTGTTGTGCGTTGCTTTTTTGCTGACGGTCATATTCAGCCACCATCATTCCGCGTCGGCGGCCACAGTGTTAATCAACGCTTCTGTCGGCGGCACAACGATTTTTTCTAATAACTGTCCGGGTCCGTCATCGTGCACGCCGGATGGATACCTGACGCCTCTTTACCAAGTGAACCAAGGAGATGTTGTTGACCTCGGATCTGTGGAATTAGGACCAGCCTTCACAGGGCCTGGACGTAGCCAGTTTCCTATCTACAGTTCTTATCAGGGCGTCCTAGGCTTCAGCTGGGGGCCGCTAGCCTTCAGCGCTACTGGGCCCCTCTATGCCAGCTGTTTTGGCGATGGATGCATACCCGACACGCCTCCCACTCTTGTCGAAAGGCTGCTCTTTCTCGTTCCCGCGGGAGCGACAGAACTGCAGCTGGCCTTCACGGGGCCCTACTCCTACCAGCCGCCGAACGTTACGGCTGCGGTACCAGAAGCCTCAACTTGGGCGATGATGATCCTTGGATTTGCTTATTTTGGATATCTGACGCATCGCCGCCGCAAGATCTCCCGTCGTGCGCAAGTAGGCGGAACGCTCCCCATTCCGTTTGTTACGAGATCGCTGCTGCTAGCTATCCCAATTGCAATAGGATCTTGTCTGTGCGGGCCGGCCACTGCGGCTACATACAATATTGATGCGTTTGCTCCTGGCGGCTTGCCAGGCTCCGCCCGTACTTGGCAAATAGACGGCGCTGGGGCCTTCGACGGCTATAATGGCTATCAAACTGCATTCTACGAATTTCTCCCAGGCGACCATGTGAATTTCGGGTTCATTATCTTCGCACCCGAAATCATCAATGGACGATATCAAAACTACGTCAGGCGCGGCTCTGTTGGAGTTCAATATTCATTTCCTGGAGAGTTTCAGCAACCTTATGATGTTCTCGCGTCCTGCTGGCTGTGGGACGCCGACTGCGCAATAAGCGACAGCTATCCCAACCTAACCGTTGGGTTAAATTTTCTGTTGCCGCCCGGAGCAAATGGAATCCAAGTGTTTTGGAGTGGCACGTACTCGTATGCGCCACCCGTTCCAGAACCTTCAACATGGGCAATGCTGTTGATCGGGTTCGCTGGTTTAAGCATTCTTGGAAGATCTCGCCGCAAAACCTCCACAGCTCAACTCCCTATCACATAGGCTCGTGCGGCTACCGCTTGCCGCTGCACCGCCCCGATATCTTGATAGCCCGTCGAAGCGCTGGACACAGGCAACGCCCCCAACATGCCAGCCTCTGCAGCCGGCGACGATGAGCTGATAGCGAAATTGTTGGAGCCTGGATTAACCAGCAGCGGATCACTAGAGGATTCCGTGCTGTTGAGAGTGAAGCCGGACACCCCACTGTTTGCGTCAGCACTATTGTAAAACACGTTGTTGGAATGCATCGACACAAGCTGCCCTGAGCCGGCCGCCCACTTTGCCGTTGCAACGCCGGTCAATGTGGATTGGATGATATTGTTGACCAGGAGAACGACGCTATCTGCGTCAGCAACTTCAAACCCGGAGTTGCCGTTGCCGTAAATTGTGTTTCCATACACAAGCAAAGCATGGCTTTGAGCGGTCGTGGACCCCGAGAAATAGATGCCGCGGCCGGTATTCCCTTCAATAACGTTCCCGACGATCGCCACGCCTGGCCCGGTGCCGCCTTCGGTGATTCCGTCCACCGTGCAATCGTGGATGTAGTTGCCCACGATGAGCCCCATGGTCACGCTGCTCTGCGGGTTGATCCCGCTGCCAATGACAGGCCCAATCTCGCAGCCCTTTATGACACTGCCGTTGCCGGCCATTACAATGCCGTGCTGTATCGAGCCGCCGCTCGAACCAGAGATTTTGAGATTGTAGACGTGAGCACCAGCCGAAAGCTGCATAATTGCTCCGTTTGCTGTGCTGGTAATTTCCAAGTTCTCGAAATGCCACCCAGCATGGCTTACGCTGATCGGAGAGACGCCCGCACCCGTGTTCGCGAGCACTGGCCGCACCCCAGATCTACCGATGACCCGAATGCGGCCACTTGTATTATCACCCGCAACGTTAGACGTGATGTAAGTCGAGGTTTTGCCCGACGGCGTATTGTTGAACTGAAGGGTATCACCAGCCCGCAAAGCATTGACGATTACGTTCGCAGTGTTGGACGATGGGAAGACATACTGACCCCCAATCCGCCAGGAGTTTGTGGTCATGCCGGTAGGGGCCACGTCCAAAGTGACTTGCGGCGTAGCGCCACCAGACCCCGAAACAGCCGTAATCCAAAAGATCGTTCTATTAGTGTTGGTCGCTCCAGCGATGTTGATTGTTGACTGGCTCGCGCCCGATGTCTCCACGGAGGAGAGATCAGTTCCGGAGTCGAGCTGTACGGTCGTGCCAGAAACGAAGGTAGCGCTCGTGCCGGTGAGCGTTGCCGACGCGCTATCAGTCGATCCAGAGTTTGCGGGATTGCCGCCAGTGTCAACGTAGAGTGTTCCCATCTTCTATCCAAGTACTGTCAGGCAATGCCCAACGATTGATATTTCAGCGCCCGATTGAAGGGCGCGTCTGACTTCCGCCAATTCGCGAGCGCCATTCGCTTTGCGATCTGCAGGGCCGTCTCTCCAGGCTGCAAAACGTATGAACTTGCTTTGCCGCCGATCGGCTTTCCCTTTTCGTCCGTCAGCGTCACAGTGTTCTCTTCAACGATGAAATGAACATCGATCACGGCGCCGGGGTCGCCGGCCTCGCTGTCCGCAAAACGAGTCTGGGCCCACGTCGTTTGCACCTCAGGCTTAGGCTTGCGCGCCGCCCGTTGCTTGCTCGCGCCATGCGCTCTGATCTTCTGTGCCCAGCTTGCCATTCAAGCGACCTCCCGCGGCAAGGACTCTTTCCAGCGCTGATAGGCCGTCTCCCAGGAGCAACCCTCCTCCCCCATGACTTGGCTGATCTGAAGCATGGCGATCGTCTCTTCAGCGAACGTCAGGTTATGCTCGCCTAGCTTCGCAATGAGTGCCAATGCCTGACCTGTTTCGAAACCCGGTACTCCCACAAGAATTGTCGGAGGCACCGGAATCTCTTCATGCAACGGCTTCCAGAGATGCAGGCAATAGGGATGGGTCTTGACGTATTGCGAGAGCGGCGGATGCAATTGCATCACGCACTCCTCTTCATCCCAGAACAGATCCTTGACGAAGCACATCTCTTGCCAGTTCGGCGAACGTGATTGGTCTGTATTGACCGACACGTGCTCCCAACCCGCTTCAGTCGCCGAAGTGACTTGAAGCGCACAACCGCAAGGTCCCTGCACAATGAAACGGCCATCCGCGCCATGATCAGGGAAGATGCCCGTATCCCGCACGCGGCCAAGCTCTAGTATCTCTGGTAGATGGGCTCTCATCAGTGCAACTGATGACCTTTGAGCGAAAGATCGGATTCGAACGCATCAAGCGCCTCGCGAGCGTCCTGCAGGCTCACGCCCATTCGTTCGGAAATCCGTTCCGCAATGCGCCGACGCTCGGCCAGACGAGCCATCAGCTCCGGGTCAGACAATCCGCTTAGCAATCCGCCGTGCTGCATCAGGCCGCCCCCCTCTCTTTCATGATCTGAAGATATTGGGCGCATTGGCATCCCCCTGCCCGAGCTGTCAGAAGGTTACGAAGGATCGCCGCCGGCACACCCGGCGTTTCCTTTGCCATCTCGACAACGCGCTCATCGATGAATGTGTTGATCTTGCTGCGGAGAGCTTCGATTTGCTCCTCAAGCGGCGGCGTGCGTAGTGCCATTGGATCCCTCTACTGGTTTCTGGATTGCGGCCAATTCCTGCCGCGCCTTCGCGGCCTCGCCCTGCGCCTGCCTCACAGTCTTTTCGCGCTGTCGATCGTGCGCGAAGAGGTAGCGGCGGAGGATGCAGGGCAGTTGATGAAACCGCCATTTGTGCTCTTTCGGCCAGGAACGCGGCGCCTCGGCCCGGCTGTCGATGCGATCCATTGCTTCCGCGACGATCCAGGTTGCGACCGGATTTGCGAGCCCTGCAGCCTCGTGCATGTCGGCAATGTGATCGACCACCTCGGAAAGGACGTCGATACCAAGCCCCGCATTCTCCAGCGTGAACTGGGCAACGGTTGCCGGCTGTGCAGGGAAGGATCTGACGCCCTTTGCCTCGCACCAATTCACGAAGGCGGAAAGCGCGACCATCATGGCGGGCGTCTGCTCCATCGGAGCACCGCCGAACTGACGCTTGAGGCTCGCAAGGATGGCAGCCTCGTTGCGCTGATACTGTGCCGTGCGCTCTGCCAGCTTGGCGTTTTCAAGGGCCTGGTGAACCGGGCTCGTCATCTGCCAGCCTTGATCAGGGCCTGGTGCACGGCTTCCAGCTTCATCCGAAGCGCCAGGTTGTCTCCGGTTTCCCGTGGCGTGCTGCCCTCGAAGCTATCGGACCCGGAATCCATCTCGTTGAGGATCTGAGCCCGCGCGCCCTGGTCATAAACCGGGAAAAACTCGGCCAGATATTGCGGGGTCGTCTCGACCCCATATCCGTTTCGAACCTGCGTCTTCGTGCGCTTCAGAAATTCGTTGGTCATGCTTAGGCCCTTCTCATCGAGGCAATGAGCGATCCAAGGTCTTTAGCTCCGCCCCGGCCGCTATCGATGTTAGCTCTCGCCCTCGCCGTCTTGGCGTTCAGACTGCTCGCCTGCCGCTCAGCGGATGATGCTGATACGCCCGGCCGCTGCACGGACGGAATGTCCCGAGCTGGGAAAGACTTTGGGGCGTTCATGATTTCGCGATAGCGCATGGCATCCAGCAAAACACGCTGGCCCAGCGCGCTGTTCACCGTCCGATCGTTCGCCAGCGCCTGCATCTCGTCAGGCCTCATGCCCAAGCTCTTGAGATACGGCTCAACCTTGGACTGGTACTGCTGCACAAGGCCGCGCTCAGCGCCCAGGCTCTCCGCCAGCTTGGCATCCTCTGCGGCCTTGAAAGTCCGAAGGTCCTGATGCTCAGCGTAGGAGCGCTGTTGCTGGTGCTGCTGCTGCGCCTGCGTGATGGCATGCACGCGGCCAAGAATGTTCATTGCCGACTGGAAAGCCGGCGGATCGATTTGCGATAAAACGGCTAGTCCCTGCTCGAATTGCAGCGGGGGCAAGCCCGCAAGGTGCGGAACCACCTCGCCCAGTGATGCAAGCGCGTACACCCGGGCATTTTCCAGGCCGGCCGTGTAGGCTTCGCGGCTCTGACTGGCGGTTTTCAGCTCGGCTTCAACAGCTTCCCTCACCTGCGGGTGCTTCAGCGCTTCCTCGAGCTTGGGATCGAGGCCGCTGGTTGGCTCGGTCGGGGCAGCCTCCGCTTCCTTAGCTGCCGGCTCTACCGGCTCGATTGCAGCCGGCTTTTCTGTCCCTAGAATGTGCTCTCGCAGGCTGTCGGCCCACGCTGCAACTTCCTCGTGGCCCCGCCGCTCGACGTCAATCTCGTGCATCAAGCGCCGATCGGCAAGCTCGTCGACAAGCTGGCGCTGGGTTAGAGCCTCTTTCGGCGCGTCCGGATCTTGCTCAACGGGTTCTTCGGCTGCTTCGGGCACCTCAGGTTCGCCGCGAAGCTCGGCGATAGATGCCGCCAGCTCCTTGGCGTCCTCGGGGCCCTTCTCAACCGGATCCTCTCTAGTCGTGTAGCCCATGCTGGCGTTGGCCGCGGCCTCGCCAGTGAGGTTGGCAGCGCCTTTGGTGAACCGGCCGGCGTCGTCGCGAGAAGCTTCAGCTTCCGACATCAAATGATCCTCAAAATGTAGTTGCAGACAATCGTGGGCTGCACGATTCCAAAAGCCGAGCTCGTACCGCCCTGAGCATTACCAGTGAATGTTGATGCAGACTGCGATGCACTGATAGACGCGCTCCCGCCGCCCGCTTGGAATCCACCGCCACCAGTTGTGGTATTTGGGAAAGCCGCAGCGTTATGGCTAATGCTGATCGCGCCATTGGAGATCGTGCCGGACGGGGTATAGGCTGGCAGGTTAGCGGTAACGAGTGTCTTGGATTGACTCCCGCCCGCCTCGCCCAAACCGTCACCGAAACCAGAAACCGCGTCCGTTAAGCGGCCGGCGCTAGCGTCAAGAGCTGCCGACACGCGCCCGCGCTTGTCCGGCAGATTGAACGTGGTGGTGCCGTCTCCGGTGCCGTAGGTCGTGCCCATCGCCGCGAACAAGGTCGCGTAAGTCGTGCGGCTGATCGCCTGCCCGATCGGGAAAACGAACGAGCTGTTAGGCGCAGTGGGTAGCCAGTAATCCATACCTGCGCCAAGCGGAACATTGTACGGATTGCCGTAGAAGTTCTGGAGATACCAAACCGCATCCGAATTGTTGTAAGTCGCAACGTAGGGCGTGCCCTGAATAATCGTGCCTGCCTGCAATTCCACGGAGGGCGCCGAACGCAAGGGTTTCGCGCCCAGGCCGTCAACGTTGAGCGTGACCGTTGCGCCGTTCGTGGCATGGGGCACAAACGCGAGCATCGCTCCATTCATATTCGCCAGGGAGTCGAATACCTGATTGCTGGTCACGGTGAGCGCCGTGCTCGTCCCGCCCGTGGTAATCGTGCCGCTGATATCATCCCGCCATCCCGCGGCAGATGCCATCATGGCTCTCGCACTGTCGTTCACGGAAGAGGGGGCCATGCCCTCAGGCCACTGCGCCTGTGCATCCGCCGTTCCGTTTGAAGCGGCCGTCTTCGACCATTTGTAGAACAGAAGCGCCATTAGACCGCCTCGCCCTTGTCGATCACGGGGTAGCGGCGAATGACCTTGTTGCCCTCGACAAAGGGCTGATCAGGCGCCAAGCGGTAATGCTTGTCGGGATCGAAGGGTGCGGCGTCGGCATAGATCATCGGAAGCCAGGTGCCGCGGTCGTCATCGGCGGGCTTGGCGTCGAACTTCCCAAAACCTAGGACGTTGTTGCTACCGTCAACGAGCGCCCAGGAGTCGGGGCCGGCGCCGTCCGCGTTGCCGTTGGCAGGGATGGCCGTAGGTTCGTACCCATCGGCGCGGAGAGCCCCATAGACAGCTTGGCGAATGTACTGACTCGTTAGGCCGCCTCGCTTGGCAGCCGCCTCAGCGACCATTTGTGCGGCCCTGGAGGGGAAGCGGACTTGGATAGGTCGATCGGTCATTGCTAAACCCTGACCACGGCAGAGAACTGCGCCGCAGCGGTGGTTGAGGACTCCCCGGCAGAGACAAAGCCCAGGGTGTCGCCCTTGTTGACTAGCGGCGGGTCGAACTGTCCGAAGTCGATTGAGTCCACGTCGCCGGCAGCGGAGCCCGACGCGGTAACCGTCACGGTGCTGTTAGCGACGGCCACGCCGTTGATTGTCATGCTCCAGGTGCAATCGCTGCCGGTGATACCGCCCTGGAGGCAGCTAGAAGCGCTGTACAGCTTGCCAGTGACCGGAGAGGCGACATAGGCCGTGCTCGCCGCGGAGATGTCCGCAAGGCGCGCTGTGATGTTAACGAGGTTGCTAAGAGCGGCCATCAGGTGGCCCGCCCCGCTTCAACCGGCGGCATCGTTACCGTGTCATGCCTGCGGAAGTCGGCGCCAGCGCCATAGATCGGGGCGCCGTCCTTGGTGTAGGCCTCGATGCGAGGGGCGGCGCGTGGCCTCTCCAGGCTCTTGCCGGTGCGGGTCATATGGCCGCCGTCAATCAGCCAGTTGAATACGGCTCTGGCCTCGGTGCCGTTGAGGCGCTGCAGCGGCGTTGCCGTCTGACATTGCCGGATCAACTCTTCTAGGTGCTGGTCAGACATCGGTCTGCTCCGTGATCTTGTAGCCGCGCTGCTGCATCAGCTCGAATACCGCCCGCGCTTCCATGTTCGAAAGCTGCGCAAGTGGCGTGTGCGCCTGGAGCATTCGGACAAGCTCGCCCAATCCATCTTCCGTCATCAGAAAACCCGTTCGTTTGTGCTACGGCAGATGTAGTGCAAACGACGCACAGGATCATTCACTCGGATTGACAACATCTGCGAGGTATTGCGAAGCGCTCCCAAAAGCAGCGCATAAAACGAGGCCGGAGCAACACCAGCGCAACACAAAGGACTCAAGACAAAGGACTCAAGCCTTTGATTTCTAAGAGGTGCGAGCGGATTTTGTATCTGTTGGGCCAGATATTGGCCTCTCAGAGCGGCCTTGCTTACCTCGCTGTCTCTGCCGCTGCAGAGTCTAAAACCCGATAACAGCGATAACAGAAGTAACAGAGATAACACCGGTAACAGCGGTAACAGACGAGCCCTCGCGCGCGCGTAGTCGTTGCGTTCGTCTCACGCGTTCAAGCTATCAATCTGATAGTTTGATTAAGCAGCCGCGCTCCCCAAATAATGCGCTCTCAGGAATGTTTCGATCTTCCCGAATATCTCTTCCGGGACGGATTCAGCCTCATCGCTTGGGCATATCTGCTCTATGAGGTCTGACACACGGCCCATAGCGCTCCACAGCCTCGGTGAGAGGTCTGCAGGTGGTGGGGTTGGATTGTGGGTCAGTTGGGCGGGCGGCTGCTGTACTGGCGTCTCTGGGGCTTTGGTCTGCCCCTCGGGATATGCCGAGCGGGTTCGGCCATCAATCGATGCCATCAGGTCGGAAACTTTGGGATCAACGATAACGCGCTCGATCCGCGTCGGTGCGTCGATCACATCTTCCGGCCGCTGCCATCTGATCACCATGTCAGACGGCGGGGCATCTAGTGCGGCTGCGTTCGCCTTGTCACCGTACTGCCGGCCGAACAGCTTGCTCATGGTCCATTTGAGCGTGTCCACCTTCAGCTTATCACGCTGCACCTTGGCGTGATTGGCAACCGCCACCGTCTTGTCGCCCTTTTGCTCAAGGACGATATCGCCGGACTCGTCAAACGCGATCTCTCGAATGAGGTCCGCGTAAAAGTCCATCATCGCTTCGCGGGCTCTGGCGTATTGCTCGCGGAAATCTTTGTTTCCTTCGAGCCAACGATACACCGTCACCCGGTTCGGCATTTCGTCGCCCCTGCAGATTTGGGTCAGGCTCTCGCCCTCCGCCATCCGCTCGCAAATCGAATTGCCCAGCTCAATTGTGTACGTCGATTGCGTGGTCATTGTGGTGCTAGTCATCCTCGCTGTTACCGCTGTTACCGCTGTGATCGGGGTACGCCGGTTCGGTCCAGTAACACTTGCCGATTTTCTGGATTTGGCCCGCTTTGACCATTTTTCGCAGCAAAGCGCGGGTATTATTGCGCGGTTGACCCGTGGCATCGGAGATTTCCAGCGGCGTCATTGGCTCGCTGTTATCGGCCAGCGCGCCAAGGATAACAGATCGCTCATCCGATCGACGAACCTCAGACGCTCGGCCCAGGATCGACCAGGCGCCCGCGGTGAACATAACCGCCGTCTCCTGCTCTTCGACGTCGCGGCCTCGGACATACAGCGTCCGCCCGTCCGCCTTCTGGTCCAGAACCACCGTCGTGTCTGCACAAGCCGACAAACCGTTAGAACCTGAGAGGGCTTCGAGGGGATCTTCGGCGCCTCCCTTCTTGGTGTGATGCAGGCCCAGCACACAAACTCCGTGCTTAGTTGCCCATGCCTGCAACGGCGCCCAGGTCGAATAGTCGCTTTCATAGGCGTTCTGATTTTTGTTGCCGGGTGGCTTGATGCGCTGGAGAACGTCAATGACGACGAGGCGCGGGTCTTTGACGGACGTCCGCCAATGCTCCAGCCTGTCGATAAAGCCTTGATCCAGCGACGGCGCTTCGGTCACCCAATCGAGCCGGGAAAGGTCCGGCAAGGTCTGGTCATGGGGGAATAATGATCGTATCCGCGCCTGAATGCGCCGATCGCCGTTCTCCATGTCGATGTAAAGAACATCGCCCGGCTGGCAATCTATCGAGCCCATAGCAACCCCGCCGGTTGCCACAGCCAGGGACCAATCGATCCCCAGCCATGTCTTTCCAAGCTTCTGTCTGCCAGCGAGCACGGTAAAGCCACCGTAGAGATAGCCGGGAACTATCGCCTTCAATGGCGCGAACGTCTTTGCCATCAAATCGTTGGTGTTGGTCCGCTTGAACCTGGGGACGAGCGAAGCGCCCGGCCCATCGTTTTGAACAACGGCCATACCGTCATCGCGCAACAGGGAGAACGTCATCGCGCCTCCATTCCGACCGCAATCAGGTCTTCAATGAGGGCGCCGCCGTGAGCGCTCAACAGGCTATTGGCCGTGGCGATTTCATAGAGACAATCGACCACCTCCCGCTTGCGGTGCGGGTTGCGTTGAGCCATGCCGCCCAGCAAGGCGGCCTCGATCTCGAATTGGCGAGCCATGCCGCCCAGCAAGGCGGCCTCGATCTCGAATTGGCTCAGCTTCGCGATTGCGACATTGCGGCGCGCGTCACGCATTGCCGCCGTAACGTCGTCCGTTTCGCAAATGGTGACATGTTTCAAGCTGGCGCCCTCCAGGAACGGATGCGGCAGGGCACGCGCTTGCGGAAACGACCGCCGATCGACTCGCGCACGACAATGAAGCCGCGGCCAAACACTTGGCGCGCAAGTGCATCTGAAGCTTGAATATCGGTCGGCGGTGCTATAGATTCCGTAGCGTCGTGGTAGACAACAGCTTTCGGATTGGGGCGGCCCTCGGGCTGCCCCTTTTCAATTTCGGACATGCCTCAAGCTACCTCCAGACCGCTCGCACGCTTCTGGTAGCCCTCGCGAATCTTGCTCTTGAGGCCAACCCAGCGGCCACCCTGCTTGAACACGCCGTACAACTCGCCCTTCTCGGCGAGATAGAAGGCTCGCCGCTCGGCAATGCCGGTGAAGCGGCTGATTGATTTGATCCCTTCTAGGAGGTCGTCTGCGATGTTATCCATGATCTCCGTTTCCGATGATTGCACTAAGTACGCATTACGCACTTACACGGACAAAATTTTTACTGGAGCTTCGAAAGATAGGTTTCGAGCCGAATCGCCATCACAACGTCTGGCCAGGTAGTGTCGCGCTTAGCAAAGGTCTCGCGCTGGCCGATCGTGTAGGTATAGGACCACTCGGGGGCGTCTGCCGGCCAGTTAGCTTTCCCCCTCATGAGGCGCCCCTCATATGCAAAGATGGTTTCGTGCCCTCCAGCGATGGCAAGCTCAAATTGCTCAGGAGTAGTAAGCAAAGAGGCCCGAATGATTGCAGAGATCGACAGTAATTCGCCGATTGAGATTTGCCGCTCTGCAAACGGATGAATTACACAAGCAACAATGGCTTCGCGTCGGGAGAAACGTCGATGCGTGCCGGTACCTGCACGCTCTGTCCCCCGCTCTGCCTGTATCACCCCGGCATCCGCCCACAGCTGGATAGACCGGCGTTTTGCGCCGGTAATGTTGACCAAGTCGCCTAGCGAATAGCTTTCCATCATCATAATTCCTAACATAATGCGTTTTACGTGCTTGTCAAGCGTTGCGAATTGATGTTGAATGCTTCCGGCGATTACCGGCCGCTTCAAGGGGGATTCCATGGCTACCGTTCGAAAGCGCAAGTTGCCGTCCGGCCTGATCCGCTGGCAGGCTGGTTATATGGACGGGGCCGGCAAGCGCCGCTTCAAGATGTTCGAGAGGAAGGCGGAGGCGGAAGCCTGGCTGGTCGAGGCCCGCCACGATGTCGCCCGCGGCACTCACACGCCCGGCAGCATATCCCCGACCGTGAAGGATGCGGCAGCGCTGTGGATCAAACGGTGCGGCGAGAAGCGCCTGGAGCCCATGACCGTGAAGGGGTACGAGGAACACGTCGACCTGCATATCGTCCCGTTCATCGGGGCGAGGAAGCTTTCCGAAATAACCGTTCCGGCCGTCAACGCCTTCGCCGACCAGCTCCGCGAGAACGGACGATCGGCCGAAATGATCAAGCGAGTGGTGCGCTCGCTCGGCAGCATCTTCAAGGAGGCCCGCCGGCGCGGCCTCGCCAACACGTCGCCGACGTCCGGCATCGAACTGGACTTGCCCGATCGGGAGGATCCCCGCCCCGTTATCCCGAGCAAGGCGGAGCTACAGGCGATAATCAATGCTGCGACTGGCCGCTGGCGACCGGTTATCCTTGTCGCGATCTTCTGCGGGCTGCGGGCCAGCGAGCTGCGGGGCCTCCGATGGGCAGATATCGATTTCGAGGCCAAGCAACTGAACCTCACCCAGCGGGCGGACGCCTCCCACCGGATCGGCAAGCTCAAATCTAGGGCCGCCTATCGCTCGATTCCCTGCCCTCCGATCGTGATCAACACGCTTCGCGAATGGAAGCTGGTTTGCCCCAAGCGCGACACCGGCAAGAAGGATGCGGCCGGCAAGCCGGTGGAGGTTCTGGAGCTCGCGTTCCCGAACGGGCTTGGCAAGGTGGAGAGCCATTCGAACGTTCTCGAGCGCGGCCTGGAGCCGATCCTGATCGCGGCCGGTCTGGCCGAGAACCGTCCCGTTCTGGATACTGCCGGTAACCCGGTTCTCGACAAGTCTGGAGAGCCCAAGGTGGTCATGGTCGGAAAGTACGGCATGCACTCGCTACGCCACGCCTGCGCTTCCCTGTGGATCGAGAACGGGCATAACCCAAAGCAAATACAGCGCCTCATGGGGCATAGTTCGATTAAGGTGACGTTTGACGTTTACGGCCATCTGTTCGCGGATGCCGAAGCGGATCAGCGGGCAGCCGAAACCCTGCAAAACCGCCTGCTCGGCGCCTGAAAGCAACACCTCGGCAACACGGGAGGGCTAAGCCATTGATGGGATTCAGCATCCAAAGGATTTCTACTCCGCGGGTTGCAGGTTCGAATCCTGCCGGGATCGCCACTACCATTTCGAGCTTTTCCGCAATTTCGACTTCATTCTCGTCTCGGTTTAGATATCGGCTTATGATGCCAGCCTGGGAATTGCTTCCGTTGCCCTGACAAAGGATGCGGACGTCATGCCAAAGAAGGGAATCACCGGCCACGACGAGTGGGTCGTCACGGAAGCGCTGGCGACGGCGCTGGTCGCGCTCGAACAGCTCGAGCCGACCCAACAGTCGCGCCAGCAGATGGACGATATCCGCAAAATTCTGGCGGCCAATTGTCAGCCCGGGACCATCAACCTGCATCTCGCCCAGGCCAAGTGCCGGCTGAATCCTCACGCCGATCGCGCCGTCATCTATCGCGAGTACGGATTTCAGGACTGGGAGGTCTGAACGGCGGCCTCGTGGCAAGCGTCGCCGGATGAGGCAACGGATCGCGCATGCGCGCCCGATGGCAGGCTCCGCGACATCCCGCATTTTCGCTTGTTTTACCCCGCATCTCGCTGCGTCCATGCGGGCTACTTGCGGCCTGTTGGAACAAGCTCGGATCGCTGGTGTTCTGTCGTGCGGAGGGGACCGCAATAATTCTGCGAGGAAGGCTGGGAGGATATCAGGATGAAACTGCCGCACGCATCTGCCACGGCAATAGCTCTGATTTTGGCCGCGACGATAGCCCTACCCGCATCCGCCCGCGCCCAGACCTACGATCCGAGCTACCCCGTTTGCCTCCAGGTCTACCAGGGCTTCGTGGACTACTATTTCGAGTGCCACTATCGAACGATGGCGCAGTGCCAGGCGTCGGCATCGGGCCGCTCCGCGCAATGCGTCGTTAATCCATACTACGGCGGGCCGAATGCCGGGCGCGGCAAGCGCCAGAAGCGGTACCAGTCCTATTGAGAACCGGTTCGCTTCGACGGAGCGGCGCTCGGCGCGGCTCCCACCTCGCCACTCTGTTCACCAGCCGTAGCTGCCGAGCGCCAGCGGCCTTCGTGGTGCCTTTGCCGTTCGCGTCGTATCGGGCTGCAGGCAGCGCCGCGCCGCATTGATCTCGGCATCGCTCGCGCCCTTGCTTCGCGCCCAGTGCTCTGCGGCGGGCGCACTGTATTTCGCCACGTAGTAGCGCACGACCGGACACGAAATTCGACGCAAGACACCGGATTGTTCACCCGCAAACCCGGCGCTTGGTGTTCCCAGACACAGCGCCAGCACGCACATCCAACGTAAGCTCATCTGATTCCCCTCTGCACATGAGAGAGGGCATGGCTTTTGCCGACGCATCAAGCCCGATAGCGAGTTCCGCGAGTGGAACAGCGGGCACTGTGTTGAAGCCGCAACTGCGGCAATCCGACGGACGGCAATTCCGCCGTTGATTGCGACTTTATGCGATCATTAAAATTGATTGTTTACGAAAAATACCGAACCTGATTGCCGCCCAGGGACAATTCGGTAACCTCTGCTCGCCAGGGCTCGTGAACCGTTGGTGGCCGAGAATGGAATTCGAACGCCGGTCTGTCGCAAGGACGACGATTTCGAAAAACGCGTTGCTGTTCTTTGACGCGCAGCGCGGTGTTTTCACCTGCCGCGTTCAGGATGTCACGAATTCCGGGGCTGGAATTGAACTTCACGACCTCAATCTGCTGCCCCTGAATTTCGAATTGACCTTCGACAATTTTCACAACGTTCGCGAATGCCGCGTGATCTGGCGGCAAGGCGATTTCGTCGGCGTTGCGTTTCAAAACTGATCGATCCGCGACAAGCGCCACCCCGGAGCCGCTGCGCTGACGCGGGCGGCTCAAGCCAACTCGCTCAAGGCCACCGTCGCCCGCAATCAACTCTCCAGCCAGGATGGGAGGGCAAAGGCGCCTCTGTTGGCCGGGAACCCTGGAGGGCCGTTCAAGCTGGTTCGCAGCGCGCAAACCACCTGAAGCAAAACACCTGAAGCAAAACACCTGAAGCAAAACACCTGGAGCAAAACACCTGGAGCAAAAACACCTGGAGAATGGAACCAACAGCGAGGCTCCGCGTCGAATCTCCTGCTGCCAGCCCTCCGCCGGGGTGCGCCGCCTTCGCATATCGTCCACGCTCGGGTTGTTTGGAATCTGTGACGGGAGTTCGAACATGTCCTGGGATCGTCCGTTCGCTCAGCCTGTGCCGCTCCCGAAAGGGCCGCCAGCACAAACATTGCGAGACGCCGCCAGCTATATCAGGACCCTTCCTCTCCCCGAACGTGACCGTCAGGAATGGCGGCTTGCCATCCAGATGCTCATTGATGCCGCCGAAGATCGCGGACCCATGCTGTTCGCGCGGGTGGGAATTGTCAGAGCCCTGGAGACGCGTATTGAAACGACGCTCGATAGGGAGCGCCAGGGCAAGCTGAAAGAAAGCAAGGTGAACGGAGACCGCGACGCCAGCATCTGAGCACAGATCGGCGTCACGGAAGATGGTGCCGGAGAGCCTGAAGGAGTCTCAAGTCCGGCAGTCCCAAATTGAACAAGAACTGGCGCTCGCAGCCGAAAAGAGCGACGTCCGAAGTCTTCAGGAAGCCGCCTCTTGGATCGGCCCGCAGACGCGTCGTCACCGAATGGCTGCAAGCCTGCCTACACCAAGCCCTGCCTACGCTACCTTCCTAATTCGGAAATCATCGATCCGCTTGCCGGACTTCAGTTTTGCAGCGAGCCAGCGAGGCGTCTTCCCTCGTCCTGCCCACGTCTCGGACGGCCGATCGGGATTCCGGAATTTCGGAACGACCGTTGGATATGGACGCCGCCCTGTCGATGATTTCGTGCGCTCAGCTTCGACGACGCCCTTGAGTTGTTTCAAGCGATCTTCGAGAATGCGCTTCTCTGCCAGCAGGGAAGTTGCAAGCCTTGCGGCTACCTCTTCGTGGAGTGCCCACAGCTCATCCGTGGACATTGATTTGAAGTCATTCCGGTTCACGACCGTCCCCAATCATGATTCGATAGTTGTCATCGTTGATAGCAAAACATGAGCAGAATAAGGCCTATTCAGAACCTCCTTCAGGCCGAAAAGTTCCACACGATTTGCATCGTTTACTTCAAGCAAGCATAACGGAAACTACTTGAAGGTGCACCAAATTTCCTTTCGCCGCTTCACAACTTTTGATTGATTCAGGCGCAGAGCCCCGCAATGATGTGAAACTAATGGCCTCTCATTGACGGTTCCCTAATCGCAACTGCTTCGATCGATTGATTTGCGCGTTTGATCTCGCAAATCTCCCGCAAGGCGCGCGGCGAGAAGCAAAGCGCATCGCCGGATCACGCGACGACAGATCCGGATTCCAACTCGGCGCAATGCCGCCCCATCCCCGCCACGCCGACGCCAAAGTCGAGACGGAACCTGCGTCTGGAACCCCCCGGCGGGCGCGAGCCCGTCCCGCAACAGAATGTTGACGTCATGGCAGGGTATCGCCACCGCGCAGGCCGCGGTGCTTCCAAGCTGCAGCTCGCGGCGCTTTCGCTGGTGCTGACCTCGTCGGCTGTGTGCGCGGACACATTTCAGGAAAAATGGATGGGACGGATCGCCCGGCCGCCGGCGGACGATCAGGAAGCTTCCGTTTACTGGGAAGGCAAGTGGGACGCGCGCGGCAAGCGCTTCAAGGCCAACGAGGTCTCCTGCGCGCACCGCACCGAGGCGTTCGGCACGATCTTCGTCGTAACCAATCTCGAGAACGGCAAGAAAATCCGCTGCCCTGTGCAGGACCGCGGCCCCTACGCCCGCGGCCGGGTTCTCGACTTCTCGCTCGGCGCTGCGCGCCAGATCGGCTGCGATGGCCTGTGCCGCGTCACCGTGCGCCGCGCCGGATATGAGTAGTCGCTATGCAATTCACCCCCAAGCTGTCGTCGAAACTGGGTCCTTGGTGTGCCCACAATAGCCGAGCGCTCGTCTCCCTGGGGTAGGTGATAGGAGCGGCACCCGGCTATTCGGGCCGCGCGGCGGTGCGGCCTGAACAGGAACTCATTTATGATTTAAGGGAACTTTAAAAAGCCATTGAAACATAACGATTTTGTCGAGAACACAGATTGCTCGTATCAGCACTTTCGGGCTTCCGGGGAACCGAAACGACGTGAAAACGGGCCTGAATGACCTCGCGTGAGGAAACGTAACGCCTCCTGCACGTTTTCCCGTCTTATGAATTTGAACCCGTCGAGCCCGAGGGCCACCTTGAGCCTGCCACCACCCGAATTCGATCGCGACGAGACGCTGGTGTGTATGGCGCTGGCGTTCTGCCTGGCCGGTGCATCGACCAGCATCATCTACCGCCTGCTGGGTTAAGGGCTCCGGGCCGATCATCCGGCAATTTTTCGGATCGCTTTGATCGCGGCAGCGCATGCCGACGAACGTGCCGCGCTTCCGTTTTGCGATGGAATGGTGCCGGTGGAGCGCGGCAGGCGGCGGATGCGGCTCGGCCGCGGCGATATGGAGTAGACGAGGCCCGGAGTGCCTAGGAGTCCGGGCCTCGTGGCCTCCAGTGGTAGCGCCCGTCGTGATGAACGAACGCCCTGCCCCCCGCTGCAAGCGACGGCGTTATAGATCGGCGTTTCGTGCACAGCCAATCCGTACGAGTACGGTGAGCGGGCGCCGCGCGGTTCTGTGTGACAAATTGATCAGCAAATGCGGCAGCGCGGATAACGAAGCGATATTCGGCTGGCGATTCGCTGCATTACGTCCCGCTCTAAAGGCGAGATCTGCGGCGAGCTACGACAAGCGCAGGCATTTGCCCGCGCCTACCGCTTATCGAATGGAATATACTGATGGTACTCTTTCGGTACCGAGCTCCGGTAACGCGCGGGCACCGTGCCGCGGTCGATCGAACGGTCGATCTCCTGCTGCCGGGTCATCTTGGCCGGTTTCCTTTTCTTCGGCGCCGCCTTCTCCTTTTCGGCCGCGGCGGCTTCCGGCGCGGCGGGGGAAGACGTTCCCGTTGCGGCGGTGCCGCCACCCGGCGTGCCCTGCGCCAGCGCGACGGCCGGCAGGAGTACGAGAGCCGCCGCCGACGCGGCCAGCACAAGACGAGACGGCTTTTGCATGGAAAACTCCAGTTTCGGCCTGCTCCGTTTCCAGCCCGATCCTATTACGTCCGCAGCCGTCCGCACACCGGGAATTTGGCGAGGCGGACGGGCGTGGACCGGCTATGCTTGACCCGGCTGCAGGTCGTGAAAACGAAAGCCACCCGGCTGCACTGCCAGTCCGGACCAAGCGCTGCGCTCAAGACCGGCTCTGGCGTAGACAGGCCGAACGGAAAGAAACCGATGGCGCAGGCCAGCAACGCGATGGCGGCGGCGGCGAGAACGAGGCTTTTGCGGTTCCACCAATTGTGCGGCATGGCGGTCGCTCCCTGTTTCGGAAGCCCGGAAAATAGGATCGCCCCGCCGCGGTGCCTGTGAACGGCTTCACACTACACGGGTTTGTGCGCGAGCCCGATGGATGCGGAAATGGGTATAACTCACGTAAATCCGTTGCGCGCGCGCAACCCTTGATCGACACTGCACGTTCGGGGCGAGCGCGTGTGCGGAGCGTGCAATGGACGAGCAGGAAGCGGGCAAACAGGATTCCGGCAAGCAGGAAGCGAGCTACGACTACCACCGCTACAAGCAATTGCTGGCGGAAGCGGTCGACGAGACCAAGCGGCTCGAGCTGATCGAGATCATGATCAGGGAAAAGGCCCGCGACAGGCTGGAGGCGCAGCGGATCGCGGATCGCGTAGCGATGACGGCGATGACGGTTGCACGCGTCCTCGGGCCGAGGGGACGTCGGGATAATTTCTAGAAAAGCGATCACTTCTCCGAAGCAGCATCACCAGCGAGCCAACCAACCCGCTCAGCGCACAGGCGCGAAGCCCATATTGAAGGACCGCCAACGCCCCGGGCGGGCTTCGGTCGCCGTTGCCATCCCGTGAAGCGACCGGCCGACGTGATCCCGCTCATCGGCATCAATTTGGGCCATTTGCTGCTCACGCAAGCCTCCCCTGCTCTACCCGCCCCTTTTCGACGCTGGCATTTTGCCTCGGGTTCACTTACCTAGGCGCCATCCCGCGCGCGTGGCGCGCCCAACCCCAAGAGTGAAAGCGACAAGGCCTCCTTTATGAGTGGATTCAAGGAACCTAACTTCGCGGACCGCCAGAAGGCCGCGATGCAGGCGCGGCAGAACATCCTGAACAAGTTTCGCGCCCAGCCGGGACCCGACGATCCCGAGGTGAAGCGCCGCCAGGCCGAGCGCGAGGCCATAGCCGCCGCCCGCGCCAAGGCGAGAGAGGCCAAGGAAGCCGAAAAGGCCGAACAGAAACGTCGCGAGGCCGAGGCCGCCGCGGCGGAAGCCGCGAGAATCGCGCGCGAGAAGGAAGAAGAGGCCGCTAGGCAGGCGGCGCTCGAGGCTGAACAAAAGGCCAAGCGCGACGCGCGTTACGCCGCGCGCAAGACCAAGGGCAAGAAGAAGTAGGCCTGCGATCCGCGTTCGATTCTGGCGCGCTCTCGTCATTCCGGGATGGTGCGTTAGCACCGGACCCGGAATCTCGAGATTCTGGGCCCGGTCCTTCACCCCGGAACGACGGTGCGGCTCAGTTTTTCTTCATGCCGTCTTCTTTTTTCATGCCGTCCTTCATCATCCCGTCGTGCTTCATGCCGTCCTTCTTCATCATCCCGTCCTCCTTCTTCATGGCGTCCTTGGACATGGACTCCTTCTTCATGCCGTCGCCTTTGCCCATTTTGTCCTGAGCGAAGGCAGCCGGCGCGAACGCGAGGCCGAGCGAAACGAGCGCGGCAGAAAGGCAGAGGCCGATACGGGTCGTGGTGGTGGTCATGGGATGGGCGTCCTTGGTTTGGGTTGGCTTCTCGAAAGCGACGTCTGCCGCTTCCCCAACGACGATGGCGCGACCGGGTTTGTTACCGACAACACCCCAGAGTTCAGCAATTCTCACGGTTAGTTGAAGCGGCAATTCAAGGGGCTGACGCTCCGCGAGCGCCAAAGTCGGCCGTCGCATCGGATATGCCCCCCACCACCTGCAACAGGTCGGTTCGCACCGCCTCTATATGCTGCTCCAGAAACCGGCAGGCCTTCTCGGTCTCCCGCATCCGACACAGTTCGATCAGGTGCGCGTGTTCTTTTTCGGCCTTCCCCATCGCTTTCGTATTTGAGAGCTGCAGGCGCGTGTAGCGATCGCTGGTTTGCAAGAGCGCCACCACGATCGCCTTGGTACGCGGCCGCCGCGCGTGAACATACAGCGCCATATGGAAATCAGCATTGAGCTGGCCCCACTCGCTGATGTTGCCCGCCTGGATCGCCTTCTCAAACCGCTTCTGGATGTCGTCCAGCGCGGCAAAGTCTCGTTCCGTAAAATGCGGCGCCGACTGGGCCAAGAGTCGCGGCTCCATGATCCCTCGGAGATCGAACACGTCGTTGATTTCGTCCAGCGACAACTCCGAAACGATCGCGCCCTTTTGCGGGACGATGCGCACCAGCCCCTCCGCCTCGAGCTGAAACAGCGCTTCGCGCACCGGAATGCGGCTGACGCCGTAGGCCTCACCCAGCGCATCCTGCCGCAGTTGTGAGCCGGCCGGATAAGTCCCGTCGAGAATGGACTGCCTGAGCTGGTCGACGATCGCAGCCGACAGCGTCCGGTGCTTCAGAGGGACTTTCATCTGATCTTCCGTCGTCATCGCCGGCCTTTCGGATCGAGGCGGCCCTGTTTCGCACGTTGACGTGGTCCCGCCCCAGCAAAAGCCGAAGCGCCCCACAATCTCCATTTGACAAGATTGTATAAATTATACAATTTCGAATGGCACGAGAAATCTTGATGGGTAGCGGGACTCTTTATGATCGAGCAGGCGATTGCGGATGCGCCGGCGCTCAGCGCCCGGGGGGTCGTTGTCAGGGCTTCGAGTCTCCTGCTCGCTTTCGAGCGCATCGCCTTGATGGGACTGATGTATCTGCTGACGGCTCTGATCATGGTGAACGTCGTCACCCGCTATTCGCACTTCCCGATCTACTGGATCGATGAATCGGCGGTCTATTGCGTGGTCTGGCTGACCTTTATCGGCGCCTCTGCGATGACGCGGCTCAGGCTCGATTTCGCCGTCACCATGATGACCGAGCGACTCTCGGCGCGGAATCAGAAGTTCGCGAGGATCGTCGCGACGGGCATGGTCGTCGTGTTCGGCGTGGCGCTGATCATCACCTGCTTCCTCTGGATGGATCCGATCGGGCTTGCCCGCGCCGGCTTCGACGCGCGCAAGCTTGCCGCCGAGACGTTCAATTTCCTCTACACCGAGCGCACCCAAACGCTGAACTGGCCGACCTGGGTGCTCTATCTGACGCTGCCGATCTTCGCGGTCTCCATGACCATTCATGGCCTGGCAAACCTGCTCGAAGATCTCGAACTGGTGCCACGGACACCGCCCAAAGGCTTTCAGCTCTCCGAGCTCGACGGGGTCAACTAGTGATCACGTCAGCCGCCTTCATCGCGATCATGCTGGTCGGGGTACCGATCGGCCTCTGCCTCTGCCTTGCCGGGTTCGTCTACATCATCGCGTCAGGCAATCCGGTTCTGTTTCAGTCCTACCCGCTGCAGCTTTTCGGCGGCGTCGACAGTTACGGCCTGATCGCCATCCCGCTGTTCATCCTGATCGGCGAAATCATGAACGGGGGCGGCATTACGCGGCGCATCGTCGACATGGCGATGGCCTTTGTCGGCTCGCTGAAGGGCGGACTCGCCTACGTCAACATCCTCGCCAACATGTTCATCTCCTCCATCCTCGGCTCCGCGACCGCGCAGGTCGCGATCATGGCGCAGATCATGGTGCCGGAGATGGAGAAGAAGGGCTACGACAAGACCTTTGCGGCTGGGCTAACCGCCTATGGCGGCATGCTCGGGCCGATCATTCCACCGTCAGTGATGTTCGTCGTCTACAGCGTGCTGGCGCAAGTATCGGTCAGCGACATGCTGATTGCCGGCATCGTGCCGGGCGTGATCCTGACGGTAATGTTCTGCATCGTCATCGCCCTGATGGGGTACATCTACAACTATCCCAAGGCCGACTATCAGACGCCGCGGCAGCGGGTCGCGACGATCCTGCGGACGTCGCCGACGTTGTTAATCCCTATCGTCATCGTTGGCAGCATTCTCGGTGGACTCGCCAACGCAACGGAGTCCGCGGCCGTCGGCGCAGTAGCCGCCGCTCTCGTCGGAAAATTCTGGACCAAGGAGTTCAGGTTTTCGCAGCTCCCACAGATGATGCTGCGCGCGGGGATCTACTCGGCCATCGTGCTGTTCCTGGTCGCGGCGGCGGCCGTGTTCTCCTGGGTGCTGGTGTTCGGCAAGGTGCCGCAGGAGACCGCCGCATGGATCCAGTCGGTCGCCAAGGATCCCGTCAGCTTCATGCTGCTTTGCAACGTGATCCTGCTGGTGATCGGCACGGTCATCGACGGCATTCCCGGCCTGATCATGACGGTGCCGATCCTGCTGCCGGTCGCGACCGAGGTCTATCATATCGACCCGCGTCAGTTCGGCGTGGTCGTGGTGATCAACCTGGTGCTTGGATTGCTGTCGCCTCCGGTCGGTCTCTGCTTCTTCGTTGCCGCCGCCGTCACCGGCGCCAAGCCCGGCAAGATGTTCATGGTGACGCTGCCGCTGTTCGGCATCTCCTGCATCCTGCTGGTGCTGCTCTCGATTTATCCCTCCCTTTCCCTCGTCCTCATCAAGTAGGTCCAAACCCCTTAAGGAGCATTGTCATGTCGCTTTCACGTCGCCGCTTCCTTGCCGCCAGCGCGGCCGTGCCGCTGTTCGCGCCGTCGCTGGCGCTGGCGCAAGCCAAGGAATTCCGCCTCGGCCTGATTACGCCCAATGGCCATTCCTGGAACAAGGCAGCGCTAAAACTCGGCGACGACCTCAAGGCAGCGACCAATGGCCGCCTGACCATGACGGTCTTCCACTCCGGCCAGCTCGGCAACGAGCCGGCCATGATGCAGCAATTGCAGTCGGGCGCGCTCGACATGGGCTTCATCCAGGCGGCCGAGCTCGGCTCGCGCGTGCCGCATATCGCGGCGATCAACGCGCCCTACATCGTCCGCTCGACGCCATCGGTCGCAAAGTTCGTCCGGCATCCGGCCGCGATCAAGCTGTTCGAGGTGCTGCCGCAGGAAACCGGCACGATCGGCCTCGGCTGGGGCATCACCGGCATGCGTGCCATCTTCTCGTCGAAGGATTTGACTGGTCTGCCCGATATCAAGGGCATGAAGCTGCGCATCAACCCGACGCCGGTCTACCGCGATTTCTATTCGTCGCTGGGCGCAGCACCGACACCGATCCCCACGCCCCAGGTGTTCGATGCGATGGCGAACGGCCAGGTCGACGGCCTCGAGGCGGATCTGGAGTTCTCCTGGAACCAGCGCTTCGACAAGGTCTCAAAGGTCATCCTGCAGATGAACGCCGTCTTCATGCCAATGGCAGCCATCGTCTCCGGCCGCGTCTGGCAATCGCTGCCGGCAGCCGACCGGGAGCTGATCACCAAAACCGTCAAGTCCACGCTCGACGCGCAAATCGATGAATTGGCCGGCAATGAGCCGAAGCTGATCGAGAACTTCAAGAACGCGCCGATCCCGATCCGCCAGGTCCCGGCCGGCGATACCGAAGCGGTCATTGCCGAGTTCGACAAGATCTGGCTGCCCAAGGCCCCCGTCCTCGCCGAACTGCGAAAAGTCGGCGCGACGCTCTGATCCCACCCATCGTCTTCAAGCCAAAGCCCGGCGGATGCGTCAATCCGCCGGGACAATCCCAATGGAGCCAACAATGAGCCCACGTATTTCCTGGGAAGGCGTCTTCCCGGCCGTCACCACGCAATTCAATGACGACCTCTCGCTCAATATCGATGCGACCGCGAAGGTCATGGATGGTTTGATCCGCGACGGCGTTTCCGGATTGATCGTCTGCGGGTCCGTCGGCGAGAACACTTCGCTGGAGCGCAAGGAAAAGATCGCCATCATGGAGGCGGCCAGATCGGTCGCCGCCGGCCGCGTGCCCGTGTTGTGCGGCATTGCGGAGTTCACGACCGCCTTTGCCGTCGAAACCGCCAGGGAAGCGGCACGCGTCGGCATCGACGGCGTGATGGTGATGCCGGCGCTGGTCTATTCGTCCAAGCCGCATGAGACCGCCGCGCACTTCCGCGCGGTTGCGAGCGCGACCGACCTGCCGGTCATGCTCTACAACAATCCGCCGATCTACAAGAACGACGTGACGCCGGACATTCTGGCCTCGCTCGCCGATGTCGAAACCGTCGTCTGCTTCAAGGATTCTTCCGGCGACACACGGCGGTTCATCGACACCCGCAACATGGTCGGCGACCGCTTTGTGCTGTTCGCCGGCCTCGACGACGTCATTGTCGAGAGCGTGGCGATGGGCGCCGTCGGCTGGGTCTCCGGCATGTCGAACGCCTTCCCGCGCGAAGGCGAGACGCTGTTTCGCCTCGCCAAAGCAGGACGCTATGCCGAGGCGATGCCGCTCTACGAATGGTTCATGCCGCTGTTGCACCTCGATGCGCGTCCGGATCTCGTCCAGTGCATCAAGCTTTGCGAGCACATCATGGGCCGGGGGACTGCGCTGACACGTCCGCCTCGGCTGGCGCTGCTGCCGCACGAGAAGGCAGAGGTCGAGGCCACCATGGCCAAGGCGCTGAAGAACAGGCCGGCGCTGCCGAATGTCGGCCTGAAGGCGGCGTAGGCGGCCTACTTCGCGGACCGCGCCTTTGCATTCAATGCCGCCGCGACCCGGCTGACCGGCGGACGGCCGATCAGCCCACTGACGACATTGGTCGCGGCGACCAGCTTTGCCATGTCGACCCCGGTCGCAATGCCCATACCCTCGAGCATGTAGACCACATCCTCCGTCGCGACGTTGCCCGTCGCGCCGGGGGCGTAGGGACAGCCGCCGAGACCGCCGGCTGCGGAATCGATCACGCGGCAGCCCTCTTCCATCCCGGCGTAGAGATTGGCGAGCGCCTGGCCGTAGGTGTCGTGGAAATGCATGGCGAGATTGGCCATCGGCACATGGCCGGCGACCGCGCGCAAGAGCTGCCGCGCCTTCAAGGGCGTGCCGACACCGATGGTGTCGCCGAGCGAGATTTCATAGCAGCCGAGATCCCACAGTACTTTTGCGACATCGACCACTGCCTGTGGCTTGATTTCGCCCTCATAGGGGCAGCCGAGCACGGTGGAAATGTAGCCGCGCACCCGGACGCCATCGGCCTTGGCGCGGACCAGCACCGGCTTGAACCGCTCGATCGATTCCGCGATCGAGCAATTGATGTTGGCGCGTGAAAAACCTTCCGACGCAGCGGCGAACACTGCAATCAGCTTGGCGCCGGCGGCTTGTGAAGCTTCGTAGCCTTTTTCGTTCGGCACCAACACCGGCAGTTCGCAATCCGTATGATGGCTGACGCCGCGCAACACTTCGGCCGAGCCGACCATCTGCGGGATCGCCTTGGGTGACACGAAGGCGCCAACCTCGACCGCCTTGAGCCCTGAGCCGATCAACGCCTCGACGAACGCGATCCGGTCAGCCACGCTGACCGGGGTTTTTTCGTTCTGCAGCCCGTCGCGCGGGCCGACCTCGACGATGTGAACACTGTCGCTCATAACACAGCCGCCGGTTCGACCTCGGCGAGTTCGACGCCCTCGCCGACGATATCACCGACCTTGCATCTGATCTTCTTCAACACGCCTGCAAACGGTGCGCGCAGGGTCTGCTCCATCTTCATGACTTCCAGCGTCAGGATTGCCGCGCCCTTTTCCAGCGTCGCGCCTTCCTCGGCCAGCAACGCCACCACGGTCCCGGGCAGCGGCGCCACGATCTTGTCCTCGCCGACCAGTTCCTCCGTCTCGCCGCCGAACGGATCGACCCAATGCAGGTCGAAGCGGCCGTTCCGGGTGCGGAGGTAAAGCTCATGGCCTTCGATCACGGCCGTGACGCGCGATTTTATGCCTTCGATTGTCAGATCAAAGCTGCCTTCCTCCGCGGGCGAGGTCGCGAAAACGAACTCGTGCTTGCCGATGGTAAGTTTCGACGGACCATTGCCATAGTGCAGCGTCACCTTCTGTTCGGCGCCCTGCCCCTGACGGAACGAGAGCATCCGCTTCCGCTGGCCGACCGGCATCCAGCCAAACGTCTGCCAGGGCGAATGCGCTTGCTTCCGCGCGGCCTTCTGCTCATCGACAACGATTGCCGCTACCGCGGCACAAAGCTCGAAATCCCCTGCCGTTCCCGAGAACTCCGTCAGCTTCTTCAACTCGCGCTCGATGAAGCCGGTATCGATGGTATTGGCGCGCACCTGCGGGTGCGTCACCAGCGCGGACAGGAACGGAATGTTGGTGACGATGCCGCGGACGTCGGTCTCTTCCAGCCCGCGGTTCAGCCGCTCGATCGCTGCCTGACGGGTCGGCGCCCATGCAATGACCTTGGCGAGCATGGCGTCGTAGTATGGCGACACCGCATCGCCATCGCGATAGCCGGCGTCGATCCGCAGGCCATCGACCGCCTCGGGCGTGCGCCAGGTCCTGATCCGGCCAACCGAAGGCATAAAATTCTTCTGCGGGTTTTCGGCATAAACCCGTGCCTCGATGGCGTGGCCGTTCAGCTTGATCTCGTCCTGCTTGAGCGGCAGCTTTTCGCCGAATGCCACCCGCAACTGCCATTCCACCAGATCGACGCCGGTGATGAGCTCGGTCACGGGATGCTCGACCTGCAGGCGGGTGTTCATTTCGATGAAGAACACCTCCTTGCCGTCGGAGACGAATTCGATGGTGCCGGCGCCGACATAGTTGACCGCAGCCGCTGCCTTGCGCGCGGCCGCGCAGACCGCTTCGCGTTGCCTGGCGTCGAGCGTCGGCGATGGCGCCTCCTCGATCACCTTCTGGTGCCGCCGCTGCAGCGTGCATTCGCGCTCACAGAGCGAGAGCAGATTGCCGTGGCTGTCGCCGATGATCTGCACCTCGATATGCCGGGGGTTTTGCACGAATTTTTCGATCAGCATGCGGTCGTCACCGAACGCAGCCTTCGCTTCGCGCTTGGCGCTGACGATCGCAGCCGCCAGCTCTCCGGCCGAATTCACCACCCGCATGCCGCGCCCGCCGCCGCCGGCGGAAGCCTTGACCAGCACGGGGAAACCGATCTTCTCGGCGGCCTTCGCAAGCGTCGCGTCGTCCTGCGCCTCGCCGTGATAGCCGGGCACCAATGGCACGCCAGCCTTTTCCATCAGCGCTTTCGAGCCGGACTTCGAGCCCATCGCCGTCATCATCTCGGCCGTGGGGCCCACGAACACCAGCCCGGCATTCAGGCAGGCTTGCGCGAACTCGGCATTTTCAGACAGAAAGCCGTAGCCGGGATGCACCGCCTCGGCGCCGGTCTGGCGCGCCGCTTCGATGACGCGCTCGACGTTGAGATAGCTGTCGCGCGCCCGCGCCGGCCCGAGCAGCACGGCCTCGTCGGCCATGGCGACATGCATGGCATCACGATCAGCCTCGGAGTAGACGGCGACGGTACGCAGGCCCATGGCCCGTGCGGAGCGGATCACACGGCAGGCGATCTCGCCGCGGTTGGCGATCAGGAGCGTGCGAAAACGCCGGTAAAGTTTCGAGCGGTCCATCGTCACATCCTGAACAAGCCAAACTTCGTGGGTTCAATCGGCGCGTTGGCCGCCGCCGACAAGCCGAGGCCGAGCACCAGTCGCGTGTCGGCAGGGTCGATGACGCCGTCGTCCCATAGCCGCGCGGTGGCGTAATAGGGATTGCCCTGGCTTTCATATTGCGCGCGGATGGGGCTGCGGAATTTTTCTTCCTCTTCCGCCGACCACGTCTCGCCCTTGGCCTCGATATTGTCGCGGCGGACCTGGCTCAGCACCATCGACGCCTGTTCGCCTCCCATCACCGAAATGCGGGCATTTGGCCACAACCAGAGAAAGCGCGGAGAGTAGGATCGCCCGCACATGCCGTAATTGCCGGCGCCGTAGGAGCCGCCGATCACGACGGTGAATTTCGGCACGCCGGCGGTTGCCACCGCCGTCACCAGCTTGGCGCCATCGCGCGCGATGCCGCCGGCCTCGTATTTCTTGCCGACCATGAAGCCGGTGATGTTCTGCAGGAACACCAGCGGAATGTTGCGCTGGCAGCACAATTCGATGAAGTGCGCGCCCTTCAGCGAACTCTCGCTGAACAGGATGCCGTTGTTGGCGATGATGCCGACCGGGTAGCCCCAGATGTGGGCGAAGCCGCAAATCAGCGTCGTGCCGTAGAGCTTCTTGAACTCGTCGAACTCGGAGCCGTCGACGATCCGCGCGATGATGTCGTGGACGTCGAACGGTTTTCTGCCGTCGGCGGAGACGACGCCGTAGATTTCCTCGGCCGAAAACAACGGTTGCCGCGGTTCGCGCATGTTGAGCGCAGCGCGCGTCGGCTGCTTCAGGGTGGAGACGATGCGCCGGGCGATCCCGATCGCATGGGCATCGTTCTGCGCATAGTGATCGGTGACGCCGGAATGCCTGGAATGCACGTCGGCGCCGCCGAGTTCTTCCGCCGTCACCACCTCGCCGGTCGCGGCCTTCACCAATGGCGGTCCGCCGAGGAAGATGGTGCCCTGGTTGCGCACGATGATGCTCTCGTCCGACATCGCAGGCACATACGCGCCGCCGGCGGTGCAGGAGCCCATCACGATCGCGATCTGCGGAATGCCCTGCGAGGACATCTGCGCCTGGTTGTAGAAGATGCGGCCGAAATGCCGCTCGTCCGGAAAGATCTCGTCCTGCATCGGCAGGAATGCGCCGCCGGAATCGACCATGTAGACGCAGGGCAGATTGTTCTGCCGCGCGATGTCCTGCGCCCGCAGATGCTTCTTCACGGTCATCGGGTAATAGGTGCCGCCCTTGATGGTGGCGTCGTTGGCGACGATGACGCATTCGCGGCCCGAGATGCGCCCCACCCCGGTAATGACGCTCGCAGAATGGACGTCGCCGCCATAGAGACCGTTGGCCGCGAGCGGCGACAGTTCGAGAAAGGCGGTGCCGGGATCGACCAGGAGATCGACGCGCTCACGCGCCAGCATTTTGCCGCGCGAGGTATGCCGCTTGCGCGACGCCTCGCCTCCACCGCCGGAAACCACCTTCAGCTTCTCCCGAAGCTCCGCCACCAGGCCGCGCATTACGTCGGCATTGCGGGCAAACTCGGAGGATGTGGGATCGATGGTGGAATGAAGCGGCATGGTCGGTGTTTTCTTTGAATGCTCAGGAGCCGTTGAGATGGCTTCAGGACGGTCGGAACCGCACCTTCGGGGACGCGACAGCCTGTACCATCTTCGGCCGAATGTGAAGTTCAGGCGGTCTTTTCGAACAGCTCCCGCCCGATCAGCATGCGGCGGATTTCGCTGGTGCCGGCGCCGATCTCGTAGAGTTTGGCGTCGCGCAGCAGCCGTCCCGTGGGGTAATCGTTGATGTAGCCGTTGCCGCCGAGGAGCTGGATGGCGTCGAGCGCGCACTGCGTCGCCTTCTCCGCCGCATAGAGGATGGCGCCAGCCGCGTCCTCGCGCGTGGTCTCGCCGCGGTCGCAGGCTTTTGCCACCGCATAGACATAGGCGCGTGAGGCGTTCATCGTGGTGTACATGTCGGCGATCTTGCCTTGCACCAGTTGGAACGTGCCGATCGGCTCGCCGAACTGCTTGCGCTCGTGCACGTAAGGCAGCACCACGTCCATGCAGGCCTGCATGATGCCGATCGGGCCGGCCGCCAGCACCGCGCGCTCGTAGTCGAGGCCGCTCATCAAGACGTTGACGCCGCGGCCGACCTCGCTCAGCACGTTCTCCTCCGGCACCTCGCAATCCTCGAATACGAGTTCGCAGGTGTCGGAGCCGCGCATGCCGAGCTTGTCGAGTTTTTGCGCGGTGGAAAATCCCTTCATGCCTTTTTCGATGATGAAGGCGGTGATGCCGCGGGGACCTGCCTGGGCATCGGTCCTGGCGTAGACCACGAGCGTATCGGCGACGGGGCCGTTGGTGATCCACATCTTGTTGCCGTTCAGCACAAAGCGGTCGCCCTTCTTCTCGGCCCGGGTCTTCATCGAGACCACGTCCGAACCGGCGCCCGGCTCCGACATCGCGAGCGAGCCGACATGCTCGCCCGAGATCAGCTTTGGCAGATACTTCCGCTTCTGCGCCTCGTTGCCGTTGCGGCGGATCTGGTTGACGCAGAGGTTGGAGTGGGCGCCATACGACAGGCCGACGGAGGCTGAAGCCCGCGACATCTCTTCCAGCGCGATACAGTGCTCGAGATAGCCGAGACCGGCGCCGCCATATTCCTCTTCCACCGTGATGCCGTGCAGGCCGAGCGCGCCGATCTTCGGCCAGAGGTCGCGCGGGAACTGATTGCTGCGGTCGATTTCGGCGGCGCGCGGAGCGATCTCGTTTTGCGAAAATGAATGCACCGTCTCGCGGATCGCATCCGCAGTCTCGCCGAGGTCGAAGTTGAGAAGCAGCGCCCTGTTTGAGGCCATCTTTTCCCCCTTAGAGTCTCTTCGGAATTAAACGATCATACGTTTTTTTATTATCTCTGCAAGCGGAACCTGTCGAGGCTCAAATCCTGCTTACAGACAATTGAAATCACTATCATTTCGTGTCAGAATTATACGATCGATCGCTCGTTTCCATAGCGACGAATTGCCTACTCTTAGAGGCCTCATGGCGCGGACGATCGGCTCACACGGCCCCAAGACGATGGAGGCGATCCGCAAGGCCGGGCTGCGCCTGATCTTCGAGCACGGCTACGCCGCCATGAGCCTGCGCCAGCTTGCGGCGGAAGTCGGGATCCAGTCGGGCTCGCTCTACAATCATATCTCGACCAAGCAGGAATTGCTGTTCGTACTGGTACGGGATCACATCAACGAGCTGCTGCGCCAGCTCGATCGAGCCCTGCAAGGCAAGCAACAGCCGGCCGACAAGCTCCGCGCCTTCGTCGCGTTCCATGTCAGCTACCACATGACCAGGAAGCGCGAAGTCTTCATCGCCAATTCCGAGCTGCGCAGCCTGGAACCGAAGAATTACGAGGAGATCGTGGCGCTGCGCGGCGCCTATGAGCGGCGGCTTGCAGAAATTCTCACCGAGGGTGTCGCGGAAGGTGAGTTCGAGGTCGTTGACATCCAGGTGGCGACGTTTGCGATCCTGTCGCTCCTGACCGGCCTCACTGCCTGGTACCGGCCAGGCGGGAGGCTCACCAAGGAGGCCATCGTCGCCGCCCATGAGAAGCTGGTGCTATCGGGCGTCGCCCCTGGCGCGAAGCCTGACCAGGCGCGAAGCAGCCGCGCGCCCTTCGCTGACATCGCGGCCCGCGACGGGTCAGAGAGCTGACGAGATGCCGATGACGGAACGTCAGCCTCTCGACGAAATCGACCTGAAAATCCTGTCCGAATTGCAGAATGATGGACGCATCCGCAACAACGAGCTGGCGGAGAGGGTCGGCCTCTCGGAGCCTCCGTGCCGGCGGCGCGTTCGGTCCTTGCGCGAACGCGGCTATGTCAGCGCTATCAGAGCCACGCTCGACGAAAAGCTGCTGGGTTACGAGGTCATTTCCTACGTATTGATCCAGTTGCAGAGCCAGGCCCAGGCGACGTTGCAGGCCTTCGAAAAATCGATCGCGGCAATACCGCTGGTCCAGCAGAGCTGGCGGATTTCGGGCGACGCCGATTATCTGCTCAAATGCGTGGCGCGAAACGTCGAAGGCATGCACCAGCAGCTTCTGCAATTTTCTGCGATGGCCGAGGTCCGCAACATCAGAACCTTCCCGGTGCTCGGCGTCGCCAAGGATGCGCCGCTGCCGATCCCTTAGATCAGGCGGCATCTCTTCCGGTGCAACCGGCCCATAGAACGCGTCCATCGCCGACTGCCTCGGCCAGGACCGGCTTCGGGTGATCACGGGCAGCGCTCGGCCCGGCACCGCCTGCGACGTGGCCTCATCATTGCGCCGAGCCTCGACGTGAACAACCTACGATTCTATCCAGCCAATATCTTTACTCTGGGTAGCTGCATCGTTAGGTTGTTGCCGCCCCCAGGAGCCCCTACTCATGGAACGCACAGAGAGAGACCATTGCCCGGTTTGCGAGCACGTCTCATTCACCACAAGCCTTTCGGTCCACCGCGCCGCCGAAGATTTTCACATCGTGACCTGCACGGCGTGCGGCCATGTCTTTGTCGCCGATCCGCCTGCCGATACCGCCAACCACATCGACATCAACCGGATCGATTGGGCGTTCCGACCGCGGCATCACCAGATCCGGCGCCTGATCCTTTCACAGCTCAAGCCCGGCGCCAGTGTGCTGGAAATCGGCTGCGGTCGAGGCGAGGTCGGATACTTGATGCGCAACGACCCTCTGACCTATGTCGGCTATGAACCGGCCCGCGGCCTATCCGATTTCGGCATCCGCGAAGGCGTGCCGATCCTCCGGCAGGTTTACCAAGGCGGCAGGAGGGCCGATGCCATCGTCATCGACAATGTTCTTGAGCACGTCGCCGAGCCTCGAAAGCTGGTCGAGATTGCGGCGGGTTCGCTTAATCCAGGCGGGCTGATGATTGTGATCACGCCGAACGTCCACGATATTCGGGCCGTGCTGTCGCGGAGCTGGCGTAACCGCCATCTCTGGATTCCGCCCGACCACATCAATTTCTTTTCGGCGAAGGATATCAATCTCATCTTTAGATCGGTGGGTCTGAACTCGCGGCGATTTCGGTTTTCACCACTGCGTCTGTCGGACTACCGGTTCTTCCCTCGCGCAATCGCGGAAACGATGGGTCTCTCGATATTCGGCCATAACGTCTACGCTATTGGTTAGAGATTGGGACGAGGGAACTGATCTCCCGGCGATGGGAGACCGGAAAGCCCCCGTCAGGCTCCTAATGAGTCCAAGGCTCGACGCGCTTGAAGGCGAAATTGTCGGCGTAAGCGGCCGGCCGGCGCGCCGAATCCTTGGGCTCGATCACCTGGTAGGCAATGCCCTTGCGCTCGCAATAGGCAATCGCGTCTTCCTTGGTGTCGAAGCGCAAGGTGAGCTGCTGCTTCATGTCGGAGGACGAGGTCCAACCCATCAGCGGCTCGATCGCCCGCGGCTGCTCGGGCTCGTAGTCGAGCTGCCATTCCTGGGTCTTGGCCCTTCCCGATTGCATCGCGTTCTTGGCAGGTTTGAAAATGCGGGCGGTCATGGGATGGTCGGGTCCTCAAGCGATATGGAAGCGTTTGGTGGGAACGGCCGGGATAGTATAGAGACCTTTCAGGAATTTGATCGGTGATTCCAGAAACCCGGATGTACCATTTCCGTACCGGTATAGTCATTATGCCGTACTGTGACAATCCAGGGCTATCCGGCGCCCGGGACCCGGTCTTGCGGCGCGATCTTCCCGAAAGCATCACGAAGCGGCACCCATGAAAATAAATGCCACCCTGCCAGACAAAGGACGCGACCTCCGGCTCGACCTGTTCCGCGGGGTCGCGAACTGGTGGATCTATCTGGATCACATCCCGGATAACGTCGTAAACTGGATCACCGTCCGCAATTACGGGTTTAGTGATGCCGCCGACCTGTTCGTCTTCATTTCCGGCTATACCGCCTCGTTTGTCTATGCGCGGATGATGCTCGAACGCGGCTTCATTGTCGGCGCTACGCGGCTGACCAAGCGGGTCTGGCAGCTCTATGTCGCCCACATCATCCTGTTCGTGATCTATATCGCCTCGATCAGCTACCTCGCCTTGCGCTTTGGCGACTCGGAGCTGGTCAACGATTTCAACGTCGCCGTCCTGGTCGACAATGCGACCGAAACGCTGCGGCAGGGCTTGTTCCTGAAGTTCAAGCCGGTCAATCTCGACGTGCTGCCGCTCTATATCGTGCTGATGGGGCTGTTCCCGCCGGTGCTGTGGATCATGCTGCGGCAGCCCAATTGGACCCTGGCGGCCGCGATCATACTGTGGCTGGTGTCGCGGCAGACAGGATGGAACCTGTCCGCCTATCCGGTCGGAACCTGGTACTTCAATCCGTTCGCCTGGCAGGTGCTGTTCGTGTTCGGCGCGTGGTGCGCGCTCGGCGGTGCCCGCAAGAACATGCACATCATCAACTCGCCGATTACGCTGTATGTGTGCGTGGCCTATCTGATCCTGGCGCTGGTCATGACCATGGCCGGCAAATTTCCGGCTTTCGGCGACATGTTCCCGCAGTGGCTCTATTCGACCTTCAATCCCAACGACAAGACCAACCTCGCGCCCTACCGCTTCCTGCACTTCGTGGCGATCGTGATCCTGGTGATCCGCTTCGTGCCGAAGGAATGGCCGGGGCTGGAGTGGAAGATCTTCGATCCGCTGGTGGTCTGCGGCCAGCAATCGCTCGCGGTGTTCTGCGTCGGCGTGTTCCTGTCGTTCGTCGGGCATTTCGAACTCTCGATGAGCTCGGGCTCACTGTTCGCGCAGATCTTCGTCAGCGTGACCGGCATCGCGATCATGACCATCGTCGCCTACTACATTTCCTGGTCGAAGCGGCAGGACAAGCCGCTGAAGCCGGCAGCGCCGAAAGCCGCCTGAGCGGCTTCCGGCTGAATCGCGGCAGCCGGTTCAGGCCGGTTGCGCAGTCGATGCCACCAGCGTCCGCACGTCGGTGTAGATGTTGACCAGCGGTGCGACCACCTTGTGCATCTTGTTCTTCGATACGATGGTGTCGTGCATGACCAGATGATCGACGCCGGTGGTCAGAAAGCAGTTCACGGCATCCTGCGGCGTTTCCACGATGGGCTCGCCCTTGATGTTGAATGAGGTGTTGATCAGTACGGGGACGCCGGTCAGCGCCTCGAATTCCTTCAGCAGACGATAGAGCATCGGATTGGTTTGTTCGCGCACGGTCTGGACGCGCGCGGTGCCGTCGACGTGCACGATTGCGGGGATCTTATCGCGCCATTCAGGGCGAACCGGCTTGGCGATCAGCATGAACGGCGAATCCTCCTCGCCTTCAAAAATTTCCGTCATGCGTTCGGCCAGCACGATCGGCGCGAACGGCCGGAACGCCTGCCGGTGCTTCACGCGGCTGTTGAGGATGTCCTTCATCCCGCCCTTGCGCGGATCGGCCAGAAGGCTGCGGTTGCCGAGCGCGCGCGGCCCGAATTCCGAGCGGTCCTGAAACCAGCCGATCACCTTTTGATCGGCGAGCAGCTTTGCGGTGTCGCGGCATACATTCTCGCTTCTGACGGCATCGACCTGGATCCGCACCAGAAATTTCTGCAGCTCCTTGGCGGCGTCCTGGTCGCTGTAACGCCTGCCGACATAGGCGTGATCCATGACGAAGCCGCGGCGTTGCTTCAGGATTTCGAGCCAGCCGTAATAGGCGCAGCCGATTGCAATGCCATCATCGCCCGCCGCAGGCTGGATCCAGACGTTCTCGAAGCCGGCCTCGCGGGCAAGGCGCCCGTTCGCCACGCAATTCAGTGCGACGCCGCCGGCCATGCAGAGGTTCTTCGCGCCGGTGGTCTCGCGCAGCCAGCGGGCACGGGCGAGCAGCACGTTTTCGGTATCGTCCTGTGTGCGCCAGGCAATGTCTTCCCAATGGCGCATCGCGGGGTGCTTTTCCCAATTGCCGGCGACGTCGAAGACGTAAGGCTGCTTGAATTCAGCCGTCCAGTGCGGCACCTGCAGCTTGCCATCGTCGGTCAGTTCGAGCAGGTGCTTGACTTGGTCGCGGCGGCCGTAAGGCGCCAGTCCCATCAGTTCGCCGCACTTGTTCCAGTCGCCGAAGATGTAGGTCGAGGCGCGGCTATAGAGCGCGCCGAGCCCGGGCATGTTGTAGAACTCATCGCTGAGAAAGCCGCGGTCTGGCTCCATCCAGACCTTTTTCAAGCATTCCAGTGTCGTGCCGCTGAACTTGTAGTAGCTCTCCGATTCGCGTGCGAGCGGCGTCGCCGCGTAGCTGGCGGGAAACGATTCCATGACGTCGGACCGGTAGCTACCGACACCGTCGACGATCATCACGACGCCATCCTCGAACGGCGACACCGCGAACGCGCTGTAGGCGTGCGCGAGGTGATGGGAGATCGTGACCACCTTGTCCGAATGCTTCAGATACAGCGGATGCTTGGCTGCCTCGTCGCGCTCGAATTCCGGCAGGAAGCCCGGCGCGTCGAAATAGACCAGCCGTTCTTCCATTTCCGGGACCGGCAGGATGTAGCAGTTGCGCACCACCAGATCGACGTCGTCGAGCGTAATGCCTTCGGCTTCGAGGCAATAGTCGATCACTTCCTTGTAGAAGCCCGAGGCGTGCTTGGCCCGCGTGATCCGCTCCTTGGCGATCGCAAATGCGATGGCGCCGTCGCGCAACAGGCAGGCGCTGACATCATGGTCATAGGTGTTCAGGCCAAGGACATAAGTGTGTTTTTTGGGCATGGGTACTCGTGAAGGCGGGGGCGTCTTGCGCTGAGAAATGGAAATCGTGTCGACATCAAGTTGCTGGCGTGGCTTTGCGGAATTTTTTCAATTCGAACTTCTGCAGTGCACAATCTTAAGTGTTCATCCCGCATTCAGATAGATGAACGGTGCAAGAACCCTCGACAGACCGGCCGCAACTTGACCTTACCTGCCCTTCTTAATAAAGTCCCAAGAGCTCGAAAGAACCTTGTGAAAATATTGTGTTAGCGCATCTGAACTGAAAACTGTCTCGCGCGTCTAAGTGAGATAGCGCCGAAGTCCAGATGTTTGGAAGTGACCGGGAGATTCTCGAATGGCTAAACGCTACAATATCCTGACGCGCTGCCTCGCAGCGTTGGCTTTGTTGTTCGTCTACGTCGCCAGCACGTCAGCCGTTCTGGTGAGTGGGACGACGTCGGCGGAAGCTCAGCGCGGCCGAGGCAGAGGCAGAGGCTATGCCCGCGGATACGCGCGCGGTTATGGCCGGGGTCGCGGACGGGGCTATTATGGCCGAGGTTATGGCTTCTATGGCGCGCCCCTCGTTGTTCGCCCGGGTCCGCGCTGCTACTGGAATCCCTACGGCGTCCGCGTCTGCAGGTGGTGATCTAGGCGCGATCGTCGTCGCCTCAGGCGGATCCGAGACAAGATTCAGGCGTGCCGGGCAACCGGCGCGCCTTGCTCTTTTGGAGCATTGATTGTTGATGCCCTCGATCATCAGCCGTCGAGAATGGCGACCGCGCGTGTCCAGCCCGCGGATGCGCGCTCGATCTTCACCGGGAAGCACGACACCATGAAGCCGGTCGGCGGCAATTGCTCGAGATTGTGCAGCTTCTCGAGGTGGCAATAGCCGATGTGGCGGCCGGCCTTGTGGCCTTCCCAGATCAGGCTGGCGTCCTTCGTCTCCGCATATTTCTTCGCGGTATAGACGAACGGCGCATCCCAACTCCAACCGTCGGTGCCGGTCAGCCGCACGCCGCGCTCCAACAGGTACATAGTCGCCTCGTAGCCCATGCCGCAACCGGAGGTGACGTAATCGGGCCTTCCGTATTTGGCGCCGGCGCTGGTATTGACCACGACGATCTCCAGCGGCGACAGCGTATGGCCGATACGCTTGAGCTCGGCCTCGACATCCTTGGCGGTGGCGACATAACCGTCCGGCAAATGCCGGAAGTCGAGTTTTACGCCCGGCTGAAAACACCATTCCAGCGGCACCTCGTCGATGGTCCATGCACGCTCGCCGCGGTTCATGGTGGGATGAAAGTGCCACGGCGCGTCGAGATGCGTGCCGTTGTGGGTGGAGAGCGATACCTGCTCCACCGCCCAGCCCTGTCCGTCAGGCAGATCTTCGGCCTTCAGCCCGTCGAAGAACTGCAGCATGCGCGGCAGGCCCTGCTGGTGATCGATGTACTGGATGGTCGGGTGATTGCCGGGCGGGTCGGCCGGCACGTCGTTTTGCAGGGGAACGGAGATGTCGATTAGTTTGCGCGCCATGGCGTTTCCTCGCTGATGTTCTTTTTGTGTAGCGTTGTCGCGAACGGCTATTGCCGTTCGACCCGGTTCTTCAAAATACCGATCTTTTCAACTTCGAGTTCGATCGTGTCGCCGTGCTCGAGATACCAGCCGAGTTCCAGGCCGCAGCCATTGCCGACGGTACCGGATCCGATGAATTCGCCGGGCATCAACGTCTCGTCCTTGCTGACATGGGCGATGATCTCCTCGAACGAGAACAGCATGCCTTCGGTCACCCCTTGCGAGCGCGTCTTGCCGTTAACGCGCGCTTCCATCTTCAATTTGTAGGGATCGCCGATCTCGTCCGGCGTGACGATCCACGGCCCCATCACGTTGCCGCCGTCAAAGCTCTTGCCTTTCGCCGGCCCGAGCCGCCCCTCCATTTCAATGCGCTGGGCATCGCGCGCGGAAAAATCGTTGAAGATCGTATAGCCAAAGATGTGATCCCTGGCCTTGGCGGCGGAAATGTTGGCGCCCTTGTTCCTGGTGATGATGCCGAATTCGAGCTCGTAATCCATCACCTGGCTGTAGCGCGGCCACTTCACCGTGGTGTTGGTGCCGCGCACGCTGAAGCGGTTGGTAATGTAGTAGATCGGCTGCTTGCGATAGACCTCCGGCAGTTCGCCGAGCGGCTCCGCCTCGATCCGCGCTAGTTCCGCCATGTCGCCCTTGGCGCGTGCGGCGAGCTTGAGCTGCCCGCGCGGTGCCTGAAGGATATGCAGAGGGAACGACATGCCGTCCCGCATCTGCCGCGGCTCGGGGACCGGCGCGAGAATCTCGGCCGTCTCGGTCTTGATCGACAAGCTTTCGTCCTTGCCGTGCTTGTCGAACACCCTCGCCGCCTGCTCGAGCGCGGTGTCGCCGGCGTCGATCAATGCCAGCATCGATGCGAAGGCCGGATTGATGCTCCCGCTCCGGTCAGCGGCGGCCGCAAGATCGAACAGAAGCGTATCGCCCGTATGCACGACTCCGATCTTTTCCTGTCCGCCGGATTTGAATGTTGCGAGTTTCACTGGGTGACCCCTTGTTTTCCGATGAAATATATGATCAAAAAAAATATCGATAAACAAGACAGAAAAATGTGTCATGGGGAGATTGCCGTGAAAAAGGTCCTTGCCGCCCTTGTGGTCAGCGCGGCGCTGACCGGTACCGCCTTTGCGCAGGCCAAGATCCAGGTCGGCTGTACGGCAACTTCGGACTGCGCCTCCGCGATGGTGGCAGTCGACGAAGGCATTTTCAGAAGGCACGGCCTTGTGGTCGAGATGACGCCGATCGGCATCAATTCGAATATCCCGGCGGCGATCCTGTCGAACTCGATCCAGATCGGCGGCCCGACCTCGACCGTGTTCCTGCAGGCGGTCGATGGCGGGCTCGATCTTGTCGCGATTGCCGGTGCGACCGTGATGAGCCCGGTGTCGAACGGCAACATCACCGCATTCGTCCGCAACGGCATCACCATCAAGGAGCCGAAGGATTTCGTCGGCAAGAAGGTAGGCGCGCCCGGCCTGAACGCCTTCCTCCACGTGCTGTTCGTGAAGTGGCTGGTGGAGAAAGGCGTCGACCCCAAGAGCGTCAACTTCGTCGAGGTCACCTTCCCGACCATGGCCGACATCATCAAGTCCGGCGGCGTCGATGCCGTGCTGACCGCCGAACCGTTCGTGACCCGCATGACCAATGCCGGCCTCGGGTCGGTCGGCGCACGCTACGCGGTCGAACTGGCCCGCACCGATCCCATCATTTTCTACGCGGCCTCGCGCGAATGGGCCGACAAGAACGCCGCGGCGATCAAGAAATTCCGTGACGCGATCGCCGAGTCCGCCGTCATCGTCAACAACGACCGCGAAAAGGCATCGAACTCGATCTCCAAATTCACCAAGCAGCCGATCGAACTCGTCAAGGCGACGCCGCCGAACCGCTCCGAACCGGTACTGAAGCCCGAGCAGCTCTCCTGGTGGATCGAGGTGATGTCGTCGCAGAAGATGCTGCAATCGAAGCTCGATACGTCGAAACTGGTTTTGAAGTAACGGATTGCGATGCCAGCCTCCGAGCGCCAACCGAACCGACTGATGACCGAGGCCGCCACGCTGAGCGAGCGCGCGGCCCTGCTGGTCGAGCAGGATATCCTTGCCGGTCATCTGGCGCCGGGATCACGCCTCGGCATCATTGACCTCGTGCAACGCTACGAGATCGGCGCCACGCCGCTGCGCGAGGGCCTGTCACGGCTGATGTCGCGCGGGTTGATCGTGGGCATCGGACAGCGCGGGTTTCGCGTCGCCGACATCAGCCGCGAGGATCTGCTCGATATCACCACCATGCGTACCGCGGTCGAGATCGAGGCGATCAGGCTCGCGATCGTCAACGGCGACGATGCCTGGGAGGCCGGCATCCTCAGCGCATTGCACCAGATGCGCCGCCACATCGAGCGGACCGGCGATGAGTTCCGCGAAGGCGCGGAGGATTTCGACCGGCTACACAAGGGCTTTCACACCGCCCTGCTGGCGGCGTGCGGCTCGAAGCGCTTGCTGGCAGCCCATTCCGATCTCTACGATCAGGCCTACCGCTACCGCCGCGTGATGATGCGTTCCGTCGACAGCGGCAAGAAGTTCGTCCGCGCCCATCAATTGCTGGCTGATCGGATCATCGCGCGCGATATTCCCGGGTCTCAGGCCATGCTGACGTCCCATCTGCGTTCGACCATGGACTTCGTCTATCCCCCAGGCAACGAGAGCTGACATCATGGCAAGCGCCGCCAAACGCCTCGAAGCCGTCTCCGGCACTGCCGCACCGCAGATCGCCTTTGACGCGGTCACGCTGCATCTCGGCGGCAAGACCATCATCGAGAATCTGAGTCTCGGTGTGCGACCCGGCGAATTCCTCTGCATCGTCGGCGCCTCCGGATGCGGCAAGACCACGGCGCTGCGGCTGGCGGCCGGTCTTTACCGGCCGACCAGCGGCAAGGTGAATTTCGACGGCCAGCCGATGCGCGAGCCGCGCCGCGAGATCGCGATCGTATTCCAGGACTATGGCAAGGCGCTGCTGCCATGGCGCACTGCGGCGGGCAACGTCTCGCTGGCGCTGGAAGCGGGCGGCATGCCGTCGACCGAGCGCCCCGCCCGCATCGAGGAACTGTTGCGCACGGTCGGCCTGCCGGGCCATTCCGGCAAATACCCGTCGGAGATGTCTGGCGGCATGCAACAGCGTCTGCAGATCGCCCGTTGCCTGGCACAGGAGCCGAAGACGCTTCTGATGGACGAGCCGTTCGGTGCGCTGGATGCGATGACGCGGCAGGGATTGCAGGATGAAGTGCTGTCGCTGGTGGCAGCGAGCGGCGCCACTGTGATCTTCGTGACCCACGACCTCGATGAAGCGATCTATCTCGGCGACCGCGTCATCGGCCTGCTGCCGCATCCGGGGCGGATCGGCATCGAACTGCCGGTCAACCTGCCGCGCCCGCGCGATCAATTGTCGACCCGCGAGCATCCGGAATTCCTCCGGTTGCGGCGGCAATTGTTCGATTTCATCAAGGCCACCGAGCAGTGAGGGCGAATTCCGCCAAGGCCCTCGTGCTGCCGCTCGGCGTGCTCGCAGCGTTCGAGTTCTGGGCTCGCGCGACCCATCTGCAGAGCGACAGTCTCGCGCCGCCGAGCGAGATCGCGATGGCGCTGTTCGGGGCCTTTGCCGATCTCTCGATCCTCGCGGCCACGCGCGACACGCTGTTTTCAGCTTTCGCCGGGCTTGCGATCGGCACCATCATCGGCCTCGCTTTCGGCATCGCCTTCGGGATTTCGGATAAGCTTGATCGCCTAATGGAAGTGACGGTCGAGGCGATCCGGCCGATTCCCTCGATTGCGCTGCTGCCGATTGCGCTAATCGCGCTCGGTTTCGGCTACCGCATGGAAATCGTGATCGTGGCGTTCGCCTGCGTCTGGCCGGTCCTGATCCTCTCGCGCGCGGCGGTGCGCAGTATCGAGCCGCGATTGATGGAAGTGGCGCGAGCACTGCGGCTGCCACCGGCACAGCGGGTCTTGAAGATCATCATCCCGGCGGCGCTGCCGCGGATCTTCGTCGCCTTCCGCCTGTCGGCCGGCATCGCGCTGATCGTCGCCGTGACGGTCGAGATTGCGATCAACCCGCTCGGCCTCGGCGCCGGCATCATGCTGGCGCAGCAGGCGCTGCGCCCCGACCTGATGCTGGCCCATCTGGTCTGGATCGGCGCCATCGGCTACGCGCTGAATGTCCTGCTGGTCGTCGCCCAGAACCGGCTGTTCGGCCGCGCCGCGTTGAGCGGAGACGGCGCATGAACCGCGCGACCCTGCTCTGGCGCGTGGCGAGCTTTGCGGTTGCGGCCGGCTTCGTCGCGCTATGGCAACTGATTGCCAATTTGAGACTGGTCTCTCCGGTGTTCCTGCCGGGACCGGACCGCGCCTGGGCTGCGCTGGTGCGCGGATTTTCCTCCGGCGATCTCTGGAGCAAGCTCGCCGGCACGCTCGAACACATGGCCTATGGCTGGCTCGCCGCCTCCATTGCCGGCATCGCGATCGGCGCGATCATCGGCTCGTCGCGCGCCATGCGGACCTATGTTGCGCCGTCGCTGGAATTTTTACGGCCGCTGCCGGTCTCGGCGATCATTCCGGTGGCGATCGCGATGCTCGGGCTGACGCAGGCGATGGCGCTGTTCGTGATCGCCTTCGGTGCGATCTGGCCGATCATGCTGGCGACCATCCACGGTTTTGCGGCGGTCGAGCCGCGGCTCTACGAGGTGGCGCGGTCGCTGCAAATGTCGCGGCTCGCGGTCATCTTCAAGATCGCGCTGCCCTCCGCCAGCCCCGACATTCTCGCCGGCATGCGCCTCAGCCTGACGGTGGCGCTGATCCTGTCGGTGGTCTGCGAAATTCTGGCCGGCCTCGACGGGCTCGGTCATTGGGTTCTGCTGTCCGCCCGCGCGTTCCGCTCGGCCGACCTGTTCGCCGGTGTCATCCTGCTTGGGTTGACCGGTTACATGACGTCGGTGGCGATGTCGCTTGCGGAGCATCGGCTATTGGCGTGGCAAGCGGCGCAACGCTAGTCGATGCCTCCCTGACAAACGCGCTCCAGCCGAACCCGCCAGACTTCCGGCCCCTCCTCCAGATAGGTCCATCGAAATCCATCTCCGTAGCGTATTTCGAACTGGTGGCGCAGCGCGCCGTGGCGGATGATCCGCAATCAGTTGCAGCGATGCTTCGGGCATCAGGTTTTCGAACAGCCGGACGATGATCTCATGGCGGAATCTCGGCTCGATCTCCCGCACGTCGATAACGCGCTCGGATCGGCTGCTGGGTGGCGACATTGAAAGCTCCTGATGATGACGGATCATCGTCGGCATCAGCGGCGCATCGGGCGCAGCCCTTGGCGTGCGCGTCGTCGAACTGCTGGCCGCGACCGGCCAATGCGAGTTGCATCTCGTGGTCACGCCCGCCGGCGAGCGGACGTTGGCCCATGAGGTCGGCGACAGTGCCCTGCCCCGTATCGCAGCGCTGGCGGCGCGCCATCATGCGAGTGCCGACATCGGTGCCAGCATCGCCAGCGGCTCATATCGAACCGCAGGCATGATCGTCGCGCCGTGTTCGATACGGACTTTGTCCGCCATCGCAGCCAGCGCCACCGACAATCTGCTGGTGCGGGCTGTCGACGTCCAGTTGAAGGAGCGACGCAGGCTGGTGCTGATGGTGCGCGAGAGCCCGCTTCATCTCGGTCACCTGCGGGCGATGGCGGCGGTGACGGAATTCGGCGCGATCGTGGCGCCGCCGGTGCCGGCGTTCTACGCCCGGCCGGCGACCCTGGCGGAAGCGATCGATCATATCGCGCGCCGCGCGATCGGCTTGCTCGATATCGATCTCGGCATTTCCATGCGCGAGTGGCAAGGCTGACGGCAGCGCCGCTGGCTGGAGCTAGGGTTGGGAGGCGCGCTCCGGCACGGCCGACGAAGAGACGCTCGCCCCGAAACGCTGCGGTTCCTGCTGAAGCCAGGATCGCCGCCTCTCTGCGCTCAGGAGATCTCTGCCGGCACGTCCAACCCAGCGCCACAACGCCCGGAGACTGAAAGTGACGAGCACCTCATGGTGCCGCATCCCCTTGCCGCCCTTGACCAGCCCGAGATCGCGAATGATGCAGTACGTCCCGCTGCTCATGCGGGCGAACTTCGCACCTCGAAAATGATTGCGCACGCGCGACAACATGCTTGCAGCATGCACCACGCATCGATTCCGTCAATCTTGACGACCACCGAATCAACCTCGCCGGAATGCGAAAGCCGTCAGAGCGTTGCGTTGTCGCTGCGTTCGCCGATGCGATACAGTTGCGCGGTCCGAACCGGCATACGGCCCAGCACCGCGCGCCGCTCATTCATGCGTGTGCTCGGCGAATCCGGTTGCGCAAAGCACTCGAGTATCTGAATGCGGATCTCCTCCGCTAGCGGGCCTTCGACCCGACGCATGCGATTCCAGAGCCGGATGATTTCCCGTTGCTTCTCGACATCCATTGGTCACCTCCGAAGAACGACCAAAGAGAACATAACAGGAACGAGATTGCAAGCTGAGAGAAAACGAATTGCGGCATCAAATGGTCCCTCGCACGCGTGGCGTTAGGACGCCTGAGCGCGCCGCAAAGGCAGCTACTCCGATATCTTGGTGTTTCAACTCTAAAGGCAGAGGCTGAGAATTTTCAGCCGGCAAGCCTCGGCTGCGCGCGGTTTGGACTTCGCAGCGCTGGCCTGCTTTGAAGCCTTCGGCGAATCCTTTGGCGAACTCTTTGGAGCTTTGGGACGCTCATAGTCGCCTGCGATCACCATGGCCCAGTACGTACGACCGGTCCGCGCGCTTTTCACGCTCGCAACACCTACGCGCGTCGCGCCGGGCAACAGGAGGTTCTTCCGGTGCCCCGACGAATTGATCCACTGGTCAAGAGTTTTGGGAAAACCGTCATAGCCATACGCAATGTTCTCTGCGGCCCGGCCTGCGCCCGCCGGACCGACACGCGTATTGAACCGGCCAAGGACATCGTGATCCAGTTTGTCCTTTGCGGCCATCGCCTCGGCCTGATCGTGTGCAATCCGCGTGAGAATCGTATCCAGGGTTACGCGCTTCTGCCCGTGCTTTAGCCGAAAGTCGGAAATCATCTGCGCGGGATTGGCCGCCGCCGGCTGGCTGCCGATTGCGGCGGCAAAACAAATCACCAGCCCCAGCAGCAGGGAGTGCCGCGCCGGAATGACTGTCTTCCTACCAGCCACAATTGTTCCCCCCGCCCCTCCCAATTGTACTGGGAAGATTCAATCCGAAAAAGACGTAGCAAGTCATTGATTTTATTGGTCGGGGCAGCTGGATTCGAACCAACGACCTGCAGTACCCAAAACTGCCGCGCTACCAGGCTGCGCTATACCCCGATCTGACGCTGGAAATGCTCGATACACGCTAAACCCGCGGCCATCAAGGCGATGGAAACCCCGTTAGCGCTTGTTGAACAGCGGGTGCGCCACCCGGTCACCGGGCTGAATCCCATACTTTTGCGCCGTGCCGGCGATCACTTCCAGCACCCCCCTGGCGAGCCCGCCCGAAGAGATGATCTTCGTGGACAGCGGCTCGGTGTTTTCAGCAATCCGCAGGATGCGGCCGTCGGCGCGAATGAAGATCATGTCGAGCGGAATGTAGGTGTTCTTCATCCACATCGAGATCTGCTGCTCGGGAGAGAAGTCGAACAGCATGCCTTTGCCGTCGGGCAATTCCTTCCGGTACATCAGCCCCTGGGTCTTCTCCTCCTCCGTGGTCGCCATCTCGACCAGGAACACGCGTACGCCTGACTTGGTGGCGATCTCGAGCGGCTGAACGCTCGCGGCCCGTGCAGCAGGATTGGCGCAGAGGATGAAGAGCATGGCAGACGCAGCGGCCAGCGACGTCACCAGGCGGCCGGAGATGCGAAGCCGCGCAACCATCAAAGCGAAATTCATCAAAGCACTCACGCCGGATACTTCAGGAGAGACTGCCGGGAACCCTAACCTGAGGATTGCGGCAAATGCCAGTGGCCGCCGCGCGGAGGCGCGGCGACCGGCTCACGTTTGCGTCAGTGGTACGGCGGGATTCAATGTGACGACAGCGCCGACGGGCCGGTCTCCGGATGAATTTCGGCCGCCATCATGCCCTTGGATCCCGGCCCGAAGCGCACCAACACGTACTGGCCCGGCCGCAGTTCGGTCATGCCGAAGCGACGCAGCGTTTCCATGTGGACGAAAATGTCCGGCGTGCCCTCGCCGCAGGTCAGGAAGCCGAAGCCACGCAGCCGGTTGAACCATTTGACCTGGGCCCGTTCCAGACCGCTGGTCGGCGTAACGCTGACATGGGTCCGCGGCGGCAGCATCTGCGCCGGATGGATCGCGGTGGACTCGTCCATCGAAACGATCCGGAACGCCTGATAGCCCTTGGCACGCTGCACGCATTCGACCACCAGCCGCGCGCCTTCATAGGCGGTCTGGTAACCGTCGCGCCTGAGCACGGTGACATGCAGCAGTACGTCGGGCCAGCCATTGTCCGGCACGATGAAACCGTAGCCCTTCGAAGCATCGAACCATTTGATGACGCCCGATATTTCGACAAGGTTGGCTGCGGCATCGCCGAGCCCCGACAAAGCATCCACCGCCGGATCGCGCTGCGCGCCGGCTGCGTATTCACCTGGTCCAAGCCTGTTCTGCCCTGTCCCGCCTGTCGGCGGCCCCCCAAGCTTCTTGGACCCAAATTCGTCCGACCCCATGACCCCGGACCTCACACTTCAAAAAAGCGGTCCACTGTCGCCCTAGTGGGACCGGAACACGCGCCCTACCATGACCATCATGATAACGCAGCGCGAATCTCTCGAATCAAAAGATAACACTCTCGATTGTGCCGCATAGCTAAAAAAAACAAAATTGCGGAGGCTATGAACAGGCTTGCACAGCCGCGAATCAATGCGAATCAATTGGAGATCAATTGCCTACAAATGGTCCGAGCGTCTCGCCGATGTCGTGACGGATCACCAGATCGGCAAGGTCGTCCTGCTCCGTCGGCTCGTTGTTGATGATGACGAGCTTCGCGCCGCAGTTCTTGGCCATCAGCGGAAAACCTGCGGCGGGCCAAACAACTAGCGACGATCCGATGGCCAGGAACAGATCGCACTGCTGGGCCAGTTCGGTGGCGCGGCGCATCGCGTCTTCCGGCATCGCCTGTCCGAACGAGATCGTGGCCGTCTTAACCGGCTCGTCGCAGATGGTGCAGTCGGGAGCGTTGCCATCTTCGTCGAAACGCGCCTTTACCCAAGGAAGATCATAGGCATGTCCGCAACCGATGCAGCGGGCATAAGTGGTGTTGCCGTGCAATTCGATCACGTCGTCGACCCTGAAGCCTGACGCCTGATGCAAATTGTCGATGTTCTGGGTGATGATTGCCGGCGTCTTGCCGGCCTTGTAGAGCGAGGCCAGCGCGCGATGCCCGCGGCCGGGCTTGGCCGCTGCAAAGGTCGCCTCCATCGCAAAACGCCGCCGCCAGGCCTCGGCCCGCGCGTCGGCGCTTGCAACGAATTCGTCGAATGCGATCGGGCGGTTGCGCGTCCACAGGCCGCCCGGGGACCGAAAATCCGGAATGCCGCATTCGGTGGAAATGCCGGCTCCAGTAAAGGGAACGATACATGCGGCTTCGGCGATCATGTTGCCGAGCTGCTCGACGCCGCTGCGCAAATCCTTGGCGATCACCGCTGATATTTTCCGAATTGTTGGGCCGCGCGGACTATAGCACGGCCGTTCGGATTGCCAGATCGATGCGCCCTGGCCGGCGGCGCACGCGCGTCCGTCAAGGGCGGCCTTATCAAGCCGCCTTATACCCCCCGTACCGCCGCGTCATGCTGCCTTGGCCACCGATTCCTTCGGCTCCTTGGCCTCTTCTGATTTCTTCGCCTTGGGCGCGGGCGCGCTTTCCGTCTTCTTCATTGGTGGCTTGCCGTATTGAACAAGCTTTTCCAGTTCCGCTTCGAGTTCGGCGCGTCGCGCAGCGACTTTCTCGAACAGCTTGTCGGTGGCGTGCTCGCGCAGGCCTGCGAGTTCTTCGATGCTCAATGAATCCAGATCGATCTTTGCCATTGGAACCTCCCGTTTGTCTTTCGCTAACGGGAACCCACATGAGCGACAAGAATGCGCCACACCTTATCCACCGCCTTCGCTTCAGACGGCACGCGATCACAATGCGTCCCCATTCACGCCCCATTCGCGCGGGCCAATGACGGCGAGGCGAATCAAACAAGACGGATGGCGATGACGGAGAAGGAAGAAAGACTCGCGCGCGATCGTGCCGAAATCGCAGCACGCGTCGCGAGCTTCAGGAAAACCCAGCAGAAGTTCGAACGCGAGCGCGAGGAATATTACGAGACGACCCTGGCCAACGCGCTGAATGGATCCAGCCGGCCATCATTCTGGCGCTGAGGCAGAACCGGCAAGAGATTGTTCGACTCCGCGACGTCGCCCACGGAAATGTCGCGCGCGGAACCCGCAATAGAATTTGCTGCGGCCGGAACCAAGTCGATGCCTCGACGTTCGCTAAGCTAATAAGTGCAGCAACCTTGCGAGAGGTGAAGCACGAAAAGCCCCCGTCTAGATCTTCGGATGTAGGCGGGGTTTTCGTTGCCGGTTTGGAGGGCGGGCATTGCGAGGTATGCGATCCCGCGGACCTGACCATCGAATTGCGCGGAACGAAAACGATCCGTTCGGTGTTTCACTACCGGAAGGTGCATCATGTCTGCGTGGATGGAAATTCTGATCAATTTGATCGGTTATGCCGGCTTCATCGCCATCGCGACCTATCACAAAGCGCCGGACGAAAAATTGCCGGACCGTTGAGTGCCGTCTGGCAGGTGCTAGTTCGCCTTGTGGGGTTCACCCGCAGTGCGAACGAGCCGATCGGCCTTGACCAGCACATGGCCGTTTTCAGTTTGCGGCCGTAATGAAAAGCTCACGACAACGAAGGCGAGACAAAACAGCAGGCCCACCACCATGACGCGCCTGTGGGCCGGTTTGTCTGCGTTGTGAAACGAAGGGACCATGGCCTGTTCCTGAAGGCCATCCCTACTGCAATGCCGGATACCCACAACACGCATTGGGTTTTAACCTGACTGAATAGGATTATCTGCGCTTTCGAAACAGCCATGCTGGCCGGCGCAGGGGCGCAGTTCAGCCTTCATCCATCGCGCAGCAGCGGAGAGACTCCCTTTGTTCTCCTGGAACGAACAGGGGGTGCGTTTCCGGCACGATTGCGTTCTTAAGATACCGTTACTCGCCCTGTCGGCGGTCGAACCTTTTTGGCGCAGCCCGTACTTATCTGAAAAGGTGCTGCGATGACCCAGGCCGACCATTATCGAGAACAATCCGACAGGGCCCGACGGCTCGCCGAAGCCGTCAAGGATCCGGAAGCTTCGAAGAAACTGATCGAGATGGCCGAGGAATTCCGCCTCTACGCCGAGCGGCTGGAACAGACGCATTAGCGCGATTGCGCGGGCGCACCGCATCAAAGCCTTAGGCGTCTGTTTACCCCTTTGCGCCGTAGCGCTCGGCCGTTAACCCAAACTCTTTACAAGACGTAAACACGAACCTGACAAGTTTTGATCAGGAGGGTTGCACCCATGGTCATTTACCCCATACCGGTTGAAGTGACACAGGCCAGAATTCAGCTCGTCGTCGATCAGGCCGCCAAGGCGCCGCCGCATACGATCAATCAGGATCTAAGGGCTGTCGACCATGCCAAGGCAGCCGCCATCGAAGCGGCCCTGGCCGATTTACAGACGGACGAACCGTCGCTGCTGGACGTCAAGGTCTGACCTGACGGGAATTACCTATCTTGCGCGCGAGGGCCTGGCTGCGTCCGGCGTCCTCTCACGCTCGCTATGCGAGTGCGTGCACGCGGCGTAAAGGCTTGCGGGTACGGCGGCGGCGCCTTATCGCCGTATTGCCTCGGCGCGATAGATCTTCGTCCCCGACGTCTCGACGATCCGGCCCTTGAGCGATTTTATAAATGCTTTCGTACCTTCGACGGCAAAATGGGCGCGCAACGCCGCCTCATCGGCCCACTGCTCGAAGAAGAACAGCCGCATCGGGTTCTGGCAGTCGACATGCACGTCATGCGAAATGCAGCCCGGCTCCTTGCGGGAGCGCTCGACATGCTCCAGGCACGAGCGCAGCACGTCGTCAAAAGCATCCTCGCACGCCAGAATACTGCCAGTTACGAGAATCATGCCGGCCTCCTGTTCGTGTCAGCCAACGGCCCGCCCTTCGGGAGACGCCGTTCGTTGTGCGTCGAGGCAAGCAGATCCTTCGTTAATGCATCAGCCGCGGCACGACAACCGATACCGCCAGCAATATGCCGAGGCTGCTCACCACGGATAGTTTCATCCTGGCCGTCCTGGCGTCGGTAATCGGGAGCACGAAAAAGAAGATCATCGCAACAATGAGCACGCCGTAGAGCACGTACATAGTCGATCCCTCCGTTGACGCCACGATGGACGGAGAGGCTGGTTGCGTATGTGTAGGGGATCACTCTGATGACGCGGCGTTCCGGGTCGCCAAAAGAGCCGAGAAATAGCCGCGACACCACGAGCCGCGACTATCGCGATGAAGTAACTCCGTCCGCCCCGGAGCGGCCGCTTCAACAAGCTCGCAATTTTACGCTTTTGATGCCTTGATCGCAACTTTAGCGTGCCACATCGGATTTCATCAAAGTTCGAGAGAGAAAGATGCTTGGAAAGTTTCTGCGCGACGAGGGCGGCGCCACCGCAATCGAATACAGCCTCATCGCCGGGTTCATCGCCCTGGCCATTATCGCCGCCGTGGGAATGACCGGAGAAAGGCTCGTTGCGCTATTTAAGAGTCTTATTCCCGCGTTGACTCCTTAGGTGCGATCGCATCAGCGAGCGAAAGCCAGAACAAGCACCAATACGGCAGCGCCGATAAACCCTGCTAAAAATATCGCCCGGCGAGCGGGAGTGTTCAGGATAATCTTGCCTCCCCGCGCCTTTTCGGCTGGGTAGGGAGCCTGTTGAGCGGGACCTTCGCGCACCATGGCTACGCGATCCAATATATTGCCGTTCCAACGACAACGAGAGCAATGGCACCAGCGGTCAAAGTCCCGAGTTTTCGCTCGGATCTTGTAGGCAAATCCTCCCGCGCCGCATTCTCTTCAGCCGGATGATCTTGTTTCATACAACACCTCTGCCGATTCAAAACCGCCGTAGCGGTTTCGTTCCTCGGAACCCAGATTTGAAATTCATCGACAAAAGGACGAGAAACGACGGGTTCTCGAGCACGTTGGTTAGGCGAGCCGGAAGCTCTCAAGTGCATCGCCCTTGAGCCCAAGGGAGGCATCGTCCCATGGCCTGACCGCTGAGCAACGAGCGCTTCCAATCTTTCGCATTAGCCTGCACCGATGGCCTTCCGAGGCCAGAGCGCTCTGTGCGAACGGTTGCAGAAAGAGCCCGCACTTTATCCGCACGTTATCGGTGACCTCTGGTGCACTTTGCTGCTATTTTCCGCCCGAACCGCCCAACCCAAACAAGATCTCTGAACGCTCTCAGGAGGACAAGAAACATGCGCTATCTCCACACCATGCTGCGCGTGCGCAATCTCGATACCGCGATGAAGTTCTACCGGGACGCGCTGGGGCTGAAGGAAGTGCGCCGGATCGACAACGACAAGGGCCGATTCACGCTGGTGTTCCTGTGCGCGCCCGAGGACGAAGGCCTGTTCAAGGCCGCGCCGCAAAACCGCGGTGCGCCGCTGGTCGAGCTCACTTATAACTGGGACGAGGAGAAATACGGCGAGGACCGCTATTTCGGCCACCTCGCCTACGAGGTCGACGACATCTACGCAACCTGCGACCGCCTGATGAAGGCCGGCATCACCATCAATCGGCCGCCGCGCGACGGCAACATGGCCTTCGTCCGCTCGCCGGATCTGCATTCGATCGAGCTGTTACAGAAGGGCGAACCGAAACCGCCGGCCGAGCCGTGGGCCTCGATGCCGAATACCGGTCATTGGTAGGCCTTGTACAATTTCTTCGTAACCTCTACTCGCGCTTCGGATTGGACTGTCGCTCTCGAAATTCCGAAACCTTAAAACGTTCCTGCGCTCGGGTTCTTTCTGTGCAGGAACCACCCCTCGCACGTCGCGTTTTCTCCTCGAATAGATTTGAGGAGGAGACGATGGGACGAGGAATTCTACTTTGGTTGCTGGGCGTACCTATTCCGGTGATCATTCTATTGTGGCTGTTCTTCGGCCACTGATTGGCTGACGCAGCGCGCAATGCGAGAAGCGGGCTCTGTCGCACTGCGGCGGAGCTCATTTTTGTTGGCTCCGGACCCGCGCGAAGGCGCGCTTTTTCTCTGATCTTCGGCTATTAACGGCAAATCGAAAAAGCGAGAGCGACGCGCGTGGCCGACAACAACAAACAACAACTCACCATCTGGGGCCGGGCCAATTCGGTCAACGTGCAAAAAGTGCTGTGGTGCCTTACCGAACTCGATCTCGCCTATGAGCGCATCGACGCCGGCATGCAGTTCGGCAAGAACGACGAAGCGGCATATCTCGCGATGAATCCGAATGGCCGCGTCCCGACGCTGGTCGATGGCGACTACGTGCTGTGGGAATCCAATTCCGTGATGCGCTATCTCTGCATGGCCTATGGTGACGGCTCGCCGATCTACCCTTCGCAGCCGAAGGCGCGCGCTGGCGTCGACCGCTGGCTCGACTGGACACTCTCGACGCTACAACCGGTCGACCGTCCGGTGTTCTGGGCGTTGGTGCGCACGCCGGTCGAAAAGCGCGACATGGTGGCAATCCAGAAGGATGTCGATGCTGAAGCCGCGGTGTGGCGGATCGCCGAGGCGCAACTGGCGACACGGCGCTTCATCGAGGGCGATCAGTTCACCATCGCTGACATCGCGCTCGGCACCTTTGCGCGGCGCTGGTTCGGCGTCGAAGGTGTCACCAAGCCGACGCTGCCGAACCTCGAACGCTGGTTTTCGCAGTTCGCCGCCCGCCCCGGCTTCGTACGCTTCGTCGCGCCGCCTATGACGTGAGCGCGCTTGGAGAGTTGCGATTCTGCTCAACGCGAGCCGGTGGAAACGCCGGCGCCGACGCTTACCGCGCCGCCGATTTTCATGCAGGTGTTGGTGCCTTCGATCTTGACGAAGCCCGCGCCATACTCCGCGCAGGCATTGGCGGAAGCTGGGCGCTTCAGCGGAAGCGCCTTACCCGAGGTGGCGGGCTTGTCGGATTTGTGAAGACGGGGCTGCTCGGCAAGCGCAGCAGCCGACGGCAGCACCACAGCCATCACTACAAAGAGAGATTTTCGCATCCCGCCTTTTATCGCCGCTTGCGGATCGATGCCAGACTGGAACCCCTGCCTATTGACTCGGAACGGGCTCCAGATGTCTTGATTTGACGCGTTTTCTTGACGCGGACCGGCCCCAACTTCGGATCAAGTCCGGGTAGGTTTTCGCTGGACAACGCGTTAGCGGACGAACTTGACGCCGACCGATTTGCCGCGGCGCCAGACGACTTCGCAGCGGCGCCCGGTCCTGGCGTCGCGCGAAAACGCCAGCCGCAATTTCGCCGGCAGCGTATTGGGATCGTCGATCGTAACCTTCGCCCCCGTTGTGGACATATCCTGCACCACGCATTGGCGTGCGGCAAAACCGCCCTCGAGCGTGATCCACCCGGGCTGACTCAATGATTTGCGCCTGTCGCGCTTCTTGCCTGACAGCAAAGCCATGTCGGAAGTTCCCCCGAGACAGCCCTACACCATGCGGCTTTAGAATCCGTTGCTCGGCGCGGCGTGTCTCGTCGTGCGCCCGGGACGCTGATCGAAGCGCGAAACGTCCGCAGAACGCCTTTCCGAGCGGCTTGCCCACCCGCCCAAACGCCACTATACGTTCGCCCGTCGCCGCCCCCATCAAACATGGACGGGCAGCGGCCAACACGGCCCATCAAGAACTAACATCTTGATTTTCCTGTTGTTCTTGCTCCCTTCGTCTATCGGTTAGGACGCCACCCTTTCACGGTGGAGAGAGCGGTTCGATTCCGCTAGGGAGCGCCATCACCTTGCCACCACTTTCAAAGCCCAAGCCGACCACTTTCAAGGCTTAAGGCAACCATTTTCACAGCTCAGGTTCCCCTCGTCCACAGGTTCCGGCAAACGGACCGTGGCGGGTAAATAATAAGGGACAGGGAAATGAATACGGCCGTTATTGCAATCACAACGTGCGTCGCGCTTTACGTTGCACTCCGCTTTACGTTGCGGTGCTACTTTCCGCCGGATACCTGACGGAGTTCGTCACGAGGCTTGCAATCATGGTGAGCCAGACAACGCGTATATTCGACCGAGCGATTAGGTTTGCCAAGTCGGGAGCAGAGGGTGCATCAATGCACGAACATGTCTTAGAGAAACGGCAAACCGCTTCATTTTGTTTGCGATGGCCCGGGAGCGCCACGCCCAATCAGGGTTGCGCTCCCCAGCAGGTTCTTTCGCACCATGCGCATTTGGATTTGCCTTGCCCTCCTGAGTAGGCTGCACGCCCAAGTCGATATCAATATCAACGGCCCGCATAGCACCGGCTGCACGAATGGAGGCTCGGCCACACCTAGATTAGGAAGATTGTGCACTCATTCTGGGTGGCCGCACTTAATTACACGACGCAACCTGAAAATTAAATAGATGCAACGTCCATACGGCGACCAGCCGCACGGATCATCAAAACGGATATTAAACCGCCTCAGCACAATTCTCGTGATTGATTAAATTGTTTTCCGCAGTGGTATGATGGTAACATTAATGTACTTTACTATTTTTTAATAGATGTTACTCTCGGGAAAATCTGGCATATCGGAGCCAGCGAATAATCAGGGTTTATTGCGAAACTTCTAGTTACTCGTAGGAGTACATTACATGCTTAATCTGCGCGGAACATTGGCGGCCGTATTGGTCGTCGGAATTACAGCCCTTTCAAGCGCGGCAAATGCCAGTCTCGTGCTTACACCTGGTAACCTCGGAGGTATCACCGATCAGAACGTGTTGTTTCAGAACGTCACAGGAAACAATACGACCTCGCTGACCACCGATACTAATTCAAGTCCGGCAAATCGGGTAACGTTCACGAGCAACGAGAATTTGACTGGTACGAGCTCAGCCGGCCAGGCCAGGATTTTCGACAGCGCGATTAACGGGTTCAATCTGCTCACTTGGTTCATGGCGGATCCTACCCTGGGATTTACGGCAAACGTCTTCAACATCAACGACCTGACCGCCACTCTGGCCGATATCACTGTGGTCACTAATCTGCAGACAGTTACGTTTAATAACGTCGCCATCAACGTGAACGGCAATAACTTCTTCTCGCTGCAATCGGGCGGCGGCGAAATCATTACAAGCGTTTCTATCCTGGCGCTCAATGGTCTCTTCGAGGACGTGAGACAGGAACGCCTCGGCGGCATTCAGACGATCTCGGGCGCAGTTCCCGAACCCGCAACCTGGGCTATGATGATCCTCGGCTTCGCCGGCGTCGGCTTCCTGGCCTATCGCCGCAAGAAGCAAGGCCACGTTCGCCTCGCCTAGTCCAACAAGACGTCGCGTTATTTGCTGTGGGAAGGCCGCCGAAAGGAGGCCTCTCCACGGTCGCCGAACCTCTGAGGCGTTACGTTCGCTACCTGAAGTACGTGCCCTGCGGCCTTCTGGGTATTGTCTTGGGAGCATCGGTATGGATCGAGATCCCCGCGCGAAAGAGTTGGCCAATCTCAAAGAGGCGCTTGCGAATTTCGAACATCAGCTCGACGCTTTCGAAGCCCGCGTCGGATACTCATCAACCGCCGCCCAAGTTGATTGTCTGGCCCTGACCGATACTCAAATTGCGTTTGCCAATGAGGTCGTCGCCGCAATGAAAAACCGCATGACCGAAAGTTATTCCGTGATGGGCATGCGGCGAGGCCACCTCTCCTAACGTCGCCGACGAGACCTTCCATCACCCTCTGACGCAAGGCGCCTTGCAGTTCGCTCAGCCGCACGGTCGAGTTTCTCTCGCGCGCCGCCCAGCTGGGATTGCCCGCGCAACACATTCCGCTCGCGCCAAGAGACAGCCTTCCCTTCGATCAGATTGAACGATTAAGGTGTCTCACAAGCGCCTGAATCGCCGGCACACGTTTTGCGGAAAGAATGCACGATTACACGTGAAAGGAAATGCACGATTAAAGGAAATGCACGATTACACGTGGAAGGAGAAGGCGAAGATAGCCGCTGGCGCGATGACGGCACTCGTGATCGTGGCGTGGCTTGCCGTTGTGGCATTGGCGCTGCTGTCAGCGTGATGGATAAACGCGGCTGGCGACGTTCACGGAACTTTGTTCTACTCCGAGAACGGTAACCAGGAACTTTGTTCTACTCCGGAGAACTACGGAAAGCATGGCTGACATTTCCTCGCGCGTCGATGGCGACCGCGTCCTCGGCGACCTCAACGCGCTGCGCGCCATCGGCGCCTACAAGACCGGCGTTCACAAGCCGACTCTCTCGGAACCGCATCTTCGCTCGCTGCACTGGTTTGTGCAGCGGCTTCCCGATGCCGGTCTCGCGGGCGAGATCGACGGCATCGGCAACGTCATCGGCACCAGCGCGAAACACGGGCCCAGGCTGCTGGCGGGATCGCATCTGGAAAGCCAGAACCACGCGGGCTGGCTCGATGGACCGCTCGGCGTGGTCTATGCCCTCGAAGCCGCCCGCGTCATCAATCTCGACCCGAACATAAACGGCGCCGTCGAAGTCGCTTCATGGTGCGACGAGGAAGGCCATTTCGGACACTTCCTTGGCAGCCGGTCCTATGTCGGCGGCGTCACCGAAGCCGATATCGACGCGGCGCGCGACCGCAACAATGATAGGAGCATGCGCGAGGCGTTGCGCGATGCCGGCCTGGCCGGCCGCGTCCGCGCGCGGTACGAACAAGGGCGGCACATCGGCTATCTCGAAGCCCATATCGAACAGGGCGAGACACTGGAAAGCAGCGGCCTCAAGATCGGCATTGTGACGTCCATCGTCGGGATATGGCAATATCGCATCACCTTCACGGGTGAACAAAACCACGCCGGCACCACGCGGATGGCCATTCGCAAAGATGCAGGCCTCGCACTCGCCAGATTTTGCGTCGATATCGACAATCGTTTCCCCGCCGCCTGCGGCCCGCGCACCGTCTGGACGACCGGCCGCATCACCCTCGATCCTGGTGCACCCAGCATCATCCCGGGAGCGGCGGAAATGCTGTTCCAGATTCGCGACGACGATCCTGCCGTGATTGCGCGGCTGGAGGAGTTGCTCCACAGCATGGCCGCGGAGGTCAACGCCCAGGGCCGCTGCGCCATCGCGGTGGAGCGCATCCGCACCGGGACCCCCGCGCGGATGGATACCGCGTTCCAGGGGGCTATCGAGGCTGCCGGCGTAGATTTTGCCGACGGCAAATCACTCCGCATGCCGAGCGGCGCCGGCCACGACGCCCAGATTCTCTCGACCGTCATGCCGGCCGGAATGCTGTTCGTACCCTCGATCGGCGGCATTTCGCATCACTGGACCGAGAACACCGCCGACGCCGACATCGTCACTGGTGCAGAGGTCTTTGTTGACGCCTGCCGGCGGCTGTTGGCGCAATGAGGCGGCGCGAGATGCGACATGGTTGCTGAAACCAGGCCGGCCTATTCGATCAGGGACATTCCGGCCAGCGTCTGGGTGCTGGGCTTCGTCTCGATGCTGATGGACATCTCGTCGGAGATGATCCACGCCCTGCTGCCGATCTACCTGGTGTCGGTCCTCGGCGCATCGATGGTGACGGTCGGCGTCATCGAGGGCATCGCCGAGGCGACCGCGTCCATCACAAAAATATTCTCCGGCGCGCTCTCGGACTGGCTCGGCAAGCGCAAATGGTTAGCCGCCATCGGCTACGGCCTCGCAGCCTTCACCAAGCCGGTGTTTCCGCTGGCGCCAACCGTCGGCTGGCTGGTGGCGGCGCGTTTCGTCGACCGGATCGGCAAGGGCATTCGCGGCGCCCCGCGTGACGCACTGGTGGCGGATCTCTCGCCGCCCGATCTGCGCGGCGCTAGTTTTGGGCTGCGCCAATCGCTCGACACGATCGGCGCCTTCGTTGGCCCCCTGCTCGCCATCGCGCTGATGTGGTGGACGTCAGACAACTTCACGACCGTGTTCTGGTTTGCGGTAATTCCCGCTTTCCTGGCGCTGGCGCTGATCGTTTTCGCCGTGCGCGAGCCGGAGCGGCCGCAGGCGCTGCGCGCCGTGCGCAATCCGATCAGCCTGGCCGAGATCAAAAACCTGGGAGCCGCCTATTGGTGGGTGGTGGCGGTCGCGAGCGTATTCACGCTGGCGCGCTTCAGCGAGGCATTCCTCGTTCTCCGCGCCCAGAATGTCGGGCTGCCGATCATGCTCGTGCCTGCCGTCCTGGTGGCGATGAATGTCGTCTATGCGCTCGCGGCCTATCCCGCCGGCGTCATCTCGGATCGCATGGGCCGCACGGCCGTGCTGGCGGGCGGCATTCTGGTGCTGGTTGCGGCCGATATCGTGTTGGCGTTGCTGCCGTCCGTGGGCGGCGTTGCGCTGGGCGTCGTTCTCTGGGGCCTGCACATGGGGCTGACGCAGGGACTGCTGGCCGCGCTCGTTGCAGATACCGCTCCGGCCGAGTTGCGCGGCACGGCTTACGGATTCTTCAACCTGCTCGGCGGCGTGGCGATGCTAGCGGCCAGCATCATTGCCGGCGCGCTCTGGGATATCACAGGCCCGCAGGGCACGTTCCTGGCGGGCGCCGGCTTTGCGTTGGTCGCGCTGGCGGGATTGCTGATGGTACAGCGCAGGATTGGCCAACGGTCCCCGGCCTGAGTACGACGCCGATTTGGCCGGTTCCCTTGGTGACAAGGAGTCGCGTCTGACTTTCTTGCAAACGGCTGAATTTGCGGCCATTTACGCTCACTGAGGTAAAATTCCGCAGATGTTGTTGCTTCAGGCCCTCCCTACATCGATCGGCGTTGCCGCGATCGCGCCGGCGCTGCTGGTGCTCTGGCTCGTCATCGCCGCGGACGAGCGCCCCGGCCCACCCGTGCGGGTATGGCTCGCCTTCGTACTCGGGGCTGCCAGCATTTCGCTGCTGGGAATTGCGCGCGCTCCGTTTGCCGCGATTCTTGCGGTGCCTGGAAACCCCTGGATGACGCAAGGCCTGCGTTCGATCTTCGGGGTCGCCGCGCCGGAAGAGATCGTAAAGGTCCTCGTGATCATTCTGGTGTCATTGCCGGTGCGCCGCCGTGCGTTTGCGGACCCGATGGACACGGTGGTCTACGGCGCGGCCGCAGGCCTCGGCTTCGCGGCTTACGAAAACCTCGCTTATCTCGTGCAGCACGCCGACATGTGGCGGTCGCTGGCCGCCTTGCGCAGCGTGTTGACGGTGCCCTTTCACGGTGCGCTCGGCATCATCGCGGGTGCCTATATCGCGATCGCCCGCGCCGGCACGGCGCTGGGTGCACATCGCCATCATCGCGACTGGGCGCGGATCTCGAGCTGGGCGCTGGCGCTGTTCGCGCCAGTGGCGCTGCATGCAGCGTTCGATTTTCCGCTGCTGACATTGCAGAAACATCCCGATCTCGGCCCCAACGTGCGAATGCTGCTGGGGGCGACGAGCCTGCTCATCGGCTTCAGTTCGATCGGATTTGCCATACGGCTGGTGCGGCGCGTCGGCCGCCATCATGCGCCGCGCACCGAGATCGCGCGTGAGCGGCTGAGCCAGTTGCGGCGGATGTGGGCGCTGCTGCTCGTGGGCAGCGGCGCGGGCTTCGCCGGCGCGGCTTTCGTCCTGACTTCGCTTCATCACTGGTTCGTCAATCCGGAGCGCAACGCCTCGCTGCTTCTCATTCCGCTCGGCATGACCTCCATTCTGATTGGCTTGGTGCTCTTGCTGGCCACGTCGGCTGTCTATGTTTTTGGCCGCAATCGCATCAGAACGTCCTCGGACGGATTTTCGTCGGCGCCCGAGCCGGGCTGAACGTCATCCTCCCGTCGTTGATCTCGCTCAAAAAGGCCGCAGAACAAATTCTACCCGCCCGCGGCGTGCGGGCTATATTGGGCTCTGCTTCGGCGCGGCGGGCATCGGGAGCTTCCAATGACGCAAGATTTTCCCCCGGACATCGGCAAACTGCAGTCCGAAATGAACGCCGCGGTGAAGGCGCACTGGAAGGCGTTTCTGTTCGAAGGCATCGTGCTCGCCCTGCTCGGCCTGGCCGCGATGATCGTGCCGCCGCTGGCAAGCCTCGCCGTCACCATCTTCCTCGGCTGGATGTTTCTGATCAGCGGCATTGCCGGGCTGTTCGTCACCTACTGGGCGCGGCAGATGCCGGGTTTCTGGTGGTCGCTGTTTTCGGCGGCGCTGGCCATTCTCGCCGGCGGGATTTTGCTGGCACGGCCGGTGCAAGGCGCCCTCACGCTCACCATCGTGGTCGGCGCGTATTTTCTGGCCGAGGGCGTCGTCACCATCATGTACGCGCTGGAGCACCGCCGCGAATTGTCGGAGCGCTGGTCCTGGCTGCTGATTTCGGGCGTGATGGACCTCCTGATCGCCTTCATCATCGTCGCCGGTCTGCCGGGTTCGGCGGAATGGGCGATCGGCCTCCTGGTCGGGATCAACCTCGTGCTCGGCGGCGCCTCGCTGGTCGGCATGGCGCTCGCCGCGCGCAAATCTTGACACGGATTATGGGGTGACAAGCCCGAATGGCTGGGCTATAGAGCCAGCCATGATCATGATCGCCGCCAGCAACTTTTGGTATTTTAGCTACGACAGCTCGCTGGCGGTGGGAGGATCGCGCTCAATCTGACGAATTGAAGCATAAGTCCGAACAGCCGCCAGACCTGGCGGCTTTTTTGTTGGCCGGCAGGTTTCCTTCAAACAGGAGCCATAGCCGTGTTGAGCACCACCGACGACCTTCGAATTCGCGAACTGAAAGAGCTGAGTACGCCGCAGGAGGTGATGGGTGAGATACCGCGCACCTTGACCGCGACGCGCGTCGTGATGGCGGCGCGCAATGCCATCCACGCCATCCTGCACGGCACCGACGACCGCCTGCTGGTCGTCGTCGGTCCCTGCTCGGTTCACGATCCGGCTGCGGCCGTTGATTACGCCGAGCGGCTCGCTTCGCTCCGCGAAAAGCTCTCCGATCGCCTCGAAATCGTGATGCGTGTCTATTTCGAGAAGCCGCGCACCACTGTCGGATGGAAGGGACTGATCAACGACCCCAATCTCGATGGCTCCTTCGACATTAACAGGGGTCTGCGGCTCGCCCGCAACGTGCTGTCGGCGGTGAACAATCTCGGCCTGCCGGCCGGGACCGAATTCCTCGACATGACGACGCCGCAATACATTGCCGACCTGATGGCGTGGGCGGCGATCGGCGCGCGCACCACCGAGAGCCAGATCCATCGCGAGCTTGCTTCGGGGCTATCCTGCCCGGTCGGCTTCAAGAACGGTACCGACGGCAATATCCGCATCGCGGCCGATGCGGTGAAGTCGGCCTCGCATCCGCATCATTTCATGGCTGTCACCAAGGGCGGACGCTCGGCGATTGCGGCGACCACCGGCAACGAGGACTGCCACATCATCCTGCGCGGCGGCAACAAGCCGAACTACGACCGGGAAAGCGTCGATGCCGCGTGCGTCGAACTTACCCGTGCCGGTGTGGCGCCGCGGATCATGATCGACACCAGCCACGCCAACAGCAACAAGAAGCCGGAGAACCAGCCGCTGGTGGTCGCCGACGTCGCACGACAGATCGCGGATGGCGAGCAGCGCATCACCGGCGTCATGATCGAGAGCAATCTCGTGGCCGGCCGCCAGGACGTGGTGCCGGGCAAGCCCCTGACCTATGGGCAGAGCATCACCGACGGCTGCATCGATTGGGAGACGACGGTGTCGGCGCTGAACATGCTGGCTGATGCCGTGGCGACGCGCCGGAACGTGCCATCGCGATTACGGGAGGAGCGTTCGGCCTAGCTGCGCGGGCCAATGATAGCAAGCAGGGCGCGGTCTGCGCGCCCTGCCCTCAATCTTTAAACGAAGCTGCACTCCAAGCTTTGCATGGCACTGCACAAGCGCCCGTTCAATTTTGTTGGGCGCGCATGCCGCAGTGGCCTAGCAGCCGCGGCAGATGCTCTTGATCTTGCGGTCGAGCGCTGCGTTCTCCTTGCTCAGCGGATCGTTCGGATCGTTCGTGTTCTTTTCGGGCACGTCGCTGCGGCGGGGCTGACGGTGCCCGATCGGCGCCTCCGGAATCCCTCCGACACTCGGGTTACTCTTTGGCATTGTCGACGTGCCGCCCTGCGCGAACGCAGCAGGCATGCCGATCAGGACCATCAGCGCGACCGACAAGATTGTTCTTTGCATCCTGATTCTCCCGCCTTTTAGAATTCATTTATCGTGTCCGCTCCGGCACGTCGATCGTTGCACAGTTACGGCGTCCCTGAGCGGCGCAGTCCTGCGCCTTTCGTATATCGGCCATGGTGCCAAGCAACCAGATTCCGGCCGCCACCAGCACCACGAAGAAGCCGAGCAGCACGGCGTTTTCGATTCCGCGATGCCCCTCATCTTCCGGCGGCTCCCGCTTCTCCTCGCCGTCCTCCGCCATCGCAGATCACGGCTTGGGCGGATAGAGGTGAACGTCGCCGCAATAGTCGACGATACGATACTGCGCTTCGGAAGATAGTTCACATTCCCCGGAACTTGCATACGACAAATAATTCGGCCCAATCGGCGCCTTTCCATGGCCGCCGGGAACATCGAGCACATATTCCGGCTGGCACAGGCCCGAAACGCGGCCCCGCAGGCTGCGCATCAGTTCCTGCCCCTCTGCGATCGTGGTGCGCAGATGCGCAGTCCCCGGCGCAAGATCGCCGTGATGCAGGTAATAGGGCTTGATCCGATTTTCAACAAAGGCCCGCATCAGTGCTTCCAGCGTCGCGGCATCGTCGTTGACGCCGCGGAGCAGCACCGTCTGGCTCACCAGGGGAATGCCGGTGTCGGCCAGCCGCGCGCAGGCGGCGCGGGCCTCGCCCGAGAATTCGCGCGGATGATTGGCGTGAACGGCGATCCAGGTCGTTGCGCCCTCAACTTTCAATGCCCTGATCATGACGCGATCGATGCGCGCCGGTGCCGCCACCGGCACGCGGGTATGAATACGAACGATTCGGACGTGATCGATGGCAGCGATATCAGTCATGATCTCGGCCAGCCGGCGCGGCGACAGCATCAGCGGATCGCCGCCGGTCAGGATGACTTCCCAGATTTCGTTATTCTTGCGGATATAGTCCAACGCATCGCGATAGGCGGCGTCCGATAGCGCCGTTGCCTTACCCGGCCCGACCATCTCGCGGCGGAAGCAGAAGCGGCAATATACGGCGCAGACATGTACCAGCTTGAACAGCACGCGATCGGGATAGCGATGTACGATGCCGCCAATGGGCGAATGCGCATCGTCGCCGATCGGATCGCCATTCTCGCCGGGTCCGTTCACCAGTTCGAGCGCGCTCGGGATGAACTGCCGCGCGATCGGGTCGTCCGGATTGTCCGCGTCGATCAGGTTGGCGATCTCAGGCGTGACAGCAATGGCGTAGCGCGCGGCGACCCGTTCGAGGTCGGCGAGGTCGGTTGGCTTCGCGAACCCGCGCTCGATGAGATCGGCGGGTTGCCGCAGCGTTGCCAAAAGTTTCGGATCGATCCTGTTCATGTCTCTCCTGCCGGTGGCGTCCACACCACCTGGTCCACCCGCCGCGCGCCGCTTGCCAACATCACCAGCCGGTCGAAACCAAGCGCGACGCCGCTCGACGGCGGCATCGCGGCAACCGCTGCGAGGAAATCCTCATCCAGCGGATAGCGCTCGCCGTAGCGCCGCTCCTTCTCATCCATATCAGCGGCGAAACGGCGGCGCTGTTCGATGGCATCGGTCAATTCACCAAAGCCGTTGGCGAGTTCTACGCCGCCGGCATAGACTTCAAAACGTTCGGCGACGCGCGGATCGGACGCCTTTGTCCGCGCAAGAGCTGCCTCCGGCGCCGGATATTCGAACAAGACGGTCAAACGCCCCTGCCCCAGATTCGGTTCGACATGTTCGACCAGCACTTTGCTGAAAATGTCCGACCAGGTGTCGTCATCGGCGATCCGTAGCCGCGGTGTTGCTGCCGCCGCAAGCGCCGCACGATCGCCCTCGCCATTGCTGATTGTGGCCAACAGATCGATTCCAGCAAAGCGCTCGAATGCGGCTGCCACCGTCAGCCGTTCCGGCTCGGCAAAAGGATCGGCCGTTCTGCCCCGGAACGAGAACTGCTCGATCCCGGTCGCCTGCGCCGCGCGTGCGATCACGACGATGGTGTCGGCCATGACAGCATTATAGCCTGCGTCCGCGCGGTACCATTCCAGCATCGTGAATTCGGGCAGATGCAGATCGCCGCGCTCGCGGTCGCGGAACACGCGCGCGAGCTCGAAAATTTTGGCTTCGCCGGCGGCGAGCAGTTTCTTCGCGGCGAACTCCGGAGAGGTCCGCAAATAGCGCGTCGCACGTGCGCCATCGCGGCTGACGATTTCAGTGCGCGGCGCATGCAGATGCGTCTCATTGCCCGGCGAGACCTGCAAGATGCCGGTTTCCACCTCGGTAAACCCCTGCTCGTCGAACCAGCCTCGCACCGCCCTGGTGATCGCGGCTCGCGCGATCAGGAACGGTCTTCGATCGGCGTGCCGCGCGGCCGACCACCAAGGCGAGGGTTGGTCGGTGTCAACCATCACAGGCGGTTCCGAATCCATCACGCATCTTCCGCGGCGCCAATCAATGTGTTCAGGGAATCGGCAAATACCATTGATATTGTTCGACTTTCTTTGCATCCGACACGATGAGCCGCAGGAGGCGGCAAGGTCCAGCTCCAGCTCGGTCATTTCATGTCGAAAGACGCTCTCCTTGTCCATTCGCCCGATCGATGTCGACACATCCGCTACGGGTCTTCGCGAACCGCTTAACACATTGCTTTCAAGCCCATCAGCAACGGCTGGCCGCATCGTAAAATTGCTTGCCCGACTCGTCATATTTCACGGCGAAATCCGGCCATTTACGGCTTCAAGCAGCTCGCCGGAACGGCCGTAAAACGCTGGCATCGACGGGCAAAATCAGTATGTTGCAGCCCGAAACCGCCTGATTGGCCCTGCGGACACAAATGTCCGGTTCGGCCGAAGGCCAGAAATTCGGGAAAACAGCTTTGAAAGTTATCGCCAGTTCTATTCGCAAGGGCAACGTCATCGAGCAAGACGGCAAGCTCTATGTCGTCCTGTCAGCCGAAAACATCCATCCCGGCAAGGGAACTCCGGTCAGCCAGATCGAAATGCGCCGCATTGGCGACGGCGTGAAGGTATCGGAGCGCTACAAGACCACCGATCAGGTCGAAAAGGCGACCGTCGAGGACCGCAATTTCAACTACCTCTACGAGGATGGCGACGGCTTCCACTTCATGAACGCCGAGACCTATGACCAGGTCCAGGTCTCGAAGGAGATCGTGGGTTCCTCCGCGCCCTACTTGCAGGAAAACATGACCGTGAAGCTGTCGATGCACGACCTGAACCCGGTCGCCATTCAGTTGCCGCAGCGCGCAACCCTGGAAGTTGTGGAGACCGAGCCGGTCACCAAGGGTCAGACCGCGTCTTCCTCCTACAAGCCTGCTATCCTCTCCAACGGCGTGCGCACCTCGGTGCCGCCGCACATCGGAACCGGAACGCGGATCGTGGTGATGACCGAGGACGGCTCCTACGTCGAGCGCGCAAAGGATTAAGACCGCGCCATAGGCTACGGAGCATACGCCGGGGGGCGATGCATTGGATACGAAGGCTGTCCGCTTGCTCTCACGTTGGCTGGCAGCCTTTTGTTTGCTCCCCGCCGGGGTAGCCAACGTTTCCGCCAGCGAGTTCAGAACGCCGTCGATCACGGCCGTTCGCGTCGAATGGCGGGCAGTTCTCGATCAGCTCCGCACCGAGATCAATTCTCGGCCGGCGATCGCGCAGCGCTTCACCTTTGCAGGCCGGCAGCGGATGCCGGCATGGGATTCACGCTCTGCGCCCGCGTTGGTGCAGTTGAACGCGATCAATTCGGCGCTGTTCGCCGGAATCGGCCGCAGTCCGGTGCCGGTGCTGCTGCCGTTCGATACGGCGGCCTATCTCGAGGCCGAGGCCGGTGGCACGCAGACCCCGGCGGTATCGCGCTATCAGGCCGACTTCCGCCCCGTCGATCTCTTTCACGCCGGCCCCTCCGGCTACGACGCGGTGTTTTCACTCGATCCCGGCGCGGGCGCCGGCCTGCCGTCCCGAACCTTTGCCCGGCCGGTCGAGGTGCAGATATCAGGCTCGATGCTTGTCTACGATCTAGCCGATCCGCTCAGCGGCAAAGGCAAGCCGGTCAAGTCGCTGGCGGCGCAATACCCCGACATGCGCCGCTTTATCCGCGAAGGCCATGTGCGCTACGCCTTCACCCGTTTCGGCGTGCCCTATGTGGTGTCGATCCAGTGCCTGGATTCGGCACCGCGGACGCGGCGGCTGGCCTGCCGCGAGGCTTACCCGATCGCCGAGCGTTTCCTGAGGGCGCTGCGCATCGCCGGCGGCAAGCCGGCGCGGCCGAGGTTCGACATTTCCTCCGGTATCGCCGAGCGGCCGACGGCGGCTTCTCCAGACTTCACCTATCACCCGAGCGGCGACATCATTGCGCGCAGCGGCGCGCGCAAGCGCGGCGGTCACGCCGACCTGGCGGTCTATTCGCAGATCCGCTTTCCGCTGGAGAAAGCCCCGGCCCTCGTCAGCTCGCAGCAGTACGGCACGCGCAAATCCGGCGAACGCCAAGGCCCCCATCGAGGCGTCTATCCGTGGCGGGACAATTTTTGCGAAGCCCGCAGTTTCCAGGTCGGGCAATGTGCGGCCGGCTTCGGTCACCAGGGCCAGGACATCCGCCCCGCACCCTGCCCGCCGAACAGCAGCGCCGACAACACCTGCCATCCGCGGAAACAGGCCGTCGTCGCCGTGCGCGACGGCGTCGTGATCCGTTCGCTGAAACAACAGGCGGCAACGCTGCAGATCAACACCAGCAACGAGCACATCCGCTTTCGCTACATGCACATGAACCCGTCAGCCATGGACGCAGACGGCATCCTCAACGGCCGCCGGGTCGCCGAGGGCGAGAAGATCGGTGTCGTCTCCAACTATCTCGATTTCCCCAACGGCACCTCGTACCACCTGCACTTCGACGTGCAGGTGTTCACGCGCGACGGCTGGATCTGGGTCAACCCATACACCACCCTGATCGCATCCTACGAACGGCTGATCCGCGGCCGCGGCCGCGAGATCGGGACCGAGCCGCCGGCGGCGGCTGCCGTGGCGCATGCGTTGCCGAAGGATGTGCTGCGTCACAGCGCACGGAACGGCAGCGAAAATTAGGGCGTGCACCCATAATGACGCAGATGTTGGCCTGTGGGACGAAGCGGAAGCGCGTGTGCAGAGCATTTCCCGAAACTGGGCAGCGCTGCAAATCAGCTTTGGACTGCGTCGGCCGCACCGCAACCGCGTTGCTGCAACCGTCTCAGGCTGCCGCGCGGCCTGCCTGCCAGAGCGCGAGCACCTCTTGGCGCCCGAGGCCGCGTGTAATGAACACGATACGCGAGCGCCGGTCGGCGTCGGGCCATTGGGCAAGCGCCACCGGCGGATGGAAGACATGGTGCACGCCGTGGACCACGACCGGCGTCGGCTCACCGCGGAGGTTGAGAATCCCTTTGACCCGCAGCAGGTCTTCTCCGCGCGTGCTGCGCAGACGCGCCAGCCATTGCGAAACCGCCATCCAGTCGAGGGGTTGGTCGAACGCGAGCATGAAGCTATCGATCGAAGCATCGTGGCCGTGATGGCCGTGCTCGTGCGCCGCCTCGCAGGAACCGGCGAAGGCCTGCTCGTTGAGCCAGCGCCTAACGTCGACCGTTTTCTTCTCAGGATCGATCAGGCCGGCACCGAACAGCTGGGCCGGATCGATCTCGCCGTGCATCACGCTTTCGATCCTGGCACCGGGATTAAGCCGGTTCAGACGCAATTCCAGTGCGTCAATGTTATTGACCAAATCACGCTTGGTGATCAGCAGCCGGTCGGCAAGCGCCACCTGTTTCACCGCCTCGTACTGACGGTCGAGTTGATGAGATGCGTTGACGGCGTCAACCGTCGTCACGACGGTATCGAGCCGCAGGAAATGCGAGACCAATGGATTGTTCAAGAGCAGCTGCACGATCGGCGCGGGATCTGCCAGGCCCGTGGTCTCGACGAGAATACGGCGAAATGGCGGCACCTCGCTGCGGTCGCGCCGCACCAGGAGTGTGCGCAGCGTCTCCTCGAGGTCGCTGCGGATAGTGCAGCAAATACAACCGCTCGCGAGCACGGCCACCTCGCCATCGACACGCTCGACCAGGAGATGGTCGAGACCGACTTCGCCGTATTCGTTGATGATAACCGCGCTGTCTTTCATGGCGTCGTCGCGTAGTACGCGATTGAGCAGCGTGGTCTTGCCGCTGCCGAGAAACCCGGTGATCAATGATACCGGAAACCGTTCGGCGGACTTGTCGCTCTCGAATAAGCTCATCGGCGTCCTCATCTCAACCGTCTTATTTTTGTCGCTGGACATCAGCCTAGCGGAGGAGGAGCATCAGAAAAACATTTTTTAAGCCCGGTTTCTCTGGGCACAAACCTGGGAGGGAACGATGGACAACGAAATCAAGGGCGAAGAGCAGAAAGGCGGGATGGCAGAAACCGATCGCCGAACTTTGCTCCGCACAGCAGGCCTCGCTGGCGCGGCGGGGGCGGCATTCGCGGGCACGGTTCACGGCAAGTTCTCGCTTGCGCCGATCACCGCGGCCCAGGCGCAGACAACCACCTCCATGCCTAAGGGTGTCGACAAGCCATGGTGGCCCTCAAAATGGGGCAAGGATGACGAGGCCGGCGCATCCAACCACATCACGCCAGCGAAGGTCCTCGACGCGGTCAAATGGATCAGGGATGGCAAAATCTACAAGATCGGTCGCGTCTACGAACAGGGTATGCCGCTTTTCGGCGCGCGTGCGTTCTCGCTGCGCATTCCCGGTGGCCCGACCGGCGGCCCGTTCGGCGACAACAAGCTTGTGTATCATGACGAATTTCTCGCCACGGAGATCGGCCAGACCGGCACGCAGTTCGACGGCCTCGGTCATATCGGCATCCAGATGGGCAAGGACGGCGACAAGAGCGAGATGCGGTTCTACAACGGCTTCACCGCCGCAGAGATCAGCGACGCATACGGTCTCAAGAAGCTCGGCACTGAGAAACTGAAGCCGCTCTTCACCCGCGCTCATCTGATCGACATGGTCGCGCTCAAGGGCGGGATGATGGACGCCGGCCAGGAGATCACCTCGGCTGATATCAAGGCGGCGCTGCAGAAGCAGAACATCCCCGAGAGCGACATCAAGCCGGGCGACGCGATCATGTTCCATACCGGCTGGGGCTCGCTGTGGATGAAGAACAATGATCGCTTCAACAGCGGAGAGCCGGGCATCGGCCTCGACGCCGCCAAATGGGTGATCGAAAAGGACCTCGCGCTGACCGCGGCTGACACCTGGGCAGTCGAAGTGGTGCCCAATCCCGACAAGTCGCTCGCATTTGCGGTCCATTCCGAGCTGCAGACCAAGCACGGCATCCTCAACCACGAGAACCTGATCTTCGACGAACTCGTCGCCGACAAGAAGTATCAGTTCGTCTATTGCTTCACGCCAGCTCCGATCAAGGGCGCCACAGGAAGCAACGGCTGCCCGATCGCGATTACATGACGAGGTCGTATTGGCGCGTGGGCGGGCGGACCGCCCACGCCGCCTTCGGTCTTACGAAGCCGCCGCCCCCACCGCCGGCTTCCGCGCCGGCGGCGTCCAGCGAAACGCGGCACCGAACCTGTTCCAGACATTGATCGACGCCACAGCCGACGTGAGATAGGCGAGCTCCTTCTCCGAGAATTCCGCGCTCGCCTGCGCATAGACTTCGTCGCTGACGCCCTCTGCGAGCAACGTCAGCGCCTCCGTCCACGCCAGCGCAGCGCGCTCTCGCGGCGTAAACTGCGGCGCTTCGCGCCATACCACCACCAGATTGAGCTTGTCGGTGGGCACGCCGAGTTTCTCGCTCTCCAGGATGTGATACTGCACGCAGAAGGCGCAGCCGTTGATCTGCGAGGCGCGCAGCTTGATCAGCTCGAGCAACTGCTTGTCCATGCCCGTCTTGCCCGCAACCTGGCTGAGCGCCAGCACGGCCTCGTAGGCGTCCGGCGTCAGCGACATGAAATCTTTGTATTCCTTGCGGGCGTGTGACATCTTTTTTGCCTCATGTTATCAGTGCTCTGATTAATTATAAGAGCACTGATATGTCGCGCAAGATCGGAACTTCGGCGAGGGCACGATCGCGCGGATCGCAAAATGCGCGCGCTCGAAAAACGAGAAATCGTGAAAGACCAGCCGCGCGGAAAACCGCCATCCGCAGCCGCATGAAATCCGCCGAAGGTCCTCCATTCGCGGCGATCCGCCCGCCGGCGCCCGGCGAGGGCAAGCGCGGCGAGCAAGGCTACCTCGCCTATCTGCTTCGGCAGGCCCAGGCCGCGACACGGCTGGCGATGGAGCGGTCGCTGGCCGAGCTCGGCGTCACCTCGCCGCAATTCGTGGTGCTGACGATGCTCGGGGCCTATCCCGGCCTGTCCGGCGCGGAGCTCGCGCGGGTGGCAATGCTGACGCCGCAGACCGCAGGCGTCATCATCCGCAACCTCGAGCGCGATGGCGCCATCAGGAGGACCCCGCACCCGATCCATGGCCGGGTGCTGCAATGGACGGTGACGCGGCGGGGCGCTGCGCTACTCGACAAATGCCGGCGGCACGCGCAAGCGATCGAGCGGCGGCTGGCGGCGGGGCTTTCCGCCAACGCCCAGCGCCTGATCCGCCGCTGGCTGGCCAGAATCGCCGCGGATTTGTGATGGAAGTGCCGGTTCCCGCGGCGTCATGGCTTTTGGCGCCGGCCCGCTACGCCGCTAGACTGCGGGTATGAAACAGCCTGATTCCCGGAAAGCCCCAACCCGCCGCGCGGTGCTGCAGGGCGGCATCGGTGCCGGCGCCCTGCTCGCAACGAGCCTTCCCGCGTTGGCCGCGCCGCCCGGCTTCGACCAATGGCGCAACAATTTCCGCGCGCGCGCCCTGGCAAAGGGCATTTCGGACGCGACCTGGACGCGGGTGATGGGGCGCATCGAGCCCGACATGAGCGTGTTCCGGCAGATGCAGAAGCAGCCGGAATTCCACGAGCAGATCTGGCAATACATCAACCGCCGCGTCTCCGACTGGCGCATCATCAACGGCCGCGAAGCGCTCCGGAAACACGAGGCGCTGTTCGCTCGCATCGAACGGGATTTTGGTGTCGAGCGCGGCACGCTGCTGGCGCTATGGGGCGTTGAATCGGCCTATGGCGATCCGCTGGTGCAGCAGAACCATATGCGCCCGATCTTTCCGGCGCTCGCAGCGCTGGCCTGGAACGAGTCGCGCCGCCGCGCCTATTGGGAAACCGAGCTGATCAACGCATTGAAGATCGTCGACCGCGGCTGGGGCACGCCGGAGGAAATGCGGGGATCCTGGGCCGGCGCGATGGGCCACACACAGTGGATGCCGGAAGTCTGGCTCAATGTCGGCACGGACTACGACAAGGACGGCCGCGTCTCGCCGTTCGGCAAGCCGGACGACGCGCTCGGCTCCAGCGCGCGCTATCTGCTCAACCGCGGCAAGTATCACCGCGGCGAGCATTGGGGCTACGAAGTCCGCACGTCCGGCGGCTCGTCAAGCGGCAGCCGGACCTACGCGGCATGGGCCAGCGCCGGCGTCACGCGCGCCGACGGCAAGCCGTTTCCGCAGCCGAACGCATCGGCGCAGATGTGGGTGCCGGTCGCCGGCGGCCCCGCGTTCCTGCTCGGCCCCAACTTCTATTCGGTGAGGAGCTACAACCCGTCGATGAACTACGCGCTCGCGATCTGCCATCTCGGCGATCGCATTTTGGGCGCGCCGCCCTTTATCCAGCCCTTCCCCGGCTCCGAACGCGCGCTGACGCTCGCCGAAGTGCAGGAGCTGCAGACCCGGCTGACCAAAGCCGGCTTCGACACCGGCGGCACCGACGGCCGCGTCGGCAACGACACGATGAAGGCGGTGAAGGATTACCAGACCAAGATGGGCCTGCTGCCGGCGGATGGTTACGGCGGGCTCAAGGTGCTGGCGCGGTTGAGGCAGGGCGGGTAGCGACCAGCTTCAACCTCGCGCGGTTCGGCCGCGCCCTCTCCGTCGATTCTGCAGTCAAGCTGCCTCCAGCGGTTCGGCTTCCTTCGCCAGCCGGTCCACAAGATCATCCACTGCGCGTTCGGCCGCGGCGATCGACGCCTTCAAGCGTTCACCTCCGAACTCGTCATACTCGATGGCGATGCTGTAGAAGTCGGTGACGCCGAGGAAGCCGAACACGTCGCGCACCGACCCTTCGACATGGTTGATGTGCGCGATCCGTCCGCCCGGATCGTAGCCGTAATCGCCCCGCGAACTGAGCATGATGAGACGTTTACCCTTAGCCAGTAGCTGCGAATAAGGATCGTCTGGCCGGGCACGGTCAAAGCCGAAAGTGCGACCGACCCGCACGATATTGTCGACATACGCCTTGAACTGCGCCGGCATTCCAAAATTGTACATCGGCACGCCAGCCACGATCAAATCTGCGGCGATGAGTTCATCGACCAATGCGTCGCTTTCCGCCAGCACATCATTCATCCACGGCTCGCGCAGCTCAGGCTTGGTGAAGGCCGCACCGATCCATTTTTCGGTGACGGGATGCGGTGGTGATTGGCCGACATCCCGATCGGTCACGAGGTCATTCGGCCGGCACTGCAGCCAACGCTGCACGAAGCGTTCGGTGAGGCGGCGCGTGTGCGACCCGCGAGGGAACCGGTCCGATCGGTCAGGTCGCGCACTGGCGTCAATCCGTAGCAGGTTCATGGCATATCTCCTTTCATCCTTGTTCGGTTAGATGGATCGGGCCGAATGCATTGACAAACACAAATTGCTCATCACATGGATGAGCTACATTCATCTATTAGGTCCCGCCGATGAGACGTCTTCCACCGCTGTCCGGACTGCGGGCGTTCGAAGCCGCCGCGCGGCATCTGAGTTTCAAGCGTGCGGCTCAGGAGCTGCACGTGACGCCGACCGCCATCAGCCATCAGGTTCGGCAGTTGGAAGAGGTGATTGGCGTGACGCTGTTCGAGCGGCGGACGCGTCAGGTCCTATTGACCGCGGAAGGGCAAGTCCTGCTGCCGGTTCTGCGCGACGGCTTCGACTCCTTCGCACGTGTCGTCGAAGGATTGAGCCGCAGGCAGCGCCGCGCGACGGTGACACTTTCGGCCACTCCCGCGTTCACCGCCAAGTGGCTGGTGCCGCGCATCGCGGGCTTTCACAACGCAAGACCTGACATTGACCTCACGCTGCTGGCGACCCTGGAAGTCGTGGACCTTAATTCGGGTGCCGCGGACCTTGCGTTGCGCTATGGCCCTGGTCCTTATCCCGATCTGAGCGCCGAACCGTTGGCGATCGATCGTTTTGCGCCAGTGGCAAGTCCGCGTCTTGGTCTGAAGAAGCCGGCCGATCTGCACTCAGCGACCTTGCTGCATTTCGACTGGCGCCGCAGCGATAGCGGCAATCCGACCTGGCGGCGCTGGCTGAAGATCGCGGGTATCGACGGTATCGATGCACGGGCCGGGCTCCGCTTCAGCGATGAGACCCACGCGATCCAGGCCGCCGTCGCCGGCACCGGGGTTGCGTTGCACAGTCTGCTGCTGGTGTCGGAGGAACTGGCGACCAAAACGCTGGTCGTGCCATTCGGCCCGGAAATCGAAGGCTTCACCCTGCATCTTGTGCGCGGCTCCCGGAGACCCCTGACCGAAGCGATCGAAGCAACGCAGGCCTGGTTGCGCGCGCAATTCGCCAAAAGCTCACCTCCACGCTGATGCACGCGCGCGTGGCGCAGTCGATCACTGCTGCCCGCGTTTTCGTCTATTCCCTGCGCGCAACCCCACCCGCGTTCATGCCGCCGTCGATGACGAGCTCCGTGCCCGTCACGTAGCGCGAAGCATCGGATGCCAGATACAGCACACCCTGCGCAATCTCCTCGGCCTGCCCGGCGCGGCCGAGCGGCGTTGCCATTTTCGCGCGCTCCTCCGGATCGATCGGGGCGTTCTGCCCGCTGCCTGTGGCACCCACCGGAATCTTGCCCCAGATCGGCGTGTCGATGATGCCGGGATGCACCGAGTTGACGCGGATACCGTCGCCGAACGTCGCGCATTCCATCGCGATCGCCTTGGCGAACAGCCGCACACCGCCCTTGGTCGCGCAATAGCCGGAAAGCCCGGCCGCACCGCGCAGGCCGGCCAGCGACGACATCATGATGACGGAGCCGCCGCCCGTCTTGCGCATCACAGGCAGGCAGTGCTTCACCGACAGGAACACGCCGTCGAGATTGATCGCGGTCTGCCGCCGCCAATCTGCCAGTGACATCTCGGTGATCGACGGCACCGAAATGCCGATGCCGGCGTTCGAGACCAGCACGTCGAGCCGGTCATAGCGTTTCATGATTTCGGCCACGACTTCGATCCAGCGTTCCTCGCTGGTGACGTCGTGATGCCAAAAACTCGCCTCGCCACCCGCCTTCTTGATTCGCGCGACGACCTCGGGGCCTCTCAAATCGTCGACATCGGTCACCGCGACAGAGGCGCCCTCGCGCGCCAGCAATTCGCAAACCGCTTCGCCAATGCCGGATGCGCCACCGGTCACCAATGCGACCTTGCCCTGAACCTGCCCTGTCATTTCTTCTCCCGTTTCTTTGTTGACTGTATGGATTACCTGATCACGGTCGGTCCCGGATCCGGCACCGCGACATCGAGCACCCGAAACTGCACGCGCTCCGAACCCTGGTAGCGATCGACCGCGAGTGATCCTGCCACGTGCAAAAGCTGGCCGCGGTTCTGCGTCAGCGCGTGTCCGAGCTTCTGTCCGACCGAGCGGAACGCGATGCCGTTGACGATGGCACCGTCGCCCGACTTGAAGCGCACGCGCAGATGCGCCTGGCCGACTTCGTCGGCATAGACGAGCTGATGCGCCGGCAGCGCGATCACCGGCTCCGGATTGCCCGCCCCGAACGGCCCGGCGCGGTTCAGCGTATTGGCGAATTCCACGGTCACGGCGCGGGCGCTGACGGCACCGTCGATGAACAGCTCGTTCTCGTGGCGGGAATTGGCGACGTCCTCGGCCAGCGCGCTTTCCATGAAGGCACGAAACTCCGCGAGCTTCTCTTTGCGCAGCGTCACGCCGGCCGCCATGGCATGGCCGCCGCCCTTCATCAGGATGCGGTCCTTCAGCGCCTGCCGCACGGCCTTGCCGAGATCGACACCCGAGATCGAGCGGCCGGAGCCGGTGCCGATGCCGCCCGGCTCCAGCGCAATGGCAAAAGCGGGCCGCGCAAATTTCTCCTTCAGCCGCGAGGCGACGAGGCCGACGATGCCGGGGTGCCAGCCTTCGGCGGCGGTCACGATCACCGCGCCCTTGTCTTCGAGCCCGAGCGAGGCCAGCGCCTCGGCCTCGGCCTGCGCTTCGGCCGCCTGCTCGATGACGCGGCGCTCGCTGTTCAGCCGGTCGAGTTCGGCCGCGATCCGCGCGGCCTCCGAGACGTCGCCCTCCAGCAAGAGCCGCACGCCCAGATCGGCGCGCCCGATCCGGCCGCCCGCATTGATGCGCGGCCCCAGCATGAAGCCGAGATGCCAGGCTTCCGGCGGGCCGTTCAGCCGCGCCACGTCCATCAGCGCGGTATGGCCGACATGGTCGCGGCGGCGCATCGCGATCAACCCCTTGGCGACGAAGGCGCGGTTCAGCCCGATCAGCGGCGCGACGTCTGCCACGGTGCCGAGCGCCACATGGTGCAGCATGCCCAAAAGGTCCGGCTCCGGCAGCTCCGCGCTCCAGAAGCCGCGACGGCGCAATTCCCGGTTCACCGCCACCAGCGTGATCAGCACCAGGCCGACCGCCGCCAGATGACCAAGCCCGGAAAGATCGTCCGGCCGGTTCGGATTCACCAGCGCGTCGACCTCGGGCAATTCATCGCCGGTCTGGTGATGATCGATGACGACGACGGATAGGCCGAGCTTTCGCGCTTCCGCCAACGGCTCGATGCTGGTGGTGCCGCAATCGACGGTCACCAGCAGCGTCGCGCCTTTGGCGGCCAGCGCCCGCACCGCATCGACATTGGGGCCATAGCCTTCAAAAATGCGGTCGGGGATGTGGATCAAGGGATCGAGCCCGCAATGGCGCAGATGCCAGGCGAGCAGCGCCGCCGAGGTCGCGCCATCGACGTCGTAATCGCCGAAGATCGCGACCTTTTCCCCGCGCATGGCCGCGTCTGCGATACGTTTGGCCGCCGTCTCCATCGCCGTCACGGTGTGTGGATCGGGCATCAGCTTGCGGATGGTTGGGTCGAGAAAATCCAGGACCTCATCGATCCCGACATCGCGGCCCGCCAGCACGCGGGCCAGCATCTCCGGCACCTGGTAGCGCTGGGTGATCGCCAACGCCAGCGCCGCCCCCCTGGCGTCGAGCCGGTCGCGCCACAATTTACCGGTCGCCGAACGCGCCACGCCGAGAAACGCCGGCGGCAGTTCAACGGGAAGCGCGGATGCGGGGAGGATCATGATGCCTTCGAGAGATAGGGGCAAAGCGGCCCGTCGGCAAACGCAAACCGGGAGGCAATGGCGGCGTCGTAGCGAACGAATCAGCGTGCACAGTCCCGGGGCAACGTACGCCCCGGCCGCTGCTGACAAAACCGACTTGCACAAAGAAGATGCAACTTGTCCCGGCAAAACTACCGGGAACGCAGCGGAACTTAAACCAATCGTTAGCCATGATCCCCGACAAAGGAGGCAAATGCTTCTCGCTTGAGTCCCGCCGATCCGCAGAAGATCGACATCCGCACAAAGACTGAGGAATTCCTGCCAATGTCCGTCGCGCTTCGCTCCCAAACCGCAACGATCGCAAAACAGCCGTCCAATGCGGCTGATACCCAGGACGAATCCGACGTTTCCGCGCTGATCGCGAGATTGACCGCCGAGGTCAACCAGGTCGCCTGCGAGAAGACCAAGTCGATCCAGAAGATCACCAACCAGATGAAGATGCTGGCGCTGAACGCGCTGATCGAGAGCTCGCGCGCCGGCGCCCAAGGCGCGGGCTTTGCCGTGGTGGCGCAGGAGGTCCGCAACGTCGGCCAGCAGGTCGAGACCATTGCCCGCGAGCTCGAAAGCCAGCTTACCAACCGGACCGGCAATCTGATGAACTCGATCGCGCAGATGGCCGACCGCTCGCGCGGCGAGCGCATGGTCGATTTGTCGCTGAACGCCATCGAGCTGATCGACCGCAACCTCTATGAGCGCACCTGCGACGTGCGCTGGTGGGCGACCGACTCCGCCGTGGTCGATTGCGCGGCCGCGCCGCAGGCTGCCGCCGTCAGCCATGTGTCCGAGCGGATGGCCGTGATCCTCGGCGCCTACACCGTCTATCTCGATCTCTGGCTGTGCGATCTCGACGGCAATGTGCTGGCCAATGGCCGTGCCGATCGCTTTGGCGTCGTGGGCCAGAACGTGGCGCAGACAAAATGGTTTCGCGCGGCGCGCGCCTTACGCTCCGGCGACGACTACGCCGTCGGCGACGTCGAATGCCAACCCCTACTCGGCAACGCCCAGGTCGTGACCTATTGCGCCAGCGTCCGCGAAGGCGGCAAGGCGCACGGCAAACCCACCGGCGTGCTGGCGATCCATTTCGACTGGGAGCCGCAGGCCCGCGCCATCGTCCAGGGCGTGCGCGTCGGCGCGGCCGATAAGGCGCGCGTGCTGCTGGTCGATTCGAATTTCCGGGTGATCGCGGCGTCCGACGGCCAGGGCATGCTTACAGAACGCATTTCGCTCGCACTGGAGGGCCGGCGCTCCGGCTTCTACCAGGACCGTTCTGGCACCATGGTCGCGTTCCACGCCACGCCCGGCTACGAGACCTACAGGGGCCTTGGCTGGTTCGGCGTGATCCAGGCCGGCGCGACCTAAGCCGCTAGCACCCCAGCCGGTCGGCGATGCCGCCAAAATCCTTGGAGACGATGTCCCAATTGCCCGTGGCTTCGAAGTCATACTTCTGGTGCGGGCCATATTCGGTCGGCCGTGCGACGAACGCGGTCTTGAGGCCGTTCTGCTGCGCCGCCTTCAGATCGTTGTTATGCGCGGCAACCATCATCACCTGCTCCGGCGGTAGGCAGAGCAATTTGGCGGCGCCGAGATAGGTTTCCGGATCGGGCTTGTAGTGCTCGAACAACTCCGCCGACATGATCAGATCCCACGGCAGGCCGGCGAATTTTGCCATGTTGGTGAGCAGCGCGACGTTGCCGTTGGAGAGCGGCGAGATGACGTATTTCTTCTTCAGCCGCGTCAGCCCCGGCACGCTGTCGGGCCACGGATGCAGACGGTGCCAGCCCATCGTCAGGTAGTGCAGATCGGCGTCGCTCAGTCCTTGTATCGAAAACGCCGCGACCAGTTTTTCCAGCGACCGCCGGTGCAGCGTATCCAGTATCTGATAGCCGCGCTCGGGATGTTTGCGCACCTCGTCCATCGAGGCCATGTAGACCGCGCGCCAGCCGTCGACCAGCGCGGTCCAGTCGGCCTCGATGCCGGAGGTTTTCGACCACTCCGTGAAGTCGTTGATGAGGCTGGTGCGCCAGTCGACGACGGTGCCGAACACGTCGAACACCAACGCTTTCACGGCTGATATGTCGGACATGCGAGCGCACTCCCCCTTGTTTTTCTCTTGGCCATTCCGGGGCGCGCAAAGCGCGAACCCGGAATCTCAAGGTTCTCAGATGCGCAATTGCGCATCATAGTTCGATGCTTCGCATCGCCCCGGAACGACGTCGTCCGAACCTCAATCGAGATGAAACTTATCCAGTTGCCGGTGCTCGGCCTTGATATAACGAACTGTGCCGGTGACCGAGCGCATCACCACCGTTTCGGTCTCGATCACGTCATCCTTGCGGAATTTGACGCCCGTCAGCAGCGAGCCGGTCGTGACGCCGGTTGCCGCGAACAGGCAGTCGCCCCGCACCATGTCCTCGATGCCGTAGATCATTTTCGGATCGGTCACGCCCATCTTGTGCGCGCGCTCACGCTTCTCCTCGCTGTCGAGAATCAGCCGGCACTGCATCTGGCCGCCGATGCAGCGCAGCGCCGCCGCCGCCAGCACGCCCTCGGGCGCGCCGCCGGTGCCGATATACATGTCGACGCCGGTGTTGTCGGGGTCAGCACAATGGATCACGCCGGCCACGTCGCCATCGGTGATCAGCCGCACCGCTGCGCCGGTCGAGCGGATGCTGGCGATGATGTCGGCGTGGCGCGGCCGATCGAGCACAAGCACCGTGATCGCGCCAGGCTCGACGCCTTTGGCTTTGGCGAGCCGGCGTACATTGTCGGCAGGCGACGCGTCGAGTTCTACGACACCCTTGTCGTAGCCCGGTCCGATCGCAAGCTTCTCCATATAGACGTCGGGCGCATGCAGCAGCGTGCCTCCATCGGCCATCGCCATGGTCGCGATCGCGCCCGGCATGTTCTTGGCGCAGAGCGTGGTACCTTCCAGCGGGTCGACGGCGATATCGACCTGCGGACCGGCGTTGAGCCCGACCTTCTCGCCGATGAACAGCATCGGCGCCTCGTCGCGCTCGCCCTCGCCGATCACGATGGTGCCTTCGATCGGCAGCTTGTTGAGTTCGCGACGCATCGCGTCCACGGCGGCCTGATCCGCCGCCTTCTCCTGGCCGTGGCCGCGCAGCCGCGCCGCCGAAACGGCTGCACGTTCCGTCACCCGCACGATTTCAAGCGTCAGTATGCGCTCGAGCAACAATTGCGGCGGAACGGAAATATGGGTCGACATCGGCTTACTCCTTTTAAACCTGCACGGGCCTCTCGGCCCGCATTCAATCCTTTGGCACGCAATCCGTTCGGATTTGCGTCAGTTCTTTTCGATTCGTATCACCTGCGGCCGGCCACTGATCACCTTGTCGCGCTGCACCGCCTCCAATGCACGATAGACCGCATCCTCGGACGTTGCGTAGGTGATCAGGATGACCGGAACCGGTGCGGCTTTCTTCGGCGCGCCGTTCGCATCGACGCCCTCGGGGTGGCGCTGCACGATCGATTCCAGCGAAATCTTCTGTTCGGCGAGGCGGGTGGCGATGGTGGCGGCAGTGCCGGCGAGGTCGCGCGCCATCAGGCGGATGTAGTAGCCGCCCTCGTGCCGCTCCATCGGCGCCTTGGTGGTGTCGCGCAGCCGCTCCACCGGGCGCCCGAACGGCTTTGCGCGAATGCCGCGCGCCACGTCGGCGATGTCGGCAACCACGGCAGACGCAGTCGCGGCCCCACCGGCGCCGGGCCCCACCAGCGTGATCGGGGGAATGCCTTCACCATCGATGGTCACGGCGTTGGTGACGCCCATCACCTGCGCGATCGAGGACGATTTCGGCACCATGGTCGGATGCACGCGCTGCTCGATGCCCTTGGCGGTACGCACCGCCACGCCAAGCAGTTTGACGCGGTATCCGAGTTCCTCAGCCGCGCGAAGATCCTCCGGCGCGATCGAGGAGATGCCTTCGACATACACCGCACTCTGCGCCACCCTGGTGCCGAAGGCGAGGCTCGCGAGAATCGCCAGCTTCTGCGCGGTGTCGTGGCCGTCGACGTCGAAGGACGGATTGGCTTCGGCATAGCCGAGCCGCTGCGCATCCTTCAGGCATTCGGCAAACGACAATCCCTCCTGCTCCATCCGGGTCAGGATGTAATTGCAGGTGCCGTTGAGGATGCCATAGACGCGGCTGACGCCGGTGCCGGCAAGCCCTTCGCGCAAGGTCTTGATGACGGGAATGGCGGCGCCGACCGCCGCCTCATAGTTGAATGCGCCGCCGTGCTTCTCGGCGGCCTTTGCCAGCCGCACACCGTGCTTGGCGATCAGCGCCTTGTTGGCGGTTACCACCGACTTGCCGGCCTTCAGCGCGGCCTCGATCGCCGACAGCGCCGGCTCGCCGGAGCCGCCCATCAGTTCGACGAAGCAATCGACGTTGGGATCGCTGGCCAGATCAAGCGGGCTTTTGGCCCAGTGGATGCCGCGCAGGTCGAGCGAGCGCTTCTTTGCTTTCGAACGCGCGGTAACGGCAACGACGCGCACGCCCCGACCGCTGCGCTCGGCAAGCGCCCGCGACTGCTCTTCGATGAGGCGGACGACTTCGGCACCAACAGTGCCGAGCCCCGCGATACCCACTCTAAGGGGTGCGACCATGAATGAGAGAACCTGCAATAAAAGGAATTAGCGCCGGTTGGCGAGAGGAACCACGTTGTGCAACGTTTCAATGCCGCTTTCAAGGAACCGGCGCACCCCGCGCGCGGCCTGGCGGATACGCTGCTCGTTTTCCACCATGGCAATGCGGACATAGCCCTCGCCGTGCTCGCCGAAGGCGACGCCGGGCGAAACCACCACGCCGGACTTCTCCACCATCAGGGTCGCGAACTGCATGCTGCCGACGCCTTCGAACGCCTTGGGCAGCGGCGCCCAGGCGAACATCGAGGCCTGCGGCGGCGGGATCTCCCAGCCGGCCCGGCCGAACGATTCGACCAGCGCGTCGCGGCGCCTGCGGTAGGTGTCGCGCATCTCCTTGATGCAATCGTCCGGCCCGTTCAGCGCGGCGGTGGCCGCAACCTGAATGGGCGTGAATGCGCCGTAGTCGAGGTAGGATTTCACCCGCGCCAGCCCGGCAATGATCCGCTCATTGCCGACCGCAAAGCCCATGCGCCAGCCCGCCATCGAGAACGTCTTCGACATCGAGGTGAACTCGACGGTGACGTCGATCGCGCCCGGAACCTGCAGCACCGAGGGCGGCGGATTGTTGTCGTCGAAATAGACCTCGGCATAGGCCAGATCCGACAGGATGAAGATCTCGTGCTTCTTCGCGAACGCCACCAGATCCTTGTAGAAATCGAGCTCGGCGACATAGGCGGTCGGATTGGAGGGATAGCAGACGATCAGCGCGATCGGCTTCGGGATCGAATGAATGATTGCACGCTCCACCGCCTCGAAAAACTGCGGCGTCGGTTCCGAAGGCACCGAGCGGATCACGCCGCCCGCCATCAGGAAGCCGAAGGCATGAATCGGATAGCTCGGATTGGGACACAGCACGACGTCGCCGGGCGCGGTAATCGCCTGCGCCACATTGGCAAAGCCTTCCTTCGAACCCAGCGTCGCAACGATCTGGGTATCCGGATTGAGCTTTACGCCGAACCGCCGTCCATAATAGGCAGCTTGCGCTTTGCGCAGGCCGTTGATGCCGCGCGAGGCCGAGTAGCGATCGGTCCGCGGCTTGCCGAGCGTCTCCTTCAGCTTCTCGAGCACGTGGGACGGCGTCGGCAGGTCCGGATTGCCCATGCCCATGTCGATGATGTCGGCCCCGGCATTGCGCGCGGCCGCCTTGGCCTGGTTGACCTTCTCGAACACGTAAGGCGGCAGACGGCGAATGCGATAAAAATCTTCCATGGGACCCTTGCTCCGACAACCGGCAGGACAGAATCGGACGGAACCTGCGCGCGCTACGAAACCCGATCGGCTTCGTCCAAAAATCGCGCCCAATCAAGGACTTGGAGCGAATTCAGGTACGAGGTCTTAAGGCTCTGGACCCGCAATGCGGTTGAATTGGGTTCTTTTACCATGGGAGCCCGGCAGCGCCAGCAATTAGGGTCACTTCTTGCCCGGTTTTGGAGGGGTAGCGGCGGTTGCCTGCCGGTCTCGCGCAGCCGTCAATTCTGCCTGGATTTTAGCCAGCTCGGCCGGCTTCATCGCCTCCTCGTTGCGGTCCGGCGGCAGGTCATGAACCGGCAGATACCCACCAGCTTCCTTCGGACGCTCGGGTGCATCAGCCGGCAGGCCAAAGCCCGGCATGTCCGCGATCTGGGTCGAGCAGCCGCCGAGCGCAAACGCCGTCGCAAACAGCGTGGCAATCGACCACAGCCTTATCGTCCGAGTGGCCGGCATCCGTCCGGAAATCCCCAACTACCTCTGCACCGCATCGCGATCGCATCTATGCGGTGGTACGAGCTTTGCAACGCCAAACCGTCCCGCGGCGCTGATTTCGCTGTAACCGTTCAAACCATTGTCGCCCGAAACGATTAAAGCCCAAAGAGCAAATGCGACAGGTGCGGCTGCAATGTGTGCAATGCGTCTGAACACGCAAACTTTATCGCAGTGCAACAGGGTTAACCCCAACCCCGTTGCCATCAATCCACGCGGTGACGAACGCAAAATGAAGCTATAATGTCCTTGATATGAGCGACGTCAACACCGAAACCCAGGCTCCGAAAGCATTCAACGCCGAAGCCTTTGCCATGAACATCGCCAGGGCGATGGAGACGAGCGGCCAGGCGCTCGCGGCCTATCTCAAGCCGCGCGACGACGGTGAACCAAAGGACAAGCCACCCAGCGAAATCGGTGAGGTCGTCAAGACTTTTACCAAGGTGGCGGAATACTGGCTGACGGACAAGGAGCGCGCCGAAGCCCTGCAGACCCGGATGGGCAAAGCCTATCTCGATCTCTGGGGGTCGGCGATGCGCCGCATGGCGGGCGAACAGGCCAAACCTGCGATCGAGCCGTCGCCGCGCGACAAGCGCTTCAAGGATCCGGAATGGAAATCGAACCAATTCTTCGATTTCGTGCTGCAGCTTTATCTGCTCACCGCGCAATGGGCACAGGAACTGGTGAAGAACGCCGAGGGCGTCGATCCGCACACGCGCAAGAAGGCCGAGTTCTACGTCCAGCAGATCACCAACGCGATCTCGCCGTCGAATTTCGTTCTCACCAACCCGGAGGTGCTGCGCGAGACCCTGGCGTCGAACGGCGACAACCTCGTCCGCGGCATGAGGATGCTGGCTGAAGACATCGAGGCCGGGCGCGGCATGCTGCGCATCCGTCAGTCCGACCCGTCGAACCTCGTCGTCGGCGTCAACATGGCGACGACGCCGGGCAAGGTGATCTTCCAGAACGAGCTGATGCAGTTGATCCAGTACACGCCGACCACGGAGACGGCGCTGCGCACGCCGCTCCTGATCGTGCCGCCATGGATCAACAAGTTCTACATTCTCGATCTCAAGCCGGAAAAATCCTACATCAAATGGTGCGTCGATCAGGGCATCACGGTGTTCGTCATCTCCTGGGTCAATCCGGACAAGGAACTCGGCAAGAAGACCTTCGACGACTACATGAAGGAAGGCCCGCTCACCGCGATGGACGTCATCGAAAAGGTGACGGGCGAGATGAAAGTGCATACCGCCGGTTACTGCGTCGGCGGAACGCTGCTGGCATCGACGCTGGCCTGGCTCGCCGAGAAGCGGCGCCAGCGCGTCACCTCCGCGACGTTCTTTGCGGCGCAGGTCGACTTCACCCATGCCGGCGATCTCCTGGTGTTCGTCGACGAAGACCAGATCTCGACGCTGGAGCGCGAGATGGAAGCACGGGGCGTTCTCGAAGGCAGCAAGATGGCGATGGCCTTCAACATGCTGCGCTCCAACGATTTGATCTGGTCCTATGTCGTCAGCAACTACCTGAAGGGACAGCAGCCCTCCTCCTTCGACTTGCTGCACTGGAACTCCGACGCGACGCGGATGCCGGCGGCCAACCATTCCTATTACCTGCGCAACTGCTATCTGGAGAACCGGCTGTCCTCCGGCAGCATGGTGCTCGACAACACGCTGCTCGACCTGTCGAAGGTCAAGGTGCCCGTCTACAATCTGGCGACGCGCGAGGACCACATCGCGCCGGCGGACTCGGTGCTCTACGGTTCGCAGTTCTTCGGCGGCCCGGTCAGATATGTGCTGTCCGGCTCGGGCCATATCGCCGGCGTGGTCAACCCGCCGGCGGCGGGCAAGTATCAGTACTGGACCAACGACAACATCAAGGACGTCACGCTCGCCGACTGGATGAAGAACGCCACCGAGCACAAGGGATCATGGTGGCCCGACTGGCTGCAATGGCTGGAGGGCATCGACGCCGAGCGCGTACCCGCACGCGCCGTCGGTTCCGAGGCGATGCCGCCGATTGAGGACGCTCCCGGCAGTTACGTCAAGGTGCGCGCATAGCGCTGCCGTGCGCGGTCAGCTATATTCCTGATATCCCGTGCCGGGATTTGGATCAGTTGAGGGAAGACGATGACGCGTGAACTGTTCTGGCTGACGCTGACTGTGGTTTTGACCGGACTGTTGTGGATCCCCTACATCGTCAATCGCTGTCAGGTACGCGGCCTCTCCGGCGCCATGGCCAATCCCTCGCGCCACGACAAGCCGCAGGCGGATTGGGCCAACCGGCTGATGTTTGCGCATGACAATGCGGTCGAGAACCTCGTCATCTTCGCGCCGCTGGTCTTGATACTGCACGCGATCGACTATTCCGACAGATGGACCGTCATGGCCTGCGCGGTGTATTTCTGGTCCCGCGTTGCGCATTTGATCGTCTACACGCTCGGCCTGCCGGTTTTCCGCACGCTCGCCTTCACCGTCGGCTTCCTGGCGCAAGCCGTACTGGCGCTGGCGATCTTCAAGGTGGTGTGAGCGCCTACCTGCACACAAGACCAAAAGCAAAAACCCGGAGCTCGGCTCCGGGGTTTTTTCATTGGCGACCTCTGAAACAGCGCTCAGTATTTCGCAACAACCGGCGAATTGAAGTGGTTGCCGATCTTCAACGGCCTTTTTGGGCGACGACGAACAGCATCGACGCCATCTTGTCGTCGAAGCCTTTTACCTCACCGCGCTCGATCGACAGCGAGCCCCACTTCCCTGCCTCGGCATAGATGGCACGCAGCCACTCCTGCGAGGGATAGTTGTAGTAGCGTTCGAGCGTGTCGCGTCCGGCGGCATCGCCTTCCTTGTAGCTGGCGTAGAACATGCCGCCCGGTTTCAACGCGCGCCGGATCAGCGAGAGAATGGCCGCAAGCTGGTCGCGCGGCACATGCAGCAGGCAGGCATTGGCCCAGACGGCATCGAACGTCTCGACGTCGTCGAGCTGGTGGAACAGCAGCGTCTCGACGGGACGGCCGAGACGCTTTGAGGCGACCTCCGCCATTTCCGGCGACCCGTCGGTCGGACGAACATCGAACCCGCGCGCCAGCATCTCCGCCGTGTCGCCGCCGGCGCCACAACCGAGTTCGAGAATCGTTGCGCCCGGCGGAAGCAGCGCCAGAAAAGCCGTCAGCCGCGCCTGTCGCGAGGTGATCTCGCGCCTCGCATAGGCTTCCGCGTTGCTGCGGTAGAATTGCAGGGTTTGCTCGTCCACCGCAGCACCTCGCATCACGGAAACAGCGCAATCTGCTCCAGCCCCGCCGTCTCGGGCAGTCCGAACATCAGGTTCATGTTCTGGATCGCCTGCCCGGCCGAGCCCTTCACCAGGTTGTCGAGCGTGGAAATCACGATCGCCCGGTTCTTGATACGGTCGGCGACGACGCCGATCTGGACATAGTTCGAGCCGCGCACGTTCTGGGTCTGCGGCAACACGCCCTTCTTCACCACATGCACGAATGGTTCGTTGGCGTAGGCCTTCTCCAGCGCCGCCCGCAGATCGTCCGGCGTCGCGCCGTTGAGCTTGACGTAGGACGTGCAGAGTTCGCCGCGCGCCATCGGGATCAGATGCGGCGTGAAGTTCACCGTCACTGCAGCGCCCGCGGCGACGCCGATCTCCTGCTCGATCTCGGGCGCGTGCCGATGGGTGCCGACCGAATAGGGCGACAGCCCCTCGCCCGCCTCGCTGAACAGCGTGTTCTGCTTCAAGCCGCGCCCGGCGCCGGTAACGCCCGACTTCGCGTCGATGACGATGTCATCGACGTCGATCAGTTTTGCCTTGGCGAGCGGCACCAGCGCGAGCAGCGCCGCGGTCGGATAGCAGCCGGGACAGGCGACGAGCCGCGCGGCCGCGATCTTCTCGCGGTAGAATTCGGTGAGGCCGTAGACGGCTTCGCCCTGCAGTTCGAGCGCCCGGTGCTCATGGCCGTACCATTGCGCATAGGTGGCCTTGTCGCGCAGCCGGAAATCGGCGGACATGTCGAGCACCTTGATGTTGGGGTTGGCCCTGAGGACCGCGGCGACGATCTCCTGCGTGGTGCCGTGCGGCAGCCCGCAGAACACCGCGTCGAGCCCGGTCCAGTCGACCTTCTCCCATTCGACGAGCTTCGGCAGCTCCAGCATGAAGAAATGCGGGAAGACGTCGCCCATCGACTTGCCGGCATGGGTATTGGCCGTGAGCGCCGTGATCTCGGCGTTCGGGTGCCGTGCGAGCAGGCGCACCGCGTCGGCCCCGGTGTAACCGGAGGCGCCGAGAATGCCGATCTTCTTCTTCGAGCCCATCACGCGTTCCTTTCAAGCGTCATTTGATTGTCTTCCGTTTCCGCGGCGAACGCCAGCGGCCGCGCCGCGCGCATCAGGCTTGCGATTTCGCGCGCGTCTGCGTCGCCTTGCGCCAGCACTTGGGCAACCGCTGCATAGTCGGCCTCCGACTTGTGCTGGTTCAGCTTGAAGCTGCCCTCCACCTCTTCGACCGTCATTTCGAGTCCCACGATCGCCTTCTTCATCGCCGCCAGCCGCCCTGCCGTCATCTTCGACAACAGCCACGGCTTCTTCGGCAGCAGCCGCTCTTCGAACTTCGCGCTCAGCGTCTCGATCTGCGCGGCGAGTTCGTCGTCCGACATCGTCCGCACCGGGCCGGTTAGATGCACCGCCCGATAGAGCCAGGTCGGCACCTGGTCCGGCGAGACGTACCAGTCCGGCGACACATAGGCATCCGCTCCCGTCACGGCCAGCAGCCAGGACGCCGTTCCGTCCGCGAGCTTCACCAGCGGATTTTGCCGCGCGACGTGAAACGCCGCGCGCGGCGTACCGTCATTGGCCGAGGTCAGATAGAACGGCAGCGGCGAGGCGACCGGCCTCTTGCCATCCCACGCGCAAGCCAGGCCGAAGCCGCGCGCTTCCGCGAACGCGAGGCTCGCGGCGCGGTCGGACTTGAACATTGGTGGCGTATACATTTCAAACTCCTGCTTGACGTAGGAGCCGCCAGTTCAGACCGCGTTTTCTGGAAAAGGAAGAAGCCGCGGGACCCGATCCGGCGGCAGAGGCGACAATCCTAGACGCAGACGTCCGCCCATACCGCGATGATGGCGCGGCGGCGGCGAGCGATGGAGATGGTCGCGGCGATAGTCATGGGCGCGGCTATAAGGCCGCGCCCGGCTGGCGTCAAGATGCGAACTCGTCATTCCGGGTTCGCGCTATGCGCGCCCCGGAATGACACTTCGTGTCAAATCACCGGACTCCACGGCGCCGGGATCAGCCGGTAGCCGTTACCGTCCTTCGCGACAAAACCGTTGGCCGGGAACGGATAGTGGAAGCCCTGGACCCGCATCTTGTCGGCGACCAGCATGTCGTAGACCCGGCGGCGGGTCTTTTCCGCCAGCGCCGGATCCTGGTCGAACATCAGGTGCCAGCCGGGATTGGTGACGAACAGCGCCGGCAGGTTGGTGACGTCAGACTGGATGAACACCTTGTCGGAGCCTGACGCGAGAACGTAGGAGGTGTGGCCCGGCGTGTGGCCGATGGTTTCCACCGCCGTCAGTCCGGGAGCTACTTCCTTGCCCCATTCATAGGGCGTCACCTTCTTCTTGAGCCCTGCCTCCAGCACGCGGCGGGCGTTCTTGAACACGGTCTGCATCCGCCCTTCCGGCGCCCGGCTCATCTCGCCGTCATCCATGAAGTACTTCCATTCCGCCGCCGGCACGAGAACCTCGGCATTGGGAAAGGTCGGCGCGTTGTCCGCAGTCAACAGACCGTTGATGTGATCGCCGTGGAAGTGCGAGATGACGACGATGTCGACCGCCTTGGGGTCGAAGCCGGCGGCGACCATGTTGGCGCCGAACTGCCCGACATTGCCCTTGCTCGATGCAAAGGCCGCAGCGCCGTTACCGGTATCGACCACCACGAGCTTGCCGCCGGTATTGATGACCAGCGGCGCGAACTGGATCGACATCTTGTCCTTCGGCATGAAGGCCTTTTCGAGCGCCGCGTTGACTTCGTCCTTCTTGACGTTGAGCACGAACGTGTCAGGCAGCGCGAAATTGTTGACGCCATCCGAAACCGCCGTCACCTGGGCATCGCCCACCTTGTAGCGATAGAAGCTCGGCGCCTGCTTGTCCGCCACAGGGGCTGCCGCCTTGGCGGGTGCCTGCGGCAAAAGCGGCGTTGCGGCGAGCGCCGCGGCTCCGGCAAGTGCGTGACGACGTGTCAATTCCATGTGATGTCCTCCCAGTGAGACGATGGATGCGGTTCGCAAGATTTCCGTTCTTGCCGGGCCTCGGTTCGGTTGCTGCCGAATTTATCAATTTCTACGTTAGCGCGACGACGGCCAGGCGACGGCGATGCGAAGATGGCTTCGGCATCTTGGGGCTAACACCCTCATCATCACCTTATTCCAATCCGCCCTACGCCACCCGCCACAGCCATTCGGCGAGTTTTCCCATGACGTCGCCGATCAGTAGCAGAGCGGCCGACCAGACCAGCGCGGAGACGAAATTGGCGATCTGGAATGGCCAGTAGGCCATCTCGAAAATGCCGGCGGCCAGCGGCACCGAGGCGCGCAGTGGCCCGAAGAAGCGGCCGATGAAGATCGAAGGCACGCCCCATTTCTTAACGAATTCTTCGCCGCGCAGCAGGATTCCAGGATAGCGCGACAGCGGCCACATCTCGGCGACGTGCTCCTTGTATTTGAAGCCGATCCAGTAAGAGACCCAGTCGCCGAGCGCCGCGCCGATGCCGCCGGCGAGCCAGACCGGCCAGAAGCTGATGCCGCTGACGCCGACCAGCGCGCCGATCGCGACCAGCGCCCCCCAGGCCGGCACCAGCAGCGAGACGAAGGCAAGCGATTCGCAGAATGCCAGCACCAGGACGACCGGTGCGGCCCAAGCCTGATTGTCGCGCACGAAATCAGCCAGGGCGCGCACATAGTCTTCCATCTGTTGAATGCCTTCCCGCCCCGTTTCCGCCTTGAACTTTCGTCTGATTCAAGGCTCTAGCCAGCCGCTTGCGTGACTTCAAGTCACAATGGCCGGCACCGCATGTGATAAAGGCAGTTCTGTCCTCCCTGGGTCGTATCCAAATAGGGTGCCGTCTCGCTTCCGAGTGCCGGTCAACTCTGCGGCGGCGCCGGCCGTTTCGCGGGCCGCGGCCTGGCCGCGCGGGGCGGCGCGACGGGTTGCAGGGTCACAATGACCGGATTTGGCTTGTGATCCATCGCCGCGCCGGTAGCGGCATCGACGCCCATTCCGACCAGGCCACCGAGAAGCACGTTGCCGGCGAAGCCTGCCGCGCCCGCTCCGGGGATCTCTTTGGTCAACGGAATGATCTGCGACTCATAGCCTTCCTTGCTGACGGTTACCGTGATGTCGGCGTTGCGCTTGGCCTGGACCACGCACGGCGTCACGCATGCCGTTGGAATATCCAGACCGGTAATCTCGGCGGTCGCGCCCGCCGGCGTGCTCGAGATGGAAATGTTCTCTGTCGTTCCCCGCGTCACGGAGGCACAGCCAAGACACGGCGCCGCGATTGCGACGGCCAACAATAGTCTGATAGTCATTTGATCGGATCCCCCCAGCCCGAGGGAACCTTCGGACGACCGTAAGGCGAATGCAAGGGCACGCCCGCGCCGGCGTTGGGATATCGTTGATAGCAGGCCCAAAAGTCACAGCTTTAAAGCCGCGAACCCTCCTGGCGCACCGTCACCTTTTGAGCCCATCCGTGGCATAGTCAGAGTGACCGATTCGCTCGCGAGATCGCGCGCAACACCTAAAGAGCCATGTCCAAACCATTGAAATCAGTTGCAAAACCAAAACCGAATGACCTCTTTGGAGCAGAATCGAAGGGCCGGGCTGCGTCCAAGGCCGCCTCGCGCGGAACCAGCGCCGAGGCCGGCTATACCGCTGCTGACATCGAGGTGCTGGAAGGCTTGGAACCGGTGCGCCGGCGCCCCGGCATGTACATCGGCGGCACCGACGAGAAAGCGCTGCACCACCTGTTCGCCGAAGTCATCGACAATGCCATGGACGAGGCACTGGCAGGGCATGCCTCCTTCATCGAGGTGGAATTGAGCGCCGACGGCTTCTTGACCGTCACCGACAACGGCCGCGGCATCCCGGTCGATCCGCATCCGAAGTTTCCGAAGAAATCTGCGCTCGAAGTCATCATGTGCACGCTGCATTCCGGCGGCAAGTTCGACTCCAAGGTCTACGAGACCTCGGGCGGCCTGCACGGCGTCGGCGTCTCCGTCGTCAACGCCCTCTCCTCGCGGCTCGAGGTCGAAGTCGCGCGCAGCCAGAAACTCTACCGGATGAGTTTCGAGCGCGGTCACCCCAAGGGCAAGCTCGAAGACCTCGGCAAGATCAACAACCGCCGCGGCACCCGCATCCGCTTCAAGCCGGATACCGACATCTTCGGCGCCAAGGCCGCGTTCAAGCCGCAGCGCCTGTTCAAGATGACTCGCTCGAAAGCGTACCTGTTCGGCGGCGTCGAGATCCGCTGGCGCTGCGATCCCACGCTGTTGAAGGGAATCGAGGACGTGCCGGCCGAGGACAGTTTCCACTTCCCGGGCGGCCTGAAGGACTATCTCGGCGCGGCCATTCACGCCGACACGCTGGTGCACCCGGATATCTTCTCCGGCAAGTCGGGGCGCAACGGCGCCCATGGCGCCTGCGAATGGGCGGTCGCGTGGACCGCGGATGCCGACGGCTTCCTCTCCTCCTACTGCAACACCGTGCCGACGCCTGACGGCGGCACCCATGAATCGGGCCTGCGCAGCGCGATGCTGCGCGGCCTGAAAGACCACGCCGAGCGCATCGGCCAGGGCAAGCGCGCCGCGCCTGTCACGTCGGAAGACGTCATGGTGGGCGCTGCCGTGATGCTCAGCGTGTTCGTGCGCGAGCCGGAATTCCAGGGCCAGACCAAGGATCGTCTCGCCACGGCCGAAGCGCAGAAGATCGTCGAGCAGGCGATCAAGGATCCGTTCGACCATTGGCTGTCGGGCAATCCGCTGCAGGCCAACAAGCTCCTCGATTTCGTCATCGAGCGCGCCGACGAACGGCTGCGCCGCCGCGCCGAGAAGGAGATCTCGCGCAAGACCGCGGTGAAGAAGCTGCGCCTGCCCGGCAAGCTTTCCGATTGCACCAACAGCGCTCAGGAAGGCTCGGAACTCTTCATCGTCGAGGGCGACTCGGCTGGCGGCAGCGCCAAACAGGCGCGCGACCGCAAAACCCAGGCCGTGCTTCCCTTGCGCGGCAAGATCCTCAACGTCGCCTCTGCGGGCAAGGACAAGCTCACCGCTAACGCGCAGCTTTCCGATCTCATGCAGGCGATCGGCTGCGGCACCGGCGCGCATTACCGCGAAGAGGATCTGCGCTATTCGCGCATCATCATCATGACCGACGCCGACGTCGACGGCGCACACATCGCGTCACTGCTGATCACCTTCTTTTATCGTCAGACACCGCGGCTGATCGACGAAGGCCACCTCTATCTGGCGGTTCCGCCGCTCTACAAGCTGACGCACGGCAGCAAGTCGGTTTATGCACGCGACGATACACACAAGGACGCGCTGTTGAAGAGCGAGTTCAACGCCAACGCCAAGGTTGAGGTGAATCGGTTCAAAGGCCTCGGCGAGATGATGCCGGCCCAGCTCAAGGAAACCACCATGGATCCGGCCAAGCGCACGTTGCTCCGCGTGGTGCTGCTGGCCGACGACCGCGAAGGCACGGCCGATTCTGTCGAGCGGCTGATGGGAACCAAGGCCGAGGCCCGGTTTGCCTTCATCTCCGACAAGGCGGAATTCGCAAGCGACGAGCTGCTGGACGTCTAATTCCGTCAGAACAGGCGATTTTTGGCCGATTTCCGGTCTTTCTGGCCGGTCATTGGCGGAATCTGCTCGTCTTTCGGGCTTTTGCCAGTCATTCCTTTTCGGCCCAGTGTGCTTCCCCCGCAACAGCAATTTGGCCGGAACTGCGTATAGTCACGGTACTGGATTTTGGGAATCGGCGCTCGCGCACCTCGTCAAGCGAACAAGAAGTTGAGGAACTAGACATGAAAAAAGTACTGCTCGCTTTGACCGCGGTTGCAGCATTCACCGGATCGGCAGTTGCGGCCGACCTCGGGGCCCGGCCCTACGCCAAGGCGCCGGCTCCTGTCGCCGCAGCGTATAACTGGACCGGCTTCTACATCTTCGGTGGTGGCGGCGGCGGGCTCTGGAGCGCTGATAGCAACGTCGTGACCTTCCCTGGGGCTCCAGTGGCCCTCACCCGCGACCAGCGGAATGGCGGCAGCGGCTGGTTCGGAACGGTCGGCGCCGGCTACGATATGCAGTTCGCCGGCCGATGGGTGGCCGGTATTTTCGGTGACGCTCAGTTCGGGGATATCCGCGGCTCCCTCAGCGATCCTTTCTTTTTCACCGAAGGCCGCATGAAGCTCGAGACGAGCTATGCCGCTGGTGTGCGACTGGGTTATCTGGTTGCTCCCAATGTGTTGTCTTACGTTAATGCTGGCTACACTGGTTCAGAGTGGTCGGGCACTACTCAATCCACTATCTTCGCGCCCGGCGGCCCGGGAATCTACACCACGCCCTCCTTCGATCGGAATGGATGGTTCATTGGCGGCGGCGTTGAGAACAACCTGGACCTTTTCGGCATCTCGGCTCCCGGCTGGTTCATGAAGACAGAGTATCGCTCTGCTTTCTATGATCGCGTCACCTTGCCGGGGACGGTCACGCCCGCCTTCGGCGGCGGTCCGACCGGTACCGCTGTGACCTTCAAGCCCTGGACGCAGACCATCAGCACCTCGCTGGTGTACCGCTTCAACTGGAGTGGCGCTCCGGTCGCCGCCAGGTACTGATCCCTTCGAATAAACTGCTCAAAAGCCCCGGCATTGTCCGGGGCTTTTTTGTTGCTCGAACACCGGACCAGTCCGGATCCGGCCGCGCGCACGAGCTCGTCAAAGCCGCAGGGCATGGCAGACGTTAGCAGGCGACAGCGTCTCTTGACGCTGCACCGCAGAGCCGGGACCCACCCCACCGCCCCCGCAGACCCCGGATCAGCAGCGCACCACGCCGCCAGCGCAGCGCACTGCGCAGCATCCGGGGAACGCAGTCCAATATTCGCTTCACGGCTCAGATCAAACTAGGGTCATCACGTTCCAACAACAAAGCGGACAAAAGCGATGAAGCCAAAACTCTTCGACCTCACCGGCAAGGTAGCCATCGTCACCGGTGGCAATGGCGGTATCGGGCTCGGCATGGCACGGGGTCTCGCCGAGGCCGGCGCGGTGATCGCCGTGGTGGGCCGCAACGAAGCGAAGTCGGCCGGTGCGGTCGCGGAACTTGAGCAAGGCGGCGCCAAGGCGATTTCGGTTGCGGCCGATGTCACCGACAAGTCGGCAGTCACCGCCATGACCGAACGCGTCGTCCGCGAACTCGGCCGAATCGATATCCTCGTCAACAATGCCGGCATCAACATCCGCAAGCCGCCGCATGCGCTCGATATCGCCGAGTGGAACAGCGTGATCCAAACCAACCTCACCAGCGCCTTCCTGTGCTCGCAGGCGGTTTATCCGGCGATGAAGGCGGTCGGCGGCGGCAAGATCATCAATATCGGCTCGATGATGTCGATCTTCGGCGCCAGCTTCACGCCAGCCTATGCCGCGAGCAAGGGCGGCATCGTGCAGTTCACCCGCTCCTGCGCCTGCGCCTGGGCGGCCGACAATATCCAGGCCAATGCCGTGCTGCCGGGCTGGATCGATACCGATCTCACCAAGCGCGCCCGCAAGGAGATCGACGGCCTGCACGACCGCGTGCTGGCGCGCACGCCGGCGGCGCGCTGGGGCGCGATCGATGATTTTGCAGGGATCGCAGTTTTTCTCGCCTCGCCCGCGTCCGACTTCGTCACCGGCACGGCGATTCCTGTCGATGGCGGGTATTCTGTTATGGGATAGGCGGGCCGTTTGTCAGGTTCACCTTAACAGTGAAATAAGAGCGATTCGCCGGGAAGACAGCCTCGCAGCGCCAACGGGCAGCCAAATAGCTCATATCTCGCCGCTTTCTCATTGTTGGAGCCGAATAGCGGCCGTCCTTCGGCAATCTATTGGTGCAACGGTGCTGGAAGTTGCACGACTGTGGCGTGCAGGTGACAGCTTTAATGCGACTCTTGGGCTATGTTGCACCAGCATCAATTGCTCGCGTTACTTGTCCTAGAAATTGGGGAAAATAATGAAAAAGCTCGCTATCGCCGCCGCCGCGCTGGCCATCGGCACGGTCAGCGCCTCGGCCGCCGATCTGGCCGCCCGGCCTTACACCAAAGCTCCCGCGCCGATCGCCGCCGTCTATAACTGGACCGGCTTCTACATCGGTGCACAGGTCGGTTACGCCTGGGGTGACAACAGCACCCGTGAGTTTGTCACCGCTACGGGCGTGCCTACCGCCTTCAATCAGGGCTTCAACACTGATGGCTTCGTTGGCGGTGGTCACGTCGGCTACAACTGGCAGGTCGGTCAGTTCGTCTTCGGTCTCGAAGGCGACGTTGAAGGCGCCGACATCAACGGCGGTTATCGCCTCATCCCCAGCCTCGATGGCACGGACTTCCGGCTGGATGCTCAGGCATCTATCCGTGGCCGCCTCGGTGTGGCCTTCAACAACTCGCTGCTTTACGTGACCGGCGGTGCGGCCTGGGCGGATATGGAGCACACCTACGTCAACGCGAATATCCTCTTTGAAACCCACTCCACCACACGCACCGGCTGGACCGTGGGCGCAGGCTGGGAATACGGCTTCACGCCGAACTGGTCGGCCCGTCTTGAGTACCGCTACACCGATTTTGGCACTTTCCGGAACGCCTCTGTCTTCTCGTTCCCCGGATTCTCGTATGAACATGATCCGGTGTTTCACACGGTGCGCGGTGGCATCAGCTATCGCTTCGGTGGCCCTGTCGTCGCCAGGTACTGATCCGGCTACTTGATAGCCCTCAACAGCTCAAAGCCCCGGCATCGTCCGGGGCTTTTTGTTGCGTTCTGCTCGCTGGAATGCCTGCTGCACCCGCATCGTACGCTAAGCTGGGGCCGGCGACTGCACATGCTCGGGCCGCACGCCTACCCCCACAAACCGCGCCGTGATGCCCTGCAGCCAGGGCACCGCGGTGACCAGCCGCATCACGAACGGGACCTTCAGGGGCCGGTTGCCCGGCTTCAGCGCAGCGTTCACGATGTTGTTCTGCACGACGACCTGCATTCGCTGCGTCATCCGCACCGGAAACGCGCGCCGCCGGCGCACCGCGTCGAGTTCATCTTCCGACGGGCAGCCGCTCACCAGCGCTGGCGCCAGCAGGTTCGCCGCCGCCACGGCATCCTGGACCGCGAGGTTGACGCCCACGCCGCCGATCGGCGACATCGCGTGCGCGGCGTCGCCGATGCACAGTAGCCCCGGCCGCGTCCAGCGCTTCAGCCGGTTGACCGCAACGGTCAACAGCTTGACGTCGTCCCAGCTCTTCACCTCGGCAAGTCCCGGTTTCAGGATCGGCGCCATGCGCGCGATGTCGTCGAGCAGCGCGGGCAAGCCCCTCGCCTTCACGGCCTCATACTGCCCCTTCGGAATGACGAACGCGCATTGCCAATAGTCACCGCGATCGAAGGTCACCATCATCTTGCCGGGATCGACCCGCGCAAACAGGCTCTCGTTTTCGTTCTCCCGCTTGCCGGCGCGAAACCACAACACGTCCATCGGCGCGCCGATTTCCTCGACCTCAAGGCCGGCGCGTTCGCGCACCAGCGAATGGCGTCCGTCGCAGGCAATGGTCAGGTCGGCATCGACGTCGATGATGCCATCCGGCGTCTTCGCCTTCACGCCCGTGACGCGCTCGCCGTCTCGAATGAGATCGGTCGCTTCCGTCGACATCATCACCTTGAGGGAAGCGAACCGCTTGCCGCTCTCGCGCAGGAAATTGAGAAAGTCCCACTGCGGCATGAAGGCGATGAAAGGATATTTGACGTGAAGCCTGCTCAGATCGGCGATCCGCACCGTTTCTCCGCCGAACATGCCTTGCATCTTCTGCAAGCGCTGGTGCGGCAGTTTCAGGAAGCCGTCGATCAGCCCGAGTTCGTCCATCACCTGAAGCGTCGAGGGATGCACGGTGTCGCCGCGAAAATCGCGAAAGAAGTCGGCATGCTTTTCCAGCACCACGACGTCGATGCCGGCGCGGCCCAGCAGATATCCGAGCATCATTCCGGCCGGCCCGGCGCCGACGATGCAGCAACGTACTTTCATCGCGCTACCTCACCAATCGTGTCACGCGAACTGTAGGGTATCTTTCAGCCCGAAGGAATTGGGCCGCCGCAGCCGAGGTGCGCTTTGCCGGTCGATATCCTAAAGCCCGGCCATGCCTGCCTGTTCTGATCCGCGCGCCAGAGCAGGTTGAGGCTGCGCGCGCGCGACCATGCCGCCCGCTACACCCACGCCGAGAACATAGATCCAACCTTCGTGGAAGTCGAACAGGTGCGAATTGAACAACGAGCTGACGAAGTTCTGAACGACGATCACCATCCCGACCCACGCAACGAGCGTGGATTCCCGAAAGAGCTGCAGATGAAAGTACCACATCGCATACAGGATGAGGGCGCCGAGCATCCCCCACTGGATGGCGACGTAGAGCGTTTGGTTATGCGGGTTGCGAATGGAGCGGCCCCACTCGCCGCTCCTGCCCGCGGCTTCGCGGTCGAACAACTGTTTGGTCGATCCGGTACCGTGCCCGAACATCGGCGCCTCTGAAATCGATCTGACGGAAGCGCGCCAATATGCCAGCCGCAGGCCGTTCGAGGTCGCGGTCGCGGCATTGGTATCGACAGCCACCTGGGAGTCCTGCACGGTGCGCTCGACGCGATCACGCAGATAGGGTGACGCGAGTAGAACAGCGCCCTCGACGATCGCCGCCAATGCGAGAAGACAGATTGCGTGTCTGCGGTTCAGGTATCTGACGGCAAAAAGAACGAGCAAGGCGGGGAAGCAGACCAACGCGGTGCGTGAAGTCGCAACAAACCGCATATCGCAGTAGAAGCCCAACATGATGGCCGCGAGTACGAGGGCCCAGGCTCGATGACCGTTTGCAGTGAATGACAGGAGCAGCGGCGCGATGGCAAACAGGCACAGGGCGAATTCGTGGCTTTGATCGATGTAGTTTCTGACGGGGACTCCAGCCAACCCGTCCGGATGGGCCTTCCAGTCCGCGAAATATGTCACCCATGACACGCCCATGAGCAGGACGCAGGAAACCAGGAACGCAATCAACACCCAATGCCCGCGCTCGGAGCGTTGGTAATGGTAAATGAGAAGCGGGATGGCCAGTAGCTTTACGACGGGACTGAGCCCCAGCAATTTCACGGCCGCGGTATCGTCGGCCCAGAGGACGCCCGCGAGCGCCAGTGCAAAGAAGACCAAAGGCAAAGATCGCGCTGACGCACGTAAGGATTCGAAGAACGCCTGCCAATCGATCGTGGGAAGGACGGTGACCATCCACAACGCCGTGAAAACCGAGACTGCGGTCGTCGACCATGGCAGCGCGGCTCCGGCAAGTGCCGGGTAAATGTCGAGGCAAAGAAGCCAGAGCCGGGACTGCGGCCAGGCGGCGATGAAGCCTGGGAGCCCTGGTCGCAACACCGGCGCGGCGGCAAACTCTGACATTACGCAACACAACTCAAAATAGATTTACAAAACGAGAGGCAGCCGCTGCAGCTAAACAGCAGATGCCCGAAGCGACCGGCTCTCATTTCGAGACGCCCGCTAATCCACTTGCATGCAAGCACATGATGGCCAAAAAAGGAGCCATTTCAGCCGGCGGCATGGTGAACGTTCGGCCTTTTATCGCGCCGCTGTCCCGCCGGCCTGCAGTCGTCCGATCCGCCGTCCGCACACGAGACCGCGGGTGCAGCAAGCGCCCGGCATTCCCTGCTCCCTCCGATTTGAGGGACAACGTCATGCAATGCTCGGGCGTATCACGCCGCGAGAACGTGGATGTTTGGCTTGTCGAAAACTGAACCGCATCCACTCCGTCGTCCTTGCGAACGCAGGGACCCATACGCCGCGGCGGTTGTTGGCGTGCTGGATGGACGACGGCTTTCTTCAACGACGCGCATTTGTGGTTATGGGTCCCTGCGTTCGCAGGTACGACGAAGGAGATGCAACCGAAGGCGCACCTATTACCGCCTAAAACTCTTGATCTCGGAGACGCTGCCGTCGCGATAGGTCAATTCCACCGAAACCGATCTGGTCGCGGGCGCGAGCTTCAAATAAGGCTGCGCATCGTGTGGAATGACGCTGGGATCGCGAGTGTTGCAAGGCGGCATTTTCAGTACCTTGTCGGGCACCGCACTGTCGATGCCGACGCGCACTTCGCGGATCGCGCAACGGTACGACATCAGGTGCGTATAATAGACCAGGACCCCGTTGTACTCGCGGAACGACAACCAACTCGTCGCGGTCATGTCGAGAATCTTCCGCTGATCGCGGATCAGCGCGGCTTCGGGGTCGAACCGGATCGGGAACGGCCCCTGCAACTCGCCATTGGTGTCGACATAGCGCACCTGGATGACGGCCGCTGGTGCATCGGCCGGCAGCTCGACCGACGGGTTGGGCATCCGCTTGCGGGTACGCGGATCGAGCGTATCCATGAAGCCGGTCTCGCGGAAATCGCCGCTGTCGCCGATCCGCCAGGAAATGCCGAGCGTCGGGTCGGCGATCGAGAACACCACGGTCCAGCCGCCATTGTGGCGCGAGAACATCGCGATCGGTGCGTTGACGGAATCGTTCTGCGGCTGCAGCCGCTGCACCGGCGGCAAGGCTGCAAGTTTTTGCAGCGGCTCGGCGGGCTTTGTCGCCTCGGGCTCGGCCTTCGCCAAACCATTCAGAAAAACGTCGTCGACCATCTGGTCGAAGTAAACCGGGATCTGCTTGTGGCGGACGGTCTCCGCCAGTTCGCTGACCGCCCGCCGCGTGCGCTGCGCGACCTGGACGAGGTTTGCCCCGGGCTGCGTGATCTCCTTGGCGAAGGTTCGCGTGAACACCGAATTGGGATTGGCGTCGTCGTTGGAAAGCCGGTCGAGCGCGGTCTGCCGCGGCCCGGCCGAGAAGATCGAGAACACGCCTTCCGGCAGTTGCGTCATCGGCGCAAGCCCGCCGCCGCCGGCGACCGCACGCGTGCCGGCGCGTTCGAACGGATTGTTGCGGCAGGCATCGAACACCAGAATGGCGGTACGGACCTTCCGGTTCTGCAGCCGTTCGATGACGCGATCGGCGAGGATCGAGGCGTCGCGCACCAGCTCTTCCTGGCCTTCGGTCGCCGCCGGCACGTCGGTCGGCAGCAGGAAGTTCTGGCCCGCGATTTCAAAGCCGTGGCCGGCATAGAAGAAGAACGCGGTGTCTCCAGCGTCGACCGCCTTGTCGAATGCCAGCAGCGTCTGGCTGAACGCCTGCCGGTTCTGGTTCTCCGCCACCATCACCGTGAAGCCGAGCTGCTTGAGCGTATCGCCCATGGTGCGGGCGTCGTTGACCGCCTTCTGCAGCTTGGGAACATGCCTGTAGTCGTTATTGCCGACCACCAGCGCGACTCGCTTCGCGGCGTAGGCGGGCGCGGCGAAGGCCGCGATGCACGCTGCAAGGCTCGTCACCGCGAGCAATCTGGAAAACCAATCCTTCATCGAATCCCCCAGTGCACGAATGGTCCTGGTCCGGGCCGTGCATAGCCGCTTCATGCCATAGTCGGCATCCCGATGCCTACGGTTCAACGGCCCCGCTCGATGGCAAGGCAGCGGCTCGGTTTGACGGCCAAATGACGGTTTTTGCCGTTATTTGTGCGAAAACATTAAGCTTTTTGGGCTTCAATGCAGGTTCCTAGATTGACTTTGGCCGTTTCGACCCTATGTTCGCGCTCAACGCGGCCTTGGATCGAAACGCGATTCCTTAGGTTAGCCGCTCGTCTGCGTAAGTCAGAGCCCTCAGCTTTTCAAAAGCGCGCCGTTTCGGGGCAAAACGCGACAGCCTTTTTACCCTCGATTCCGAACGGCGGTGTCGACTAGAGGCTCAATGTCTTTTTCCCATCTCGGCCTTTCCGATAAGGTCCTCGCCGCAGTTGCGGCCACCGGTTACACCACCCCTACTCCCATCCAGGAACAGGCGATCCCCCACGTTCTGGCCCGCCGCGACGTCCTCGGCATCGCCCAGACCGGCACCGGCAAGACCGCCGCCTTCGTCCTGCCCATGCTGACGCTATTGGAAAAGGGCCGCGCCCGGGCACGGATGCCCCGCACCCTGATCCTCGAACCGACCCGCGAACTCGCCGCTCAGGTCAAAGAGAATTTCGACAAGTATGGCGCCGGCCAGAAACTCAACGTCGCGCTCCTGATCGGCGGCGTCTCGTTCGGCGACCAGGACTCCAAGCTGACCCGCGGCGTCGACGTCCTGATCGCAACGCCCGGCCGACTGCTCGACCACACCGAGCGCGGCGGGCTCCTGCTTACCGGTGTCGAACTCCTGGTCATCGACGAAGCCGACCGCATGCTGGACATGGGCTTCATCCCCGATATCGAACGCATCTGCAAACTGGTGCCGTTCACGCGCCAGACGCTGTTCTTCACCGCGACGATGCCGCCAGAAATCAGCCGCATCACCGAAACCTTCCTACACAACCCGGAGCGGATCGAAGTCTCCAAGCCGGCAACCACGGCAGCCGGCGTGTCGCAGTTCAAGGTCAACGGCGGCCGCGAGCCGCACCAGAAGCGCGAGCTCCTTCGCCGCCTGTTGCGCGACGCCAAGGACCTCAATAACGCGATCATCTTCTGCAACCGCAAGCGCGAAGTCGCCGTCGTTCACAAATCGCTGCAGAAGCACGGCTTCAGCGTCGGCGCCCTGCATGGCGACATGGACCAGTCGGCGCGCACTGCGGCGCTCGACCAATTCCGCAAGGGTGAGATTCCGCTGCTGGTGGCCTCCGACGTCGCCGCCCGCGGCCTCGACATTCCCGCCGTCAGCCACGTCTTTAATTTCGACGTGCCGCATCATGCCGACGACTACGTGCATCGCATCGGCCGAACGGGGCGCGCAGGCCGCGCCGGCACCGCGATCTCGATCGTCACCCCGCTCGACAGCAAATCGATCGCTGCAATCGAACGGCTGATCGGGCAAAACATTCCGGTCGCCGAAGGTGACTACGCCGTACACTCGGAACCTTCCGAGGAGTCCGATCAGCCGCGCGAACATCGCGCACGCGACGGCGCCCGGGAAGGTTCGCGTGGCGGGCGCAAGCCCCGGCGCGAACGCGAACCGCGACACGCCAGAAACAGCGACAAGTCAGCCGATCGTGAACCGCGGCATGCCAAAGGCACGGGCCGCAGTGCAAAACCGCAGCCGGAGGCCGCAGCCTTCGCGCCGCCCGTCCCTGCGCAGCCTTCACGCGTGCCCTCGATCGGGCGACCCGAACCGCGGCGCGCCCACCGCGAGGTCGAATCGGAGCCCGCCGATCACTCGCACCTTCCTGCATTCCTGTTGCGGCCCGTTCGCGCCCGCGTCTGACAAGCGTCGATTCCTGCGGCCGGAACTGTTTACCGGCCGTTCATCCTCCTCGGATAACTTGCGGCGATAATTTAATCATTGCTGCACGGCAACGACCGGCGCTGCTCGCTATTGGGGACGGATCAGTGGTCAAGCTGCTGGACGAGCACGAACGCACAATGGCGTTTGCCGAAGTCGCGTTGGGCCAGATCAAATCCCTCCGGCAGACCGCCGTCCCGCGCAACTATGAAATCTGGTACGTCTACGCGACCGGATACAACGCTCCCCTCAACAAGATCATCAACGAGACGCTGGCGCGCAACGGCAAGCTCAGCGAATCCGATCTCGAACAGATCTACGAAACCTATCTCTCCCACATCAAGGCCTCCGACCGTATCGACAAGGTCGGCGCGCGCGTGATCGGCGAAATCGACGACGTAATGGCCCTCATCAACGAGGGCCTCGGCATGTCGGAGAACTATGACGCCAAGCTGAGCGGCGCGAACGAAAAACTCAGGAATGCAAAGAGCCGCGAGCAGATCAAGGCGATCGTCGACGGTCTGGTGAAATCGACGCGCGAGATGCGCGAGATCAACAAGGCGCTGGAGAACCGGCTGGCGCTGTCGAAGACCGAGATCAGCAATCTGCAGCACAGCCTCGAAGCGATCCGCGCCGAGAGCTTGACCGATCCGCTGACCGGATTGGGTAATCGGAAATATTTCGACCGCTCGATCGAGATGGCGGTGCGAGCGGCGCAGGCAAGCGGCGAACCGCTGTCGCTGATGATGTTCGACATCGATCATTTCAAGTCGTTCAACGATTCCTACGGCCATCTCACCGGCGATCAGGTGCTGCGGCTGGTTGCGATGTCGCTCAAGCAGACCATCAAGGGCCAGGACATTACCGCCCGCTATGGCGGCGAGGAGTTCGCGGTGGTGCTGCCCAACACCGCGCTGCGCCAGGCGCTGACGGTCGCCGACCACATCCGCCGCGCCGTCATGGCCAAGGAATTGAAGAAGAAATCGACCGGCGAAATTCTCGGACGCGTCACCATCTCGGTCGGCGTCGCCATGCTCAAGCCGGACGACGACACCGACTCGCTGATCGAACGCGCCGATGCCTGCCTATACGCCGCCAAGCGCAACGGCCGCAACCGCGTGGTCTGCGAAGCCGACCCCGAATACGCGGACGAGACCCGCAGCCAGGTCGCTTAGCGGCTGTTTCGGCGCGGCGCCTTCCTCGCCTTCGCTGCCGGCTGACGGCTGACGGCTGGCTTGCGGGCCGGCTCGTTCACAGCCTTGCTGGAGACCTTCGGCTTCGCCGCCTTGCGCGCCTTCGGCCGCTTGTGCAACGCCGCGCGCTGCGCCGCTGCCAGCGCAGCCCTCGCCCATTCCGCCAGCTCCTCGGAATCGTCAAACAAACGCGCCGGCAGTTGCCAGTAGGAATTCACGGTGACCGTCTTCGCCCGCGTCTGGTACTGGAATGGTGTCGATCCCTCTGCTTCGAATTGCGGGATCGTTTGTTCATCAGCGCGAAGATAAAGCCCCGCGCGTAACGACAGCGCGAAGTTGGTGCCGTCGGCGGATATGCCAAATCCGGAAAACATCCGGCGGATGGTGACGGGGCCGAAGTCCGCAAACAGATCGATCAGAAAATCGCGATCCATCGCTCACCGCCCCCGGCGATACGGTCGCTCAAGCCTTCGCCGGCGTAAGCTGCACCGACTCGCCGCAACCGCAGGCGGAAACCTGGTTCGGGTTGTTGAAGATGAACTGGGCCTGCAGCTTGTCGGCCTTGTAGTCCATCTCGGTACCGAGCAGGAACAGGACCGCTTTGGGGTCGACCAGGATCTTCACGCCCTTGTCCTCGACCACCTCGTCGGTCGGGCGAATCTCATGGGCGTATTCCACCGTATAGGATTGCCCGGCGCAGCCGCCATTTTTGATGCCGACGCGCAAGCCGACGATCTCGGAATCGGCCCGCTTGGTCAGCTCCGTGATCCGCGCGGCGGCGGCCTCGGTCAGCTTCATCACCTGCGGGCGCGGCCGCGGCTTCGGCTTGGACTGGACGATGGTATCCATAGCAGTCGATCTCCGGCGTCGCATGGCGGCGACGAGCTATCATGCCATTAAAATAACAACGAAATTCCCACTGTGAAGGCCTCTCGTCATGAACTCGATCAGAACCCCTCGAAACGCGCCGCACGCTCGTTAGTAAATCTTCCAAATTCCCGGTGTCGCCAGTTCCAGCAAATGGTTGTCCGGGTCGCGGAAGTAGATGCTCTTGCCGCCGCGCGGCCAGTCCGTCCTGCCTTCAATCCCGACATTGTGCTCGCCGAGCGCCTTTTCCCACGCCGGCAACTCAGCCGCCGGGATGGCAAAGGCCATATGAATGGGACCATTGCCGTCATGCGGCGGAATAGTGCCGCCGGGGAGCTGGATCGTCTCGGGCGCCGAGCCGCGGCGAAACAGCAGCAGCACGCTTCTCCCACCCACATCAAAAGCAACGAACCGCGAATCCGCCGTCAGCGCTTCCAGACCCAGCACCTCCTCATAGAACGCGCGGGCGCGGTCGAGGTCATCGACGTAGAGTGCAGTCTCGATGACCCCGGATAGCTTCGGCAACGGATTCCTTCACCACATGTTGAGGACGAGGCGCGCCTCGTCGGACATCCGATCCGGCGTCCAGGCCGGATCCCACACCAGATTGACATTCACGACACCGACGCCGGGCACGCTGGCGATTGCGTTCTCCACCATGGTCGGCAGTTCGCCGGCCGCCGGACAATTCGGCGTGGTCAGCGTCATCGTCACGTCGACGCTGCGGTCGTCCTTCAAGTCGACCTTGTAGATCAGGCCGAGTTCGTAGATGTCGGCGGGAATTTCCGGGTCGAACACCGTTTTCAGCGCCGCAACGATTTCGGTGCCGAGCCGTTCGGTCTCCTCTGGCGGCAGCGCCGAGTTGGTTTCCATATTGGCGGTCTTGACTTCGGCCGTATCACTCATGCGAACAAATCCCGCGCCTTGATCAGCGCCTGTGCCAGATGGTCGACTTCTTCCCGGGTATTATACATTCCAAACGACGCCCGGCAGGTGGCTGTGACATTGAACCGCTCTAAAAGCGGCATCACGCAATGGGTGCCGGCGCGCACCGCGATGCCCTGCCGGTCGATCACGGTTGCGACGTCGTGGGCGTGCGCCCCCTTCATCTCGAAGGAGATCACCGGTCCCTTGCCGCGCGCGGTGCCGATCAGGCGCAGCGAATTGATTTCACGCAACCGCTCCTGGGCGTAATTCAAAAGATCGTGCTCGTGGGCGGCGATGCGCTCCTTGCCGATCGAGCTGACGTAGTCGATCGCAGCGCCCAGCCCGATCGCCTCGACGATCGGCGGCGTGCCGGCTTCGAACTTGTGCGGCGGGTCGCCATAGGTGACCCAGTCCTTAGCCACCTCGCGGATCATCTCGCCGCCGCCATTATAGGGCCGCATCGCGACCAGGTGCTGATGCTTGGCGTAGAGCGCGCCAATCCCGGTCGGGCCATAGACCTTGTGGCCAGTGAAGGCATAGAAATCGCAATCGAGGTCCTGCACGTCGATCGGCAAATGCACAGCGCCTTGCGCGCCGTCGACCAGCACCGCAATGCCGCGGTCATGGGCGAGCTTCACGACTTCCTTGACCGGGACGAAGGTGCCAAGCGCGTTCGACATCTGGGTGATGGCGACGAGCTTCGTGCGCGGCGTCAGCAGCTTCTCGAATTCCTCGATCAGGAAATTGCCGTCGTCGTCGACCGGCGCCCATTTGATCACGGCGCCATGGCGCTCGCGCAAAAAGTGCCAGGGCACAATGTTGGAGTGGTGCTCCATGATCGAGAGCACGATCTCGTCGCCCTGCTTGATGTTGGGCTCGCCCCAGGAAGATGCCACCAAATTGATGGCCTCGGTGACATTGCGGGTGAAGATGATTTCTTCACTACGCCCTGCATTGATGAATTTCGCTACCTTGGCGCGGGCGCCCTCGTAAGCCTCGGTAGCGGCATTGGCGAGGTAATGCAGGCCGCGATGCACATTGGCGTATTCGCTTGTGTAAGCCTCGGTCATGCGATCGAGCACAGCAGTCGGCTTCTGCGCGGAGGCGGCGTTGTCGAGATAGACCAGCGGCTTGCCATAGACCTTCATCGCCAGCGCGGGGAAATCCTCCCGCACGCGCGCGACATCGTAGGCTCCATTTTTGACCGCCGGATGCTGGGTCATGCCCGTGCCTCCAGCCAACGCTGCGCAGCGGCGATTGCGAGCTCGCGCAGATCGTCATTGACGATGGATTCGATGGCCTCGCCCACGAACGCCTGGATCAGCAGCGCCTGGGCTTCCTTCTCGGAAAGGCCGCGGGCGCGAAGGTAGAACAGCAGGCTCTCGTCGAGCGCGCCGGTGGTGGCACCATGACCGCAGGTGACGTCGTCGGCGAAGATCTCGAGCTCCGGCTTGTTATCGGCCTCGGCATCGTCAGACAAAAGCAGCGCCCGCGTCATCATCTTGGCGTCGGTCTTCTGTGCGTCCGGACGTACGACGATGCGGCCCTGGAACACCGAATGGGCGCGATCGTCGGCAACGGCGCGGAACACCTCACGGCTGGCGCAGTTCGGCACCGCGTGATCCATGAACAGCGTGGTATCGGCGTGCTGGCGTCCGTTGAGTAGATTAACGCCGTTGGTCTCGACCCTCGAGCCCTCGCCGGCAAAGGCGATGGTCGCCTGATAGCGGCTAACGGCGGCGCCGGAGGTCATGCCAAAGGTGTTGAAATGCGCGTGCGCGCCCAGCGTCACCACAGCGGAGGAAATATTGAACGCCTCCCGCCCGTCCTCGACCAGTCGAACATGGTCGAGCCGCGAATTATCGCCGATTGCGACGATCAGGGAGTCATGCGCCTGATAGGCCTTCGCAGCCTCGGCCGCGATATAGCTCTCGACCAGCGTCGCGCCGGCATCCTTGCCGAGACGCAGTAGCGAACGGGTGAACATCGCAGCCGGCGTGGCTCCACCAGCGACATGAACGATCTGCAGCGGCTGCGTCAGCACGATGCCATTGGCGATCTCGATCACCACGCCATCGGTCATCATCGCGCTGTTGAGCGCGACCAACGGATTGGCATTGTCGGGCGTGAATAACTGCGTCTGCAGCGCGGCGTCGCCGGTCTCCAGCACGTCGCGCAGGGCGCGGATGGTAACGCCCTTCTCCAGCCCCTCCAGTTCGGAAAGCTTCGGCGCGAACACGCCGTCCACCAGCACCAGCCGACGCGCGCCCTTGATCGCCTGCAGCTTTACGGCGGCTGCAGCCTGCTTCAGTGCGGCCGCATCCGGTGCGGCCGCCAGCGGCAGCACCTCGCGCATCAGCGCGCGTAGATCGGTGTATTTCCAGTCCTCGAGCCGCCGGTGCGGCAGGCCGACGCGCTCATAGGCCTCGAAGGCGGTATTGCGCGCCTCGGCAACCTTGCCGCCGCCCGGCAGCCGATCGCGCGCCACCGCGAAGCTGTCGCTCAGCGCGCGCCCGGTCTCGTTTTTTGCCAGAACTACATTCATCACAAATCCGCTTCCCGTCAGGCCGCGTCTTCGAACTGGGTATAGCCGGAAGCCTCGAGCTCCAGCGCCAGTTCCTTGTCGCCGCTTTTGACGACCCGGCCCTTCGACATCACGTGCACGAAATCAGGCACGATGTAGTTGAGCAGCCGCTGATAGTGGGTGATGACGACCATGGCGCGATCGGGCGAACGCAACGCATTGACGCCATCGGCCGCTATCCTGAGCGCGTCGATATCGAGGCCGGAATCCATTTCATCGAGGATGCAGACGGCCGGCTCGAACAGCGCCATCTGCAAAATCTCGTTGCGCTTCTTCTCGCCGCCGGAAAAGCCGACATTGACGCCGCGCTTGAGCATGTCCTGCGGGATGTTCAGCGACTTTGCGACCTCGCGGACCTTCTTCAGGAAGTCGGGCGTGGAGAACTCGCTCTCGCCACGCGCCTTGCGCTGCGCGTTCAGCGCGGTGCGCAGGAAGTTCATGGTAGCGACACCTGGGATTTCGACCGGATACTGGAACGCGAGAAATACGCCCTTGGCGGCGCGCTCGTCGGGATCCATCTCGAGTAGGTCCTCGCCCCTAAACAGGATCTGGCCATCGGTGACCTCATAGCCCGGCTTGCCGGCGATCACGTGCGAGAGCGTGGATTTGCCGGAGCCGTTCGGCCCCATGATCGCGTGAACCTCGCCCGGGTTCACGGTCAGCGTCAGCCCGTGGAGAATCTCGCGATCCTCGACGCGGACTTTCAGATCTTTTACTTCAAGCAATGACATCTGGTTTTTTCCGTTTTCACCCCTCGCCCTGAGGAGCGCCGCCAGGCGCGTCTCGAAGGACGTGGCCACAATCTTTCCTCTCATCCTTCGAGACGGCCGCTGCGCGGACTTCTCAGGATGAGGTCGCTATCCAACCGATCCTTCGAGCGAGATCGAGATCAGCTTCTGCGCCTCAACCGCAAACTCCATCGGCAGTTGCTGCAGCACGTCCTTGACAAAGCCGTTGACGACGAGGCCAACCGCTTCCTCCTGCGAGAGCCCGCGCTGGGTACAGTAGAACAGCACGTCCTCGGAAATCTTTGACGTCGTCGCTTCGTGCTCGAAGGTCGCCGACGAGTTCTTCGCCTCGACGTAAGGCACGGTATGCGCGCCGCATTTGTCGCCGATCAGGAGCGAGTCGCAGGCGGTATAGTTGCGTGCGCCGATCGCCTTGCGGTGAGCGGTGACGAGGCCGCGATAGGTATTCTGCGACACACCGGCCGCGATGCCCTTGGAGATGATCCGGCTCGACGTGTTCTTGCCGAGGTGGAGCATCTTGGTGCCAGAGTCGACCTGCTGGTGACCGTTCGAGATCGCGATCGAATAGAATTCGCCGCGCGAATTGTCGCCGCGCAGGATGCAGCTCGGATACTTCCAGGTGATCGCCGATCCGGTCTCGACCTGGGTCCATGAAATCTTCGAATGATTGCCGCGGCAGTCGCCACGCTTGGTGACGAAATTGTAGATGCCGCCGAGGCCTTCCGAATTGCCGGGATACCAATTCTGCACCGTCGAATATTTGATCTCGGCATCGTCGAGGGCGACGAGTTCAACGACCGCCGCATGCAACTGGTTCTCGTCGCGCTGCGGTGCGGTACAGCCTTCGAGATAGCTGACGTAGGATCCCTTGTCGGCGATGATCAGCGTGCGCTCGAACTGGCCGGTGTTGCGCTCGTTGATGCGGAAATAGGTCGACAATTCCATCGGGCAGCGCACGCCCGGCGGCACGTAGACGAACGAGCCATCGGAAAACACCGCCGAATTGAGCGTCGCGAAATAATTGTCCGAGGTCGGCACGACCGATCCGAGATATTGCTTCACCAACTCGGGATGTTCGCGGATCGCCTCCGAGATCGGCATGAAGATCACGCCGGCGGCCTTCAGCTCCTTCTGGAAGGTGGTCGCCACCGAAACCGAGTCGAACACCGCGTCGACTGCGATCTTGCGGTTGGCCGACGGCTCGCCGCCGGGCGGGGGCTCAACGCCTTCGAGAATGGCGACTTCGCGCAAGGGAATGCCGAGCTTCTCGTAGGTCTTGAGGATTTCGGGATCGATTTCGTCGATCGACGACAGCGTCTTCTTCGGCTTCGGCGCCGCGTAGTAGTAAATGTCCTGGTAGTCGATCTTGGGATAGTTGACGCGCGCCCAGGTCGGCTCGGTCATGGTCAGCCAGCGGCGATAGGCCTCCAGACGCCATTCCAGCATCCAGGCCGGCTCGTTCTTCTTCGCGGAAATGAAGCGGACGGTGTCTTCCGACAGCCCCTTGGGGGCCTTGTCGGACTCGATCAGCGTCTCAAAACCATATCGATATTGGTCGACGTCGATGCGCTTCACGCGCTCGACCGTCTCTTGTACGGCTGGCATTCCATCCTCCGCTCGCGGTTTCAAGGACCGCGGTGGAACAATCGCAAAATCAGTCTGACGAAGCGTTCCGGCGAAACCCACTTAGAACGTTTCAAGCCGTGTTTCGTCGCCCTCTAAGTAAGGCATCGGCAAGCTTTCGCCAAGCCTCAAGGGCCAAATCAATGTCTGCCTCAGTGGTAGACCAGCCCAGACTGAGCCGCACCGCTCCCTGCGCCAACTCCCCGCCGAACCCCATGGCGGCCAGAACGTGGGACGGCTGCACTTTGCCGGAGGAACAGGCGGAACCGGACGATACCGCAATACCGCCGAGATCGAAGCCAATCACTGCCGTTTCGGCTCGAAGCCCGGGAACGGTAAACAGCGTCGTATTGGGAAGGCGCGACGCCCCCTCTGAAAACACAATGATTTCAGTCGCTTGGCGCAGCCCCTTCTCAAGGCGCTCGCGCAAACCCTGCTGCCGGACGGCATTGGCGGCCAGCTCGGCCATCGCCGCCTTGGCTGCTGCGCCAAAGCCCGCGATACCAGCGACATTCTCGGTTCCCGCCCGGCGGCCCAGCTCCTGGCCGCCGCCGCGAAGCAGCGGCTCCAGAGCCTGCACCGGCTCGGTCAGAACCAGCGCACCAACTCCCTTGGGGCCGCCGATCTTGTGCGCAGACAGCGTGATCAGATCGGCCCCTAACGATTTGATATCGAGGGGTATTTTTCCGAATGCCTGAATCGCATCGACGTGCAGCAGCCCGCCCGCTTCACGCACGATGTCAGCGACTTCGCCGATCGGTTGAATGGCGCCGGTCTCGTTGTTGGCCAGCATTACCGACACCAGCGCCGGCGGCCCTTCGGCAAGCAAAGCACGCAGATGGGCGAGGTCGACCAAGCCGGTACGGGAGACCTTAATCGCCGCGATCGTATCTGCCGGAAACCGCCCCCCCGACAGCACCGACGTATGTTCGATGGCTGAGACCATCAGCCGCTGGACCGGGCCGCTTGCACCCCGGCGCAGTCCCGGCGTCAGCGCCATTGCATTGGCTTCGGTGCCTCCGGAAGCAAACACCACATCCTGCGGACGGGCACCGACGGCCGCCGCGATGGCGGCCCGCGCGTCCTCGACGAGCCGGCGCGCCTGACGCCCTTCGGCATGCACCGAGGACGGATTGCCAGCCAGATCCCAAGCAGCCGTCATCGCCTGCCTCGCCTCGGGGCGAAGCGGCGTTGTCGCATTCCAGTCGAGATAAACGCGGTTCGACATGTCTGTATAATATTACCTACATCCGCGAGCGGGCAGCGCGAGCCCAGGCGATGCACCGTCGCGAGACGCCTTATGGCAATTGGGGATCGCGCCGTCTCCTGCAATCGTAAGCTAACGCATTGAACCGCCTTCGAGATGTTCAAGATGCTTGCTTTTTGCCCCTCGCCTCATGCTAGAAGGCCGCAACCAGTTCACGGGAGCGCCCGTTCGCGCATCGCCCAACGACGCATGATCACATTCTTTTCCGCCGGATCACGTCCGTTGCCTAGGGATCATCAATGCCTGAAGTAATTTTCACCGGCCCTGCGGGCCGCCTCGAAGGCCGTTATCATCCGGCCAAGCAGAAGAACGCGCCAATCGCGATGATCCTGCATCCGCATCCGCAGTTTCACGGCACGATGAATCACCAGATCGTCTACCAGTGCTACTACGCGTTTGCGCATCGCGGCTTTTCGGTGCTGCGGTTCAATTTCCGCGGTGTCGGCCGCAGCCAGGGCTCGTTCGATCACGGCACCGGCGAACTCTCGGACGCGGCGTCCGCGCTCGACTGGGCGCAGACCATCAACCCCGAAGCGCGCGCCTGCTGGGTCGCGGGCTTTTCGTTCGGCGCCTGGATCGGCATGCAGCTTCTGATGCGCCGGCCCGAAGTCGAAGGTTTTATTTCGATCGCGCCGCCCGCCAATCTCTACGATTTCTCGTTCCTCGCGCCCTGCCCGTCTTCAGGCCTGATCGTGCATGGCGAGAAGGATGCGGTGGTGCCGCCGAAGGACGTCAACACGCTGGTCGAGAAGCTGAAGACCCAGAAGGGCATCGTGATCGATCAGCAGATCATCCCGGGTGCCAACCACTTCTTCGACGGCAAGCTCGAGCCGCTGATGGAGACGGTGACCGGCTATCTCGACATGCGGCTCGCCAACGTCCGCTGACGCCTGATTCGTGCCCCGGGACGCGGTGCAACACGAAGTGGTGCACGGCAGAGCCGGGCCTATCCTTTCTGTTGTTTCCGTTACCGGCATCGGTCCCGGTTCTGCGAAGCAGCGCCATAGCGTGTCGAAGATGCGCGTGAACGCGCTTATGGCGCTGCATCGCGCCCGGGACACGCGGCCTACACCACGTCGCAACTCGCAAGATGGGTTGCGCGAAGCCTGCCCGGCACGCTACGCCGCCAGCTTCAGCAGATGCGCGTTATGGCGCACCAGGAACGCGTGCAGCAATTGCGGATAGTCGGCTCCCACCGCCGTGCGGACGCTCGGCCGCTTCGCCAACTCCTCTCGCCATGCGCGGACCTTCGGCGTATCGGCAAAGACCGAGAGATCGGTCAGTTGATCGAACACGTCGAAATAACGGAAGATCGGCGCGAACACCGCGTCTACCAGACTGAAATTTTCGCCGGCAAAGAACGGACCCGACCCTAGGGCATCCTCGACGCGCGCAAATTTTGCGGCGACCGCCTGCCGCTTGCTCTCGAAGGTGGCGGGATCACCCGTCGTCTCCAGGCCCCAGAGCTCGCTCAAAATGGTGGACCCGAACTCCATCCAGGCCCGGTGCTGTGCGCGCTGGAGCGCATCCTGAGGATGCAGCTTGGCGCTGCCCTGGGTATCCTCGATGTATTCGCAAATCACGTTGCTTTCGAACAGCGCGGCCTCCTTGCCGTCGGCGCCGGTCACGACCAGCACCGGCACCTTGCCGAGGGGCGATATCTTCAAAAACCAGTCCGGCTTGTTGGCGAGATCGATATCGACCCGCTCGAACGGCACGCCCTTCTCGGTCAACGCGATCACGGCGCGCTGCACATAGGGGCATAGCTTGTGGCTGATCAACGTGAGCTTCTGCGCCATGACGACCTCTCAAAACGCGAAGGCCAGCCGGCCTCCGCTCCATGCATTTGCATCTAAATTAGATGCGCCTGCATGTAGCCGTCAAGGTCAATGCAACTGCATCAACATATCTTGAACCGCGTCACGGTCGCGCGATGATACCGCCGGTCATCGGCAGCGGCACCCCGGTGGTGGCAGGGTAGCTCAGCGGCAGGCCCTTCAGGCCTCGCGCCGCCAGAAATCCGAAAGCCTGCGCCTCGATGGCGTCGGAGGCCCAGCCCAAAGTGTCCGCCGCCCGGACGGTCGCCGGCGCCAGACACTCCCGCAGCATCCGCAGCATGGTCAGGTTGCGGGCGCCGCCGCCAGCCACGATCCAGTTCTTGGGTTCCTTCGGCAGCAACGGCACCACCCGGGCAATTGCAGCGACGGTAAAGGCGGTCAGCGTCGCCGCGCCATCCTCGGGCGGCATATCGCCGAGCTTAAGCCCCGCAAAATCGTTGCGATCGAGCGATTTCGGCGGGGGCAGCGAAAAGAACGGCATCTCCAGCGCACGGTTGATCCAGGCCGCATCGACCCTGCCCAGCGCGGCGGTGCGGCCCTCGGTGTCGAAGCGCTGGTTCATGCGGCGGAACATGTGATCGTCGAGCAAGGCGTTGCCCGGCCCGGTATCGCAGGCGATCAGCGTGTCGCCGTCGATATAGGTGATGTTGGCGACCCCGCCGATATTGACCACGACGGTCGGGCCCTCCCACTCCAGCGATTGGGCGAGCGCGCGGTGATAGACCGGCACAAAGGGCGCGCCCTGCCCGCCGGCTTCGACATCGGCAGCGCGGAAATCGTACATGACCGGAATGTGGATCGTCTTGGCGAGCATCTGCGCGTCGCCGATCTGGACCGTCAGTTTTTTCTCGGGCCGGTGCAGCACGGTCTGGCCGTGAAAGCCGACGATGTCGATATCGTCGAACCGCATCCGGTGTTGTGCGGTAAAGGCGGCCACCGCCTCGGCATGCGCTGACGTGACGACCCGCTCGGCCTCGCGCAGGCAGCCGGGCCGCGCGGCGCGATCGGCCAGGTCGGCAGCCTCATACAGCGCCTGGCGCAACAGGCCGCGCTCCGTGTCGGTATAGGGCCGGTATCCGGACGGTCCGAGCGCGTTCACCCGGCGGCCATCGGTCTCGATCAAAGCGACGTCGACCCCGTCGAGCGAGGTGCCGCTCATCAAACCTACTGCCGTCAACATCATGGTCGATTGTGCCTTTGAAACGCCCTGCTCGATACGTCCCGCCGACGACGACCAGCTTGTGCCAAACACGCACATCTTATAATGCCACAGCGCCCGGCCCTGCGGCAGCCTGTTCCGCCATGGTTCCGCAAACTCGTTACAATTACAGTGAAAATAGAATGATCAAAGCAGCCCGCCAATGACCGCATTTAAATCAGATTTCCTGAACATTTTACAGGAGCGCGGCTTCATCCACCAATGCTCCGATTTCGAGGGCCTCGACGCGCTGGCGGCCAAGGGCCAGGCGACCGCCTATGTCGGCTACGACTGCACGGCGCCGTCGCTGCATATCGGCAACTACCTCACCATGATGATGCTGTACTGGTTGCAGCAGAGCGGCAACAAGCCGATCACCCTGATGGGCGGCGGCACCACCATGGTCGGCGACCCCTCCGGCAAGGACGAATCGCGCGCCATCCGCTCGATCGAGGAAATCGAAGCCAACAAGGCCTCGATCCGCGGCGTGTTTGCGAAGGTGCTGCGATACGGCGACGGCCCGAGCGATGCGATCATGCTCGACAATGCCGAATGGCTGACGAAGCTGAACTGGATCGAGATGCTGCGCGACATCGGCCGGCACTTCTCGGTCAACCGCATGCTGACGATGGATTCAGTCAGGCTCCGGCTCGAACGCGAGCAGGAGATGAGCTTCATCGAGTTCAACTACATGGTCTGCCAGGCCTATGACTTTGTCGAGCTGGCGCGGCGCACCGGCTGCCGGCTGCAGATGGGCGGTTCCGATCAATGGGGCAACATCGTCAACGGCGTCGATCTCGGCCGCCGCATGGGCACGCCGCAATTGTTCGCGCTGACCACGCCGCTGCTCACGACTGCTTCCGGCGCCAAGATGGGCAAGACCGCGCAGGGCGCGGTCTGGCTCAACGCCGATCAGTTCTCGCCCTATGACTTCTGGCAATACTGGCGCAACGTCGAGGATGCCGACGTCGTCAAATTTCTAAAACTGTTCACGATCCTGCCGATGAGCGAGATCGAAAAGCTCGCGGCGTTGCAGGGCGGCGAGATCAACGAAGCCAAGAAGGTGCTGGCGACGGAGGCGACCGCGCTGTTGCATGGCCGCGACGCTGCCAACACCGCCGCCGAAACTGCCCGACAAACGTTCGAGCAAGGCGCGATCGCGGAGAACCTGCCCACTGTGGAAGTTTCGCGCGGCGAACTCGAGGCCGGCGCGGCCGTGCTGGGGCTGTTCGTGAAAGCGGGGCTTGTGACTTCGAATGGCGAGGCGCGGCGCCAGATCAAGGGCGGTGGCTTGCGCGTCAACGATGCCGCTGTGACCGACGAGAAGATGGTGCTCACGCCATCCAATCTCACGCCGGAAGGCGTCATCAAACTTTCCATGGGGAAGAAAAAGCACGTGCTGCTGAGGCCCGCCTGATCTGGCCTGCATAGGCGCATTCGCTTTTGACGCTTGCGGGTAACAGCGGAAACGCGCTCCCTGCGTCCCATGAATGAAAAGACGCCACAGGGAGACGCGTTGGCGAGGCCGCTCAAGCCGGGCCGGCTTGCGCTCAACGTGCTGGCGCTGTGCTTCACGCTGGCGCTGCTCGGCCGCGGCCTCGGCGAAAGCTTTACGGTTTTCCTCAAACCGATCTCGGAGAATTTCGGCTGGGACCGCGCGGAAGTGGTCTCGGTCTACTCGCTGACCTGGCTCGCCGGCGGACTGACGGCGCCGGTGGTCGGCCGGGTGTTTGACCGCTACGGCCCCCGGACCGTCTATTCGCTGGGACTGCTGCTGCTTGGCAGCGCGTTTCTGGTCGCCTCCCGTGCGCAGGCGCTGTGGCAATTCCAGTTGAGCGTCGGCGTTTCCGTCGGGATCGGCATCGCCTTCATCGGCAACGTGCCGAACTCGATCCTGCTCGGCCGCTGGTTCGGCGCGCGGCTGCCCACCGCGATGGCGGTGGTCTATTCTGCGGCCGGCGCGGGCGTGCTGGTGCTGCTGCCGGCGTCGCAGCTTCTAATCGATCACATCGGCTGGCGCGGCGCCTACCAGACGTTCGGTGTCATTGCGCTATGCCTGCTAGTGCCGTTGTTGCTACTGCCATGGCGGCTGTTCTCGACGGGCTCGCCGCACATCGCCAAAAAGGCCGATTCCGATTTCGTCGACGGCGGCTGGACCCTCGGTAGCGCAATGCGTCACCACGCGTTCTGGGCGCTGTTTTCGACTTTCTTCTTTACGGCCGTGGGGATGTATGCGCTTGCGGCGCAGATCGTTGCCTATCTGATCGATGCCGGCTTCCCGCCGCTGCAGGCGGCGACCGCCTGGGGTTTTTCCGGCGTCGTGCTGCTGTTCGGCATGCTGGGCGTGACCCAGCTCGATGCGATGATTGGGCGACGGCCGTCGGTGCTGCTGAGCTACGCCATCTCGATCGCGGGCATCATCCTGCTCTGGCTGCTGCAGTTCTATCCGAACTTCTGGCTGCTCGGCGCCTTCGTCGTGACCTTCGGCAGCATGATCGGCTCCCGTGGGCCGCTCATCACGGCGACCGCGATGAGGATCTTTCGCGGCGAACGGGTCGGCACCATCTACGGCACGATTTCGATCGGCAGCGGCCTTGGCTCCGGACTCGGCGCCTGGGCCGGCGGCCTGATCCACGACTGGACCCACAGCTATAATCCGGTGATCGCGTTCGCGCTGGTGGCCGTGGTGCTCGGAATGATCCCGTTTCTGGTCGTGCCGGCGCTACGGCGGTAGCTACGTCCCTGCCTGCTTGCCAGGGCTCCTCTTTGTTGCTGCAATCGTTTCAAGCAGCCAGCTCTTGAATGAGAGCATCGCGGGTGTCGGTCGCCTAAAGTGCAGCGACGTAATCCAATAATCGCCGAGCGCGACTTCGATCTGAAAAGGACGTACCAGCCGCCGCTGCCGGATCTCGTCCTGAAACAATGCCGCCGGCAACAGCGCAACGCCGAAGCCGCGGGCCGCTACGCTGGCGATCGTAATGGATGAATCGAATACCATTCCTTTGAGCACCGGACTCTGCAATCCCGCTGCAGCAAACCATCGCGGCCATTCCTCCTGTCGGTAGGAACGCAGCAGTACCTCTCGCTTCAGATCGGCCGGCCGGCTCAGCCTGCGAGCCAGCGAAGGTGCGCAGAACGGGGTAAATGGCGCCCCCATCAAGTGGGTCGCCTCGGTGCCATGCCAAAGGCCATCGCCAAACCTGATCGCGTAATCGAGGCCCTCACCCGCGATGTCGATCCGATTGTTGTTGGTGAACAGGCGCAAATCGATCCGCGGATAGGCTTTTCTGAAAGCATCGAGCCGCGGCAGCAGCCATCCCGAAGCGAAAGTACCGACAACGCCGACCGCGATGACCTCCTGGTAGTGGCCGTCTTCGAAGCGATTCAGTGTTTCGGTGAGCCGGCCGAAGGCCTCGACGATGCTCGGCAGCAGCAACTGTCCTTCATCGGTGAGCGCGACGCCGCGGGGCAATCGACGAAACAACTGTACGCCAAGCCGGTCCTCCAGCACTTTCACGTGCTGGCTGACGGCGGCCTGCGTGACTCGAAGTTCAAGGCCGGCACGAGTGAAACTGAGGTGGCGCGCCGTCGCTTCAAAGGCCCGTAGTGCATTGAGCGGAAGGTGCGAAAGCCTCGTCCGGCGCCGCATTGCTCGTCCCTAGTTTTTCTTATGCCTGCCCGCAGAACTGATCGTTTGTCAAGACGACGACCTGTCGGCACCTTCCAACTCACAGCACGGAGGGATTCATAGTGATCACGAGAAGACAGTTCCAGCTTGGATGCGGCGCAGCGCTGGTAACGACTGCCTTGAGCGCCCGGCAAGCGATACGCGCATCGACCGCAAATCAACGATTGATCGACGAGATCAAGCGTCTGGAGCGTGAGAGCGGCGGCCGACTCGGTGTTTGTGTCCTCGACACGGCAACGGATGCTCGTCATGTCCACCGGGGTGACGAGCGCTTTCCGATGTGCAGCACTTTCAAGATGCTGGCAGCCGCAGCGATCCTGGCGCAGGTGGATGCCGGCAAGGAACAATTGACGCGGCGCATAACCTTCGACGCGTCCGCGCTCATCGTGTACTCACCCGTAACCGAGAAGCGCGTCGGCGGTGACGGCATGACGCTCGCTGAAATTTGCGAAGCGGCGGTGACGTTGAGCGACAACACGGCCGGCAATCTGCTGCTCGCCAGCATCGACGGACCGCCGGGGCTGACGGCCTTCGCACGGAGCCTCGGCGACCAGGTCACGCGGTTAGACCGGAATGAGCCCTCGCTCAACGAGGCCTTGCCTGACGATCCCCGCGACACAACGACACCGAACGCGATGGCTTCCAACTTGCAGGCCCTGATCCTTGGGACTACGGCGCTATCGGCTGCATCGCGCGAGCAACTGACGGCATGGTTGGTCGCCAACAAGACTGGGGACACGCGACTGCGTGCAGGTCTTGCGAAAGATTGGCGCGTCGGCGACAAGACCGGCACCGGTGCCCGAGGCACAAACAATGACGTTGCCGTGATCTGGCCACCCGGCAAGGCGCCCATCGTGATCACCGCTTATCTGACTGGCGCCACCGTTTCTGCCGCGCAGCAAAACGCCACTTTGGCTTCGGTCGCGCGGGCGGTCTCGACCATGGCATCTGGCTAGGTGCCTGGTCCTTGCGGCGTGGTTCGCTACTGATCCGGGGGCCGGACGACGCTTTGCATCGCAAGGCTCTGACCCGCGTCCGGACACGGAGACTAATTATTCGGCGGGAATTCGATCGGGGTGTTGTTCTGCTTGCCGGTGTTGAACTCGAAGATCTTTCTGAGCACGCCGGGCATCACTGCCGAAATCGGATTGACGCGCAGCACGGGCTGGCCAGGCGTGCCGACCACCTCGTAGGTCACGCCAATCAGGCCCTCGTTGCTGCCGCCACCGAGGAACAAGCCGAGCACGGGAATCTGGCCGAACATGTTGTTCAGCCCGTACATCGGAACGAAGGTGCCGCTCATGCGCACGGCATTACCGACATAGTCGATGCTGCCTTCGATGGTCGCGCCGATGATCGGACCCTTCACAACACCATCGCGGATCGTGAGCTGTCCGCTCTGCCGCGTGAACTCGGCGCGCAGTGCCGTAAAGGAAATGCCGTTCTGAACGCCGGCCGCTCCGCCCGCGGCGGCGCGCTCCAGTGCGGCCTCACCCCTGACGGAGAAATCGCGGACATTGATCAGACCGTCCTTGGCACTGGGTTCGACCGTCGGCGGCTCCATCGCAAGCGCGAGCTGTCCGCCGACCATTTTCGAGTAGGTGTCGGTGAAGCGGAAGAACGCACCCGCATCGTTGGTCTGCAGGATGATGATGTCGCGTCCCTGTCCCTGCCCGCGACCGCGCAGATCGGCCGTCACCGGCGTGTCGCGCCCGACCTTGCCGGAGAGCGTGAAGTTTTTGACGATGCCGTTGCGGCGGGAGAATTTGCTGTCGACGCTGCGCAGCGCCTCGCCGTTGAAGCCGGCGACCGCGCCGAGCTTGACGTCGATATCGAGATCGATGTTCCTCGACTTGCTCTTGGGGTCGGCTTCCTTGCCCGAGATCGCCGATTTCAGGAAGCCGCGGCCGTCGAACACGTCGCCCCGCATCGTGACTTTCACGACGCCGTCGGCGCCGCGCTCGGCCTTCAACGTCGTCTTGTCGCCGTCCGATGGCGCGTAGGTCGGGAAGTTCGCGTTCAACAGGTCGCCGTTCTGGTCGACTTCGAGCGATCCCTTGATCGAAACGCCACCGCCTTCGACCACGATGTCCTGGAACAGCGTCGTCTGTTCCTTCTTTACGACATTGAACGTCGCCTTGCCCGACTTGCCGGGCACCTTGACCCAGCCCGGCAGGATGTTGTCGAGACGCAGCGAGGTCAGATCGGCTTCGATGCCGACGCGGCTGTCGTTCTCGCCGATTTTGCCGATCACCTTGATCGGGATGGAACCGCTCACAGCAGGTCCGAGATCGATCCCGAGACGTGCGCGGCTGGCATCATCCAGCGTCGCCTGCAGCCTGATATCGGCGTCGCCCTCGCTCGGCTTGCGGTAGTCCAGCGAAGCCGGCTGGCCGTTGATCTTGACGTCGCCCTTGACCTGGTAGCCCGCGTTGTTGGCGAGCACCTTGAGCGTATTGGACTCCAGTTTCTGATTCATCACGAGCTTGTCGGCGGCAAACCCTGCCAGATCGGCAATCACGGTGTAGGTGGTGTCGGCCTTGGTCATCGATCCCTTGACCGGCATGCCGAGCGTGATGGTGGCGGCAACGTTTCCCTTGCTGGCGTTCGGATCGATCAGCGTGCCGGAGAGATCGCTGATGCGGTCGGAGGCCAGAATCTCGGCCGCGGCCGGTACCGAAGCATCGACCCTGAACTTTACCCGCGAGGGCGACGGCTTCGGCGCCATGTCCGGCACCTCGAAGATGAAGTCCGAAATATTGATCTTGCGGCCGGCGGGCGTGTCGGCAACGCCCTGCCCGATCGTCACCGTCGCGGTACGGCCCGTGACTCTCGCCTTCAGATCGGCATCGCGAACCGACGGCATTTCGTCCACCGGGTGGACCGTAACGCCTGACGCGACGATGTTGACGGCCAGACCATCGTCCGGAATCGGCGGTCCCTTGCGCGACAGATTGCGCACCGGCGAATTGACGCCGACCTCGATGCGCTGGAGCGTGCCGCGCTCGATGCGCTCGATCACCCATTCGCGCACTTCAGGCACGATCAGAATCGGCCACATCCGTTTCAGCGCGGAGGCCGACATCGGCGTACCCGCAAAACCAAGCTGGAGACGCGCCTCGTTCGCATAGTCGATGCTGCCGGTGCCGGCGATGCCGATCTCGCCGTTGCTGATATCGGCCTGGGTCAGCAGCACGCGCTTGCGGTCGGTGTCGAACTTCATCCCGATCGCGATCCGGTTGAAGATCAGCGGCGGTTCGTTGTCGGTGCCGGCCAGCAGGATCGTGCCACCGCTAAGGCCAGCCTGCCATTCGGTGGTGGCACCGTTCGGGGGCTCGAGATGGCCGAGCAGCGTGATCCGGTTCGCGCCGGAAATGACCTTGAAGGGCGCCACCAGCACGCGCCGTCCGGCATCCCATTCGACGCTCATCTCCGCCGAGTCGATCGGCATCGGATAGTCAGGCGTATCGCTGTCGATCAGGTTGCCGGCGCCGGCGATGATCTTGCCGCGGAAATAGGTCGGCAGGCCGTCACGGCCCAGTTCGCCTTTCAGTTCGCCGGAAAGCGGCAGCTCGGCGCTGTAGGTCAGGTCCTTGACCCGCATCGCCAGCAGGATGTTGGCGGCAGGCACCTTGTCGGCGCGAAGATCGACGGACCGCACGCCATTCTGCTGCGGTCCGACCACGACCTTGAGCGACCAGGGACGAGCGCCTTGCTCGCCAAGGCTCACCGCAACTCCACCGCCGCTCGGACGGCGCATGCTGAGGCTGATATTCTCGAACGTCCATTTGTTGCCGCGCTGCTGATCGTCGACGCTGAGATTGCCGTTCTTGAGGCCGATCTCGTTCAGGTTCTGCCCGTCGAGGCCGGTCAGGCTGAGGCTGTCGAGCCAGTCGAGGCCGGCCAGCAATCCGCTCTGCGTGGTATCGGGGGCCGTCGCAGCAGCTTGCGGCGGCGCGGGCGGCTGGCGGGGGAATGTCGGCGCCAAGCCGGCATCGCGCTTGGAGGCAACGCCAGTCGCCAGCGGCTTGTCGGTGTCGCCGGCAGACACCGTCACCTGGCCGTCCGGCGTGATTCGTACCGCGAGCTCGGCATCGACCAGATTGAGACTCTCGGCGCGCAGCCGTCCCATCAGGAGCGCCATGCCCGATAGTTTCACCTCGGCCTTCGGCGCGGTGGCGACAACGACCTGGTCACGGTCGCGGACCACGATGTCGCGGATGCGCACAGCGATTCGAATCCGTCCGGCCCGCTCGATCTGCGTGCCGCCGATCTCGACCGTATTGCCATGGCCGATATTGTCTTCAATCGCGGCCACCAGCCACGGCGTTGCGACGTCGAGATTGATCGGTCCGGCGCCGAGCCGCCACCACAGACCGCCGAAACAAGTAGTGAAAATCACCGCCAGCACGGCGACTACGATCGCCACGCGCTTGACCCAGCGCTCGCCACTCAGCCACCGCTGCAGCGTTGAGAACTTGTCACCGACGCGGTGAAATCTGGAATTGGAACGCGACAACAGGCGCCGCGCGCGGTAGCCGGCCGCCTCTTCCTGCTCCCAGCCCGCCGCGTCATCCCATTGCGGGGCCTCGGCACGCGGATTCGACCCCTTGGGCGAAGTATTCCTAGCCATTGCCTCTCGGTGCCGGCACTGAGATTGATCGCCGCCAAGGGCACGCTCTTCGATCGGTATCGAGCGTTCCTGTGACGGCATCGCTGCCAATCCTCGATTAATACTGTTACTCGTGGTCGGGCCCAAGGATTGATTGGGCGGCCCCATCGACGAGCAGACGGGGGTAGCGTCGAATTCCTTGTAACCATACTCCGGGGTCATCAAACTTACCCAGCAGCCGGAGCGAATCCGACGGTCAAAGGTGAAATCCGCAATACCCTAATGATTGATCTGCGGAAAGCGACGAAAGGAAGGCGTATGTCCAAGAAAACGCGCAAGAAATCCTCCAAGCCATCCCCCAAAAGCCGCAAGCCGCCGGCCACAAAACCGGCCGCCGCCAAGACCGCCCGCAAGACCGCCCGCCGCAGCGCGCCGGCAGCGACCAAAAAGGCTGCCGCCACAGCGGCCAACAAGGCCGCCAAAACCGCAACGAAGGCAGCCGCCAGGAAACCGGCCAAGACGGCCAAGAGCCCTTCAGCCAAAGCGTCGCATAAGCCGACATCGAAACAGTTAATAAAATCCAATCTATCGGATACGCCCAAGCCGGTTGCTGGAACCGGACTGGTCGAAGGCGCCATGGCTCCTCCCTTCAGCCTGCCGCGCGATGGCGGCGGCAGTGTCTCGCTGGCGGACTATGCCGGCAGGAAACTAGTGCTGTTTTTCTATCCCCGCGCCGACACGCCCGGCTGCACCCGGGAGGCGATCGACTTCACGCGGCTCGATAGCGCGTTTGCCGATGCGGGAGCCGTGGTGCTCGGGATCTCGGCCGACACCGTAAAGGCCCAGGAATCCTTCCGGAACAAGCACCAGCTTTCGGTTCCTCTGATCTCGGATGAGCAACATGAGATGCTCGAGGCCTATGGTGCCTGGGGCGAAAAATCGATGTACGGCAGGACTTTCATGGGGATCATTCGAACGACGGTTCTGATCGGTGCCGATGGGCGGATCGCCAGGATCTGGCGCAATGTGCGGGTCGACGGCCATGCCGACGAGGTACTGGCTGCCGTCCGCGGCATGTGATCGGCAGGTTCCATTTTCCAAAAATTAACCATGAGTGGGTCAAATCGGCACGCAAATTGAGCCGAACGGAGCTGATTTCCGACCGGCGCGGGAGTGCCGATGTCGTACCGTTCCGGTCATTATTCCGATCACCACCATCCCCATGATCATGGCCGAACGCCGCCGCGGCGCCCTGCCCCTCAGGCGGCACGGGCCGCCGCCGCGGTCGATGGCAACGGTTATGCCATCGTCCATGCCGGCAAGCACGTACGCTTCGGACCTGTGGTGTTCTGGATCGTCGTCGGCACGATCGTGCTGCTTGGCATGTGGTCGGCGGCCACAGCCACCTATTTCGCGTTTCGCGACGACGTCCTGACCCGGCTGATCGCTCGCCAAGCCGAGATGCAATATGCCTATGAGGACCGCATCGCGGAGCTGCGTGCCAAGGTCGACCGCACCACCAGCCGCCAGTTGCTCGATCAGGAACAGTTCGACCAGAAGCTCGACCAGATCATGCGCCGCCAGACCGCGCTCGAATCGCGCGCTACCGCCCTCGGCGCAATTCCGGATGCCGCTGCCACCGGTTCGATTCGGCCTCCGGCGCGCGGCGCGGCCGCGGAGACGCCCGCTTCCGGCACGCTAAAACCCTCCCCGATCAGCGACACCGTGATCTTCGTCGCGCCGCCGGATCGCGAGGCGCGGCTGGAATCGCGCACGCCCGCTATCGCCAAGCCGCAGCCGAATCAGTTCGCCAAGGTTCAGGGTGTCGACAATGTCCTGGTCCGCCTGCAGACCTCGCTCGACACCGTCGAGCGGCGGCAGATGGCGGCGCTCAGCGCGGTCGAGGACAGCATGGAATCGCGCCTGCGCCGCATGCGCGGCGTGTTCACCGATCTCGGCCTCAACATGGGGCAGCTAGAGGCCGCGACGCCGCGCTCGGCTATCGGTGGCCCGTTCGTGCCAGTGAAGTTGCCGGCGGATGCCGGTGCGTTTGAACGCCAGCTCTACCGGATCAAGGCTACCCGCGCCCAGATGCAGCGCCTCAATGCGACGCTTGCGCTGGTGCCCTATCGCAAGCCTGTCGTCGGCGAGGTCGAATTCACCTCGGGCTTCGGCGTTCGCAGCGATCCCTTCCTCGGCCGACCCGCGATGCATACTGGACTAGATTTCCGCGCCGCGACCGGCGATCCGGTGCGCGTGACCGCGAACGGCAAGGTCGTGTCGTCGGGATGGATGGGCGGCTATGGCCGCATGGTGGAGGTCGACCACGGCAACGGGCTGTCGACCCGCTACGGCCATCTGTCGGAGATTCACGTCAGGGTCGGCGACTTCGTCAAGATCGGACAGGTCATCGGCGCCGTCGGCTCGACCGGCCGCTCCACCGGTCCGCACCTGCACTATGAAACGCGGATCGACGGTGACCCCGTCGACCCGCAGAAATTCCTGCGCGCAGGCGTGAGGCTCAGCTCAGGCTAGCATCGCGCCGTCGGAACCGGCGTGCTCGCGTCGGTGAAATTTTTTCTGGCTCCGTGTCGGAACGCATGGAGGCCAGGCGTCCTTGTGGCAGAGACTGAGCAACCCAACCCAATCGATATGCTCCGCTCAGTAATGGAGAAAGTAACGTCATGTCCCAAGGCAATACCGTTCGTTTGCATCGTGTCCTCGCCACCAAGCCGGAGAAGGTTTTTCGCGCCTTCCTCGATGCGGAAGCCCTGGCCAAGTGGCTGCCGCCCTACGGCTTCACCTGCAAGGTCCACCAATTCGAGGCGAAAGTTGGCGGCACATTCAGGATGTCGTTCACGAATTTCACCACGAATACGGGCCATTCGTTCGGCGGAGAATATCTGGAGATCGTGCCCAACGAGCGGATCCGCTACACCGATCGTTTCGACGACCCCAATTTGCCCGGCGTCATTGAGGTCACCGTGACCCTGAAAGCGGTTTCGGTCGGAACCGAAATCAACATCGAACAAACGAACTTGCCGACGGTGATTCCGGTCGAAGCCTGCTATCTCGGCTGGCAACAGTCGCTCGCCCAGCTCGCGTTGCTCGTGGAGCCGGATATTCCGGGATAGTGAAGGCCTGAGGAGAGGCACCACGCTGTGGTGCCTCATCTTCCAGCGCCCAACCTCGCCGGTGATGATTCCCCCGAATACTTCCGTCGCCTCGCCGTTGAACTTGATCAACTGCAATTTGCTCGATCGGGAAGAAATCGTTTGCCGCAGTATCGATGCCGGGCGGCAGCAAGATCGGCAACATCATGCGCTTCAACGTTGCAAGCATGTGCTCATTCCGCAGCACGAAACGGCATTGTTGCCTGGCGCCAATTGTGGTTGATGCAGGCTGCGCCATGACCTGGCCTGACGGCGTGGCCCAGAGGTTGGACAGGGTTGAAACAGTACACACGAATTGGTCCGCGGCATCCCAGGCTTGCGGCCGGCGGCTTCCGCTTCGCGCGCTGGCTCGCGGCAAAAACCATGGGCGCTGCGGGATTTCACCAGCTCGGCTCGGAATTCGCCGAGGCGCGGATCGTGCATGTTCGCGAAAAACTCACGCGGGGCGACACGGTCTATCTCGCAGGCCTCGGCGCACCCGGCACGCACAATTCAGGTCTGGCGCTGGTCGAGGTGACGCAGGCGGATGGGCCGCGGCTGATCGTCAACAACGAGGAAGAACGCTTTTCCGGCAACAAGCACACCACCGAATATCCGAGGCTGTCGATCGACGCAGCAGTGGCGACGCTGCGCGGCATGGGCCGCGATATCGGGGACATCGATGCCTGGCTCACGAGTTGGGATTACCCGACGCTCGCGGGAACGCTGGCCCGCTCGGTGCTCGAGGAGCTGCCGCAGAGTATGAAACTCGTGCGCACCACCGAGGCCACAGGCTTCGACGGCCGCCGCCTCGACCAGATGACGCGGACGCCAAAGATCCTCGCCCGCCAGCTCGGACTTGCCGAGCGCGTGCCGTTGATCTGCCTGCCGCATCACGACAACCATGCCTGGTTTTCCCACGCGGCCTCGCCGTTCGCCGACGACGGCGCCCCGACCGCGATTGCGGTGCTCGACGGCACCGGCGACCAAGGCTCGATCTCGCTCTATGTGGTCGAGAACGGCGCGATGCGCCGGCTCCACTGCAACGACAGCATGTTCGATTCACTCGGTGCATTCTACAGCGTGATCTCGTCGACACAGGGCGGCTGGACCTGGCTGTCGAGCGAGGGCCGCTACATGGGCGCCGCCGCCTGGGGCGACATGGACCGCGCCAGCAATCCTTATTACGCGCGGCTACGCGATGTTCTGCATTTTGGGGCGAACGGCGATATCAGGCTCAATCGCGCGCTGGCCAACTGGTATTGCGACCCCTTCGACCATCCCTACAAGGAAGAACTCACCAAAATCCTCGGCGAACCGCTTAAGCCCGACCAGCTCTGGAATCCGGATGCGGTGCTGCGTGTCGAGGACATCCACCACCGTCCCGATACCAAAGACCGTCTCGACAAGGCGGCCGCGACGCAATTGGTGTTCGAGGATGCCATGATCCACGTCGTCGATCATGTGTTGCGCACGACCGGCGCCAACCGGCTGGTGCTGACCGGCGGCGTTGCGCTGAACGCGGTCGGCAATATGCGGCTGCTCGAACATTTCGACGAAGTATGGTTCGCCGAGGCGCAGCAGCGCAACGCGCGCCTGCATCTATGGGTGCCGCCGGTGCCCGGCGATCCCGGCGTCACCATCGGCGCCGCCTGGCTGTTTGCACATCTGGCAGGCGCTCCGCGCGGCGCGCCGATGACGCACGCCTTCTATTGCGGCACGCCGCCCTCGCAAGGCGATATCGCCCATGCGGTTGCGGCCGTCGACACCGCCTCGCAACAGATCGGCGATATCTCGACGCCTGAAGGCCTTGACGCGATCGCCGACCTGATGGCGTTCATGGTCGCGCAAAACGGCGTGATTGCGCTGTATCAGGGCGCGGCCGAAACCGGCCCCCGTGCGCTCGGCCACCGTTCGATACTTGCCAATCCCCGCGATCCCGCGGTGCGTGAACTACTCAACGCGCGCGTCAAATACCGCGAGGCCATTCGCCCGCTAGCGCCGATGGCGACGCTGGAGGCAGCACGCGAATATTTCGAACTGCTGCCGGGCGCGTCGGATGCCGACTACAACGCCTACAATTACATGGTGCTGACGGCGCATTCGAAGCTGCATGCCCGCGAAAAAATCCCGGCCGTCATTCACGCCGACGGCACCGGCCGCATCCAGATCGTGCGCGCCGAAGACGATCCCCTCACCTATGCGTACCTGAAGGCGCTCGGCCGCCATGTTGGCGTCGAGCTGTCCGTCAACACTTCCTTCAATGTCGCGGGACCGATTGCGCAGACGCCGCAGCAGGCGATCGATACGCTGCGCCGCTCCAAGGGGCTCGATGCCGTCCTCATGGTCGCCGGCGACGGCACCGTCACTGCAGCCTGGCACGGCGACGAGCGTGACAGCGGAAGATTCACAAACTGGCTCGCCGACTGGAAGAAGACATCCGCTTCCAGCCGGCCAGTGCGATAATTCGCCTCCCCCTGAGACAGGGCGATCCGCCGGTTCAGAGATCGACGCGTTCGCTCGCAACCGCCTTGCGTTCTGCCATGTTGAACCGACCGCTATAGATCGGGCGCTCGCCGGTCGTCGGACCGGGATACTGGACGATGAATATTTCCCCGCCCGTCTCGGTGCGGAATTCGCCCTCAAAGTGTGGGTCGGGATGGAACAGCACCGTTCCCGGACCATGCGGCGTTCCGTCGATTAAAAACTCGCCCTTCAGGATATGCCAGACCTGCGCGAAGCCATGATAGTGCTCGGGGTGATAGGCGCCGGGCTCAAGCCGCAGAATTCCCGCGTTCGGTTCGGTCGGACGTTCCGGTCGCGGATGAAAAAGCATTTTGCCTGTCTCGCCCGGCCAGCGGATCGTCTCCCATTCGACGTCGTCGAAATGACGCGTCTCGTAAGGCTTGTGGTCCTTTCGCGACGCTTTGCGCACGGTCGTCAATTCCGCATTGGCGGCCGCCGTATCGGAAATGTCCTTGCTCCTGACTGCGCTCATTTTGCTCTCCCTTTTGCAGTTTTCTCTCGTTCGCCTTTCCTGCCCGCAATATCGCTCCACCACTCAACCGCGATGGCCGACTGATTTTCGATTGATGTCACCATGAGCAGGCGCGCGCTGCCGGACCCGCGCGCCCACGCCATATGCGGCACGTCCGAGCGCAAATGAATCGAATCCCCCCGCTCCAGCGCGATGGTCTCATTGCCCACCTGAAATTCGACGCTGCCTTCGAGGACGAAGCACATTTCTTCGCCGGGATGCGCGACCAGCGTCGGCTTGCGCGGTTTTGCCGACAATTCGAGCAGAAAAGTTTCCAGCCGCTGCTCGCCAATGCCCGATGCGAGCTTGCGCCAGGCATAATTTGCGTCAGCGTCCTTCGATGGAACGGCATCGATTGACCGCACTACACGATACGCGCGCGTCCGGTCCTCTCCTTCGATGTCGGCAAACAATTCGGCCGGCGGCAGTTGAAGGACGCCGGCAATTTCCAGGAGATTGCCGATCGAGCACGCGATCAGTCCGCGCTCGATCCGCGAGAGAAACGTCACGGATAACCCGACCATTCCTGCGAGTTCATCGAGCGTCAAACCGCGCGCCGAACGAGCCCTGCGAATGACGGCTCCAATTCCCGCAAGGCGCGCCGCCTCGCGGGCGCGCCGGCCAGCTTCTGCCGAAACCACGCCGCTCTCCCTTTTGCTTATAAGGCAAATCATATTGCTATATAGGCAAATGTCAAGCGGGCTCGCGTGGCCCTGCGCGAACGGACTAACGCTCGAAAAGCTTCAGCACGCGGCCGTCGATCAACAGCAGCGCGCTGCCGATCACCAGTGCGCCCGCGATCTCACGCGGCGAAATTTGCTCACCGAGCACAAGCGAGCCGAGCAGGATGGCCGTAACAGGCACAAGCAGCGTCACCAGCATGACGTTGGTGGCGCCGGAGCGCCACAGGATCTGGAAGAACACGATGTAGGCGAGCGCCGTCGACAGAGTGGCAAGGCCGATCACCGCGAGCCATGTCGTGATGCTCGGCATCGCCAATCCCCAAGGGCGCTCGACCAGCCCGGCGACGACGGTCATCATTGCGGCGGAAGCCAGCATCTGAAATGTCGCGGTGCCGACCGGCGGCGATTTGGACAGCAGCCGTCGCGCCAGCAGCGCCGACAATCCGTAAGAGAAGGCGGCTGCCAGGCAGAGTAGAATGCCGAACCCCTGCCCGCTTTCCCATCCAAGGCCATCACCGTGTAGAACAACGACCCCGGTTAGACCCGCGATGACGCCCGCAATCCGCCGCGCCGACAGCTTCTCCTCACCCGCGACCGCCATCACGACCACCGTGAACAATGGCGTCGTAGCATTCAGGATCGATGCCAGCCCGCTCGGGATATAGGTCTGCCCAACCACGATCAGCGAAAACGGCAGCACGTTGTTGAGAAGCCCGATCGCGAAAAACGGCCGCCAATCGGACAGTCCGGTCGGGAAACGGATGCGGGAGAGCCAGAGCAACGGCAGCAGCATGATCGCAGCGAGCGTCACGCGCAGGAACACCACCGTGAACGGCGGCAGTTCTTTCAGCACCACACCGTTGAAGAAGAACGAGCCTCCCCACAGGATCGAGAGCAGGCCGAGCAGCGACCAGTCGCGGCCGTCGATCCGGTTATCGTTGACAATCATGTGCGGCTCATCGTGGAGGCTGACCGGAGACCACAGGCCTTAAGGCCGGAGAGAACCTGCAAGCGAAGCTTGCGGGCCATAACCTTTGAGCGCGGGTTCAGACCCCGCCCCGCGCCATGAGGATTTCACGGATCGCTCTTTCAGTTTGTTGCCAGTCGGTCTGTGGAACGAATCTCAGGGCGGAATCGAGCGATCGCCCCCGTTGTTCGTGCTCCCTTACCAATCCTGGCAAGTCGATCTGTATGTCGGACGGAAGGCGGCCTGCAACGACTTGATCTACCCGGGCAGCCATCTGGTCCATCAGCCGGACGTGAAACGATTTCATCTCTTCTATGAATTCGTCTCGAGGCATTTGGTAAGAGCCGAGAACCGCTGACCATGCCGGCTTGCCATCGAAGTGCCTGTCGCGGTTGTCCCATTCGATGTGAACGTGCTCTTGATCGGACCAAATTGCGATATTTGCAGACGGAGAAAGGTAGGTACTATCCAGCCGGCGCTTTCCGCTCCACGCGACTGCCGCATCAGCGACTTCGCAAAAATAATCCGTGTCAAGGACATCGTCGCTTCTATCACGCCACGCGTCATAGGCATTCTGCCAAGCTTTCGCTGGCTCGCCGCAGATGTAAGGCACAAGCGGTTCAGGAACCGGCTCTAATATGGAAGGAAGTATTTCCATCAAGTCTTCGTAAAGACGGACGACTTGATAATCGCAGTAGCGCTTTGCGCCGGCATTCCGCGCATGATCGCTGTACTCGAAGAGTGCGGCGTCGCCCGCCTGTATCCAATATTCGCCGTAAGTTAAGCCAAACCAATGGAGGCTATGGCTTCCGGGCTGCCCCCAAGGAACGATCTCTTCGATTGGCGTAAGATTGAAATTGATGAGCACGGCTAAGCCAGGGCTAACTCTGCGAAGACGTAGATCTATTCTACCGTGACGGGCTTTCCCACCCGATTTCCGATATAGCCCGCAACGGCTATTTCGGCCGCGACACGATCTCGATCATCCTGCCTTCGTCTTCATCGGGCATCTCGGCCTTCGCACGCGCATAGGCTTCGACCGCAGCGCGTCCGACCAGCGGCGCGTCGGCCAGCAGGTTCTCGGCCAATTTCACCGCGTAGGCTGCATCCTTGTAGCGGAGGGCTGACGTAAACGATGCACCGGAGAAATCGCGCGCCACCATGCGTTTTGAATGGCGGATCACCTGCGGACTTGCCACCGCGCCGGTCGCCAGCGCCTCCGCCACCAGGTTCATGTCGAGCCCGGCCTGCTCGGCTATCGCGATGCCTTCGGCGAGGCTTGCGATCTGCACCGCGCCCATCAGGTTGTTGATCAGCTTGAAGACGGTGCCGGTGCCGACGGCGCCGAAATGCCGGATCACGTCGCCGATTGGCGCGAGATAGGGTTTCGCCCGATCGAGATCGGCCGCGTCAGCGCCGACGAGCAAGGTTAACTTGCCGGCCGCCGCCGCTTGCGGCAGGCCGGTGACGGGACAATCGATATAGCTGAGCCCGCGCCCGCGCAGTTCGCTCGCCATGTCGAGCGCATGCTGGTGCGATACCGTCGAGCATTCGATCGCAAGGCTGCCCGCTTTCATCTTGGCAGCCGCGCCATCCTGGCCGAGCCAAACGAGCCGCGACGCCTCGTCGTCGGCGACCATGGTCACTACCGCATCGGCGCTATCGGCGGCGTCCGCCGGCGACGAGGCCCAGCGCGCGCCGCGCGGGATCAGGTCCTCCGCCTTGGCCTTGCTACGATTCCACACCGCGACCGAAAAACCGGCATCGAGGTAGCGGCCGGCCATGCCGTGGCCCATCCGTCCTAGCCCGATGAAGGCCACTTTGGTCATGGATTAATCCACATCCTCGACCTGCCCGGGCGCGGTGCCGAACGCGCGCTGCGCCAGGGTTGCCGCCATGAACTCGTCGAGGTCGCCGTCGAGCACGCCTGACGTATCCGAGGTCTGCACGCCGGTGCGCAGGTCCTTCACCATCTGGTAGGGCTGCAGGACGTAGGAGCGGATCTGATGGCCCCAGCCGATATCGGTCTTGGCGGCCTGATCGGCGGCGGCCTGCTCCTCGCGTCTCTTCAGTTCGATCTCGTAGAGCCGCGCGCGCAGCATGTCCCAGGCTTGCGCGCGGTTCTTGTGCTGCGAGCGGCCGGCCTGGCAGACCACTGCGACGCCGGTCGGAATATGCGTGAGCCGCACCGCGGATTCGGTCTTGTTGACGTGCTGGCCGCCGGCGCCGCCCGAGCGCATGGTGTCGGTGCGCACGTCGGATTCCCTGATGTCGATCTTGATGCTGTCGTCGACGACCGGAAAGATCGCTACTGACGAAAACGAGGTGTGCCGGCGCGCGTTGGAATCGAACGGCGAGATCCGCACCAGGCGGTGCACGCCCGCTTCCGTCTTCAGCCAGCCATAGGCATTGTGCCCACTGATCTGAATGGTCGCGGATTTGAGGCCGGCCTCTTCGCCAAGCGTTTCTTCCAGATATTCGATCTTGAAGCCGTGGTTCTCGGCCCAGCGCGTATACATGCGCAAGAGCATCGCGGCCCAGTCCTGGCTTTCGGTGCCGCCGGCACCGGCATGCACTTCGAGATAGGAATCGAACTTGTCGGCCTCGCCGGACAGCAGGGCTTCCAGCTCGCGGCGGGCGACTTCCTTCTTCAGGGCCTTCAGCGCATTCTCGGCCTCGACCACCACGCCTTCATCGTTCTCGGCCTCGCCGAGCGCGATCATCTCGACATTGTCGTCGAGCTCGCGCTCGACCTTGCCGATGCCCTCGAGCGCATCCACCAGCGAGGTGCGCTCCTGCATCAGCTTCTGGGCTTTCTGGGGATCGTTCCAGAGGTTGGGATCTTCGGCGAGCTTGTTCAGCTCGGCCAGCCGTGCCGTCGATTTCTCGACGTCAAAGATGCCTCCTCAGCAGCCCGACTGACTGCTTGATCTCTTCTACGAGGCGTTCGACTTCCGCGCGCATGGTCTCTTCTGCTCTGCGGTCACCGACCGCTATTGGATTGACTTGCGAGGGATGTAGCGGCGTCAGCCCTAAAGCGCAATCGGAAACGGCTAGTACAGCCGGCCGGTTCCCGGACGCATCATCGTGTCGTCATCGGGGTAGATCGGCTGCGGCACCCGTCCGTCGCTGTCGACAACCCCGACGACGGAGTAGTTGTCCGGCGGCGCGGTGCCCGGCTTGAACGCTTCCAGAATGGTGCGGCCGCCCTCGCCCGGGTTGGGGCGCATACCGCTCTTGGCATCGACGCGAACCAGCCTGATGCCGGGTGGCATCTTGAACGGGGTCGCTGGCTTGTCGGCGAGCGCAAGCTTCATGAAATCCTTGACGATCGGAGCGGCGGTATGGCCGCCTTGCGCGGCTCTGCCCAGACTGCGGGGCTTGTCATAGCCAAGGTAGAGACCGACGACGAGATCCGGCGAAAAGCCGATGAACCAGACGTCCTTTCCGTCAGAGGTGGTGCCGGTTTTGCCCGCGATCGGCTTGCCCACCTCCCGCAGCACCGATGCTGTGCCACCCTGCACCACCCCTTCCATCATCGAGGTGATCTGGTAGGCCGTCATCGGATCGAGCACCAGCTCGCGGCGATCCACCAATTGCGGCTCAGGCTGATTCTTCCAGCCGCCCGGCGCGTCGCAGCCGCGGCATTCGCGCGCATCATGTTTGAAAATCGTACGTCCGTAACGGTCCTGGATGCGGTCGATCAGGGTCGGCTTGACGCGACGGCCGCCGTTGGCGAGCATCGAATAGGCCGTAACCATCCGCATCACAGTGGTTTCACCGGCGCCGAGCGAATAGGAAAGATAGTTCGGCAGTTCATCGTAGACGCCGAAGCGTTTGGCATATTCGCCGATCAGGGGCATGCCGACATCCTGCGCCAGCCGCACCGTCACGGTGTTGACCGACCATTTGAGGGCCTCACGCAGGGTAATCGGGCCCCGGTAACTGCCCACCGAAAAATTCTCCGGACGCCAGATGGCGCCCTGCCCCTGATCGATCTCGATCGGCCCGTCGACCATGATGGTCGACGGGGTGTAGCCGTTGTCCATCGCCGCCGAATAGACCAGCGGCTTGAACGTCGATCCCGGTTGCCGATAGGCCTGGGTCGCGCGATTGAACTGGCTTTGGTCGAACGAGAAGCCACCCACCATCGCAAGCACGCGGCCGGTCCACGGATCCATCGCGACCATGGCGCCGGACACTTCAGGCAATTGCCGCAGGCGATACTGGCCTTCGACCGGATTGCCATCTTTGATCAGCGGATCGGCGTAGATCACATCGCCCGGCGACAAAATTTGCGAGACCGAGGCCTGCGGCTTGCCGCGCACCGAACCGGAGGCCGCTCGCGCCCATCTGACGCCGTCCAGCGTAATCAGGCCGGTTTGCCGGTCCTTGGAGACGGCGCCTCCCAGTTCGCGCCCGGGCTGGAAGCCGATCCGCGCCGACTGATCGGACGTCTCCAGCACCACGGCCATACGCCAGGGCGAGATGTCGCCGAGCGATTTGACGTCGGCTAGCTTGACGCCCCAGTCGCCGGAAATGTCTAGCTTGCTCACAGCCCCACGCCAGCCCTGGGCCTCGTCGAACTTCACTAGGCCGGCGGCCACCGTTTTTCGCGCCATCACCTGCAGCTTCGGATCGAGCGTGGTGCGGACCGACAGACCGCCTTCATAGAGCTTCTTTTCGCCGTAGCGCTCGAAGATGTCGCGCCGGACTTCCTCGGCAAAATACTCGCCGGCAAAAGTATGCGCGGCGTTGGACCGGCTCGCCACGATTAGCGGTTCCTTGCGGGCCTTGTCGGCATCGGCCTGCTTGATCCAGCCGTTTTCAAGCAGGCGGTCGATCACGTAGTTGCGCCGCTCGGTCGATCGGTCGCGGTTGCGCACCGGATGCAACGTTCCCGGCGCTTTTGGGAGCGCTGCGAGATATGCGGCTTCCGCGACGGTTAGTTCGTTCACTGATTTGTCGAAATAGACCAGCGACGCCGCAGCAATGCCGTAGGCGCCGAGGCCGAGATAGATTTCGTTCAAATAGAGCTCGAGGATGCGATCCTTCGAATAGGCGCGCTCGATGCGCATCGCCAGCAAGGCTTCCTTGATCTTGCGGGTGAAGGAGACCTCGTTGGTCAGGAGAAAGTTCTTCGCGACCTGCTGGGTGATGGTCGAGGCACCCTGCGGCCGCTTGTTGGAGCCGAAATTCTGCGCATACGCCACGGCCGCGCGCGCCATGCCGGTGAAGTCGATGCCGCCATGCTCGTAAAAGTTCTTGTCCTCTGCTGCGAGGAACGCGTTGGTGACGAGTTTTGGCACCGCCTGGATCGGCAAATAGAGACGCCGCTCCTTGGCGTATTCGCCGAGCAGCGCACCGTCAGACGCATGCACGCGCGTCATCACCGGCGGCTCATAATTCTGAAGCTGCGAATAATCCGGCAAGTCCCTGGAGAAATGCCAGATCGCAGCTGCGACGCCGGCCACGCCGACCAGGAACACTACGCTTCCGGCCGCGAACAAGAAGCCGGAAAACCGCAACAGAAAGCGCACGATCAAAGGTCCATTCCAACTGTTGCGTCGTAATTCCCGACGTTCGTCCTGGTGCGAAAGCCCTCCACCCGAGGGCGCGCTGTCTGACGTGATTCTCTGATGCCCCGCTCGAATGGTCGAAATTGGGCATCGATTTGCAGCGATGCCGTTCGAACCCGCCGGGTCGATATCAAGCGACGTTCAAACGCGCAGCTTGAGATTGTAGGGGATTGTCAGACTAGTAAAGTCCGCCGGTGCCGGGCCGCATGATGTTGCCCGCATCAGGCTGATAGCCTTGCGAGTATCCCTGCGGCGCCCGGCCATCCATGTCGGCAACGCCGATGACCGAGTAATTGTCCGGCGGCGCGGTGCCCGGCTTGAACGCTTCGAGGATGGTGCGGCCGCTCTCGGGACCGGCGCGCATGCCGCTCTTGGCATCGACGCGAACCAGCTTGATGCCCGCAGGCACCTTGAACGGAATAGCCGGCTTATCGGCGAGCGCGAGTTTCAGGAAATCCTTGGCGATCGGCGCGGCGAGATGACCGCCGGTCATGCCGCGGCCGAGATTGCGCGGCTTGTCGAAGCCGACATAGATGCCGACCACGAGGTCCGGCGAGAAGCCGATGAACCACGCGTCCTTTTCATCGTTGGTGGTGCCGGTCTTGCCGGCAATGGGCTTGCCGACTTCCTTGACCACCGTCGCGGTGCCGGCCTGCACCACATATTCCATCATCGAGGTGATCTGGTAGGCCGTCATCGGATCCAGCACCTGCTCGCGGCGGTCGACCAGTTGCGGCTCGGTCTGATTCTTCCAGCCGCCGGGCGCGTCGCAGCCGCGGCATTCGCGGGCGTCATGCTTGAAGATGGTGCGGCCGTAGCGGTCCTGGATCCGGTCGATCAGAGTTGGCTTCACGCGGCGGCCGCCATTGGCGAACATGGAATAGGCCGTCACCATCCGCATCACTGTGGTCTCGCCCGCGCCGAGCGCATAGGACAGGTAATTCGGCAGTTCGTCGTAGACGCCGAAGCGCTTCGAATATTCGCCGATCAGGGGCATGCCGATGTCCTGCGCCAGCCGTACCGTCACCGTATTCAGCGACTGCCGGAGCGCATTGCGCAGTGTTGTCGGCCCGCCGTATTTGCCGGACGAATAGTTTTCCGGGCGCCACACGCCGGCGCCCTGACCCTGGTCGATTTCAATGGGCGCGTCGACCACGACGGTTGACGGCGTATAGCCGTTGTCCATCGCCGCCGAATAGACCAGCGGCTTGAACGACGAGCCCGGCTGTCGATAGGCTTGGGTCGCGCGATTGAACTGGCTCTGATCGAACGAGAAGCCGCCGACCATCGCCAGCACGCGGCCGGTCCACGGATCCATGGCGACCATCGCGCCGGATACTTCCGGCAACTGGCGCAGCCGGTACTGGCCCTCGACCGGCTTGCCTTCCTTGTCGAACAGCGGATCGGCATAGATCACGTCGCCCGGCGACAGCACCTGCGCGACCGAACTCGGCGTCCTGCCTTTGGCCGGGCCCGAAGCGGCCTTGGCCCAGCGGACGCCATCGAGCGTGATGATACCGGTCTGCCGCTGCTTGCTGACGGCGCCACCGAGCTCGCGGCCCGGCTGGAACCCGATCCGCGCCGACTGGTCGGATGTCTCGAGCACCACGGCCATGCGCCAGGGCGAGATGTCAGAGAGCGATTTGACGTCGGCGAGTTTCACGCCCCAGTCGCCGGAAATATCGAGTTTGGAGGGCGCGCCGCGCCAGCCGCTGGCTTCGTCATATCTGACGAGACCAGCGACCATGGTCTTGCGCGCCATCACCTGCATCTTCGGATCGAGCGTGGCGCGGACCGACAAGCCGCCCTCGTACAGCTTCTTTTCGCCGTAGCGCTCGAAAATGTCGCGCCGGACCTCCTCCGCGAAATATTCGCCGGCGAAGATATGCGCGCCGTTGCCGCGGCTGGTGACGTTGAGCTGCTCCTTGCGGGACTTGTCGGCGTCGGCCTGCTTGACCCAGCCGTTTTCCACGAGGCGATCGATCACGTAATTGCGCCGCTCCACCGCGCGATCGCGGTTACGCACCGGGTGCAACGCCGCGGGCGCCTTCGGCAACGCCGCCAGATAGGAAGCTTCCGCGATCGTGAGCTCGTTCACCGATTTGTCGAAATAGACCAGCGACGCCGCAGCAATGCCGTAAGCGCCGAGGCCGAGATAGATTTCGTTGAGATAGAGCTCGAGGATGCGGTCCTTGGAATAGGCGCGCTCGATGCGCATCGCCAGCAAGGCTTCCTTGATCTTGCGGGTGAAGGAGACCTCGTTGGTCAGAAGGAAATTCTTCGCGACCTGCTGGGTGATCGTGGACGCACCCTGCGGGCGCCTGTTGGAGCCGTAATTCTGCGCATAGAGCACGGCCGCTCGCGCCATGCCGGTGAAGTCGATGCCGCCATGCTCGTAGAAGTTCTTATCTTCCGCCGCCAGGAAGGCGTTGATGACGAGTTTTGGCACCGCCTGGATCGGCAGATAGAGCCGGCGTTCCTTGGAATACTCGCCGAGCAGCGCACCGTCAGACGCGTGCACGCGCGTCATCACCGGCGGCTCGTAATCCTGAAGCTGCGAATAGTCGGGCAGGTCCTTGGAGAAATGCCAGATCGCGCCCGCGACGCCGGCCACGCCGACCAGGAACACCACGGTGCCGGCGGCAAACAGGAAACCCAAAAACCGGACCAACAAGCGCATTATCGAAGTTCCGTTCCAACCCTGTGCGCCGTCATCCGCGGCGCCTATCCTGACACGGCAATCCCGCCGAACGGGTTGCCGCCACGCGGTCGAACAATAAAAGGTCCGGCGGACAATATTGACCGATTCCGAAGACCAACAGTCTGTTTTCTATACCGTTGCGGCTGTGGCCAAACTAGGGCTTGGTCCATCGGACGGCCCCCTTTTCAATGCACCTTTACGCCATGCGCGCCGGGCTTTTCACTTGGCCGGTCCGGCAGTTGCCAGCCGTTTGGCCAGAAACGCATCGATTGCCTGCGCCATCGAGCCGACCGTCCTGTTCCGCCAGTTTTCCGACACCAGATGCTCGAGGTCGCCCTTGTTCGAGACATAACCGAGTTCGACCAGGACAGACGGCACATCAGGAGCCTTCAGGACCCGGAAACCCGCCGATTTCAACGGGTGCTTGTGCATCCGCACGGTATTCTTCATTTCACTCATCAGGATCCGCGCAAACCGGTTTGAAAAGGTTTTGGTCTCCCGCTGCACGAGGTCGATCAGGATGTCGGCAACTTCGGTCGGCTCGTCGATGAGATTGACCCCGCCGATCGCGTCCGACTTGTTTTCGGCATCTGCCAGCCGTTGGGCCTCGGAATCGGAGGCCTTGTCCGAAAGCGTGTAGATGGTGGCACCCTGGGCGTCGCCCTCGCCACGCGGCAAGGCGTCCGCATGGATCGAAACGAACAGCGCCGCGGCCTCGTTGCGCGCGATCTTCACCCGGTCGGCAAGCGGAATGAAGCTGTCATCGGTCCGGGTCATGACGACGCGATACTTGCCCGACTTCTCGATTCTGTCGCGCAGCGCCAGGCCAAAAGCCAGCACCAGATTCTTTTCCATGAAATCGCCGCCGCCGGCCTGGGTGCCGTTGTCGACGCCGCCATGACCAGGATCGATCACGATCACCGGCCGCTTGTCGGGCGCTTGCGGGGGCTGGGCCGCTGTCGACGAATCCGGCTGGGCGGCAGCGGCGTTGGCCTCGGCGATCGCGGGCCGCAGTTCGGGGCGGCTTTCCGGCGCGAGCGACTGGACAAAGGCGGTGCGGTCCACCTGTTCGAATTCGAGCACCAGCCGCGGCGGTTGGCCGTTGGCCGCTTCCAGTATGTAGGATTTGGCGATCTTGGCCGGCCCTGTCAGGTCGAACACGATCCGTGATCCGCCCGGCATGACGAGACCGTAGCGGAACGCCTTGACCAGCCCCCGTCCCCCCAGTCCGATCCCGGCGGGAAGGTTGAAGGTGACCTGGGGAAGATCGACCACCATGCGATAGGGATCCGCCAGCGCGAAGGCGCGAAACTGAACCGGCTTGTCCAGATCGAGGATGAAACGGGTCTGCCTGGCATCGCCAGCCAGCCGGGCATCAGACGCAACAGGGAAATTCGATACGGCCGCCGGGCCGGGGACGGCGGCGACAGAAGCCGGCGGCTGAGAGGCTCCTCCTTGGGCCGCGCAGGAGCCAATCATCTGGGTGCACAGCAATGCTGCGGTGCACAACAGCCCACATCCCAGCAAAACAAGGTGATTTGCGCGGCTCGCCAACGATTCGGTGCCTCCGGAGGAGCCCTCCCTTACCGCATTAGAACCACAGGGTTAATTGGGCCTTAATGCTTGATCGGCGAAAAAGGAGCAAGTGTTGCCGCGCTGCGACGCTCGGCGGCGGGTTCCATTGCGCTTCCCTTGCACGCAGCCCCCAATCCACGTATGTACGAGGTGCTGACGGCTAATACTCCCGGTTGTGTCGCGTTCAGCCTCCCGGTGCAGCGCCGGAACCTCCGAAGCCCGGAGGGACCTGCGTCTTTCCCGATCCCTCCACAGCCAGCGCCGCGCGCGGCTGACACGGAGCGGCGGTTTCGAGCCCGAGCGGCGTCCGGTCCCAGGTCCTTACTTCCAGGGGCGGTTTGAGACACGGCAAAACTGATTATCCGGACCTAACGGTCCGATATGCGATGGCCGGCGGGCGTTTAGGCGCCGAACCGGGCCTTCAGCGATAAATGCGGCGGTATCCCTTTCCGCCAACATGTTCAGACGGGCCGACGCTTGATGCGCCAGACTGTGTTGCCGACCAAGATCCACGGAACGATCGCGCCGACGCGAGGCGAAAGCTTCGCGCGTCACATCGCTCTGGTGGGCCCCCGCTCGGCGCGGCGCCAAGAAGTGCGTTTTGGCCTTCCCCTCACCCCCGAATCAGGTGGACCGTCGCGTCACCGGGCCGCGCAATTTGCGCGCGCCATGCATCGCGCCCGCCCCCGTCAAGAGTTCCAAAATGCCCAACAAGATGTTAATCGACGCCACCCACCCGGAAGAGACCCGGGTCGTTGTGGTCCGCGGCAACCGCGTCGAAGAATTTGATTTCGAGACCGCCCAACGCAAGCAGCTCCGCGGTAATATCTATCTCGCCAAGGTCACGCGCGTAGAACCGTCGCTGCAGGCGGCGTTCATCGAATATGGCGGCAACCGCCACGGTTTCCTGGCGTTCAGCGAAATCCACCCGGACTACTATCAGATCCCGGTCGCCGACCGTCAGGCGCTGATCGAGGCCGACGAGCGCGCCCATCGCGAGGCCGAGGAAGAGAGCGAGAACCGCTCCAGCCACCGCCGCCGTTCGCGCCATCGCAATGCGCGCCGCCGCGGCCATGGCGACCGCGTCCAGAGCGACGTGGTCGAGGGTGGCAGCGAGGATCGCTCGCAGGCCGCCCAGCCCTATGAAGGCCAAGAAAATCTTCAAGACAATTTTCAAGACCAGAATTTTGAGGAACATCTGCACGAGCCTGAGGCCTTGCAGGCCGGCGATACATCGGCGCACGACGCCGAACAGCACGACGCCGAACATCGCGCCGAAGTCGCTCTTGAAGCACACGACCGCGAGGCGCGTGGTGACGAGCAGGCGCGTGATGGCGACCGCCCCGCACATGATCACGACGAACGCGAACAGGCGCATACCGCGAGCGAAGCGCCGGTCGCGGAGGTGCAATCCGATGCGTCTGCCCCTGCTTCGGTACCTGACCCTGTTTCGGTAGAAGCCGCCGAAGCGCCGGAGGAGCACGGCCACGACGATCGTCATGACGAAGAGCGTGCGCAGGAAAACGCCGCCCATGCCGACGACGTGCCGCATGTCGAGCACGTCGGTGATTATACCCCCCCTCCCGATGAACCTGCCGCGGCTCTGGAAGCGGACGACGGCCAGGACGATGAGGACGATGGCGAGGACGCCGAAGAGGAGGTCGTCGAATCCGTCGGTGGCGACGACGTTCTGGAAGAAGTTCCGGAGCGCCCGTTCCGGCCGCGCCGTCAGTACAAGATCCAGGAAGTCATCAAGCGCCGCCAGGTGATGCTGGTTCAGGTCGTCAAGGAAGAGCGCGGCAACAAGGGCGCGGCGCTGACGACCTACCTCTCGCTGGCCGGCCGCTATGCCGTCCTGATGCCCAACACCGCCCGCGGCGGCGGCATCAGCCGCAAGATCACCTCTGCCCAGGACCGCTCGCGGCTGAAGGAAGTGGTGCAGGACCTCGACGTGCCCGAGGGCATGGGGATCATCCTGCGCACCGCCGGCGCCTCGCGGACCAAGCCCGAGATCAAGCGCGACTTCGAGTACCTGATCCGCATGTGGGAAACCGTGCGCGACATGACGCTGAAGTCGCAGGCCCCCACCCTCGTCTACGAGGAAGGCTCGCTGATCAAGCGCTCGCTGCGCGACCTCTACAACAAGGAAATCGACGAAATCCAGGTCGCTGGCGAAGCCGGCTATCAGGAAGCCCGCGATTTCATGAAGATGCTGATGCCCTCGAACGTGCGGGCGGTGAGGCAATATCGCGACGGCCAGCCGCTATTCTCGCGCATGGGCGTCGAGAGCCAGTTGGACGCGATGTTCTCGCCGACCGTGCAGCTTCGTTCCGGCGGCTACATCGTCATCAACCAGACCGAGGCGCTGGTCTCGATCGACGTCAACTCGGGCCGCTCGACCCGCGAGCATCACATCGAGGACACCGCGCTCAAGACCAATCTGGAGGCAGCGGAGGAAGTCGCCCGGCAACTACGTCTGCGCGATCTCGCCGGCCTCATCGTCATCGACTTCATCGACATGGACGAGAAGCGCAACAACCGCGCGGTCGAGCGCAAGCTCTCCGACTGCCTGCGGCAGGATCGCGCGCGCATCCAGGTCGGACGCATCTCGCATTTCGGTCTTCTGGAAATGTCGCGCCAGCGCATCCGCGCCAGTGTGCTGGAGAGCTCGACCGAGCCCTGCCCGCAATGCGGCGGCAGCGGTCACGTCCGCTCGGTCTCTTCGGTCGCGCTGCAATTGTTGCGCGGCATCGAGGAAATCCTGATGAAGGGCGCGACCCACAATCTGGTGGTGCGCACCCGCACCGACGTGGCGCTCTATGTGCTCAACCACAAGCGCGGCCACCTGCGCGATCTCGAAAATGCCTTCAAGGTTTCGCTGGCCGTCGTCGCCGACGCCACCGTGAGCGGCCAGCAGTCATATGTCATCGATCGCGGCGAGCAGGTGCATACGCTCGAAGCCGCCAAGGCATTGCTGGCGGCGCAGGCTACCGCCTTCCCACCTCAGGTCGAGGAGGCCTATGACGACGACGAGGCGTTCGACATCGAATCCGAGATCGAAACCGAGGAGACGGAGGGGCTGACCGACGATGCAGCCGAGGCAGCGGTGGGCGAAGGCGAAGGAGACGGTCACCGCCGCAAGCGGCGCCGGCGGCGGCGCGGCCGTGGCGAACCGCGTGAAGGCGGCGCCCCGCGCGAGGACGGTGACGCGATGCGCGTTGCCGGCGAGACCGTCGAAAGCGCGATCGCCGAAGACGGCGATGCCGACGAGGATGAAGGCGACGAACAGGCCGGCATGGTGCGTGGCGATCAACTTGCCAGTGGCGAACGGCGTCCGCGCCGCCGTGGCCGTCGCGGCGGACGCCGCCGGCGTGGTACCGGACCGGAAGATGGTCTGGCCGGGTCGATCGCAGACGAACTCGGGCCGACCTCGGCTCCGGAGGCAAGCGACGCGGTTGCCGATTTCGACGGCGGTTCGTCCGAGCCCGCGCCATCGCTGATGCAGACTGACATTCAGCCCGAACCGGTCTCGCTGCCGGCGGAGATGCAGCCTGCGGCCGAAGCCCACCCGGAGCCCGCTGCGAGCGCGCCTGCGCCAAGCGCTGAGGAAACCAGGCAAGAGGCGGAGCGTGCCGCCGCGCGGCGGCGTTCGACCGTGCGCGAGAAGGTCAGCTTCTTGACCAGCGCTCCGGCCGAACCGGCGCCCTCCGTCGGCCAGAACGAGCCGGAGCCGATCGCGCCCCCCGCGCCCGCTCCAGTCGAACCTACGCCGGCTCCGGCCAGCGAAGCCGCGCCACGCAAGGCGGGCTGGTGGTCGCGGCGCTTCGGCAGCGGCGAGTAAGGAATCGAATGTAAAAAGAAAAACCGCCCGGCGAAAACCGGGCGGTTTTTGTTGGCAGTGTCTACAAGACCGATCACCAGCGCGAAGCGGAGGCGGCTGGTATTAACAGATGCGATGGCTTATCCGCGCGGGCCGAACATCCGCCGGATCGCCGGCACGAGAGCAGCGCCGAGTGCGTTCTTGATCAGCGATGCCGCGATGAACGGGGCAATTCCGACCAGCCACGCCTTTTCGACGCCGAGTTTCATGCCGAACGCAAGCCAACCAAATCCGGCGGCAAGAATAAGAATGTGCCCGAGCGCCATCGCGACGAACAGCCGGAACACTGATCGATCCCAGCCGCGCTCGCTCAGCCACCCCGTCACGAAGGCCGCCGCAACGAAGCCGACGAGATATCCGGCTGTCGGACCGACGAACGGCGCGAGGCCGCCGACCGGGCCCGCAAATACCGGAAATCCGATCGCCCCCTCGGCCAGGTAGGCCATGAGTGTAACGCTGCCGAGCCGCCAGCCATAGGCTGCGCCGATCACCAGCACGACCAGCGTCTGCAGCGTCATCGGCACGTAGGGCAACGGCAGATTGACCTTCGCCGACAAGGTCAGCAGCGCCGTTCCCAGCGCGACCAGGATCACGCCGCGCAACAGGCCCGACGATCCATCGGCGCGATGCGGCCACAGCAGCGCGGCGAGCGGGAAATGCGATGGCGCGACGGTTTCAGGCATAGTTCTGGTGGACACGGATGGCTCCCGGCTGGTTATAGGTACGGATGAGGTGTGTGACAGGCCGAAGCTATTATCGCAGCCAACGCGCGATGCGCGTCACCGCTTCGCGCATCTCGTCGACCGAGCGCGCATAAGAGAAGCGAATGAAGCTGCGGCCATGGATCGGATCGAAGTCGACGCCGGGCGTCGCTGCCACATGCGCCTTCTCCAGCATGCGGCCGGCAAACTCGAAACTGTCGGAGGTGAAATCCGAAACATCGACGTAGAGGTAGAACGCGCCATCGGCCGGCAGGAACTTGGTGAGACCGGCCTTCGGCAATCCCTCGATCAGGATGCGGCGATTCTCCTGGTAGCCGCGCTTGATCGCTTCCATCTCTTCGCGGCCTTCGAATGCCGCTTCGGCGGCGATCTGCGATAGCGTCGGCACCGAGATCGACAGGTTCTGCTGCAGCCGCTCGATCGGGCGCACCAGAGACTCCGGCACCACCATCCAGCCGACCCGCCAGCCGGTCATGCAGAAGTATTTCGAGAACGAATTGATCACGAGCGCCTGCGGCGAGAGCTCAGCCGCGGTCACGGCTGGAAACGCATAGTCGAGGCCGTGATAGATCTCGTCGGAAATGAAGCGGATGCCCGCGCCTTCCGCCGCGTTGATCAGGTCGGTGAGCGCTTCGCGCGACATCATCGTTCCCGTCGGATTGGCGGGGCTGCCGACCAGCACGCCCTTCAGCGGCGCCTTGCGATGCGCCGCCAGCAACGCCTCTCCCGTCAGCGCATGGCGTGTCGCGCTCGACGTCTCGATCAGCACCGGCTCGCAACCGAGCGCGGTCAGAATGTGCCGGTAGGGTGGATAACCCGGCACCGTGACCGCCACGCGGTCGCCCGGCTCGAACATCGACAGGAACGCCAGAATGAATCCACCGGACGAGCCGGTCGTGATCACGATCCTGTCGGGCTCGACCGCGCAGCCGTACGTATCGCGGTAGTGCCTGGCAATCCGCGCACGCAGCGTGGGCATGCCGAGCGCGGAGGTGTAGTCGATCCGCGCCTCATCGAGCGCCGCATGCGCGGCCGCGATCGCCGTTCTGGGCGCGGGCGCCGCCGGTTGTCCCACTTCCATGTGAATGACATGGCCGCCGGCCGCTTCGATGCGAGCTGCGGCCGCCATCACGTCCATCACCATGAAGGGCGGAACGTCGCTCCTAGCCGAGGGGGTTAGCAGCGCTTTCGCGCGGTCTCTAAGTGTCGATTCCAGCATCGATATCTGCTATGTGCACGGGCGCCGTCCGAATTCGGGTTCCCGAACCGGTTAGCGCCCCAGACTGGCCGTATTCGGTGGCTTGTTATAGCGTTTTCAAGCGAAGCGATACCGGCTCGGGTGAAAAACGCGTTGAAACAACAAATTGGGACCCGTTTCTGATCTAATCGGAAACCGAACCGGCGTCCGGCAAACTCCGGATGCACCGAGGATCGCCAAAAGACCGCTCATGCTGCTCCGCATCGCCCCACGCAAGAAATCACTGAAGCTGACGACGTTGACCACTGCGCTCGCCCTTGCCGTCGCGCCGATGGCCGCGCTGGCGCAGGAGAACCGGGGCCCACCGGTGCTCCGCGACACCGAGACGGAGCAATTGCTGCGCGAATATACTCGCCCGATCCTGCGCGCCGCCGGGCTGGAAAAACACAACATCCAGATGGTCATCATCAACCAGGGCGTCTTCAACGCCTTCGTTGCCGACGGACGCCGCATCTTCGTGAACTACGGCGCGATCATGCAGTCGGAGACGCCGAATCAGATCATCGGCGTGATGGCGCACGAAACCGGCCATCTTGCCGGCGGCCATCTCGCCAAGATGCGCGAACAGATGGCGCGGGCCCAGACGCAGATGATCATCGCCATGCTGCTTGGCGCCGGCGCGATGGTCGCGGGCGCGCAAGGCGGCAGCAACAGCGGGTTGGCCAACGCCGGCGCGGCGATGTTTTCCGCGCCGGGAGAAGTGATCCGCCGCAACCTGCTCTCCTACGTGCGCCAGCAGGAAGAAAACGCCGACAAGGCCGGCGTGAAGTTTCTGACCGCCACAGGCCAGTCCGCCAAGGGCATGTACGAGACCTTCAGACGCTTCACCGACGAAAGCCTGTTCGCCGCGCGCGGCTCCGACCCCTACGTTCAGTCGCATCCGATGCCGGCCCAGCGCGTCGCAGCGCTGGAAGAACTGGCACGGTCGAGCCCTTATTGGGACAAAAAGGACGACCCTGCCCTGCAGTTGCGCCACGACATGGTGCGCGCCAAAATCTCGGCGTTCATGGAGCGGCAGGATACCGTGTACCGGCGCTATCCGATGTCCAACAACAGCCTGCCTGCACGCTACGCGCACGCAATCGCGACCTATCGGCACGGCGATCTGCGCAGCGCGCTGGCGCAGATCGACGCCCTGATTCAGCAGCAACCCAACAATCCCTATTTCCACGAGGTGCGCGGCCAGGCGCTGCTGGAGGGCGGCAAGCCGCAGGAGGCGATCGCACCGCTTCGCAAGGCCGTAGCGCTCTCCAATCACGCGCCACTCATCGAGATACTGCTTGGGCAGGCCCTCGTGGCAACCGGCAACAACGCCCACACCGACGAGGCCATCGCGATCCTGCGCGCGGCGGTCGCGCGCGAGGGCGAGGCGCCGATCGGCTATATGCAGCTTGCTATGGCCTATGGCCGAAAAGGCGACTACGCGCAGGCCGATCTGGCATCGGCCCAGGCCGCCTACCTGCGCGGCGACAGCAAGACCGCGCGCGATCTCGCCTCACGGGCAAAGACGCGTTTTGCCATTGGGACGCCGGGATGGGTCAAGGCTGACGACATCGTGAACACCAAGCCGCCGCCCGGCCAGAAGGGCAACTAGAATTCAACCGCGTTCGGCTATAATCGGACTTGGCCGCCAAGGACTTGGAACTTGGCCAACCCGAACCAAGACATTCTCCAGGAGCCGGCCCTCAGCAGAATTGCCCGGGAACCCGCCGCATAAGGATTTACCGATGCCCTCGTTCCGTCTTTTCGTCCCCGCACTGTTCGCTTTGGCGCTCTGCGGCGCGCCGCTTCCCGCCTCTGCGCAGAGCTTTACCGACACCCAGCGCGGCGACATCGAGGCCATCGTCCGCAATTACCTGATCGCGCATCCCGAGGTGCTCGAAGAGGCGATGACCGAACTCAGCAAGCGTCAGGCCGCAGCCGAAGCCGCCAAGCACGAGGCCGGCGTCGCCAAGCATGCGGACGCGATCTTCAACTCGCCGCGCAACGTCACGGTCGGCAACAAGGACGGCGACGTCACCTTCGTCGAGTTCTTCGATTACAATTGCGGCTATTGCAAGCGCGCGATGCTGGACATGATGGAGCTGATGAAGAGCGACCCGAAGCTCAAGGTCGTGCTCAAGGAATTTCCGGTGCTGAGCGCGGGCTCGGTCGAAGCCGCTCAGGTCGGCGTCGCCGTGCGCATGCAGGATCCGACCGGCAAGAAATATCTCGACTTCCATCAGAAGCTGCTCACTGGCCGCGGCGCCGCCGACAAGGCACGCGCGATGGCTGTTGCCAAGGAAGTCGGCCTCGACATGGCGAAGCTGGAGAAGGATATGAACAGCGCAGAAGTGCGCAGCACGCTCGAGGAAAATTTCAAGCTCGCCGAGGCCATGGGCATGAACGGCACGCCGAGTTATGTGATCGGCAAGCAGGTCGTGATCGGCGCAGTCGGCGTCGAGGCCCTGCGCGAAAAGATCAGCAACGCTCGCTGCGGCAAGGCGACCTGCTGAGGCGACGCTTCGCGCACGGAGTAGTGAATGGCCGGCTCGACAGCCGGCCTTTTTCTTTGCAGCACTATGCGGCGCAGCGGTTCATTTCCCGTTCACAAAACAAAGACAACGGAACCGCCAACTATCAGGAACATCAGGCAATTCCTTTCGTTGTCGGCGCGGGCAATGCAGATACGTGAGGAGACATTCGATGAGTAATCGTTTTCTGATGACGGTCGCCGCGGCGGCCCTGATCGCCGGAACCGGCTTTGCAAATGCGCAAGGCACCGGCACGGGACGCGGCGACGCCGGGTCGGCCGGTTCTGCGGCGCAGCAGGGCGCGCCTTCTTCTGAGCGGGGCGGTGCCGGCACGATGCAGCGTGAACCCGGTGGCACCACCGGCATGGGGCAGTCCGAGCAGAAGTCGATGGGCGGTGAAAAGGCCCAGCGCAGCGAAGACCGCAAGGGCGGCAAGGACATGAAGGCCGAGGGCAAAGAAGACCGCGGCGGCATGAAGAGCGACAAGGGCCAGACAACCGGCCAAGGCACAATGCAGCGTGATCAGGGCACGACCCAGCGTGACCGTGACCAGACCACGACGCAGGGCCGCGACCAAATGCAGCGTGACCAGAAGGCCCAAGGCCAGCAGGACCGCGACCGCACGCAGACCCAGACTCAGGGCGGAGCCGCGGGCCAAACGACCACAACAGGTCAGGCCGGTGCGGGCGCCAAGCTCTCGACCGAGCAGCGCACCCAGATCACCAGCGTGATCAAGGAGCAGCGCGTTCAGCCGGTGACGAACGTGAACTTCTCGATTTCGGTTGGCACCCGCGTACCGCGCGACGTGCACTTCCACGCGTTGCCGGAGCGGGTGGTGACGATCTATCCGGAATGGCGCAGGTATAAGTTCATCCTCGTCAAGGAGCAGATCGTGATCGTCGATCCGAATACCTTCGAGATCGTGGCAATTCTGGAAGCCTAACAGCGGCCTTTCGAAGGATGAGGGCGGGCAGAAATGCCCGCCCTTTTTCTGGCTCGGCGCAGCCGGTTCTGCGGCACGCACGCTGGCGTCAAACCCTAACGTCCGAAGTTGCGGACCAGCGCTACCAACGTGGCCTGATTATGCATGCCGGTCTTGCCAAAAGCGCTTTTCAGATTCTGCCGCACAGTGCTGGCTCGAAATTCAAGGCGGGCGGCGATTGACGTCACGCCCAGCCCGCCCGCCAGCAGGCAGACGACTTCGCATCTGGGGCACCTTCCGCGGGCAAAACGCCATGAGCCTGGGCGCGCAGATGCGGTTGAACGAATATGTCGTCTCAACGGCGGGGTAGCCGCCGGCTTTGCGCAAGGCGCGTCGGCGGACGCGCCGGATTAAGCGTCGCGTGGTGACGGCAGGGCGATGAGCGGCAAGTGGCGAAGCTGGCGAATTCTGATGTCCGCAGTTAGCCTGTTGGCGGTGATCTCCGCGGGCCGTGCCGAATCGGCCGCGCCAGACCCGCGCAGATCGATCGCAACGGGGTGGTGATCCTGATCCGGTCGACGCTGCTGGCGCTGGACCAAGCCAACAAGACTGGCAACTACACGGTGCTGCGTGATATCGGCGCGCCTGGATTCCAGAGCAACACGGCGGCGCGCCTCGGCGAGATTTTCGCCAAACTGCGCAACGACAATCTCGATCTCTCGGGCGTTGCGGTGATCGATCCGCAGCTCAATTTGCTGCCGCAGATCGAGGCCAACGGCATGATGCATATGGCCGGCTTCTTTCCCTCGGTGCCGACACAGGTAAATTTCGATCTGTTGTTCGCGCCGGTGAACGGCCAGTGGCGGTTGTTTGGCATCTCGGTCGGCGTTGGATCGTCGACGCCCGCCGCGCCCGAACCACCGGTCGCGAAAAAACTGCCCGCTGCTCCGAACGGAGCCAAGCCGGCAGTGGCTGCGAAGTCGGCGCCCGGGAAAAAGCCTGCGCCATCGGACAATAAGCCGGCCGAAAGCCAGCAACCGAAATAGACCGCAAACCAGCAATCAGGAATGCCCCGCGACGAAGCCCGACTCTGGCCGCAGGACTATGTATTCTGCGCCGCTGGCGCGATATCTGCGGCAATCTGGGTCGGCCTGCACTGCAAACTGGCAATACTTTGGGTAGCAAAATTTCTGGGACGACTTCGCAGAAAGCCTGCGGCTCCAGAACCGCTGGTGATCGGGCGGACCGGCCGTCTGGGGCTGCACATCCATGACCTTGGTTAACAAGCGATTTCCGTAGGTTCCGCACAGTTTTTTGCGAACTGGATGAGGCATTTGAGGGAGATTGGAGATGGCCGGGAGGCTTCCCCTCGGGCCCGATGTTACCTATAAACCCCGCCACCCAACGCCACTTTGCTGGAATCCGGATGGCCCAAGCCTCTGCCGCGACGATTTATGTGCTCAACGGCCCGAACCTCAACATGTTGGGGACGCGCGAGCCCGAAACCTATGGCCATGCGAGGCTCGCCGACGTCGAAAAACTCTGCGTCGAAACGGCAGCGCAGTTCGGCCTGAAGGCCGATTGCCGCCAGTCCAACCGCGAGGGCGAACTGATCGACTTCATCCATGAGGCGCATGCGAAGAAGGCGGCCGGCATCATCATCAACGCCGGCGGTTATTCGCACACCTCGATCGCGCTGCACGACGCGCTGGTCGCGGTCAAAATCCCGACTGTGGAAGTGCACATCAGCAACATCCACGCCCGCGAGAGCTTCCGTCACCACTCCTTCACGGCGATGGCCGCCTTTGCATCGCTCTGTGGCTTCGGCATCGATGGCTACCGGCTCGCAATATCAGGCCTGGCCGCCAAAATCGGCAGCAAGGCCAAAGGCTGACTTCAAAGAACTCACCTCAAAACCTGACGTCGAACGACACCTGACGCTTACGCCGTCACCCACATCGAGAAATTTCGGATCAAGAGCATGGCCCGCCAGCCCGAGAACAAATCAGCGGACAAATCAGCCGCAAATCTAAAGAGCGACGACAGCGCCCTCATCCGCGAACTTGCGCTGTTGCTCGATGAGACCAGCCTGACCGAGATCGAGATCGAGCGCGCCGGCTTAAGGGTGCGCGTCGCGCGCAACATCAGCGTGTCGGCGGCAATGCCGGCGAGCTTCCAGCCGGCGCCGGCTGCAGCGGCAGCCATCGCTGCGGGGAGCGCGGCGGGTGCCGACCTGGCCAAGCATCCGGGCGTGGTCCCCTCGCCGATGGTCGGCACCGCCTATTGGGCGCCCGAGCCCGGCGCCAAGCCCTTCATCGACGTCGGCACCAAGGTTTCGGCCGGCCAGACTCTGCTGATCATCGAAGCGATGAAGACGATGAACCAGATCCCGTCGCCGCGCGCCGGCACGGTGACGCAAATTCTCGTCGAGGACGGCCAGCCGGTCGAATTCGGCGAACCGCTCGTGATTATTGAGTAAGATGCTTCAACGTCAGGCGCTGCGATGTTCGACAAGATTCTGATAGCCAATCGCGGCGAGATCGCGCTCCGCGTGCTGCGCGCGTGCAAGGAGCTCGGCATCAATACCGTCGCGGTGCATTCCACCGCCGACGCCGATGCCATGCACGTGCGGCTCGCCGACGAGAGCGTCTGCATCGGACCGCCGCCGTCAAAGGACTCGTATCTCAACGTCCCCGCTTTGCTCGCGGCCTGCGAGATCACGGGCGCGGATGCCGTACATCCCGGCTACGGATTTCTTTCCGAGAACGCCCGCTTCGCCGAAATCCTCGCCGACCACAATCTGCACTTCATCGGCCCGAAGGCCGAGCACATCCGCCTGATGGGCGACAAGATCGAAGCCAAGAAAACCGCCAAGCGGCTCGGCATCCCGGTCGTGCCCGGCTCCGACGGCGCGGTCTCGTCGGACGACGACGCCATGGCAATCGGCAAGGCGATCGGCTTCCCGGTACTGGTGAAGGCTGCCGCTGGCGGCGGCGGGCGGGGCATGAAGGTTGCGCACACCGCCGACGACCTGATGCTGGCGTTGTCGACCGCATCCAATGAGGCCAAGTCCGCCTTCGGCGACGCCTCGGTCTATCTGGAAAAATACCTGCAGAAGCCGCGCCACATCGAGATTCAAATCCTGGGCGACGGCCGCGGCGGTGCGATCCATCTGGGCGAGCGCGATTGCTCGCTGCAGCGCCGGCACCAGAAGGTCTGGGAAGAAGGCCCCTCGCCGGTTCTCGCCGCCGCCGCCCGCGCCAAGATCGGCGAGACCTGCGCCAAGGCGATGCGGGATATGAAATATCTCGGCGTCGGCACCATCGAATTTCTCTATGAGGACGGCGAGTTCTATTTCATCGAGATGAACACCCGCATCCAGGTCGAACATCCCGTCACCGAGAGCATCACCGACATCGACCTCGTACTGGAGCAAATCCGCATTGCCGCCGGCGGCGACCTGCCCGCAAAGCAGGAAGAGGTCGCGATCATCGGGCATGCCATCGAATGCCGCGTCAATGCGGAAAACCCCCAGACTTTCCGCCCCTCGCCCGGCAAGATCACACAATTCCATCCGCCCGGCGGGCTCGGCGTGCGGATCGATTCCGCCGTTTATCAGGGCTACGTCATTCCGCCCTACTATGATTCTCTCGTCGGCAAGCTGATCGTGCACGGCAAAACCCGCGCCGAGTGCCTGATGCGGCTGCGCCGCGCGCTCGACGAGATGGTAGTGGATGGCATCGAAACCACGCTGCCGCTGTTCCGGGCGCTGGTCCGGGAGGCCGATATCATCAACGGCGACTACCACATTCACTGGCTCGAGCAGTACCTCGCCGGCCAGCCCACGGATGGCAAGGCGCCATAGCTGCCTCGGAAGTTCCACCAGCGATGGAACCAATTGGACCCTCCGGTATTAGGGGGTGTTGGGGTCCTTTTGGCAGGGCAGTTTCGTCTTTATGAACCGAAATCTTGTGACCGCTGATGCTCAGCGCCGGCGCGCCACGGGACAAATCCTGCTGCTCGCCGCGGCATTGTTGGTGCTGGTGGCCATCAGCGCCGCCTCGGTCGTGCTCGTCAACGAAGCGCGAAAAGATAACGCTTCCGTGCTTCACACCATCGAGGTTGAAAATCATCTCAATGCCTTGCTGCTGGAGATACGGCGGGCCGAAAGCGGCGCCCGCGGCTATCTCTTGACCTCGGGACCGGAGTTTCTTCGCGACCACGATTCCGCAGTATCCAATATTTTGCCCTATCTCGAAAAGCTGGAGCGATCGACCAGCGACAACGCCGCCCAGGTCGAAAACTTGAAGAAGCTTCGGCCGGCGATCGAGACCCGGCTCGGCCAGTTCACCAGGGAGATGAGCTTCGTCAAGCAGGGCGATCCCCAGAGTGCCACCGCCCTGGTACGCGAAGCAGCGGCCGGCGATACGAGCACGATCATCTACGATGTCGGCCAGGCTATGCGGGCCGAGGAAGATCGGCTGTTTCTGGCACGCACCGCGACCGCAGACCGCACCCAGCAGTTGGCCTCGCTGGTAACGGTAGCGGGATCGGGCCTCGTGATCGCGCTCGCCGGAATTTCGATCTTTCTGGTGCGACGCTCGTCGCGCGCCCGCGACGAGGCCGAGACGCAATTGCGCGACAGCAATCTCAATCTCGAGACCACTATCGACGAGCGCACCGCCGACCTGCGCGAGGCCAATGACGAGATCCAGCGCTTCGCCTATATCGTCAGCCACGACCTGCGCTCGCCGCTGGTGAACATCATGGGCTTCACCAGCGAACTGGAGGAATTGCGCGGCGACATCTTCAAACGCATCGCAGCGCTTTCCCGCGCGCAGTCCGCCGCGCCATTAGCCCCGGAAAACGCCACCGATACCGCCGAACCCGCGCTCGAGGGGACTGACAAGCAACTCTCGGAGGATTTCTCCGAGGCGCTCAGCTTCATCAAATCGTCGATCGGCAAGATGGACCGGCTGATATCGGCGATCCTCAATCTCACCCGCGAGGGACGGCGCGAGTTCGAGCCGGTCTGGATCGATACGAGCGAGCTGATCGAGGGCATCGTGGCGACCGTGGCGCATCAGGCCGCGGAAGCCCAGGCCGAGATCCGGATCGACGCATTGCCGAATATCGTCAGCGATCGCCTTGCGCTGGAGCAGATATTCTCCAATCTGATCGACAATGCGCTCAAATATCTCAAGACCGGCGTCCCCGGCGAAATCGCGATTCGCGGTCGCACCAAGCTCGGCTTTGCTATTTTCGAGATATCGGACAATGGTCGCGGCATCGACCCCAAGGATCATCAGCGCATTTTCGAGCTGTTCCGTCGCGCCGGAACCCAGGACAAGCCGGGGCAAGGCATCGGCCTTGCCCATGTACGCGCTCTGGTGCGTCGTCTGGGGGGAACCATGTCGGTCGCATCGGAACTTAACCAGGGCAGCACGTTCACGATCACGTTGCCCATTAATTGGTCTGCCAACCGGAACCCACGGACATGAGTAATCCAGTCACCATCATCATGATTGAGGACGACGAGGGCCATGCTCGCCTGATCGAACGGAATATACGCCGATCCGGTGTCAACAATGACATCATGCCGTTCACCAGCGGTACAGCAGCGCTGAATTACCTGTTCGGCAAGGATGGGACCGGTCTCGACCACAAGGGCAGCGCGCTTCTGATCCTGCTCGATCTCAACTTGCCCGATACGTCCGGCATCGACATTCTGAAGCGGGTCAAGGAAAACCAGTATCTCAAGACCACGCCGGTCGTGGTGCTGACCACCACCGACGATTCTCAGGAGATCAAGCGCTGCTACGAACTCGGTTGCAACGTCTACATCACCAAGCCCGTGAACTACGAAAGCTTCGCCAACGCCATTCGCCAACTCGGTCTGTTCTTCTCCGTCATTCAGGTCCCTCCGGCCGCCCTATGAAACCCGTGACGCCTACACTGCTCTATATCGATGACGACGCGGGCCTCGCCCGGCTGGTCGACCGCGGCCTCACGCGGGCGGGCGTCAAGGTCGTGCATGCGGCAAGCGGCGAGGAAGGCTTGGCGCGGCTGGCGCAAGGCGGCATCGACGTGATTGCGCTCGACCAGTACATGCCGGGCCTCGACGGCCTCGAAACGCTGGAGCGGATCATGGCGATACCGGACGCCCCGCCGGTGGTGTTCGTTACCGCCGCCCAGGATTCGGCAATCGCCGTCACGGCGCTGAAGGCCGGCGCCGCCGACTATCTCGTCAAAGATACGCAGGGCGATTTCATTCCGCTGCTTCAGGTCGCAATCGACGGTGCGCTCCGGCAGGCCGAGCTGCAACGGGCGCGCGACGAAGCCGAAGCCGAGGTTCACGCCTCGCGCGACCGCTATGCGGCGCTCGCCGCCGAACGCGAAGTGCTGCTGCGCGAAGTCAACCACCGCGTCGGCAACTCCTTGCAGATCATCGCCTCGCTCCTGCACCTGCAGGCCAATTCGGCAACCCAGGACGACGTCAAGGCGGCGCTGACCAATGCGATGGGCCGCGTCGCCGCGGTCGCGCAGGTGCATCGCCGTCTCTACACCTCGCACGACCTCAAGAGCGTGCTCTTGAACCAGTATCTTGAGGCCCTGCTGGAAGACCTTCGCCGTTCGGCCGAGGGCAACAAGATGTCGCGGCTGACGCTCAAGGCCGAGCCGATCGAGATCGACCCGGACCGCGCGGTGGCGATCGGCATCATCGTCAACGAACTGGTGATGAACGCCGTCAAATACGCCTATCCGGACGGCGCCGGTCCCATTCACGTCGAGCTCAAGCCCGAGGACGAAGATCTCGTGGTCTCGATTGCGGACGACGGCGTCGGCCTCAACGCCAAGTCAGATCCCCGCTCCACCGGCATGGGACAACGCATCGTGAGCGCCATGGCGGCCAAGCTGGACGCGAGTGCCGAGCGCGATCCCAACCATCACGGCACCAGAATCGTGCTGCGCTTCCGCCGCGTTCCGGCAGCGGCGCCGAAGTCGACCAACGCCGCGGCGAGTTAATCCCTCGCCGTCGCCGCTTCGATCGCACGCGCAGCCGCGACAAGAACGTCCGCCACTTCGATCGCGCGGCGTGGGCTCAATCTGTTTCGGATGGCGGAGAGCGTAATCGCTGCAGCGGGCTGGCCGTCGGGCGTCCTGATCCACGCCGACAATGACTTCGTTCCCTGCACGAGGCCGACGTCACGCAGATTGTAGCCCCGGCGGCGCGCGAGCTGGATCTGGCCGAGCACGGTGGCCGTATCCGTCCGGTAAGCACCAAACCGGGTTTCGTTGGCGAGCACGATCTTGCGCGCCTCTGCTGACGGCATGGCGGCCAGGATTGCCACCCCGGCGCTGCTGACGCCCAAAGGACGCCGTACACCGACCTCGATCGACAACACCTGGATCGGATAGCTGCCGATGCGGCGCGCCACGCACAGCGTATCGAGCCCGGTGCGCACCGTCAGAAACAGGGTATCGCCGAGTTGCGCCGACGCTGCCGCCAGATGCGGCTCGGCGGCAATCAACAGCGGCGAGCGCGATGGACGTGCCAGTGCCAGTTCGGGCACCTGGCGGCCGACGATGTAGTTTCCCGTCCGCTCGCTGCGCTCGACAATCCCCTCCTCGATCAGCACATGCACGATGCGATGTACCGTAGGGCGAGCGAGCGAAGTCGCCTGCACGACTTCAGCCAGAGGTACGCCTCGTTCCCCGCCGACGGCGAGCGTCCGCAGCACGGCCAACGCGCGGCGGATCGCCTGCCCACCCTGCCGCGGCCCTCGTGCCTTTAACCGACCGTTCGCCATACGCCTCGTCCGCTGTCCACAATGTGGACAAAAACACCACAATTTGGTCGACAGCGGAAGGGCGGAGCGCAAGATCGCGGCGCGGAACAATACAGGCGCATGCCGCTGGGACGGGGCTCGCGCAAAACAAGAATGTAGCGGCAGAAGTGCCGCTTTTCGGGAGAGTGCGATGAAATTTTTCGCGATCGCAGGCGTCGCCCTGTCGGCACTGATCACGGTAGCGCTGAACACACCGGTAGACGCCCAGCAATGGCCGGCGCGTCAGGTACGGCTGATCGTGCCATATCCCGCCGGCGGCAATGTCGACGGCGCTGCGCGCGTCATCGCCGACAGGCTGCAGGCGAAGCTGGGCCAGCCGTTCATCGTGGAAAACAAGGCCGGCGCCGGCGGCCTGATCGCCGCCGAGGCGTTCGCGAAAATGCCGCCCGACGGCTACGCCTTGTTCGTCGGCGCCAACGGTCCCGTGCTGTTCGCACCTGAGATCGCCAAGCGCGAGGCCTATAACTGGAAGCGGGATTTCGTTCCCATCACCTCGATCACGATGACGCCGCTGGTGCTCGAAGTGCATCCGTCGGTGAAGGCCAAGGACCTGAAGGAATTTATCGAGCTTGCCCGCCGCGATCCGGGCAAGCTGACGATGGCTTCGCCCGGCCAGGGCACCACCAACCATCTGCTCAGCGAACTCATGCAGTCGACGCTGGGCCTGCAATGGCTGACGGTGCATTACCGCGGCAACGCGCCCGCTCTCAACGACCTGATCGGCGGACAGGTGCAGTTTGCCCTGGACCAGATCTCGGTCGGATTGCCTTCGATCAAGAGCGGCATGCTGCGCGCGCTCGCCGTCACCGGCAACCGCCGTACCTCCTGGCTGCCGGATGTCCCGACCTTCACTGAACTCGGCTACAAGGACTTTGACGGCCAGACGTTTACCGGCCTGTTCGCGCCGGCTGGCACGCCGGCGGAGATCGTGACCAAGCTCCACGATACCCTCGCGGAGATCCTGAAAGATCCGGCGATCGTTCAGAAGTTCAACGCGCTCGGCGCCGAGGCCGTATCGATGACGCCGGCCGAGTTCACGAGCTACCTCGAACGCGAGGACGCCAAGTGGATTCCCGTCGTCCGCAAGGCGAACATCAAGGCCGATTGAAGCGCATCCGATGCGGATCGATCCTGCATATCTCGACGCTGAGGCGGCCTACCGGCTGATCACCGGCATCGTGGTACCCCGCCCGATTGCCTGGGTGACCAGCCTGTCGGGCGGCGGGGTGCTCAACCTCGCCCCATTCTCTGCCTTTACGTTCGTCTCCCCGAAGCCGCCGATGCTGGCCATCAGCGTCGGCCGCAAGAGTGGAATTTACAAGGATACCGCGCAGAACATTCTCAACAACGAGGAGTACGTCGTTCACATCGCCGACTCCAGCCTGATGACGGCGGTGCACGAGAGCTCCACCGAACATCCGCCCGACGTCAGCGAGGTCGAGGAGTTGCGGCTTTCGACGCTGCCGGGAGAGCGCATCAAGGTGCCTCGTCTCGCGGCCGCACCGATTGCGATGGAATGCCGCTTCCGGCAGTGCCTCGAATTCGGCGAGACCCGCAGCCGGCTTATCGTCGGCGAAGTGCTGGCCTTTCACATCAGGGATGGCCTTTTGAACAACGGCAAGATCGAAACCGAGGCGCTCGATCCGATCGCCCGCATTGCCGGTCCCCGTTACGCCAAGCTCGGCGAGATCGTCACGCTGAAACCCGTATTCCAGACCTCGAAAACTGAATCCTGAAGCGTGCCGCGCCATCGCGCGCCGCGCTGATCCGGAGACCGATCGCATGCATCTTCTGAGCTATCTTGCAAACGGCAAGCCGTGCTTTGGCGCCAGCATCCCGGACGGGGTCGTCGACCTGACCGAACGGACGAGGTTTGCTGACCTGCGGGCGCTGATCGCCGGAGGCGGACTGAACATCGCGCGCCGGGCGATTGCCGGGCAGAAGCCGGACCATGCACTCGAGGACATCACGCTGCTGCCGCCGATTCCGGCGCCGGAAAAGCTCTGGTGCATCGGCGTCAACTACAGGGATCGCAACGCCGAGTACAAAGACAACTCGGACCTGCCGAAATATCCGAGCCTGTTCGTCCGCAACCCCTCCTCCGTCGTCGGCTCCGGTCAGCCAATCGAAAAGCCTGATGTCTCCGAACAGCTCGACTATGAAGGCGAACTGGTGATCGTGATCGGCAAGGAGGGCCGGCACATTCCCCGTGAGCGCGCCTGGGAGCACATTTTCGGTATGACGCTGTGCAACGAGGGCAGCGTTCGCGACTGGCTGCACCATGGCAAGTTCAATGTCACGCAAGGAAAGAATTTCGACCGCTCCGGCAGCATCGGCCCATGGATCGTCACCTCGGACGAATGCGATCCGCACGGCCCGCATGACATCATCACGCGCGTCAACGGCGAGGTACGCCAGAGCGATTCCACCGAGCGGCTGATGTTTCCGTTCGATTACCTGATCGCCTACCTCTCGACCTTTGCCACCCTGAAGCCCGGCGACATGATCGCCACCGGCACCCCGACCGGGGCCGGCGCCCGATTCACGCCGCCGCGCTGGCTCAAGGTCGGCGACGTCGTCGAGGTCGAGTCTGGAAAGATCGGCATCCTTCGTAACACCGTGGCGGCGGAGCAATAGAAGATGCTCGATCAACAATCCGTCGAACGGCTGGCGCAGCGCCTCGATGAAGCCGAACGCAGCAAGTCGCTGATCCCGGCATTCACGCGCGAATATCCTGACCTCACGATCGAGGACGCCTACGCCATTCAGCGCGCCTGGACCAAGCTGCAGCTCTCCCGCGGCCGCATCGTCCGGGGCCACAAGATCGGCCTGACATCGAAAGCGATGCAGAACGCCGTCGGCATTTCCGAGCCGGATTACGGCGTGCTGTTCGCCGACATGTTCTATCCCGACGCTTCGCCGATCCCGTTCGACCGCTTTCGCGCTCCCCGCATCGAGGTCGAACTGGCCTTCGTGCTGAAGACGCCGCTGAAGGGCCCTGATTGCACCCTGTTCGACGTGCTCAACGCCACCGATTACGTCACCCCGGCGCTCGAAATCCTGGAAACCCGGATGCATCGCGTCGATCCCGAGACGAAGGCGCCGCGTAAGGTGATGGATACGATCTCCGACAACGCCGCGAATGCGGCGCTGGTCGTCGGCGGCCGGCCCATTCGTCCGCTCGACGCCGACCTGCGCTGGATCGGCGCGCTGTTGTTTCGCAATGGCCAGATCGAAGAGACCGGCATTGCCGCTGGCGTGCTCAACCACCCCGCCAACGGCGTGGCCTGGCTTGCCAATCGGCTGGCTGCGCAGGGCGAGTATCTCGAAGCCGGCGAAGTGGTGCTGGCAGGATCGTTTACGCGGCCGGTCGAGATCGTCAAAGGCGACACGTTTCATGCCGATTACGGCCGGTTCGGATCGGTGTCCTGCCAGTTCGTCTGAACAAGAAGCATCCCGGAGGGAGAGCAGCGATGACAAGGCGCAAAAGCATTCACATCGGCGAGTTCAAGCACGCCAATCCCATTCCCAACGCCTGCCGCATCGGCAATCTCCTGATGTCCGGCGTCATCCTCGGCCGCGATCCCAAAACCGGCGCGATGCCAGAGCGCATCGAGGACCAGTGCGCCAACATGTTCGGGCATATGAAGGCCATCGTCGAAGCCGGCGGCGGCACGACCGACGACATCATCAAGATGACGGTTTGGCTGCAGGATCGAAAGCAGCGCGCGCCAGTCAATACCGAATGGCTGAAGATGTTTCCCGACGAGCACTCCCGCCCTGCCCGCCATGCGCTGCAGATGGACATGGAGAACGGCGCGCTCGTGCAATGCGATTTCACCGCCGTGATCGGCTGACCGCGATCAGACAAGGAACCCGAGATGCCGACCTATCTTCCGTTCGATCCGAACCCGCGCCGCCCCTCAAAACTGCCGCCGCCGAAGAGCATCGACAGCCAGTTTCACGTACTGGGACCGCTGGAAAAATATCCGGTGCGGCCAGGGGCCGCCTACCAAATGCCGACCGCGACCTGGGAGGCCGCGCTTCGCGTTCACAAGGCGCTCGGCATCGAGCGCGGCATCATCGTGCAGACCACGACCTATGGCGCCGACCATTCGGTAGTGCTCGACGGCCTCGCGGCGATGGGACCGAACTATCGCGGCTGCGCCAACGCGCTGGTGTTTGCCGAAGCCGATGACGCCTATCTCGCCAAGCTGCACGATGCCGGTGTCCGCGGGGCGCGTTTCAGCTTCCGGCAGGAACTTGGCGCCGTGCTCTCGGACAAGGATTTTGCCCGCGCCATCGCGAAGATTCGCGAACTCGGCTGGTACGCAAAAATCCAGCCGGAGAAGGATGGCATCGTCTCCAGCGTCGCCAAATACGAAAATCTCGACGTCCCCGTGCTGATCGATCACATGGCGCGGCCGGACCCGACACGCGGCAAGGACGACCCGAACTTGCAGAAGATGCTGGAGCTTCTGTCGAAGGGCAATTTCTGGGTGATGCTGTCGCTCGGCGAAAAGACCTCGAAGAAGGGCCCGCCGTGGGACGACGTCATTCCGATCGCGCGCGCCTATATCGAGGCGGCGCCCGATCGCTGCGTCTGGGCGAGCGACTGGCCGCATCCCGTGTCAGTCGTGCAGCCGCCCAACGATGCAGACCTGCTCGAACTGCTCTATCGCTACGTGGCCGATGAGGCCGAGCTGAAAAGGATCCTGGTCGCCAACCCGGCCAAACTATTCGGCTTCGAGGATTAGGGGCCTAACTCGGTCAGTTGCCATCAGAAGGCTGTGATGTTCGCGCGGGCCACGGCTGAGTAGTTTGTGGCGAGTTTGTCATAGCGGGTTGCGACACGGCGGACGCGCTCACATTTCACCGCACCCGTTGTGAAAATTTGGGGTAGACTGAAGCTCCTGGTGCTCTGCCGAGGAACCGGACCAGGAGGCACCCATGAACGTTGCGGCTTGGCTGCACGGCCTGGGGCTGGGACAATACGAGCAGGCGTTCCGCGAGAACGACCTTGACGCCGCGGTCCTTGCCCACCTGACCGCCGACGATCTGATCGGGATTGGCGTCACCTCGGTCGGCCACCGCCGCAAACTGCTTGCCGCGATCGCAGCGTTGCGTGATGGAACGGAATTGACGCCCCGTCCTGTCGCGAGCGCACCGGCCTCGATATCTCGGGTTGCTTCGCCGCTGCCGGAGGCTGACCGGAGGCAGGTGACGGTGCTGTTCGCCGATCTCGCCGGCTACACGAAGCTCGCCGACGAACTCGACGCTGAGGAAGTCCACGCCTTCCTCGGAAGCTTCTTCGACCTTGCCGACGCAAGCGTCGCCGATCACGGCGGAACTGTCGACAAGCACATCGGCGATTGCGTGATGGCGGTTTTCGGGGCCCCCATGGCCTATGGGAACGACCCCGAGCGATGCGCCCGGGCAGCCCTCGACATCGGGCGTCGCCTGCCCATGCTCGCAGCCGAGCTCGGCCGCCCGGTTGGCGTGCACATCGGCATTGCCAGTGGCGAGGTTGTGGCAAGCGGCACCGGCAGCGCGCGGCACCTTGAGTACACGGTCACCGGCGAGTCCGTGAACCTCGCCTCGCGCCTGAAAGATAAGGCGGCCACGGGCGAGATCCTCATTTCGGATTCGGTCTACCGTGCGCTCGCCGAGCGGGTCGATTGCGCCGATGTCGGAGAGCTCGCCATCAAAGGTCTCGCAAAGCCGGTCAGAGCGTGGCGACTGCGCGCCTTTCGCGAACCGGCCCGCTCAGGCCGCCAAGCCTTTGTTGGCCGCCACCGCGAACTGCGGCAGCTCGAAGCGGCGCTTGTCCAGTGCCGGGACACGAGACACGGCCGCGCCATCTACATCCGTGGGGAGGCCGGAATCGGCAAAACCCGTCTGCTTGAGCATTTCCAGGCGAAGGCCGAAGCGGAGCGCTTCGCCTGTCACAGCGGATTAGTGCTCGACTTCGGAATGGGCTCCGGCCAGGACGCAATCCGCTCGCTCGTCCGCAGCCTGCTCGATCTGACGGGCCAGAGCAGCCAGGACGAGATCGACGCAGCAGCGGAAAAGGCCTTTACAGATGGCCTGCTTGCTGACGAGCAGCGGGTGTACCTGAACGACCTCCTGAACATGCCGCAATCGACCGAGCTGCGTACACTCTATGATGCGATGGACAACGCTGCCCGCAACCGCGGCAAGCGGGTTACCGTCGCCGAGCTCGTCACCCGCGCGAGCCAGCGTCGTCCTCGGCTGCTGGCGATTGAGGACCTGCACTGGGCTGACCAGACCACGCTCGACCATCTGGCAAACCTTGCCGAGACAGTCCTTGGGTGTCCGGCGCTGCTAGTCATGACCTCGCGGATCGAGCGCGAGTCGCTCCGTGAGGTTGCCGGCCATCCGATTGTGACGATCGACCTCGGCCCGCTTCAGCCGAGCGAAGCCAACGGACTCGCCGAGGCCTATTTCGACGCACTCGGCGAGGTCGCCCAGCGTTGCATTGAACGGGCTGCCGGCAACCCGCTGTTTCTGGAGCAACTGTTGCGGCATGCCGAGGAGAGTGCCGACGGTGGCATCCCCGGGTCGATCCGGAGTTTGGTGCAGGCACGCTTGGATCGGCTCGCGATGCCCGACAAGCGGGCGCTGCAAGCGGCCTCGGTACTCGGCCAGCGCTTTACCACCGAAGCGTTGGCAGCCCTGATCGATCAGCCCGGATGGAATTGTGCCGACCTAGAGCGGCATCTCCTGGTGCGCCCGCAGGGCAATCACTACCTCTTCGCCCACGCGCTGATCCAGGAGGGCGTCTACGACACGCTGCTCAGGAGCCGGCGTCGCGAGTTGCATCGGCGGGCAGCAGATTGGTTCAGGAGCCGTGACCTGACGTTGTGCGCACAGCATCTGGACCGGGCCGACGACGATGGCGCTCCTCAGGCCTACCTGGAAGCGGCACGTGCGCAGGCAGCGGAGTACCGGATCGAACGGGCCCTGCGTCTTGTCGAACGCGGGGTTACCCTGGCCAGAAAGCGCGCCGATGTGAGCGCGCTGTCCCTGCTCCGGGGTGAGATCCTGCACGACTTCGGTTCAATCTCGGAATCGATTGCTGCTTTCGAGCAAGCCTTGGCGGTCGCTGATGTCGACATCGAGCGGTGTCGAGCCTGGCTTGGGCTCGCCGCCGGCCTGCGCATGACCGATCGTTTCGACGAGGCCTTTGCGATGCTGGACAAAGCCGCGACCGCGGCAGCTACGGACGACCTCGCGGCAGAGCGCGCTCGGGTCCACCACCTGCGTGGCAATCTCTGCTTCCCGCTCGGAAGGCTCGTCGAGTGCCTGCAGGAGCATGAGCAGGCGCTCGACTGCGCCCGAAGAGCCCACTTGCCGGTGATGGAGGCACGTGCGCTTGGTGGCTTGGGCGACGCCGAGTACGCGCGCGGCCGGATGGCCAGCGCCCATCGGCACTTCAGCCGGTGCGCGGAACTGTCGCGCGCGTCCGGCGCCGGGCGCATCGAAGTCGCCAACCTCAGTATGGTCGCGCATACCCAGGCATACCTCAACGATTTCTCCGCCGCGCTTGCGACGACCCAGACCGCGGTCGAGTTGGCGGCGCGAGTCGGGCATCACCGGGCGGAAATCATCGCCCACAACGCGGCGTGCAACGTGTTTCGCACAACCGGCGAGTTTGCGCGTGTGAAGCTGCATGCCCAGCGGGCGCTGACCCTCGCTCGACAACTCGGCGCCAAAAGGTTCGAGGCGGTCAGCCTCAACGATCTGGCCATGGTCGCTCGCGCAGAGAAAAGCAGGGCGGAGGCGATCGATCTGCTACATCGTGCCCTGGCAATCAGCCGTGAGACCGGGTTCAGCTTTGTGGGCCCGTGGATCCTCGGCCACCTTGCGGTCACGACCGAGGATCCGATTGAGCGTCATGCGACGCTGACGGAAGGCGAGGAGATCCTCCGCAAAGGCGCGGTGGGCCACAATCATTTGTGGTTCTTCCGGTACGCGATCGACGCATCGCTAGACTCTCGGGATTGGGATGGCGCGGAGCGCTACAGCGCGGCGCTCGAGTATTATACGCGGCCAGAACCGTTGCCCTGGGCCAATTTCTTCGTCCGCTACGGGCGCGTCGTTGCTGTACATGGTCGACGCCGCCGCGGACAGGAGACCACATTCGAGCTTGACGACCTGTTGGCCGAGGCCGAGCGGCTCGGCATCGGTCCGGCGCTTGTGGCCCTTGCGCGGCCGCAACGGCCCCGTTGGCAGCAAGAAACGTGACGAATGTATACGGAGTTCTCTAGCGGAGATCCGCTCCGCGCCAAGTCCGTCGCGTCGGCAAGAGCGACACCGCTTGGAACACGCGCGATGCGACCTGGTCGATGGTCATTGCGGGTATCGATCCCAATCCGCAAAATGCGGGCGAAATCACGCGCTGCACCAAGGGCTACTGGGAGGCCGTGCATCCCTACTCAGCTGACGGCAGCTATGTGAATTTCATGATGGACGATGGGGACGACAACAGGCTCAAGGCAACCTATGGCAATAACTACGACCGCCTCGTCGCTTTGAAAGCCAAGTACGACCCGACAAACTTCTTTTGCGTGAACCAGAACCTCAAACCGCTGCACTCATCTGTGGACGCCCCGCGAGATGCAAGCGGTTTTTGAAGAAGATTGGCGCGTAGTCGGATGCTGCCATCTGTCCGGCCTCTGATGCAGCGATGGAGCTGCGGGCCCGTATGGGAGTTCGCGGACCGGAACCAAATCATAAATACGTGCTCCAGGCACGATGAGTACATCTGGTTCTTCCGGCCCCGTCTCGCCGACTGTTGCGCCATACCCTCCTTCGACCGACTACATCTCTGACGACCTCAGGCCCACTAGGCTTACGCCTTGGCGGCGACCGGAGCTCTGTAGTTTTCCTGCTTTACAAGTAGTGCCCAGACAATCCGCGCCATCTTGTTGGCGAGCGCGACGGTTACCAGCATGCGTGGTTTGCGAGCCAGCATCTGTTCGAGCCACGAACCCTTTGGTGCGCCCCGTTTGCTTGCCTGCTGCACGACGGCGCTGCTGCCGATGATGAGGAGGCGCCTGAGTGTGCGCTCACCCATTTTGGATGTCGCACCGAGCTTCTGCTTGCCGCCTGTCGATCTTTGAAGAGGCGTAAGACCCAGCCAGGCGGCAAAGTCCCGGCCCTTGGCAAAGGTCTCGGCCGGCGGTGCTAGAGCGGTGATCGCGGTAGCGGAGATTGGGCCAATGCCGGGAATGGTCATCAGCCTTCGCGATACTTCGTCCTCGCGGGCACGTCGGGCGATCTCCTTGTCGAGATCCGCGATCTTGCCATTGAGGCCGGCGAGCAGGTCTAACATCACTCGGAACATGGTGTGGGCCGCTTCTGGAAGCGAGCTGACCATCTCTTCTTCCTCGATCAGGTCGGCAAGCATCGCCACATGCGATGGTCCCTTGGGTGCGACCCAACCATATTCAGTGAGGTGTCCCCGAATCGCGTTGATGAGCTGGGTTCGCTGCCGCACTAACAGATCACGGGTCCGAAACACCAGACCCGCCGCTTGTTGCTGCTCGCTCTTCACGGCCACGAACCGCATGCTCGGCCGCTGCGCTGCCTCGCAGATCGCCTCGGCATCGATCGCGTCGTTCTTTTGCCGCTTCACGAACGGTTTTACATAGGCGGGCGGGATCAGCCGAACTTCATGGCCGAGTTGGGTGAGCTGACGGGCCCAGTGATGTGCTCCGCCACATGCCTCCAGCGCTACCGTGCAACTCGGCTGGGCTGCGAAGAAATCCAGCAGCTTTCCTCGGCTGATCCGCTTGCTGAATATCGCTCGACCCCGCTCATCCGCTCCGTGCGCGTGAAAAACATGCTTGGCGATATCCAGACCGATTATGATAACCTCTGACACGGACGCCTCCCTTAAGTGGTGCTCAACATCTCCACTTTGGCACATCGATGCCGTCGGCGGGGCGTCCACCCCATCATAAATGATCACGTCCGCCGCGCAGTTCGAGTATGTCCAAGGATATTGTCGGAACGTTCTTGGAGCGGGTGCAATCTGATTGAGTTTGACGCGAGGAACCGGCCACCGCTATCCGGCGGTGGCCGTCATTTTGGCAAGTAGCATCGGCCGTCGGCATCCTACTATCATCGGCAGATGACCACACGTGAGTCTGCTGCTTCCGAAATCACGCCCGAAGTGCTGCTGCGGGCCTATGCCTGCGGCATCTTCCCGATGGCCGAGAGCGCCGGCGATCCGACGCTGTTCTGGGTCGAGCCGGAAATGCGCGGTGTGATTCCACTCGACGGCTTCCGCATCGCCTCTCGGCTTGCCCGCACCGTACGTTCGGACAATTTCAGGGTTTCCGTCGATACCGCCTTCAAGGCCGTCATCGCGGGCTGCGCGGCGCCGCAGCCGGGCCGCGACGACACCTGGATCAACAAGCGCATCCGCGATCTCTATCTCGGGCTCCACGAGCTCGGGCACTGCCACAGCGTCGAGGTCTGGCAGGACGGCGATCTCGTCGGCGGCCTCTATGGCGTGAGTTTGGGGCGGGCGTTCTTCGGCGAAAGCATGTTTCATCGCGTCCGCGACGCTTCCAAAGTGGCGCTGGTGCATCTGGTGGCGCGGCTGATCGCAGGCGGGTTCGAGCTGCTCGACACGCAATATGTCACCGAACATCTGCGCCGTTTCGGAGCGGTCGAAATTCCAAGGCGCCGCTATCGCGCACTTCTCGACAAGGCGATCGCGGGGGAGCAAGCGGATTTTATGCGGCTACCGTCCAGCATCGGCGGTGCGGAGGCGCTCGCGATCATCGCCAAACGCAATTGATTTGGTCCAAACCTGGTGCGGCGCCGGGCAATCGAAAGCTACGGGCTCGTTGTCTCGCCCACTTCCAAATGGCTCAAACCGGCGGTGGGTTCAATCGCGCAAAGCCTTCCTGGGTGCGATAAGGATAGTAGGGATAGCAGGGCATCACCGCGCTCGCCTTGTCCAGGCGCGCGATCTGCTCGGCGGTCAGCGACCAGCCGACCGCGCCGAGATTGTCGCGGAGCTGCGCTTCGTCGCGCGCGCCGATGATCACGGACGACACGCTCGGGCGGGTGAGCAGCCATGCGATCGCGACCTGCGGCACGGAGCGACCGGTCTCGGTCGCGACAGCATCCAGGACATCGACGACGCGATAGAGCCGCTCCTCGTCGACGGGTGGACCGAACTGCGCCGTCTCGCGCAGGCGGCTGCCCGCCGGCAGCGGCTGGCCACGTCGTATCCTGCCGGTGAGACGCCCCCAACCCAGCGGGCTCCAGACCAGCGCGCCGACGCCCTGATCGAGGGCGAGCGGCATGAGCTCCCACTCATAGTCTCGGCCGACAAGCGAATAATAGACTTGGTGCGCCACATGGCGCGGCCAGCCGTGACGCTCGGCAATGGCGAGCGACTTCATCAACTGCCAGCCCGAGAAGTTGGAGGCGCCGACATAGCGCAACTTGCCGCCGCGGACGAGCCCGTCAAGCGTTGACAGCACTTCCTCGATCGGCGTGAAGGCATCGAAGGCGTGGAGTTGCAGCAAGTCAATATAGTCGGTCCCGAGCCGCCGCAGGGCAGCGTCCACCGCCGACACGAGGCGATGTCGCGATGAGCCGGCGTCGAATGGACCGTCACCCGTCGGCAAGCTCGTCTTGGTAGAGATCAGCACCCTGTCGCGGCGGCCTTTGATCGCGGCGCCGAGAATCGCTTCCGACGCGCCGTTCGAATAGACATCGGCGGTGTCGAACAGGTTGACGCCGGCCTCGAGGCAGATGTCGATTAGCCGCCTCGCCTCCTCGGCGCCGCTCTGGCCCCAGGCCGAGAACAGCGGCCCCTGTCCGCCGAACGTGCCCGTGCCGAAACTGATAACGGGGACCTTCAGGCCCGAGGCACCCAGATTGCGATATTCCATCATCGTGCTCCCTTTTGATCCTTCTTCATTCCGCCGGGCACGGCGCAGCGGAAGGTACCGGCCGGTCCAGATGCATGCTGCATAGCGCCAGCACGAGTCCCCCCGCGGTGATCGCCGCCGCGACGAGCGGAAGCGCGGCAAGGCCCAGGCCGTGATCGATCGCAAGCCCGCCGGCCCAGGCGCCGAGCGCATTGCCGAGATTGAAGGCCGCGATGTTGAGGCTGGAGGCGAGCGTGCGCCCCTCCGCGCCGGCCGCTTCGAGCACGCGAAGCTGCAGCGGCGCAACGGTGGCGAAGGCGGCGATGCCGAGCAGGAAGATGGACGCCACGGCGAGACCTTTGATCGGCAGCACTGCCGCAAGCGCGACGAGCACGAGCGCAAGCGCCGCGAGCGTACCGATCAGGGCGCGTCCGAGACCACGGTCGGCGAGCCGCCCGCCCGCAACATTGCCGATCGACAGGCCGACACCGAACACGAGAAGGATCGGCGAGACTGCCGCTTCAGAGAAGCCGGTCAGCCGCGTCAGGATCGGCTGAACATAGGTAAAGACCACGAACAGGCCGGCAAAACCGAACACCGTCATGGCGAGGCCGAGCAGGACTTGCGGACGGCCGACCACCGCCAGTTCCTCGCGCAGCGAAGTGGCTTTCTCATCGCCACCCACGTTGCCGGGAACGAGAACGACCAGCACAGCGAAGGCGACCACCCCGATCGCGGTCACCGCCCAGAATGCGGCGCGCCACCCCAGCATCAGGCCGAACCACGCACCAAAGGGTACGCCGAGCAGTGTCGCCACCGTCAGTCCGATGAACATAGTGGCAATTGCGGAGGCACGCTTGTCCTCAGTGACGAGGCTCGTCGCCACCACCGATCCGACGCCAAAGAATGTGCCATGAGCGAGAGAGGTGAGGATCCGCGCCGCCATCAACAGCCCGTAGTCCGGCGCCAGCGCGCAGGCGGCGTTGCCGAGGGTAAAGATCGCCATCAGAGAAAGCAGCACCGCCTTGCGCGGCATCCGCCGCGTCGCCAGCGTCAGGATCGGCGCTCCCACGAACACGCCGAGCGCATAGCCGGAGATCAGGAGACCTGCCGTTGAGACCGAGACCTGCATGTCGGCGGCGACCTGCAGCAGGAGACCCATGATGATGAACTCAGTGGTGCCGATGCCAAAGGCACCGGCGGTCAGCGCAAGGACGGCGGCAGGCATGCGTTGCTCCGGATAGGGACAGGATTGCTGCAACGCAAATAGCGGAAGGACGGTGGAAGAATTAGAGTGCCGGCAGTCCAATCATTTGTGACGTGAAATCAACATGAGCCGACTCGACACCAATCGTTCCGCCGAGATGGAGGTCTTCGTCCGCGTCGTCGACCTCGGCGGGTTCACCGCTGCGGCAAAGAGCTTTCGCCTGACCCCATCCGGCGTCAGCAAGCTGCTATCCCGCCTGGAAGCCCGGCTCGGCACGCGGCTCGTCAACCGGACGACACGCAAACTCCAACTGACTGAGGAAGGCCAAGCCTTCTACCAGCGCTCGCTGCGCATCCTCGGCGAGATCGAGGAGGCCGAGCGCGAGGCCGGCTCCGGTGCGGCGCCGCGCGGGCATCTGATGGTGAACAGCAATATCCCCTTTGGCATGCGGCACGTAATGCCGCTGTTGCCGCGCTTCCTCGTCGAGCATCCGGAGATCACGCTCGACGTCGTCCTCACCGATACCGTCATCGACCTGATGCAGGAGCGCGCCGACGTAGCCATCCGCGTCGGGCCGCTGGGGGCTTCGCGCCTCGTCGCGCGCAAGCTCGGGACCAGCCGCATGGCGGTGGTAGCCGCGCCGACCTATCTTGCCCGTTTCGGCGAGCCGAAGACGCCGGCTGACCTCGCCAGCCATCGCGGCATCGGCTGGACTTTTCCGCGCAGCATCCGCGGCTGGCCATTTCGTCGCGGCGAGCGGATCGAGGAGGTGTTGCCGCCGCCGTCCGCGCGCGCCAGCGACGGCGAAGCGGTCCGCCGGCTCGCGCTCGGCGGCGTCGGCTGCGCACGCCTGGCTCTATTCCACATCGGTCCCGACATCGAGGCCGGGCGTCTCGTTCCGATGCTGCAGAACTATAATCCGGGGGACCGCGAAGACATCCATGCGATCTACGTCGGCCACGCCGGGCCGCTGCCAGCGCGCGTGCGGACCTTCATCGATTTCCTCGCAACGCACATCCGGATGGGTGACCCCACCCTAAGGCGCGCTGCCGACGGCAAGTGGAAGCTGCACGGCGGATACTAAGTGTTTGGGACAGAAGACGCCCACACGGAAGCGCAGACGTCCTGGCTAATTCCCGAACAACCCGCCAAACAACCCGCCCGGCCGCTGTTGCGGCGGAGGCGGCGGCGGTGCTTGCTGCGGCTGCTGCTGGAATTGCGGCTGCGGCGGCGGTCCCGGCGGACGCGGCGCCGCCTGCTTCGGCGATGGCGGACGCTTCGCACCCGGCGGCGGCACGGCCGGCTTCGGTGGATCGGGCTGCGCACTGACGATGGTTTGGTCTGGGCCTTTGCAGTCGGTCAGCCAGATATCGTAGACCGGGTGCTCGACGCCGTGCAGGCCGGGACTGGCGGCGAACATCCAGCCGGAGAAGATCCGCTTCACCTCCCCCTGCAGCGTGATCTCGTCGACTTCGACAAAGGCGTCGGTGTTGGCCGCTTCGGTCGAGGGGCGCGTGTAGCAGGCGCTGGTCTTCACGCGCAGCGCGCCGAACTGCACGGTCTCGCCGATATCTTCGTCGAAATTGATGATGCGGCCGGTGATCTTGTCGAGGCCGGAGAAGCTCGCCTTCTTGTTGGTGATCTTGGTTGCCGGCGGTTCGGACACGACCTCGTCGCCCGGCTGCAGGGTCGCCGGCGAACTGGGCACGCCCTTCGCCGGAGGCTGGCGCTGGCCCGGCGGCACGTTGGCGACGCCTGGACCTCCGGGCTGCGGCGGCTGAACGGCGACACCCGGCTGGGTGCCCTGAGGAGTCCCTGGCGGCGGCGCCAGCGGCTGCGACTGGAAGCTTCCCGGCGGGGGCGCACCCTGGCCCGGCGGCGGACGGTTCGGCGTCGGCAGCAGGCGGCCGCGCGGCAGTTCCGGCACTTCCTCGTCGTCATCAGGGAATTGTTGCTGCTGTTGATGGCCGCGCGGAATGGCACCCGGCGGCCGCAGCGGCGGATCGGAAAAGATATTGCCGATCTGCGCCTGCGCGGGCGGCGCGAGCGAGGTCATGGTGGCGGCGATCAGGGCCGCAAGACCGGTCAGGGCAATGGTTCGAAGCATCTCGCGCGGCTTTAATGGGCGAATCGGGCTCGCGACATAGTACAGACTAATCCGCCGCTCGCGTCCTTCCCGGTTAACACGGTGAATACGGCGGGGAAAGGGCGGTTTGCCGCCTTCCCGCCGCACTCCATGGCGGCGCCCGGAATGGACGAAACCGGTTCTCGAATAGTGCCCCCATGATCTAGTCATCCCCCGTTTCAGATGAAATAGTCACCTCCGTCGCGCGGCCACGCGCGAAAACCACCAAAATCCGGGAAAACCGGAAGGAGTCAGAGGAAACCTCAAGCTATGCCCGATCGAATTCGCCTCGATGGCCGGGTTGCCGTCGTGACCGGCGCGGCCGGTGTCATTGGAACCGCGACCATCCGCCTGTTGGCCGAGCGCGGCGCCCGCATCGTTGCGGTCGACCGCAGGGAAGACGACCTCAAGGCCGCCATCAGCGACCTGCCCGCCTCCGCCGAGGCGCTTGCCGTCACCGCCGACGTCACGCGGGAAGACGAGGTCGCGGAATATGTCCGCGCCAGCGTCGACAGGTTCGGGACGATCGATGCCTTCTACAACAACGCCGGCGTCGAAGGCGATATCAAGCCGATCCCGCAATATTCGCTGGAGAGTTTCCGGCGCGTGCTCGACGTCAACGTCGTCGGCGTCTTTCTCGGCATGAAGCATGTTCTGCCGGTGATGCTGAAGCAGAACAAGGGCAGCATCATCAACACCGCCTCCATCGCCGGCCTGGTCGGCTCGCCGATGATCGCCGTCTACAGCGCCAGCAAGCACGCGGTGATCGGTCTGACCAAGAGCGCCGCATGGGAATGCACCGGCACCGGCGTGCGGGTCAATTGCGTCTGCCCCGGCCTGATCGACAGCCGGATGCTGAGCACGATCCTACAGGGCCGCAACCCCGGCAATGAGCCGCCGCCGACCGAAAAGATCGTCGACCGGATTCCGGCGCGGCGGCTCGGACAGGCGTCCGAAGTCGCCTCCATCGTGGCGTTCCTCGCCTCCGACGAGGCCAGCTACGTTTCCGGCTCCGCCTATACCGTCGATGGCGGGCGCACCGCCGCCTGACGCACTCAGAAACAGAGGTCATTCCCCATCATGCCCGTCACGCTCGATCCCGATGCCGCCGCCGTCTACAAGGCTTTCCAGGAGGCGGGCCGTCCCGCCTATGAGACGCTGACCGCGCCGGAAGCGCGCGAATATTATCGAAGCGCCCGCGTCGTCAGTAATCCCGAACCGCCAGCGCTCGAATCCAACCAGCCACTCGCGATCCCCGCGCCGCACGGCACGATTCCGGCGCGCATCTACACGCCGAAGACGCTGCGCAAGAACAACGGCCTTGCGCCGTGCCTGGTGTTCTTTCACGGCGGCGGCTGGGTGATCGGCGATCTCGATACCCACGAGGTGGTCTGCCAGAAGCTTGCCCATGAAGGCGAGCTGATCGTGATCTCGGTCGACTATCGACTGGCGCCGGAGCACAAATTTCCCGCCGCCGCCGACGACGCCATCACTGCGACCAGGTGGGTTGCCGCCAACGCCAGCAAGCTCGGCATCGACGCTGCTCACTTGCTGGTCGGCGGCGACAGCGCCGGCGGTAATCTCGCCGCCGTCGTGGCGCTCGCCGCGCGCGACGGCGACGGCCCGAAACTCGCCGGCCAGGTGCTGATTTATCCCGCCACCGACTTTGCGATGAGCCATCCCTCGCACAGCGAGCCCGAGACCAGCATCCTGCTGACGCACTCCGTGACCAAATGGTTCTGCAACCATTATCTGAACGGCGCGGCCGACATCGAGCATTGGAAGGCCTCGCCCGCGCGCGCCAAAACGCTCGCCGGCTTGCCGCCGGCCTATGTGCTGACCGCAGGCGCCGATCCGCTGCGCGACGAGGGCGCCGAATATGCCGCGCGGCTCAAGGAGGCCGGCGTGCCCATGACCTACCGGCATTTCCCCGGCCAGTTCCACGGCTTCTTCACCATGGGCAAGCTGCTGCAGCAGGCCAATGTCGCCGTCAGCGAGATCGCGGCGTGGCTGAAGGCGCTGAAATAGCGCTACAGTCCCCTCCTTGTCGCGCACGTTCGAGGCCATCGTGATTGAGCCGATATTTGTGTTTGGAATACCCGTCGACTTTATCCTGTTGCGCTGACGCTGCCCGGGGTCGCAAGGCCAACGGTGTCGTTACACCGCTGGAACCCGCCCGCATCCACATCTTGTTGACCGGCGTCATCAAGCCGCAATGTCTCCCATTTTCAGGCTAGTCTTCGCGCATAAACCGATCTGCCGCTGATTCGGCGGACGATCGCGACGCGCGGGGGTATTTGCCATGGCATTTTTTAAGCGCGAACTTTTTAAGCGCGAACTCGACCCGATCGAGCGCTTCGAGAACGCGCTAAAGGAGAAATTGGCGGCCCGGCAGAAGCTGGCCGACCGCTTGAGCATTGCCGAAACGGAACTTGCGGAGAAACGCGCCGCCACCGAACGGCTGGCGGTCGCAGGAGCCGCCGCTGCCCGGCTCGATCGGGCGGAGGCCGACATGCGCGCCGTCGAAGAGCGCACCAAGACCTGGCGCGCCAATTTGGTTGAACACGACGAGCAGGTCGCATCAGCCGAACGCGCACTGGCTGACGCCAAGGCACAGCGCGACCGCGATACGATGGCCGACCAGATCGAAGCGATGGCTGCAGCCATCGAGCGCGCTGCGCCGGGATTTGATGCAAGTGCCACGGCGCTCGTCGAAGCCGTCACCAAAGCTACGCTGTCGATCTCGGACGCAACCAGGTTTTCGAGCAACGTCGATGCCGTGCGTCGCGAGGTTCTCTCGGCGGCGGACTTGATATGTTGGGAGTTGCGGTCCGCGGCCGTGCGCACACGAGCCGGCAACGCCAATCTCGCCAGCCCCATGCTGTCAGAGTCGGAGCAACCGCTATCCGCCGAGATCGATCGGCAACTGATCTACACCCTGCATCCCCTGCAGTGGCGCGAGGACGGTGAAGTGCGCCGAGTTCCGGCCTTCGCGCTGGTCGGGCTGCCCAAGGCGTTGCTGCCGGTCGCGCTGCAGCATCAGCACGTGGATCATCTCAACGCCCGCCGTGTGCAGACGCTGATGCATCTTCATGGCAGCGCGGGACAGAGCGGCGAACCCGACCCTGATGATCCGCAGCTCGTCGACCTCGATGCCCTGCTCGCGGAAGAGCAGCCGAGCGCGAAAGCCGACGTTGCCTGAGCCAGCAGACGGCCACCGACAAGCGCTGAACCAAACCGCTCCAGCGGACGTTGTCCGGGTTGGTTCATGAAGCCGGCTTTCGAGGATGCGGCTACGCGTCGTCACGCTCAACGTCTGGAATCGGCAAGGCGATCCGAAACGAACCGGCTTGATCAACCTGGAACTGCGCCGGCTGGCTCCCGACCTCGTGTCATTCCAGGAAGTGGTCAAATCGCCGGACCATTCGCAACTCGACGAGTTGATCCACGACACCGGCCTGCATGGAACGCATCAGGCTGACGTGCTGCGCAGCGTCCCGCCCCATGCCGATCGTTTTGGCGGAGGCGCCGTCGCGACGCGATGGCCGCATCGCGTCGAGGAAGTCCTCGATCTGCGCATGTCGGATGCGAACGATGTCCCCTGGTGCTCGCTGGCAGTAACGGTGCCGCTACCCGGCGAAGGCGATCTCCTGTTCATCGCCGCTACGACCTCGTGGCGGCTTGCCGCGGAATCGGCCCGGGAACGGCAGGTCGTTGCGCTGACGGATCTCGACGCGCGTCACCGGCAGCCCCTTCCCACCGTCATCGCCGGCGACTTCAACGCAACGCCTGAAGCGGCCAGCATTCGCTACCTCACCGGACTGCAGTCGCTCGGCGGACGAAGCGTCAAGTATCACGACGCCTGGGAAGTCGCAGGCGAAGGTCAGGGTTATACCTGGAGCGTCGACAATCCAAATGCACAGTCGGAGATCGACCGGATCGTCCGTCAGCCGCGTCATCGGCGCAGGGTCGATTACGTGTTCGTGGGCTCCCGGGACGCCCACCCGAAGGCGAGCTGCGACGTTCAGGCCGCCTCGCTCGCATTCGACCTGCCGGTCGACGGCATCTGGCCCAGCGACCATTTTGGCGTCGTGGCCGATCTGGAAATCAGCACCGCTCCCTCCGCGTGAGGCCCTTGCAGCCTGGCACTGTTCGAAATCGGCTTCGGCAACATCGCCACTGCAGTTCCTTCGGGAATCGGGTGGCCGCGACGGCTTCGTCCTGCGATCCGATGCTCACGTACCAAGCCGTGCCGTTGAATCAAGGCAAGGCGATTGCAGTTGGAGAAAGCCAATGAAATCGGAAAACAATCCGGCAAGCCGAAATCCCTTCGGCGTCATGGACGTTCCAAATCCCAGTGATGACGATGTGATGCAGTTCGCCCGCATCACGGTGCCGGAAGAATCCGCCACCGATGAGAATGCAGCGCCATGGAGCCCTGGAGATGCGAGCTATCAGCACGGCACGATCGATGGTGAGTGGTCGAGCCGCTGGAAGGGCGCTGCCGACCCCACTATCCCGGGCGATGCTGCCGATAAATGGAAACAGGGCCAGGGCGAAGCGAGAACCGTGGGGGACCGCGTATACCTGCTATTCGACTGGAGTTCCGGCGCGCGCCGGGGACTGATCGACGCACGTCGCGAAGGCCCGCGGCGACTGGTCGGCAAGTATATCAACCTGAACAACCCGGAGATCACGGTCCCCTGGGTCGGCCTCGTCGTGAACGACCAGCGAATAGATGGCTACTTTGCGCAGGGCCGCGTGGATTTCCGGAGGTAGCTGCTCTCCATCCACCTACCCTGCCCGCGCCGCGCGGCGCAGCGATTGCGGGGGCTGGCCGAAAGCGCGGATGAACGCGCGGCGCATCCGCTCGGGGTCGCGGAAGCCGGTGGTTTGCGCGACGCGCTCGATCGCCTCGCTGGAGGACTGCACGCGTTGCCGCGCCACCTCGATGCGCAACCTCTCCACCGCCTTTGACGGTGTGGTGCCGGTCTCGGCCATGAAGGCGCGGGTAAAATGCCGCGAGCTCATGCCGGCCTGCTCGGCGAGGTCCTCGACAGTGAGCGGCGCATCGAGATTCTCGCGGGCCCAGGCCAATAGCGTCCCGAACCGGCCGTTCGGCGCCTTCAATTCCAGGAGCGATGAGAACTGCGACTGGCCGCCGCTGCGGCGGTGATAGAGCACGAGTTGCTTTGCGGTGTTCTGCGCGATCTCGTCGCCGTAATCCTCCGCGATCATCGCCAGCGACAGATCGATGCCGGCCGATATGCCGGCCGAGGTCCAGACGTCGCCGTCGCGCACGAAGATGCGGTCGGGCTCCAGCTTCACCTGCGGATAGGTTTTCAGAAAATGCCGCGTGCGCTGCCAATGCGTGGTGGCGCGGCGGCCATCGAGCAGGCCGGCTTCGGCGAGGATATAGGCGCCGGAGCAGACGCTGGCGATGCGGATGCCGCATCTGGCAATCGCGCGCACGAAGCCGACCGTCTTCTCGCAAGCGGCGGCCTGCCGTACACCCTCGCCGCCGGCGACGATCAGCGTCGTGATCGCCGATGCCGATTTCAATCCTCTCGCGACGATCTCGACGCCCGACGACGAGCGCACCGGCCCCGCCGTCACCGCCAGAACGCGGATCGCGGGCGCCCCCTCGGCAAAGCGCGCCGCGATCTCGAACGCCGAAATCGGCCCGGCAGCGTCGAGCAACTGGAAGTCTGGAAACACGAGAACGCCGATCATGATGTTTACCCGCTTTTGGCCGATGTCCTGAAATGAGGGAAATATGCCATTTTGGACACGAAGCGACCATGGCAGGATGCCCTCCGTCAAGGCAAATTTTCCGGAGGTCACGATGTCCGCGCCATCTCCAACGCCCACGCCGCTGCAAATCGGTCTCGTCCTGTTCCCGCGCGTCACCCAGCTCGATTTCACCGGTCCCCTGCAGGTGTTTTCCAGCCTGCCCGGCGCAAAGGTGCATTTGATCTGGAAGCGGATCGAACCGGTCGCGAGCGATTCCGTGCTGGTGCTGACGCCGACCACGACCTTTGCGGACTGCCCGCAGCTCGACGTCATCTGCGTGCCCGGCGGGTTCGGCACCGACGACATGATCGACGACGAGGAGATGCTGGCCTTCCTGCGCAAGCAAGCGCCGGGAGCGAAATACATCACCTCGGTCTGTACGGGATCGCTGGTGCTCGGCGCAGCCGGCCTGCTCAAAGGTTTTCGCGCGACTACGCATTGGACGGCGATGGATTTTCTGAAAGCGTTCGGCGCGATCCCGACCAAAACGCGCGTCTGCGTCGACCGCAACCGCGTCACCGGCGGCGGCGTCACCGCCGGCATCGATTTCGCGCTGACGCTGGTCTCGCTGCTGCACGACCAGAAGACCGCGGAAGCGATCCAGCTCCGGCTCGAATACAACCCGGCGCCGCCGTTCAATTCCGGCTCGCCCGACACCGCGCCGCCGGAAGTGCTTGCATTCATGAAGGACAGGATCGCGCAAGCGCAAATCCGCCGCGGCGAAATGATCGACCGTGCCGCCGCGCGGCTGGGGTAAATCTCCGTGTCCCGGACGCGGCGCGGCACGAAAGTGACGGGACGCAGAGCCGGGACCTACACACATATGGGTCCCGGCTCTGCGGTGCATCGTTGCACGCTGCACCGCGTCCGGGACACGTGATTGCCGCCACGAAGAAAAAGGTGCCGCCCGGTTTCCCAGACGGCCTTTCCTGTCCTACGGCAGCCACACATTAGCGGGCGATTTCAGAACCTCCGCACCGGGGGCCTATCTCCCGGCCGTGTCCTACTCGGTGACCGCTGCTCGCCGGGGCAGTCGCGAACTGGAGCCCGGCACCGACGCGATGGTTTCCCATCTCCGTAAGATGGCTACATTGAGCCGCGATAACGCGCTGAGCACAAGGGAGCCGTGACGAATGTCCCCGCTGATCCCGTTATCCACAGACCTGGAGCAAGACCAAACACATCGCGACGCAAGCCCGGATGACCGAGCACGCGCATCATCATCGTTGCGAGGCCTCCGCGCCCTGGCTGGCGCGGGCCAGTTGCCTGAAAATGACGGCGTGCACAATAAGGAACATCGGCACCAATACGGTCGGGATCAGCGACCACGGCAGCACCTGCACCGCTTCCGAGCCTGATCCGGCATGGATCACCTGCAGCGGCGACCCATTCGCCGAGATGACGCCGAGCGTGATCGCGACAACGAGATCGAGCATGCCGAATGCGTTCCAGGTCCAGACCAGCGCTCTGCCTTGCCCGCGTAGCGCGAGCCAGGCCACTGGCAGAGCGAGTACGCCGGTGATGATATCGCCCCAGCCTGCCGAATATGGAAATGGTCCGCCAAGCCGGCCTTCGGCCGCGAGCAGGATAAAGAACCCTCCCGCTATGCGCCAGACGTTGAGGCCGATCAGGAACGGCATCGGCATTCCGAGCAGCGACGCGCGCACCGGCGCAGAGATCGCGCTGGCAACGGCAGTCGCTACCAGCGGGAGCGCGATGACCGCACCGATCATCAGCGGTCCCAGCGGACTTGCGCCGCGGAACTGGTTTGCGGCCGCGAGCGCGGCGGCGAGCCCGGTCCACAGACCGGCACCGACGGAGACGGCGATACGCTGCGCTGTGCTGATCGGCATCGCGCCGGTAAGCGCATTGATGCTGACGATGATGGCGGCAACGAGCACGATGGTTCCGATGAAGTCGAGCATGGATATCTCTCTTTACGTGCAGTTACACCTATCGCGATGAACGATCGCGTCGGCCAAAGCCCCTTCGTTTCAGCCCAAATTCCGGGCATCCAATAGTTTCAGCGCGGCTTGGCCGTCGGCGCCGAGCAACCTGCTTAAGTGCGCCTGCGCCTTCGACCAGAACGGAAAGCTGCGGCGCACCACATTCCGTCCCTGCCTGGTGATGCTGATCATGCGCGCGCGCGGGTCGTCGCCGGCCTTGATCGAAATCCACTTTTGCTGCTCGAGCACCGCGAGATTTCGCGTCAGCGTCGTGCGCTCCATGCCGAGAATGCCGGCCAGCCTGCCGATCGGCATTTCCCCTCGCAGCATCAACTGCGACAGGATGGTGAATTGGGTGATCCGAATTCCGGATTCCTGCATGTAAGAATCGTACAGCCGCGTGATCTTTCGCGCAGCCTGCCGCGACGCCAGACAGAAACAGCCCGCAGCGGCCATGTAGTCAGCGGCGTCGGGGTCGTTTGCCTGCTTCATGAAATAAGTGTATCTACACCTATTTGCATCCGCAAGCGCAACCCGAAGCTGTTCCTGCTAAAATAAACTTGAAGTCAGCTTCCCGGCGTCCAGGGCTGGTAGTCGCCCGTCGCCTTGGGACGGCGGCCGCTTGCCAAGGTCGAGCCGGAGGGGCGGTAGGCCGCGGGCGTGCCGGTCAGGTTCGGGACGTGCGGCTTTTCCCACTCGCGCGGCGTGTAGCTCTCTTCGGTCGGCGCGGTATCGACAACGTGATGCAGCCAGCCATGCCATGACGGCGGCACCCGGCTCGCCTCGGCAAGGCCGTTATAGATCACCCAGCGCCGCTCGAAACCCAGAGTCGGATCGATCTTGCCGCCCTTGGTGCGGTAGTAGCGGTTGCCCTGCTCGTCCTGGCCGACCAATTCGCCGAACCGCCACGTCCACAATTGCGTGCCGAAAGTCTGGCTGTTCCACCAAGTGAAAAATTTCAGCAGAAACAGCTTCATGAGAGCTCGGCCGGTTCGAGATGTCGTGCCGCTCTGATGCCATCGGCGGGGCAGATTGTCCAGCCAAACGCTGGACTTTCAGCCCTGCGGAAGGCCGGTTTTGGCCGCGCTCGATTGAGCCCGCGCATTATCGCGGAATCGGCACAATCCGTTCATTTCGCATACAGTTCCGACCCGACAGGCTGAGCTCGCCTGCAATCAATGCGCGGGCTCTGGAACGTCCGCCCCTTGAACGGGTTAGGGCCTATATCCCGCAAATGGAGCCTAAAATGATCAGTCTAAAGGTTTTGAGTACCGCGGCAGCGATGGCGCTCGTGTTGCCAGTGGTCGCGCCGAGCGTTAGCGCCGTTCAGGCCCAGGAAGGCAGAGGCGGTGGTATGGGCGGCGGTGCCAGGGGCGGCGGTGGCGGCGGCGCAGCTATCGGCGGTGGCGGCGGAGCTGTCGGCGGTGGCGCGGCTATCGGCGGTGGCGGTGGCTTTAGAGGCGGTGGTGGCGCCGCCGTTGCACCAGGCGGCGGCGGCGGCTTTAGAGGTGGCGGCATGGCCGTCGCGCCCGGCGGTGGCAGCATTAGAGGTGGCGGCGTGGCCGTTGCGCCCGGCAGTCCCGGCTTCAGGGCTGGCGCCGTTGCCAGCACGGAAGGCCGTGGAACCGGCTTCCGGCCCGCACCCGGCGTCGGTGGAGGTACCGTCGCAGGTGGTCGCTGGCACGGCGGCGGACGTCATTTTCATCACCGCCACCGTCACGGCGGCTTCTGGCCGGGCTTCGCAATCGGCGCGGGCATCGGGTCGGCCTATGGCTACTACGGCAGCCCCTACTATTACGATGACCCCTATTATTACGACGACACCGTGGTCGCCGCTGCGCCTCCCGCCGGCGATGATGCCGTGGCCTATTGCATGCGGCGATACAAATCCTACGATCCGGCATCGGGAACGTATCTCGGCTATGACGGCCAGCGTCACCCCTGCCCGGCGCAATAGCACGATAGCGTAAATTCGAAGGGCGGCACATTCCGGTGTGCCGCCCTTTTCGTTCGGAGTTAGGCGCGCAGCGCCACCGCGACGCCGCCAAGCGTGATCACCAACGCCGCGACTTCGCGCAGGCCGAGCGGCTCGCCCAGCATCACCGCCGCTGCGAGCACCCCGATGACGGGAACCAGCAAGGTTCCGATCGAGGCGGTCGCCGCCGGCAACCGCTCCAGCGCGGCAAACCAGCACACGTAGCACAGGCAGAACTGGATCAGCGTCATATAGAGCAGCGACGCCCAGCCGACGGATGACAGAGCAGCCAGTTGCGGTTGCTCGACTACAAGGCCACGATCGCGATCGGCAGGCAGCCGACCCCGATCTGCCAGGCGGCCAGCGATAGCGGCGGCATCGCCAGCGGAAAATGCTTCGTCAGTACGGTGCCAAGCCCAACGCACACCGCGCCTGCCAGCGCGCAAGCGATGCCCGGCAACTTCTCGACGCTGGCCTCGATGCCGTGGCCGCCAATCAGCACGGCGATGCCGGCAAGCGCGACCATCAGCGCGACCGCTCGAAGCGGCGACAGCCGCTCGCCGAGGATCGGCCGCGCCAGAAGCGCCACCCAGACCGGGATCGATATCCCGAGCACTGCGGCCTCGCTGGCGTTGAGCCACAATAGTGCCAGCCCCATGAACGCGACCCAGCCGCCGATCGTGAGCATCGAGACCAGGAGCAACCGCAGCCACATCAGACGCGGCACGCTCAATCTTTGCCGCAGCGCGAGGGCGAACAGTGCCAACGCCGCGGCGCCGACGATGCCGCACAGGCCGCGCGAGGACAGCGGCGGCCATTCGGTCAGTAAATGTTTCATGATCGGAAAGTTGAGGCCCCACCCCACTGACGTAACGGCGAGCAGGATGAGCCCGAGTGGCGACAGCCGGGCGGCAGCGGCGCGCCTCGCATGATTGATTGGCGACATGACGGGATTGGATCCGGAACCGGCGGTTGAATGTTATCGTTCTGATACAGCGAAACGGGAATTGCCCTCGGCAATTTTTATGGGCACTCTACCATGCAGACGACCTGTCGACGTTTCGACTTAATCGTCACATGGGACGCGCGACTCGCCTGGCCGCCGCCCGAGGAAGAAGGAATCATCGTGCCGCGCGTTCTCGTGGTCGATGACGACCCGATGGTGTGCGTTGCCATCGAGGTTTGTCTGACGCGCAAGGGTTTCGAGGTCACCGTTGCCGACGGTGGTGAAGCGGGAATGCGCGCGCTCGAAACTGCCGATTTCGATGTCATGCTGATCGATGTGTTCATGCCGCATATGCGCGGCTTCGAATCGATCCGAATGTTCCATGAGCGCAAGCCGGATGTACCTGTTATTGCGATGTCGGGCTACGCCTTTGCCAACACCGAACGCGCACCGGATTTCCTGCGGATGACGATCGAGCTCGGCGCGGCATGCTGTTTGCGCAAGCCCTTCACGCCGGACGCGTTGTTGACCTCGGTCAATCAATGCATCACCAAGCCGAAAACTTCCGCGCAGCAGTCGAAATCGTGAAGTAAACAACCGGCAATGCCCACGCAGCGTATCATTCTTGGAATCGGCCTCGCTATCCTCCTCGTTATCGGCGCTGCCTCGATCGGTCTCGACCTCAAGTCGCGGTCCGATAACGCCTCGGTCGACCGCGCACTTGGCATCCTCAGTAAAATCTCGGACATGCGCCCGCTGCTGCGCCGGGCGGAAAGCGCGGCGCGCGCCTTTGCGCTGTCAGGCGAGCAGGAATTCGCCAGGGACTACCGCGAGGCCAGCGAGGCGATCCTGCCGGCGCTGGCGGCATTGATCGAGGCCGTCAAGGATAATCCCACCGAAAAGCGGCTAGTCGAGGAAACCAAGGCGCTCTTGGAGCGGCAGATTGCCGTCAATGGCGAGTTGATCAGGCTCCGGACCGCGGGAGATGACGCCGCTGTCGCCGCGCTTGTCAGCCAGGAAGATCGCGCGGCGACGGAGGCGATTGCCGGAAACCTGGCAAAGGCGGTGGCGGAAGAGCGCAGGTTGCTTTTTGCCAGACGCGCCGAATCCGAAACCAACGGGACGCTCCTGCTGGCGATCGATCTCGCCGGCGTCCTGCTGATTCTGTTTCTCGCCACCCTTCTGACGGTCTCAACCCGCCGCTCGCGCCGGGAACTGCAGGATTCGCTGAGCGCCACCAAGGCCAGCAACGAGGCACTGGAGGCAGCGGTCGCCGAGCGCACCGAGCATCTGGTTGCCGCGCACGAGGAACTCAGGCTTTCCGCCGCGGTCTTGCGCAGCACCTTTCACAGCATGGCGGAGGCGGTGCTCGTCATCGACACCAGCGGCGAGGTGTTGCTCTCGAACCCGGCCGCCGAGAAGATGCTGCGCTTCCGGCCGGGCATGACGGTCGAACGCTTACGGTCGCTCAGCGCGGTTTTCCATGCCGACGGTATCACGCCGCTACCAGTCCATGACATGCCCGCCTCGCGCGCGCTGCGCGGCGAAGCGTTCGACGCCATCGAAATCGTGCTGCGCCCGATCGGCGACAATTCGCCTGTCCATCTCGTGGTCAGCGGCCGGCCGCTGCGCGATGCCTCGGGCGCCATCAGCGGCGCGGCGCTGGTCTATCACGACATTACGGGGTCGCGCGAAACCGAGCACAAGCTGCAGCAGGCGCAAAAGCTCGACGCCATCGGCAAGCTCACCGGCGGCGTCGCGCACGACTTCAACAACATGCTGACCGTGATCACCGGCACCACCGAAACGCTGGCGGCCAACCTTGCGCACGAGCCGGCGTTGCAGAAGACCGCCGAACTGATCGACCAGGCGGCGGAGCGCTGCAGCGAGCTGATCCAGCATCTGCTCGCTTTCGCCCGCCGCCAGCCGTTGCAGCCGCGCAATGTCGACATCAACGCGACCGTGCTCGATATCGCAAAATTGCTGCGCCCGACGCTCGGCGAGCAGATCGAGGTCAACTCCATTCTCGACCAGGAAACGGCGATTGCCCATATCGACGCATCGCAGCTCGCCAACTCCCTGCTCAACATGGCGATCAACGCGCGCGATGCGATGCCGAACGGCGGCAAGCTGCTTTTGGAGACGCGCAACGTCGTGCTCGACGAGTCCTATGCGCAGGCCAACCCGGACGCAAAGCCCGGTCCCTATGTGATGCTCGCGGTCAGCGACACCGGCGCCGGCATGCCGCAGGAGGTGCTGGACAAGGTGTTCGAGCCGTTCTTCACCACCAAGGAGGTCGGCAAGGGCTCGGGCCTTGGGCTGAGCATGGTCTACGGCTTCGTCAAACAGTCCGGCGGGCACATCCGGATCTACAGCGAGGTCGGCCACGGCACCACGATCAAGCTCTATCTGCCCCCCGCACGCGGCCAGGTCGAGGCCACGCCGCCGGCGGCCGCGGCGTTGCCGCATGGCAACGAGACCATCATGGTGGTGGAAGACGACGCGCTGGTGCGCAATTTCGTCACCGCGCAATTGCAGAGCCTCGGCTACCGGACGGTCGCCGCCGCCAACGGGCCGGCAGCGATGAAACTGATCGAAGGCGGTCAGGCATTCGATCTCTTGTTCACCGACGTCATCATGCCCGGCGGCATGACCGGACGCGAATTGGCGGAGAAGGTGCTGAAGCTCCGGCCCGGCATCAAGGTGTTGTATACGTCCGGCTACACCGACAACGCGATCGTGCACCAGGGCCGCCTCCATCCCGGCGTGCTGCTGCTGACCAAGCCGTACCGGCAGTCGCAGTTGGCCAACATGGTGCGGCGCGCGCTGATGGGGTAATGAGGCGAAGCCTCTTACAGCGTCGTTTTCAATGCCGACTTGATGTATGAAAGGGTGTGACGTTGGACGAAGGAATTCCGGGGGAAGGGCCAAGGCTGATGGCCGACGTGATCTACAAGCGCTGCTATTTCGATTGGGGCGGACGATGCGCCTATTGCGACGTTGCACTCTCCCGGCAAAAGACGGGCGGCAACGTCAAGGCCAGCATCGACCATTTCATCCCGCTCGCAAAGGGAGGTCAGAACGGCAGGAGCAACCGCGTGCTGGCCTGCTATCCCTGCAATCTCGCCAAGGGCGACACCGACCCGCGCGAGACGAACCAATGGCCCGACGTCGAACAGCGCCTCGCCGAGATTGCCGCCACGCCGCTCCTCAGTCACGGGAAGCTCAGACAGCTTATTCCCGAACTGGTGAAACAGCTTGGCGTTGGGGCGTGATCCGCGCCCTTGCTAGGTCATCGACGCGTGCTAGGAGCTCAGCACCGATCCTCGATCGGCCTCTTATTCGTTTCCATGCGATGATCTGATCTGTGGCAGTGCGTTTTGTCATTTTGGATCTTGTCCAATCCGTGCTGCAGGCAAAAGCCGCGTCAAGCGGCCGACAGCCGCACGTGAAACTTACTACCGGTTGCTTGGGCATAGCGCAGCAGTGTCTTCGTGCTCGGTAACGTTTGACCGCTTTCAAGTCGTGCGATCGTGGATTGGCTGGTCCTCATCCGAGCAGCCAGTTCGGCTTGCGAGAGACCTGCGCGCAGGCGAGCCCTAAGCAACTCGGCGGCAATTTCGAACTCTGGAGCGAGTGCCTCGTACTCCGCCTTCACCTTCGGATTGGCCAAGAGACGAGCTTTGATCTTCTCAAACGGAATTGTCATGTGACCTCCTTTGCTCGCTGCAGCGCGAGCTCGATCTCCGAGCGTGGAGTCTTTTGAGTCTTCTTTACAAATGCGCGAACTATGACCACCCTTCGGCCAATCGCCGTGACATAAAGCGCGCGAGCAATTCCGTCACGACCTGTCAGCCGCAACTCCCATAGCTTCCCTTCGAGATGTTTGACGTGCGGCTCGCTCAGGCTTTCTAGCCCGGCCAAGCTGATGCGCTCTGCTAGTCGCAGAAATCGCGCCTGCATGTCACTCGGAAGGGAAGCAATTTCCGCAGCGACCAATTCGTTGAGGATTTCTACCCGCCAGGCCACGAGCAACTATATCTCATTTTTGAGATATAATCAAGACGAACGTCACGGAAGGCCTGCGATGCTTGGCGCTGCCGCAGGTACTATCGGTTCCGACGAGAAGAGCCCATTTTTAGTCGTGGCACGCCATCCTCGAACTGCCCTTCCCCACCCGCCTACTGCGCGCCCGATCCGCCTGCCACGATCTTTTCGTTCAGCTTCTGATCGACGATCTCGACCGTGCGGTCGATCTCGGCGCTGGGCGCGCCGAGCTGATGCGAGATCAGCTTCACGAGCAGGTCGACGCGCTCGATGAACGGCGCGCCGGCGGCGACCGCGCGGGCCGCCGACGACGGCTTGAGCAGGCTTTCTGCCGCCTTGGCGTACTTCCCGAACGGCACCTGATCGGTCGGATCCGCACCCAACCGCCGGGCGATGCCGTCGACATGGTCGTAGATCGACTGCGACAGCTTGAGATCGCCGTGCACGGCGTCGCGGATCGACTGCGGATCGTTCGGCGTGATGCAGCGGTAGTTGCCGGTCAGCAGCATCGACCATTTGGCGAGCGGCACGAACAGCGAGTCGAACACTTTCAGCTTCACCGGCACGTCGTGGCCGTCCAGCGTCACCGCGTCGATATCGGCTTCCAGCTCGCGAAGCAGCTTGTTGTGCTTCTCGTCGGCAAAGGCGGCGGCCTTGAAGTTGGTCGGCAGGCCGACATGCAGCACGTTTGCCGCCTCTTCCGGCGGGCGGAAGGCCTGCGGATCGGGCGAGCACAGCGTCACCAGCCCGGGCGTGAAGCGTTCCCACACCTGCGCGTTGGTATAGGCCTCCTCCAGGTCCATGTCCGCCAGCGCCGGGATGCGCTTGAGATAGGGCAGCGGCGGCATGTTCATGATCGACAGACAAGGCAGCTTTGCCTCGGCGATCTTGATCATCAAAACCCGGATCGTGTGGTTGGTGTATTGCGGCTCCTGCATCGCAAGACCGACCAGATCATAGCGGGAAAGATCGACATCGGCGGGCGTCGTCGCGTCCAGCTTGCCGGGCAGATCGCGCGAGAAGATCGCGCGGTGCACCGCCTCGTCGCGCAGCTTGATGCGAACTTCGGTGCCGTCGCGGTTGATGAGCTCTGCCGTCTTCTTCCGGCACACCAGGGTCACGTTGTGACCGGCCATCAAAAGCTTCGTCGCCAGCAGGGAGCCATACGAGGCCCCCAGGATCAGAATATTTCGCGCCATACTCTCTCTTTCGCCGATTATACCAGACACAGGTATACCAGAAGCATCCCCTCCCGATGCCTACTGCAAATGATGGGGTATTACAATCGCATAACGGTTCTCGATTTCATCCTTCTGCGGCACCGCTCGTTTCAGCGCACCGGTCGGCACTCAAGCGCCGTGGTCATGATGTACGGCGCTTGTGGCGAACGCCCGGCGCTTGGGGCCGCCACCGGTAAATAGTTGGCGGAGGCCCGAGTTTGCCGCCAGCCGTGGCCGTTCTCATCTTACAATCTTATTCATACTCAACCGCTGGCTTGCACCGTTAGCTTGCAAAGTCTCGGGCCAACGCTGCTTTGCCGAGCGCATGCCTGCAAATGATTAGAAATTTCCTATCCTCGTTGAGGCGTCCTTAAGTCGGCTTGCATGAACCTCTTTCGGGAAAAACATGCAATTGCGCGCAGGAGAGGTCATGAGCCTGGGAAATATCTGCAGCCGCGTTGGCCGAATTCCACATCAATCGTCGCAGGATCAAGTTGGTCGGCGCCCGACCCGCATCCATGTATTTCGTCACTTCATTCGTGATGAATCGGGCAGCTATGTGATTCTCTCTGCGATACTGATGCCCGTTCTGGTTGGTGCCGCCAGTCTTGGCACTGAGGTCGGATGGTGGCTCTACAAGCACAAGAACATGCAGAGCGCGGCAGATTCTGGCGCGGTGAGCGCAGCGACCGCCGGCAGCAACATGATGGCTGAAGCCAATGCGGTCACCGCAACCTATGGCTACGCAAATGCAGTGAACAACGTAACGATAACCGTCAACCAGCCACCGAAGACGGGCAACTTTACTTCGAACGCGCAGGCCGTCGAAGTCATCGTCAGCCAGCCGCAGCAACGCCTTTTGTCCTCGCTGTTCGGATCCGACCCCGTGCTCATCACGGCGCGCGCGGTGGCGCTGCCAAATGCCGGAACGGGCTGCGTGCTAGCCCTTAACTCGACTGCCAGCCCCGCTGTGAACGTGAGCGGCAGCAACAAACTCAATTTGGTCAACTGCAATCTCTACAGCAACTCAAGCGGCAGTCCATCGCTGAACGTCAGCGGCAGCGGCACAGTAACTGCCAATCTGGTCGGGGTAGTCGGCGACATCTCGGGCGCGAGCAACATCACGGCAACCAACGGCATCCGCACTCATGCGAAGCCGATCGCTGATCCCTATGCGGACGTATTTCCTCCCTCCAAGCCGAGTTGCACCAGCGCCAAGATCACCGTGAACGCCAACAACAAGACCAACTCACTCAGCCCGGGTTGTTATAGCGGCGATATCACCGTTAATGCAGGAGCGACGCTAAACCTGGACCCTGGAATTTACTACCTGGACGGAGCGAACCTGAGCGTAGCGGGCAATGCCACGATCACGGGTACCGGCGTGACCCTGGTCTTTACAGGTTCGGGCAGCAGCTGGGGCACAGCTTCGATCGGCAGCAATGCGGTCATTGATCTGACGGCGCCAACGTCAGGAACGACGCAAGGCATTGTCATGTATGGCGACCGCAAAATGCCGGCGGGTACGGCATTCAATTTGACGGGCGGCGGCACGCAGAATTTCGGTGGCGCCATTTACCTGCCAAGAGCGAACCTAAGCTTCAGCGGCGGAAATGGCACGACCACATCGTGCACAAAGATCATCGCAGATACGATCACCTTCAGCGGCACGTCAAATGTTCAGGTCAATTGCTCCGCGCTTGGCACTGCGGCCATCGGCACACTGACCGCGCAACTGGTTCAATGAGGTTGCCTCACATGAGCACTCGAAACTTGTCATGCCATGCCCAATTCCGATCATTTGGCACATTTCATCGCCTTTTTCGGAACGTCCTGCGCGATACAGGCGGCGTCGCGGCGATCGAATTCGCAATCATGATCCCGCTATTCGCCCTGATGGTGGTCTCCGTGACCGATATCGGTCTCGCCGTCTACCGCAAGATGCAAGTCGAGAATGCCGCCCAGGCTGGGGCTCAGTACGCCATTGTGCGCGGCTTTAACAAGTCCGCCATCTCCAGCGCCGTGATCGCCGCCACGAATTCCTCCGCGGTCTCTGCATCACCCGAGCCGGTTCAGTATTGCGGCTGCCCGACGAGCACAGGCGTTAGCACCGTGAGCTGCGGTACAGTCTGCCCGGGCGGCGCAGTGGCCGGAACATATGCCAAAGTTTCGGCGCAGGCGACGTACTATACGCTCATCAATTATCAGCTCGTCGCCAACAGCTATAGTTTCAACGCAGAGTCCACGGCGAGGCTGCAGTGAAGCTCACAACGATATGGCGCGACAATCGCGGAGCTTCAGCGCTCGAATTCGCTTTGACCGCTCCGGTTTTCTTCCTGTTCATATTTGGGGTCATCGAGCTTGGGCTGCTATTGTGGACCCAGATCGGCCTGCAACATGGGGCCGAAATGGCGGCGCGCTGTGCAACCGTCGATTCCACGCTTTGTAGCAATCCAGGCGCTATTACCAGCTACGCTACCCAGCAGACATTCGGCCTCACTCTTCCTTCGCAGACGTTCACCTACTCCACGCCGGCTTGTGGCAATCAGGTAAGTGCAAGCTATGCGTTTCAGTTTCCGGCAATTCTCAAGCTCTCTCCCTTAACGCTGACCGCGCAAGCATGCTTTCCTAGCTAGGCTATCGTTCGCGTTGCCGCTGTTGGCAATACACCGTTACGCCCAACTTGGCTGAAGCAAGGGCAATTGCCTCTAAGACCGCGTCGCCAGCACGACGCCGGCCAGCGTGAACACCAGCGCTGCGATCTGGATCGGCCCAAGCGGCTCGCCGAGCGCGATGGCCGAGGCGACGACGCCGATCACCGGCACCGCCATGGTGCCGATCGCCGCGACCGAGGCCGGCAGGCGGGCGAGCGCGGCGAACCAGCTCACATAGGCGATGCAGAACTGGATCACGGTGGAATAGATCAGGAGCCACCAGCCGAGCTGTGTGACATCATCGATATGCGTGGTCTCGACGGCGAGCCCGATGATGACGATCGGAAAACAGCCGAGCCCGATCTGCCAGGCTGCGGCCGGGATCGGCGGCAGCGGCACCGGCAGCTTTTTCGCCAGCACCGTGCCGAGCGCAAAGCCGAACGCGCCGCCCAGCGCCATCACTATGCCCGGCAGTTTTTCTGTGGTGGCTGAGATGCCGCTGCCCCCCATGATGGCGGCGAGGCCGGCGAACGCCATCACCAGCGCCACCGTGCGCAACACCGTCGGCCGCTCGCCGAGCACCGGCCAGGCAAGCAGCGAGGCCCAGACCGGCATGGTGTAGGCGATCAGCGCCGCCTCGCTCGCCGGCAGCCACAGCAGCGCCAGCCCCATCAGCACCATCCACCCGGTGACGTTGAGCAGCGCGGAGAGCATCAGCCGCGGCCACAGATGCCGCTCGACCTTCAGGCTTTGCGAGCGCGCCAGCGCCAGCACCGCCAGGAGCGCCGCGCCGATCACCCCGGTCGAGCCGCGCAAGGTGAGCGGCGGCAGCTCGCTCAACAGGTACTTGGTGACGGGCCAGTTGAAGCCCCAGCCCACCGAGGTGATGGCGAGGAACATCAGGCCAGCGGGCGCGATCCGCGCCGGCGCGGTGGGTTTTGATTCTGTCATGGGGCCCGGCAAAGGGTGGAATCGGCCCTCACCATGCCGTGTATCTGCCCCTCCCGCCACGGGCGCGCGGGCATGCCAGCCCTCCCCGCTCCGTAGCCTTACGTGAGTCTTTCGAACGCAATCCCGGGAGCTGAAAAAATACCTGCCCTGTGAACAGCGGGACGAAGCCGGTTTCCACACCGCCGGAACAAATTTTTTGGTTGGGAATCCCTGAGGACTCACTGATACTTGGCACCATCACAGGCGCGGGAACACCCCCTGTTATCCCTCACTTTCCACCATATTTAGTATTTGATTCAGGAACTCGTACTACTCCTTGACGGGCGCAACGGGTTTGGCCTAGCCTTATTGCTGGACGGCGCGAGTTAAGTTCTGGGTCCCGCCGATCGCTCCCAAATGGGTTCCGAACGAGCACTCCGTCAGCCGGTTGAGGCACGGATCGAGGGCTTGTCTGCCCAAAATTCGGAGGCGATCCGGGCCTTAAAAAACGAGCCGAATGGCTCAGGCGACGAGTTGCGGCGTTGAGTTGGAGCACGATCCGGAAAACGTGGGTACCGGTGATGCTCAAACCGAAGGGATGGGGTTGGCCTCGCCGAAACGGCGCGACGAACCCTTGGGGTGGCGAAGACAGAAACAGGGCCGGGTTCACCGGTAGAGCTTGCGGATTTTACGAACCGAAGTCGGCTTTCGACTCCGGTGCGCGAGGTTCGCTCAATGAAACAATCCGGCAACCGCAGGAAATGCGGACCGGGCAAGAAGACGGGGCACGACAATTATGCGAATCGAGCGGCGCAACACCACTTCCGGCCAGTCACCCTATGCAGGGATTGATTTCAGGCTGACGACATCGGAGATCCGCAACCCCGACGGTTCGGTCGTGTTCCGGCTTGAGAATGTCGAGGTGCCCCAGTTCTGGTCGCAGGTCGCCTCCGACGTGCTGGCGCAGAAGTATTTCCGGAAAGCCGGCGTTGCCGCGCGCCTGAAGAAGGTCGAGGAAGAGACCGTGCCGTCGTGGCTGTGGCGCTCGGTGCCCGACACCGAGGCGCTCGCCCTGCTCCCCGAAAGCGAGCGCTATGTCGGCGAGACCAGCGCAAAGCAGGTGTTCGATCGCCTCGCCGGCTGCTGGACCTATTGGGGCTGGAAGGGCGGCTATTTCTCCAGCGATGAAGACGCGCAGGCGTTCTACGACGAGCTGCGCTACCAGCTCGCCAAACAGATGGTCGCGCCGAACTCGCCGCAATGGTTCAACACCGGCCTGCACTGGGCCTACGGCATCGATGGTCCCGGCCAGGGCCACTATTACGTCGACTGGAAGACCGGCAAGCTGACGAAATCGAAGTCGGCCTACGAGCATCCGCAGCCGCACGCCTGCTTCATCCAGGGCATCGAGGACGACCTCGTCAACGAGGGCGGCATCATGGACCTCTGGGTGCGTGAGGCGCGCCTGTTCAAATACGGCTCCGGCACCGGCTCCAACTTCTCGCGCCTGCGCGGCGAAGGCGAAAGGCTTTCTGGCGGTGGCCGCTCCTCCGGCTTGATGTCGTTCCTGAAGATCGGCGACCGCGCGGCGGGAGCCATCAAGAGCGGCGGCACCACGCGCCGCGCCGCCAAGATGGTCGTGGTCGACGTCGATCACCCCGACATCGAGACCTATATCGACTGGAAGGTGAAGGAGGAGCAGAAGGTTGCGGCTCTGGTCACCGGCTCCAAGATCAACCAGAAGCACCTCAAGGCTGTGCTGAAGGCGTGCGTGAACTGCGAGGGCTCCGGCGACGACTGCTTTGATCCCGAAAAGAACCCAGCGCTCCGCCGCGAGATCAAGCTGGCGCGCCGCGCGCTGGTGCCTGACAACTACATCAAGCGGGTGATCCAGTTTGCGAAGCAAGGCTACAAGGACATCGATTTCCCGATCTACGACACCGATTGGGATTCGGAAGCCTACCTCACGGTATCCGGCCAGAACTCCAACAACTCGGTCTCGCTGAAGGACGACTTCCTCCGCGCCGTGGAAACCGATGGCGACTGGAATCTGATCGGCCGCACCAACAAGAAGATCACCAAGACCCTGAAGGCCCGCGAACTCTGGGAAAAGATCGGCCACGCCGCCTGGGCTTCGGCCGATCCCGGCCTGCACTTCAACACCACCATGAACGACTGGCACACCTGCAAGGCGTCCGGCGAGATCCGCGCGTCGAACCCGTGCTCGGAATACATGTTCCTGGACGACACGGCGTGCAACCTCGCTTCCGCGAACCTGCTGACGTTCTATTCGACCACGACCAAGCGCTTCGACGTCGAGGCCTACGAGCACCTTTGCCGGCTCTGGACCATCGTGCTCGAAATCTCCGTGATGATGGCGCAATTCCCGTCGAAGGCGATCGCCGAACTCTCCTACGAGTTCCGCACGCTGGGCCTGGGCTTTGCCAATATCGGCGGCCTCCTGATGACCATGGGTCTGCCCTATGACTCCAAGGAAGGCCGTTCGCTGTGCGGCGCGCTGACCGCTGTGATGACCGGCATCGCCTACAAGACCTCGGCCGAGATGGCGGCCGAGCTTGGCACCTTCCCCGGCTACAAGAAGAACGCCCAGCACATGCTGCGCGTGATCCGCAACCACCGCCGCGCCGCCCACGGCCACGCAACAGGCTATGAGTCGCTCAGCGTCAACCCGGTGCCGCTCGACCACGCCTCCTGCCCGCAAGCCGATGTGATCGCGCACGCGACCAAGGCCTGGGACGACGCCCTCGCCCTCGGCGAAGCCAACGGCTTCCGCAACGCGCAGACCACCGTCGTGGCGCCGACCGGCACCATCGGCCTCGTGATGGATTGCGACACCACCGGCATCGAGCCTGATTTCGCGCTGGTGAAGTTCAAGAAGCTTGCCGGCGGCGGCTACTGGAAGATCATCAACCAGGCCGTCCCCGAGGCGCTGCGCGCGCTCGGCTACAGCGAAGCGCATATTGCAGAGATCGAGGCCTACGCCGTCGGCCACGGCTCGCTCTCCAATGCGCCCGGCATCAACGCCACCACCCTCAAGGCAAAGGGCTTCACCGACGAAGCGCTGGCGAAAGTGGAAAAGGCGCTGCCGACTGCCTTCGACATCAAGTTCGCCTTCAACAAGTGGACGTTTGGCGAAGACTTCCTGCGCGACACGCTCAACCTCGCGCCGGAAGCGATCGCGACCCCCGGCTTCGACCTGCTGGCCGCACTCGGCTTCACCAAGCGCGAGATCGAGGCCGCGAATGTGCACATCTGCGGCGCGATGACGGTCGAGGGAGCTCCCCACCTCAAGGCAGAACATTACGCGGTGTTCGACTGCGCCAACCCCTGCGGCAAGATCGGCAAGCGCTACCTCTCGGTCGAGAGCCACATCCGCATGATGGCGGCCTCGCAGCCGTTCATCTCGGGCGCGATCTCCAAGACCATCAACATGCCGAACGACGCCACCGTCGAGGATTGCAAGGCGGCGTATCTCTTGTCCTGGAAGCTCGCACTGAAGGCCAACGCGCTCTACCGCGACGGCTCAAAACTCTCCCAGCCCTTGAACTCGCAGCTCATCGCCGACGATGACGACGAGGACGATGCAGTGGAGGCGCTCTACGAGAAGCCGATGGCCGCGCGCACCGCGCAGGTCTCGGAAAAGATCGTCGAGAAGCTGGTCGAGCGCATCGTCGTGATGCGCGAGCGCGAGAAGATGCCTGACCGACGCAAGGGCTACACCCAGAAGGCGGTCGTCGGCGGCCACAAGGTCTATCTCCGTACCGGCGAGTATGACGACGGCCGTCTCGGCGAGATCTTCATCGACATGCACAAGGAAGGCGCGGCGCTCCGCTCCTTCATCAACAACTTTGCGATCGCCGTCTCGCTCGGCCTGCAATACGGCGTGCCGCTGGAGGAATATGTCGACGCCTTCACCTTCACCCGCTTCGAGCCGGCAGGCCCCGTGCAGGGCAACGACTCGATCAAGTACGCGACCTCGATCCTCGACTATGTGTTCCGCGAACTCGCGGTCAGCTACATGTCGCGCTTCGACCTCGCCCATGTCGATCCGACCGAGTCGAATTTCGACGCGCTCGGCAAGGGCGTCGAGGAAGGCAAGGAGCCGTCCGACCAGGGCCAGCAGGCCACCAAATATCTGTCCAAGGGCCTGACCCGCTCGCGCACGGATAATCTCGTCGTGATGCGCGGCGGCGATACGGACGCCCGCGGCTCCCACAACGTCACCGCAATCGGCGGCCACGGCCCCAGTGCCCGCGCCTCCGACGCCCACGAAGGCGCGGTGGCCTTAAGGCAGGAATCCCAGCACGACCTGTCGCCGACGGAAAAGCTGGGAGCCCTGCAATGGAGCAAGTCCGGCAGCGCCGCCGTGGCGGTAGCTCCAAGCAAGGCCGAACGCCGGGCGGAAGCCAAGGCCAAGGGCTACGAAGGCGAGATGTGCTCGGAGTGCGGCAACTTCACTCTGGTGCGGAATGGGACGTGTATGAAGTGCGATACGTGTGGCAGCACGACGGGGTGTAGTTGATAGTCGGCTGCTGCTGCCATTGAAGATGACCCTCGTCCCTGTGACTTTGATCATGGGGTCGAGGGTTCGAGCCCCCGCGCTCACCAAAACTCCCTTAATTATAGTGTTTCCTGAGTTAGCCGAAATGCCGTAAGCGATGCTTAACAACCGCGGCGAGCCGTTAGTAAGTGCGCTTAGTAAGCTCCCTTCGTAAAACGCCACCGCAACTCGGCAGTGTCCCCATAATGTCCTTTTGAGAGCCTGTGAAATAGCCGGTCCTAAGGCGCAGATTCGTTTGACCGATTTGCCGCTCCTTCGGTATTCCAAGAACGACCACAGCAGGGGCATCAACCGCATGGCCGAACCCAACGGCGACAACCCCCAACAAAAGAAAACGCAGCAGCCTAAGGTCGGTGACCGATTTTGGTTTTGGCTTGAGGGAGAACCATCCGCATTCGAAGTCATGTTAGCCGACGCACTCGCCGCCTTTCCAAAATCGGAAGGTGCTGACAATGGTGTCTTTCAGGTAAGAACTTACTCGTGGCGCGGCACAGTAGATTTCACGCACGATTTTCTAGAAACCCATCTTCCTCGCAAGATCGAACTCCCCTTTGACCGTATAATTACGTTCTTGAGGGTCGATGACACATTGAATTTCTCAATTCCGGTTCCTACGCTGTCTTTTTCTGACATTGCAACGGCTGGCTCAATCCACATTAGCCCACACAAATACAGCTTCACCCATCAAACGCTATTGATATTGGCGTGTCGTCAGACCGATCACGATCGCGAGCCACCGGCTCTTGCTGAGACGTTTGACGCTCTCGGCCTCGTCTCGATCCTGTCAGGTCATATTTTGCAGGGTCGCTCTCTTTTTTCTTCCTATTTCTGCACAAATCGCAAGAAATTCATCAGCGGAACGTTGGGCGTTGTTAGCCAGTCATCTGTAGACTGGACACCTTTAAAGTTAGCGGCTGCTGATCCAGAGGTATTTGATGCGCGGGATGATAGGACTCATGCCGCACTTTGGTTTGCTGGCGCAGCATTCTCCTCACACGACGACGCTGCCAAAGTTGTTTCTTACGTCACTGCTTTCGAAATTCTCATGGGAAAGAACCTGCAAAATTACGTTAGGCAGCTCTATCGGAGAGACTCTGAGTTACAAAAACTTGCATTGGAAAAAATACAAGCCTTGGAAAAACTGCGAGGTGACCTAGTGCATGCAGGTCGCCGCATCGCACTTTCGCCTGAACTGGAAAGATACGCGCAGGCATTTATCCTTGATGCGATCCGCCGCAACAAAAACTTGGCGTCAATGGCGTTTGCAGTGCAAAGCGTGGGTCACTCGATCCGCCAAGGTGTAAGCCCCTAAGTCAATTCATTATCAGTTCGCTCTGCCACTCGATCAGCAAACGTATCCCGGATGAACGCAGCTATATCCGGGACAACTCTACCCCCCGGATATCGCTTCGCTCATCCGGGCCACGTTCGCTATAACTCACTTCATCCACTTACTTCGCCAGCCCGAGCGACTTCAGCCGCTTGCCGTTGTCCTCGTTGTCGGCCTTCATGAACTCCGCGAACTTCGCCGAATCAAGATAGAATTACGGTGACAGTGCACTTAACCTGGCGTGATGCTGACCGAGGCGCAACGCGTCAATTGATTGCACTGTCACCGTAATGCTGCGTAATGCCTTATAGATAGTCTTACGTGTGCTCTGCGCGTGTTCGTCAGGGCGCCCGCACCTTGATGCCGCCGAGGGCGTTGGCGGCTTTGGCGAAATCCTGGTCAAAGCTCATGACGGCCTCACAGCCTTCCGCCTTGGCCAGATGCAGGCCATCCGCAAAGTCCACGCCTTGCCGCATCCAGCCCAGCGCCTTCGCCGCGGCGGTAGCATCTTCCAGACTCACGCGCGGAAGCCCTGCGAAATCGGAGAGCGCCTTGGAGCACTGGGCAGCGGAAAACCCATAGACGCTCCGCAGCACCCACTCGGTCTCCAGCAGGACTGTGGTGCAGACGAAGACGTCATTGTTGTCGATCAGCTTGCGCGCCCGGGCAGCCTGTCCGGAATCGTCGCCCACCAGATAGCGGACGATGAGATTAGTATCTATTGCGAGCATGCCGCCGCTTCGCCTCGGCGGCGATCCCCCTCTCCATATCCGCGATCGACTTTGCCGGCCCCTTATGGGGCAGCGAGCCAAATACGTCTTTCGGCCGGGTGGGCGCAAAGATGGGCTTCGCCTTCAGCAATACGCCCTCGGGGGTATTCTCCACCATCAGTTCCGTTCCCGCAGGCCAATGCCGCTGCTCCCGGATCGCCTTGGGCAATATCACTTGGCCCTTGGTCGAGACGATGGTGGTCAGCTTCTGTTTGGCGGACATAGCGAGCTCATCCGGTAAGACAAAAGTAAGATAGTGGGGCTTGGGCCGGATGGCAAGAGCCCATCTGTTGGGACCTCAAGGTGCACTGACGCCGCCAGCTCCGCAATTGCGGTGACAGTGCTTAATCTGCCGAAGGCGAAGTGCTGTTTAGTGCACTGTCCCCGTAATCCAAATGAACGAGGCCGCCAACTGAGGCGGCCTCAATTTCTTGGCCCATCCAGCGCGCGGTTGCGCGCGCTGGAGCAGCTTGTCCCCCTACTTCTTCTTCATGCCGGAGTCGCGTTGATTTTTCTCATATAGCGCGCGGTCAGCGGCACTAACCGGGGCCCCCAACATGGGCGGTGCTGCGCCAACCGTGGTCGTGGCGGCGGCGGCGGCAGCAGGTGCCTTCGGCTTCGTCGTTTTCTTGGCTGCCAAAGCGCCAGAAGTGGAGACAGCGAAGATCGCCACACCGACCAGAATTATTTTCTTCATGCTCAGTTCTCCCTTTACTTGGAAAAAGGACGCGCCGGCAGTCCAGCATAAAGCTCGCATCACGGCAAGCTGGAGTGCTACGCTCCAGGCATGACACGTTCCCATTGCGAAAGGCCCGCCAGCGTGAACCGGCGAGCCTTCTAACGGCGTCACCATCGCGGATACGCGCCGACAATGCCGATCTGACAGTGCGTTCAATTCACCGATGGTGAAGCGAGTTTAGTGCACTGTCATCGTAATGCCGCAATGCATCCACGCTTTCCCTGGGGTTTATCAGTCCCATCACCCACGAACAGACGACGGCGGGTAACCCCCACACAAGTGCCACATAGAACCACTGCTGCCGGAAGATCTTCGCATTCTCTGCCGCCGAGGGGCCCTCGTGCATGAGGCCGTAGTACAGCACGAAGGCGATTCCGAAGCCCGCCAGGCCACAGGCGAGTGAACGCCACCATCTGTCTGACGGTCGGCGGTCCACCCACGCGGTAAAGAGCATGGGAAGAATCGAGAACGCGTAACAGACCACATTACGGTGACAGTGCACTTAATCTGCCGATGGCGAAGTGCAATTTAGTGCACTGTCACCGTAATAGGTCGGCGGGTTACGCTTCGCTAACCCGCCCTACTCTCTGCCACCCCATCACCCGCAATTCCATACCGGCCCGATCGGCGTCCGCGTCCAGCACGGGCCGAAGCTGCCGCCATTGTAGCGGCCGCCGTAGAAGCCGGGCCGGCCGAAATAGTGCAGATTGCCATCCCACCCGTAATATTTTGGGACCGGGTCGATGTACCAGGGACGCCGGTTCTGGCGCGCCAGGCGCCGCAGCGCGTCCTTCTGCTTGTAGAGCGGAAGGCTGTTGTTCAGCGGCTGCTGGTAACCCGGCAGGAAGCCGTAGCCGTGCCAGCGCGGCGCCGCCCGCTTCTGAAGCGGCGCGGCCGAAGCAGCGACCGACGACAGCGACAGGACGATGGCGGTGAACAGACAGAAAAGCCTCAACATCCGCGCACCATAGACAGCCAGCCGCCGGTTCGCCATTCAAATCTGGCGGCAAGCACGCAGCATAAAAGTCTGTTCGAGCGCTGATTGCGGCCACCTGCGAATCGGTCGATTCTCGGATCGACATGGGGTGATTCGTGCTCGCTGAAACCAACGATCGATATCTTGAAGGCCTCAATGCGGAGCAGCGCAGGGCCGTCGAGCACGGCATCGGCCCGGATGGAACGGTCGGCGCGCCGCTTCTTGTCATTGCTGGCGCGGGGTCCGGAAAGACCAACACTCTCGCTCATCGTGTGGCCCATCTCATCATCAAGGGCGCCGACCCGCGCCGCATGCTGCTGATGACGTTCTCGCGCCGTGCCGCCTCCGAGATGACGCAGCGTGTCGAACGCATCGCGCGCCGCGTGCTCGGCGACAAGGCCGGCATCATGACGGAGGCGCTGACCTGGGCCGGAACGTTTCATGGCATGGGGGCGCGGCTGCTGCGCGAATATGCCGAGAGCATCGGCTTCGATCCGGCCTTCACTATCCACGATCGCGAGGATTCGGCCGACCTGCTCAACCTGGTGCGCCACGAGCTCGGATTTTCAAAGACGGAGTCCCGCTTTCCCACCAAAGGCACCTGCCTTGCGATCTATTCCCGTTGCGTGAACGCGCAGGCGCCGATCGAGACGGTGCTCGGACAGCACTATCCATGGTGTTCGGGATGGGCGGACGAGCTCAAGCAACTGTTCGCCTGTTACGTCGAGGCCAAGCAGAAGCAGAATGTGCTCGACTATGACGACCTGCTGCTGTGGTGGTCGCAGATGGTATCGGAGCCCACCATCGCACAGGAGATCGGCGGCCGGTTCGATCATGTCATGGTCGACGAGTATCAGGACACCAACAAGCTGCAGGCGGCGATCCTGCTGGCGCTCAAGCCGGATGGGCGTGGCCTCACCGTGGTGGGAGACGATGCCCAATCGATCTATTCGTTTCGCGCCGCCACCGTCAGGAACATTCTGGATTTTCCTGACCATTTCAGCCCGCGGGCTGAGATCGTCACGCTCGACCGTAACTATCGCTCGACCCAGCCGGTCCTGGCCGCAGCAAATGGCGTGATCGGGCTTGCCCGGGAACGCTTCACCAAGAACCTCTGGACCGAGCGCCATTCGGCCCGGCTGCCGCGTCTCGTCACCGTGCGCGACGAGGCCGACCAGGCGCGCTACATCGTCGAGCAGGTGCTGGCGAACCGCGAGGAAGGATCGCGGCTCAGGGAGCAGGCCGTTCTGTTCCGGACGTCGTCGCACAGCGGCCCGCTGGAGGTCGAGCTGACGCGGCGCAATATTCCCTTCGTCAAGTTCGGCGGCCTGAAGTTTCTGGACGCCGCCCACGTCAAGGACGTTCTGGCGCTGCTCAAGTTTGTCGAGAACCCGCGTGACCGCGTCGCCGGATTCCGCGTGCTGCATCTGTTGCCCGGCATCGGCCCGGCGTCCGCGCAGCGCATTCTCGATCAAGTCACTGTCATGGCCGATCCGATCTCTGCGCTCGCGGCGCTTCCTACCCCGCCCCGCGCCGGCCAGGACTGGACCGCCTTCGTCGAAACGCTTGCTAATCTCCGCTATTCGGAATGGCCTGTCGACATCGAACGCATCAGGCACTGGTACACCCCGCATCTGGAGCGCATCCACGAGGATGCCGAGGTGCGGCTCGCCGATCTGCTACAGCTCGAGCAGATCGCATCTAGCTATCCCTCCCGCGAGCGCTTCCTGACCGAACTCACGCTCGATCCGCCTGATGCGACCAGCGATCGCTCGGGGCCACCGCTGCGCGACGAAGACTATCTGATCCTGTCCACCATCCATTCTGCAAAGGGGCAGGAATGGAAATCGGTATACGCCCTCAACGTCGTCGACGGCTGCATGCCGTCCGATCTCGGCGCCGGCACGACGGCTGAACTCGAAGAAGAGCGACGCCTGCTCTACGTTGCGATGACGCGCGCCAAGGACGATCTGCACCTGATCGTGCCGCAGCGCTTCTTCGTGCATGGCCAGCAGGCCCGCGGCGACCGCCATGTCTATGCGTCGCGGACGCGGTTCATACCCGACCATCTGGTGAAGCTGTTCGATCGGCAGATATGGCCGGCGGCGGCCCCGGCGGCACGCGCGACGCCAAGTCAAGCCGTGCAGATGGATATTCGTGAGCGCATGCGCGGCATGTGGCGTTAGCGGCCTACTTCCGTCGCCAAGCGCGCCGGCGTGCTGTGTTGTGTCTTGTTTATGGGATTAAGCGCTCAAGCGCTCGTGCAGACATCGGCCGCGGACAATCCGGGCCTGACCGCCGCGCAGCTTTCGAGATTACGGTGACACTGTCACCGTAATACATCTACGCTCTCCTTACCGTTCGTCAGTCCCATTACCCACGAGCAGACAACGGCGGGTAACCCCCACACAAGTCCCACGTAGAACCAGTCCCGCTGGAAGATCTTCGCATTCTCTGCCGCCGAGGGGCCCTCGTGCATGAGGCCGTAGTACAGGACGAAAGCGATTCCGAAGCCCGCCAAGCCACAGGCGAGTGAACGCCACCATCTGTCTGACAGTCGACCGTCCACCCACGCCGTAAAGAGCATGGGAAGAATCGAGAACGCGTAGCAGACCATCAACGACGGCAGCCAATACCGCCCATCCTCGAAAATCGGCCCGTCCGTCCGGGCGGCGAGAAACGCGATGCAGTAGAGCCAGGCAAGAAACGGCCCGAGGGCGGCAAAGAACTGAAGCCTTGTCGTTTCGGTCGCCATGGCAGCGATTTCCTTATCGGAGTTGCCGGGATGCTTTCTCACCAACCCGATAAACCTTTGTCGCTGCGGGGCCTCCTCTCGTTCAGGCTCAAGGGTTACCCGCCTCACCGCTGCCTTTGCGCCAGATAGAATCCGAACAGCACCGTGACCAGCCCGCCGCCTGCAGCGCGGTCGGGGGCTCGCCGAGCAGGAGCCAGCCGGCGAGGATCGTCAGCGCCGGCACGGTGGCGGGAAACACCGCGGCGCGGGCGACGCCGATGGTCTGGATCGAGAATGCGAACAGATAGAGCGCGGCGGGGCCGGCCAGGATGCCCTGTGCTAGCGCCTGCAGCGCGTTTTCAGCCCAGCCCAGCGCCGCCACGCGGGCGAACCCTCCGAGGGCCGCATAGAGCGGCAGCAGCGCGAGCGAAAGCACGCTGATGATGGTGGCGGCCGAGAACGCGGAGACGCGCCAATGGCGCAGCAGCGTGCCGAACACGGCGAACATCAATCCGGTCATCACGAACAGCAAATCGCCCAGCACGCCATCGGCGCCGATATGGCCGATCGACTCGGCGCCGATCACCGCAAGCCCGCCGACGATGACGAGCGCCCCCGCTACGCGCGAGGGCGGCAGCACCCGCTCGCGCAGGAACAGCGCTGCGAGCAGCAGGCCGCCCAGCGTCGCGCTGGACGGCTGGATGACGCTGCCATGGCCGAGCGGCATGAATAGGAAGGATTACGGTGACAGTGCACTTAACTTGCCGGGATGCTAACCGAGGCGCGATCCATTGAGTGGGCGCATGGGCAGGTCACGGTCGATCGCGCAAGGGCCATCGAATCTGGTATAAACGCCGGATGCATCCCGATGCAGCCAGCCCCCTGCTGCCGCTCGTCACCCTGGCCGCGGGCGTGTTTCTGCTGATGGCGCCCCGTATCGTCAGCGTCGCAGTGGCGGTCTATCTGATTGTCACCGGCCTTCTCGGCCTGAACGGGATCTACCACTTCTTCAGATAGGTGCGGGAGCGCGGCACCGCTGCCCCGCGCCTCGCCCTGCTGTCTTTTAGCCTTGTGGGGCTGGCATGGTAGGCGGGGGACTCAGGACTGCGCCTCCAACCGAAACGGGTCCTACAAAGTTCGGCTGCCGAGCCATCTTCTTGCGCACGACGCGGGATAGCCGGTTGCGTGCGTGCCGTGCTGGAATGGAGGACGTCACTTCCGGGCTTAGCGCATTTTTCAGCGAGTCGACCTTCGCGATCAGCGTGGAAATCTGCGCGGACATCTTCTTCACGTCTTCATGTTCATTCGTGATCTGAGCGGATATTTTCTTCACGACGACCTGCTCATCCGCGACGCTCTGCCGTAGAGAAGCAAGCGCAATTGCATCCTGCTGAAGAAGCGCGGTGTTCTGCTGCAACAGCGAGCTGTTCTCCTGCAGAGCGGCAACGTGCTGCTGCTGCGCCGATTGGACATCCTTCGATGAGGGGCCAGCCAGATCCGCCATCAGATCGGAAATTTTCTGGTGCGGAACGAGATCGGCCAGCATGCTGACAGTCGGCAGGGCAAAATCGGAAGGCGTCATGGTATAGACGGCCGCGGCACTGTTTATTCCAATAGCGAACACCGACAGCGCCAGGATCGATTTCCGGCTCGATTGCTTTGTCGATGGCTTGCTCGGCGCCGTGGATTCGGGTTGTTCGCTTTCGCTCTGCTTTTCCGGTGTACTGGTCACGTGCAATAACCTCAAATGAGTAAACGAAAAGAGCCGTCGCCGGATCGTCTCTCGCGACGGCTCCTTTACGCGGCACCCAACTAGAACTAGCTGAGACTTTAGGCTGATCAGATTAATTCGGCGTTAGCGCCTCAGCAGCGTAGCCCGCATGAGCGCAGCGAGATGCGGGAATTACGCTGACGGTGCACTTAATCTGCCGAAGGCGAAGGGCCGTTTAGTGCACCGTCATCGTAATCGCATCACACACCTCACCGCTGCCTTTGCGCCAGATAGAATCCGAACAGCACCGTGACCAGTCCCGCCGCCTGCAGCGCGGTCGGGGGCTCGCCGAGCAGGAGCCAGCCGGCGAGGATCGTCAGCGCCGGCACGGTGGCGGGAAACACCGCGGCGCGGGCGACGCCGATGGTCTGGATCGAGAATGCGAACAGGTACAGCGCGGCGGGGCCGGCCAGGATGCCCTGTGCCAACGCCTGCAGCGCGTTTTCAGCCCAGCCCAGCGCCGCCACGCGGGCGAACCCTCCGAGGGCCGCATAGAGCGGCAGCAGCGCCAGCGACAGCACGCTGATGACGGTGGCGGCCGAGAACGCGGAGACGCGCCAATGGCGCAGCAGCGTGCCGAACACGGCGAACATCAATCCGGTCATCACGAACAGCAAATCGCCCAGCACGCCATCGGCGCCGATATGGCCGATCGACTCGGCGCCGATCACCGCAAGCCCGCCGACAATGACGAGCGCCCCCGCGACGCGCGAGGGCGGCACCCGCTCGCGCAGGAACAGCGCGGCCAGCAGCAGGCCGCCGAGCGTCGCGCTGGACGGCTGGATGACACTGCCATGGCCGAGCGGCACGAACAGAAAACCAGTATAGCTGATGAGCGACATCACAGGCCCGCCCAGCACCATCAGCACCAATGCGCGGCCCCATCCGATGCCGCCGAGATCGGCGATGCCTGCGCGAAGCACGAGCGGCAGGAACGCGAGCCCCGACCACACGAAGCGGTGCATCAGCAGGTCCGGCGGCGTGAAGCCGCTCCTGAGCCCGTGCCGGGTCGCGACAAAGCCGAGCGCCCAGAACAGCGCCGCACCGGCGCCGCACGCGACCCCAAGCAGGGCCGGCTTCGCGTCAGGTTTTTGGGCTGGAGCATCGCCGCCGCTGGTCGGCTGGTTCATGGCCGACGCTTACGTCAGCAGACACCCCTGTTCAACCCACGCCCATGCAGGGCTGACGGGCGCGCCGCCGCAGGCCGCCTGCTCGCCTGGCAAGCGCAGGGCGGACTAGTCTAGCCGAAGGCGTAATCCGCCATTCCAAGTAACCAGGTCGGCGGGTACGCTTCGCTAACCCGCCTTACTTGCCAGGCGACACCTTGGAGATTGGAAACATGGCGCTCAAGCGGATGGACAACGTAGGAATCGTCGTCGAAGACCTCGGAGGGACGATTGATTTCTTTCGCGAGCTCGGCCTTGAGCTCGAAGGGCGGGCCACGATCGAAGGAGAATGGGCCGGACGTATCACTGGGCTGGGCGATCAGCGCGTCGAGATTGCCATGATGCGCACGCCGGATGGCCACAGCCGGCTCGAGCTCTCCCGCTTCCTCACGCCGCCTGTCGTCGCAGATCACCGCAACGCCCCGGTCAACGCCCTGGGCTACCTCCGCGTCATGTTCGCCGTGGACGACATCGACGAGACGCTTGAAAGGCTCCGCAATCGCGGCGCGCAGCTCGTCGGCGAAGTAGTCCAGTATAAAGACGCGTATCGGCTCTGCTACATCCGCGGGCCTGAAGGGCTTCTCATCGGACTCGCCCAAGAACTCGGCTGAGTGCAATACGGCTACAATGACGGAGGGTGACCAATGTCAGCGAGCGCGTCTCGCAGGGTTGTTTGGCTAGCACATTACGCGTAGAGCGAGAACACGTCGCAGTTTGCAAGCAAGCGTAGGACGGAAAGCCGCAATCCGGGCTGCGCTCGCTACTTTGCATGGGGTTGTTTTCGCGATTTTGTGTTTGGCATCGGAAGGATCGACATGAACGGAAATCGATATTACGGGGTTCGCGTCGAGGGCGCGAAATACGGCGTGGGTTTCGGCTCGGCGCTCGCCATCGCGATCTCCTATACCAACAACCATTCGATCCTCTGGGCGATCATTCACGGCATCCTGGGCTGGCTCTACGTGATCTATTTCGCGCTGTTCAAGTGATCCGGCTTACGCCGTTCCTCCTGCCCTGCACTATTGCGCCTACGGGCTCCTTTTGCCTCGGGACCGGGGATTTTCCCTTGCTTTACCCGGACATGAACCTACGGTGCGCCTCGCCTGGACATGGCCAAAGGACGATAATGGACGATGCGATGAACTGCCCGAAATGCAATTCCGAACATGCCTATCAGGATGGCAGCCTGTGGGTCTGCCCGGAATGCGCCCATGAGTGGAGCGCCGAGGCCGGCGCCGCCGCAGAGGCCTCGCCTGAGGCGGGCGTGCGTGATGCCCACGGCAACGCGCTCTCGGACGGCGACAGCGTCATCGTCCTCAAGGACCTCAAGGTGAAGGGATCGTCGTCGGTCGTCAAAGGCGGCACCAAGGTCAGGAACATCCGCCTGACCGAGGGCGCAGACGGCCACAACATCGCCTGCAAGATCGACGGCATCGGCGCGATGAACCTGAAATCGGAATTCGTGAAGAAGGCGTAAGCATGCGGGCTACTCGCTTACGCCGGGGGTGAAGAACGCGACTACCATCCGCGATTCATGTGGCGCACCTCGCCGGTTCGCGAATCGACATAGACTTCCATCCAGCGGCCCGCGCGGTCGCGGCCTTTGATCTCCCACTGATCGCCCTGGAACTGGGTGTAGGACACCGTCATGACGCCGAGACCGGTCGCGACGCCGAGCGCGTTCTCCATCGAGATCTGGTCACCGGAATCGAAGGCGACGGCAGGTGTCGCTGCGCCAAGCGCCAAGGCCGTGACGATTGGAAGGATGACATTTCGCATGGAGCACTCCTGTCGAACGCGTTGAGCTGTTACGCCAGTTAGAACGAGCGGCAGGGGCAATGTGTTCCGACGCTGGATATCGCGAAACAGCACGAAACTTCGGCAGTTGGGGCGATTTGGTGGCGGTTCCCCACACAATCACGCCGCAGCCTTGTTCTCCATCCGAGTCCATTTTGTTCGCAAGGAACGAATCGTATCAGCGCAAATCGGCGCGGATCAATTCCTAACAAATGGTTCGCGGTTCGCGGGGCGGAGTATCGCAAGCGCAATCCGCCATTCGCGCGCCACGAAGCGGCCCGTCAAGCCGCCAGCAGTTGTCGAGGAAAAAAAGCCCGGCTCAAGGCCGGGCTTTTCGTTCATTGGCGCCTGTCCGGACCTTGGCCTCCGCCACCGCCCGGTCCACCGCCACCGCGCGGTGCGATGTGCGGCGCGCCGCCGCCTTGCGGCATCGCGGGCGCTGCTGCGCGTGGAGCGCCCGGGGCCGGCATCTGCGCGCGTACGTTCGGCGGGCCACCGCCGCCGCGCGCTGCATCGGGCTGCGTCATGCGGGGCGTCGCACGCTCGATCCGCGGCGCAGCCGCTCGCGGTTCGTCATGGCCGCGGGCCATGACCGGCGGCGTCTGCGTACGGCCGCGGGCCGTCGGCTGCACGCGCACGGGCGCTCTCGCGTTCTCACGCGTCATCCGCGCGTCTTCGCGCGTCATGCGGTCCTGCACCGCCGCGCGTTCGCGCGCTTCGCGTGCGCCACGCGTCGTGATGTCCCTGTCCCGCGTCACGCGTTCGGTCACACCGGCGCGGCTCCGCTCTGTCACACCTGCGCGCGTCCGTTCCTCGACACGGGCACGCGATCTCTCCTCGACACCGAAACGCTCCTTTGCACGCGTCCTTGCCTCGGGGAGCGCAGCGTCGCGCGCTGCCGCCGCGCGGCCGATCCGGGCCGCCGAGCGGTCGATCGTCAACCGCGTCGCGACACGCTCATGCGATCGCCAGTAGCCGCTCCAGTGGGTGCGGCGATGATACCAGGGACGTCCCGCATAGTGGCTTGACCAGTACGAGGTCAGCACGAACGGCACGATGGGAACGTCGATCTCATCGACATAGTCAGGCAGATAGACGTAGCGGTTGCGGTAGAGATATTGGAGATATCGCGACGACACCCAGCCACGATCATCCGACCAGCTCACATCGCACCAGGCCTTGCCTCTGAAGCACCCGTGGATGTTGACGCGGGCGCCGCCTGGAATGCGGTCGACCGTCGGAAAGCCTTCACCGGGCCCTGCCTTCAGGCTGACCGTGGTGGTGACGATGCCCGGCGCCGCCAGTGCGGCGGCCGGCATCAGCAGCATGGCTGCTGCGAAAAACAACCCTCTCAGTTTCATGGCGAGTTCCTCCTCATGAGTCGGAACGCCGTAGCGAAACAGGCGTTCCCAGAGGAGTGACCGCGTTAGCCCAAAGAAAGCAGGCGTCTCGCAGGCGCGAGACGCGGTGCTCGTGTGCTGATTGAGCTTTGACTGGCTCTCGATCTCATCGACGACGGGGCTTGACCGCACCCTTCTTCCAAAGCCGAAATCCGCCCTCGAACGCGTTGGTGTTGGCGCCGACGCGGACCTTGCGCGGCAGCTTGTCGACCTTGTCGGCGTTTCCGCCGCCCAGCATGATGTAATCCGGCTCCAGTGCAGCGAGCAGACGCTTCAGGACGTCATCGACCGCGCGTTGCCATTTCTTCCTGCCAACGCGCTTGAGGGCTGCGGCGCCGACGCATTGCTCGAACGTCTTGCCGTTGCGGTACGGCAGGTGAGCGAGCTCCATCGGCTCCAGAACGCCATCCACGATCATCGCGGAGCCAAGACCAGTCCCAAGGCCCAGGAACAGCATCCGGCCGCCCTGGTAGCTGCCGATCGCCTGCATCAGCGCATCGTTGACGACCTTCGTCGGGCGGCCGAAGGCCTTTTCGAAATTGAAACCGGCCCACCCGAGACCGAGATTGTGAGGCTCCGACAAGGGCCGGTTGTTGACCACAGGTCCCGGATACCCGACTGCGACGACGTCATAGGACCAGTCCTTCGTCAGCGCCTTGACCCTCCTCACCATCACCTTCGCGGAAAGGTCGGGACCGGACGCAAACGCGCGCCTGGTTCGCTCTTTGTCGGTCATGACCTTCACCCGCGAACCACCGATGTCGATCACGAGGACCGTATGTCGCGATGCACGCTTGCCCGTTTTCTTCGTCATGAATTCGCGTCCTGCTCGGCCGGATGATCATAACTCCAGCCGATACTCACCTGAAGCAGAGAGACAAGCAGCACCACAGCTTTGTTCTGCATCCGACTCCATTTTGTTCGCAAAGAACGAATCGGAATCCTGCAAATCAGCGCGAGCCAATTCTTAACAACGCGTTTGCTTGCTTGGTGCTTGCGTAGCACGGATGTCGTGCTCAACCCGTTGGCTCATCCGCGCTACTGCTCAACGTCATACCCCAGCTCCGGCCGCAACGCTCTCATCTTCCGCGCGAGCCTTCTGCTCCCCGTCTCCTCCGCCCGCGCCAACTGGTTCGCCACCGCCACATGATCGTCGTCGCTCTTGTGCTGGTTGAGTTTTGACTGGCCCTCGATCTCATCGACGACGAGATCGATGACGCGGATCGAGGCCAGCATCGTCTCGCGCTTGGCGGGCTCCATCCGCGCGAGGTCCCAGGGCTGTTTCGGCAGGCGCGCCTCGGCGGCCGCGAGCAGCGCGTCGCCGTGGGCGCGGTTCTCGTCGCGCTCACGCAAGTAGCCGACGCCAGAGAGATGCACGGCCTCGTAGAGCCAGGTCGAGACGTTGTCGCGCGAGGCATACCAGTCGTTGGAGACATAGGCTGGATCTGGACGATCACGCCATCGTCGCGGCGCTGGAGGACAAACGGCACGTGCGAGGCGCGCGGGCCGCGCACGTCGGCGGCGACGATCACGCCAAAGCCGCGCTCTGCCGCAAACGCGAGCGCGCGGCTCTCCTCGATGCGAAACTGGGGACGGAGAATATGCATGGCCAAGCGCTCGCTGGAAGTAGTCGGCTCAAGCGAGGCTAGCCTATTCTCACCTGGTGGTCATCGGTCCGAGCCCAGCACACAGCCTTGTTCTTCATCCGACTCCATTTTGTTCGCAAAGAACGAATCGGAATCGCGAGAAATCAGCGCGGACCAGTTCTTAACAACACGTTTGCTTCGTGCTTGCGCGCGGATGTCGCGGAGAATGCGCTCATCACGAAAAAGCCCGCGACGACATCGCGGGCTTTTGAAACTTGGGCAAGACGCTCAGTCGGCGAGCCGATCAAACGGCTGTGCTCAGCGAACGGCGCGACCGGTGGTTTCGATCTTGCCTTGTGCGGTCGCGATCTTGCCCCGCGGCGTCAGCACGCTGAGCTGAAAGGGCGTGGCCGACGCGGCGACCGGCGACACTTCCTGGACGTTTTCGGCACCCAGCACCTGAACCTGCACGGCCGAAACCGGCAAGCCCGCCTTTTCATAGGCCGGCAACTCGGCCGCGACAGCGCCAGTTGCAGCCGGGATCGCGAGCAGAGCGGCGGCAGCGATGGACAGGGAAATCTTCTTCACTTCAATTCTCCATGGGTAACTTGAAATACGGACCTAATAGTCATTTTGCTGCGCTGCAATAGTTCATTGTTGCAATGCACACATGCGATGGCAGAATGCGGAACCGGCCGTTGGTCGCATGAGGAGCCGTGAAGGTTCGCTGGGGATTCGCCGCATTGCAGCCGGGGAAATCACCGGGCGGCTAAGCTATTGCGCGATGAAACAAAAGGCGCGGATGGCCGGGCATAGGCGAGCGCAAGCGACGCCGTCCTTTGGACGGCTATGCCCGGCCATCACGAAAGGCAAAGTCGTATTCAGCAATGTGCCGGCGGCATCACGCCGCCTTCGCTTCCTTCTCCGCCGGCGCGGTTTCCATGGCGCGCATGTAGAGATCGAGCAGGCTTTCGCGCTCGTCGCGCTCGTCCTGGTCCTGCTTGCGCAGCTTGATGATCTCTTTCAGGATCTTGACGTCGAACCCCTCGCCCTTGGCCTCCGAAAACACTTCCTTCTTCTGCTCGTTCAGCTCCTGCAATTCGCTGTCGATGTTCTCGACCCGCTCAACGAAAGAACGGATCCGGCCGCCGGGAATGGTGACGTCAGACATGGTGACTCCCTTTTGAATGAGGCCGTGAAAATGCCCGCAAACAAATAACCAATGTGTTAACCTCGGCAGGTTCCCGCCCCGGCAATTCGGGTTTCCCCAGATTTATCCGCATGAACGTGATTTCGATTCAGTCGCAGGTCGCCTTCGGCCATGTCGGCAACAGCGCCGCGGTGTTTCCGATGCAGATGCACGGCATCGACGTGGTGGCGGTGCCGACCACGCTGCTTTCCAACCGGCCAGGCTATCCGACGCTGCGCGGACGTGTGCTCGAAGCAAAACTGCTCGCCGATCTCCTGCGCGGGATCGAAGAGCGCGGCGCGGTCGATCGCGCGCAGATGATTTTATCGGGCTATCTCGGCTCCGCCGACAACGCCAACGTGGTCGCGGATTTCGTCGCGCGCGCCAAGGCGAAGAATCCCACGCTGCGCTATTGCTGCGATCCCGTGCTCGGAGATCGCGACCGCGGCCTGTTCGTCCAGAACGACATCCCGCCGCTGGTGCGCGATCTTCTGTGTCCGCTCGCCGATATCATCACGCCCAATCATTTCGAGTTCGAATGGCTGTGCGGTACCAAGGCAGCTTCGATCGATCAGGTGCTGAAGGCAGCCCGCGCGTTCATGGCGCGCGGGACGGTCGTCGTCACCAGCGCCGAGCTGGCCGATACGCCGCAAGGCGAGATCGAGACGCTCGCCGTCGAGCGTGCGCAAGCCTTTCGCGTGCGCACGCCAAAGCTTGCCATCAGCCCTAACGGCACCGGCGATCTCTTTGCCGCGCTCTTGGTTGCCGCCCGCCTCCGCGGCGCCGGCACGCCGGAAGCGCTCAGCCACGCGGCGTCGGCCATCTTCGCCGTGCTGGAGCGCACTGCCGCCAGCGGCACAGAGGAAATGCGCATCGTCGAGAGCGCAGAACTGATGACGCATCCGAAGCGCAAGTTCGAATGTATCGCGATCAGCCTGTAGCCGCTACTGCACGACGTCGAGTTTGACCTTGGCAACACCCTTCCCCACCATTCCCAGCGCGTCGGCCGCGGAATAGGAGACGTCGACAATACGGCCCTGAACATAGGGACCGCGGTCATTGACCCGTACCATCACCGACCGACCGCTCGCGAGGTTTGTCACGCGCAACTTGGTGCCGAAGGGCAATGTCGGATGGGCGGCGGTCATTTCGAGCGTGTTGAACTTTTCGCCGCTCGCGGTCTTCGTTCCCTCGGTGTAGAAGCTGGCAATCCCATGCGAGGCCGTCTTGACGCGGCCTGCATCCCTGCGCGACGCGGTGTGCTTTCTGACGGCGGCGACGCGCCGCTTCATCATGGACGATGTCGTTCGATCCTGATCGAGCGACGCCTGTCGGCTGGCGCGAAGTTCGGATTTTTGGGTGACGACCGAGGACTGCGCGCAAGCCGCAAGCAACGCCGCTCCCAGCGTGACAGCAAGCGGCCGCACGAATTTCCCTGCGCGCACGGCCATGATTGATCGCGCCTCAAATTGAGTCCGGCTTGCCCGGACGTCGACGCACGAAGTACTGATGCAGCCAATGGAAGACATGTTGCAATCCCCCGCTCGCGCCCCAGCCCAAGCCGAAAACCAACACGCGGCAATGGCGGGACTGAATCCGGGCGGAAGCGTGGCCGGACCCGATCAGGCACGGCTTCCTCGACGCAATTCGGGTCGGGTGTGGTGATTGGGTCACAGGAATTCGAGGTCAGTCGCGGAATTGCGGCATCGGCTCAGATCAGCTACCCGACCCACTCAGCCGAACGGGAGTGAAAACCATGCAGGTCGCAGTCGTCGGTGCCGGAGCGGTCGGATGCTATTACGGCGGATTGCTGCTCAAGGCCGGCCATGATGTGACGTTCATCGGCCGGCAGCCGCATGTCGATGCCATCAACGCCCATGGCCTGCTGCTGGACACCACGAGTTTCAGGGAGCACCTGCCCGCCCGCGCCGCGACCGACACGAGGGCCCTCGCCGCGCCCGATCTGGTGCTGGTCTGCGTGAAATCGGCCGACACCGAACAGGCCGGCCGCTCGCTCGCCGGACGCCTGCGGCCGGAAACATCCCTGCTCAGCCTGCAGAACGGTGTCGACAATGCACAGCGTCTGTCAGCCGTCGTCGGCCACGCCGTCATTCCCGTCGTCGTCTATGTCGGCAGCGAGATGGCCGGGCCCGGCCATGTCAGGCATCACGGCGGCGGCGATCTCGCCATCGGCCCCTCGGCCGCGAGCACAGCGCTCGCCGAGATGCTTCGGGCCGCCGGCATCGGCGTCACGATCGCCGACGATATCGACCGGACGCTGTGGAGCAAGCTGATCATCAACTGCGCCTTCAACGCACTGTCCGCGGTGGCGGGCATTTCCTACGGGCCGATGCTGCAGGTCGAGGGCACGCGCGATGTCGTCACCAGCGCGGTGCGGGAAGCGATATCCGTCGCCCGCGCCAGCGGCGTCTCGATACCAGACGACTTCATCGACCATATCCTGAACATCCCCACCATGATGCCGAACCAGATGTCGTCCACCGCGCAGGATCTCGCCCGCGGCAAGCCCAGCGAGATCGACTTTCTCAACGGCCATGTGGTGCGCAAGGGCGCCGAGCTCGGCATCGCGACGCCGACCAATCAGGCGCTGCAGGTGATGGTGAAGCTCGCGGAGCGCGGCAAGGAAGGACGTCGGGCGTAAGGCGGATTAGCGTCGGCGTAGTCCACCATTTCTTCGCTCAGCACGTCACGAGGTCGGTGTGGCCGAACCCTTTCGAATAGTCGAGCAAGGAAATCACCGTCGGTGCCAGGCGAAACAGCCGAACCTCGGAAGCTTTCGGCATTGGCAGGCCGATGGCCTTCTGCTCGGGATACCGCGCCATCAGGAGGCCGATGGCCTTCTCGGCCTCGGCCGCCTCGGTCACCACGCGGGCCCGCGCCGCCATGGAAAGGCCGGTGATCTCCATCACCTCTGCTGGATCGTCATCGATCGCGAGCGATACCCGATCGTCCCGCGCGATGTTCGCGGCCTTCTGGCTGTCAGGGCCGCAGAGGAAGTAGATGGCGAAACCTTCGTTGGCATAGCCGACGGTCGTCACCTGTGGCCAGCCGTCCGGCCGCAACGTCGCGATCCGCATCGTACGGTGGGAATCCAGCAGCGATTGGATTTTCTGTCTGATTGCATCGTCCATCGAGCGCCTCCGTATCCGGTTTCCGTGGAAACGATACCCGGCGGCTCGCACGATGATGTTGATGCGCGTCAACCTCGTTGGGCGATACGTCATTCGCGACGGATCGGCGGATGGCGCTCTCACCCACCCATCACATTCCCCCAGCCGTCGAATACATATTCCCGCCACGCCACCGAGCCGTCGGCCCGCGCACGGCTGGAGCGGCGGAAGTCGTCGGCCTCATCGCCGATCCAGGTGACGATCTGGTCGCTCGCGCGGTCGTGCAGGACGGCGGGCTCGGATGGATTGAAGTCCGTCATGGGGTGCATCGTCGGATGTTCCGTCATGCCGTGCCAACGCTTTTGCAGCGGCGAAGGTTGCGCATCCCTCGCAACCTTCTTCCCCGCAAGGGCGTTGTCGCAAATCTCCCAAGGAGGCACGCACCATGCGGAACAAGGCGCCAAACTCGCAAAGCACAAAGAAGCGCTCGAACGCCCAGATGCAGGCGGCCAATTCAATGCTCAATCCAGGCGATGAAGCAGCTCCCGGAACGCCCGGCACCGGCGACGACATCTGCCCCGAATGTCACGGCAAGGGCCGCATCGGCGGCGCGCCCTGCCCGAACTGCGGCGGCAGCGGAACGATCACGCGCGCAATCGGCGGCGCGTGATCGCGCGTATGCAAATCGCAGGGCGGATGAGCGCTAGCGTAATCGCCGGTCTGTTCGCGTGACAACGAATGGCGGATTACCTTGACGCTAATCCGCCCTACCACATCGTGCCGCCTACGCGGTCCGCTTTTCGAGAATCTTGCGGAAATCTGTCGCCAGGCTCGCGTAGTAGCCGGCCAGTCCCTCGTAGAAGGCCTGCTGTGCCTTGTCCGTGGCCTCCTTGGCCTTGGCTTCGCAACTGCCGGCCCTGCTCTCGTATTTCTCTACCTTGGTCTGAAGTTCGGCCACCACCATGATCATTACTCCCCGCCACCGCGCATGTTCACGATGCTATGCCGGCAAAAGTCGAAAAGATGGCCACGTCGGGGAGATTTCGCAGCGTTGCCGTGAGCAAGCGATGGCGGCGCGCACGGCCTATCGCGCCGGCACCGGCGCCGGCGGACGCATCGATGATCGCGACGCGGCCGCCGCCTGTGGCTTCGCCGCGACGCGCTTTCCGCTGTCGATGGATTCAAGATAGGACGACAGCGCCCAGGCGGAGCTGGAACCGCTGACATAGTGTTTTTGCAGGAACAGATAGAGCGAGAGACGAAAGCGGCCCTTGGCGAGCCCGCGCGCGCTCCGATGGCAGGACGCGCAACCTTCGGCAAACAGTTTCGACGCCGGTTTGCCCTGATCGAGATTCTGCGCGACAGCCTCCGGGCCGGAGAGCGCGACCATGGACGCGAGAATGAGCAGAGCGCAGCGCGCTTTGGTTGGCGACATCAATTCTACCCGTGCATGAAGCAAATGGACCAGCTGCCTGCGGCGGCTCGTGAAAGGCGGAAGGTGGCAGACAATTCGCAATCTGCTGTCCAGCCGTGGCGAAAAGTGGGTACGTTTTCGCCAACATTGCGCTTCATTCGGGGCCGCTCTCAATATGGCGGCTTCTTCCGCTCCCGCTGCGCCCGTGCCGCCTCCATCCACCACACGAGATCATCGGCGAAGCGCGGAAACGCGTGTTCGAGCGCCTTGCCGCCCTCGCCCATAGGCTTGCCGTCTTCGCTCAGCGTCTGCGCGATCGGCCCGACCGCGATCGAGCTCGAAATCACCACCATGCCCATTTCCGAAAGCGTGCCGTGCCAGGCGAGTGCGGCGCGTGCGCCGGAGAAGCGGCCGGCCGAATAGCTCGCAATTGCCGCCGGCCTCCAGAACCATTCTTCGAGAAAATGGTCAGTGAGGTTTTTCAGCCCCGGCTGCATGCCCCAATTATATTCGCCGGTGACGAATACAAAACCGTCGGCGGTGCGGATCTTTCCCGCAAGTTCTTCGAGCGCCGCGGGCGCGCCGCCTTTCGGATATTCCTTGTACATCCGGTCCAGCATCGGCAGGCCGATCGCCTTGGCATCGATCAGTTCGACATCATCGCCGCGCGCGCGAAATCCCTCGACGACGAATTGTGTAAGACGAATGCCCATGCGGTCGGAACGATAAGAGCCGTAAAGGACGAGAATGCGGTTGCTCATGAGACCTCAGCCCCTAAGAGATTGGATGATGAAGACACTGGAACCATGCGGGCCTTTCTCATGCAAGGCCAGAGCTGTCCGCGAATGCCGCCGCATCATGAATGTAGCCACCGCCTGAAGAGCAAATAGCCAACAAAGAAGCGGCCTTGCGGCCGCTTTTTTGCTGTTGGTAGTCCGGCTCTACCAATAACCGGGCTCGTGATAATAGGCATATGAATCGACGAACGGCGCGCCGGCGATCGCGGCCGCCGTTCCGACTGCGCCAGCCGCCACGCCGGCAGCCAAGCCAACCGGTCCGCCGACATAGGCAGGGCGGTGATACACGGGCGGGCCGTAATAAACGCGAGGCCCGTAGTAGTAGCTGTAGTCATGGCGGCTCGGCGTGCGCACGCCGTATCCGCCGAGCAGATAGTCGGAGTTCGGGTGGGTGAACCCGATCATGCCGGGCTCCTGGGTCGCCTCCTGCGACATCGCAGGCGTCGCGAGCCCCATCGCAAGGATGGCGGCCGCGCCGAGCAGTGTCAGTTTTGTCATCGCTCATTCTCCATGTGAACATGAAGAGCGAACGGGCGAGGTAGGATGCTGTTCCGGGGACGAATTCACAGCGCCGTGATTAGGACGACGGCCCGCCTGTCGCGGGCAAAGAGAAAAGGCCGGCGGGCGTTACGCCGCCGACCTTCTCTTGCAACTGCCGGCTCGGGAGGTCCGGTTCCGCTGCGATTCCATGCCTAAAGTTTGACCACTACAGTCTTAATAAAATCTTAAGTAGCGGCAGTGAGGTGCATCACAGAGCGCCAGAACCTTGTCCGGCTAGTCTGCAACTAACAATGCAGACGCCTGCAACAGGAGGCCCGACATGACCCAGGTCTATTTCCACTGCTCCAACTCCCGGGAAGTCCGGATCGACCGATCCGGCGAAGCCGTCAGCGACCTTGCGGAAGCGCGCGACCGCGCCGCCTGCATCGTCCGCTCGATGATCATGGGACGCGACGCCGAAGACTGGCGCGACTGGGTCGTGCATGTCAGCGACGATCTCGACGACGAGATCTTCGTTCTGCCCTTCGCCTTCGTGCTTGGCAAGCTGCACTGAGAGGCTGCCATGCTGCTTCGCCGTCTGGGTGCGATCATGACGCGTTGGCACCGCCTGATCGAGTGCGCCTGCGATCCTTACCGTCCCGAGCGGCATTATATGCGCGGTCCCGGTCCAAAGTGGCGCGCCAGGCATCGGCCGGACGCTGCAGGTATTGTCCTCTAACGCGGGACCGACCGCGCGCTTGGCCCGTTCTGCGCCAGGTCCAGAAACCTCCGTATCCCCTTCGCGCTTTCCGCGCCATGGACGAACACCATTCCAAGGTGATCGCCGGCGGTCGACAAAAATGGCAGGCCGTTGTCATCGGCGAACGTCTTTCGCCGGTCGTGCGCGGGGTCGCCCTGCCCCTCCCAGATCATCAATGGGAAACCGGCGTCCAGCACGGCCTTGCCCGCGCCGTCGAGTTGACCGAGCGCCTCGAAGCAGGCCCGAACGCCAGGCTCTGATTCCGTCGTGACCCATCGGGTCAGATGCGGTGCCGTCAGCCGCGCAAACTTCATGAAAGCGCTGAACTGCAGCGGCCCCTGGCTTGTCGGCGGCAGACCGTTCAGGACATCCCAGCCGCCTAGCACCAGCGACGACAACCGCGGCCGATAATATTTCGCGACACCGACGCCCAGCCACGCCCCCATCGAGTGTCCGACCAGATGGGCGCTGGCGCAGCCGATATCGTCGATCACGGCCACGATGCCGCCGGCCCGGTGCTCCTGACGGTAGTGGTCGCTCCCGGAAGGCTTGTCGCTCAACCCATGGCCGAGCGAGTCCACGCATGCAACGCGGTATCCGTCGGTCAGCGCATCGACGAACCCGACCTGCTTCCACGCTCCGGCGTCCATCAGCAGGCCGTGCTGCAGCACGACCAGCGGCCCCTCGCCCTCCACCGTGTAATGAATTCTGTGTCCGCGATGAACGGCAAATGGCATGCAAGTCCCCCTGGGCCCGGCCGCCTGCAGATATGATCTCGGCGCGCGGGTTCCAGCCCCGCGGTAGGAGCCGTGGCGCCCCAACCTCTCCACGCTCTCGCCTTGCTTTGGTCAAACCTCGCTGGCCGTGTGGCGGCTTGGGCAGAGGTTTTCCACGCAACGCAGCACGCTCGCCGCCCCGATCCGGGCGACATTGGACTGAGTAAGGGACCGCCAATGCAATCCACGCCGACGCTGAAAGAGGCTGATCCGCACGACGTTTTTGCGATCGAAACGGTGCTGGCCGCGCACGCCCACAAGGCGCCACCGCTGGCCCACGATCCGGCCGCGCCTTCGGCCGCCCAGCAGGTCCATCCGGTAGCGCCGCAGGTCCATGTTGCGCCGCAAGTCCAAGCCGCGGCCAAGCCGCAAGTCCAAGCCGCGGCCGAGCCGCAGGTTCACGTCGCGCCCGCGATTTCGGTCAGCGCGCCAACCCCGCAGGTCGAACCGACTTTTCGCGCAACCGACATGCGCGATGTTGAGATCGACAACATCAGACCGGGCGAGGAGATCAAACTGGATGGCCTAAGACCCGCCGGCGAGCGGCCAATGGCCAAATGGGTGAAGCGCGCGGTGATGGCGCTGTTGGCCCTCGTCGGCGCCATTGGCGCCGCCGCCTGGCAGCAATATGGCGATCAGGCCAAGGCGATGGCCGTCGAGTGGGCGCCGCCCTTCGTGCTGGCGGCATTGCCCTCGGCGGCCAAGCCCGACATCGCCGAGCAACCGGACGCGCCGGCCGCTCCGGCCGCCGCCACCGATCAGACCGCCGCAACCGATCAGGCCACGGCCGAACCGGCAGCACCGGCTCAACCCGAACCCACTGCTACTGCCGCGGCTGCTCCCTCCGCGGAATCGACCCAGTTGCAATCGATGGCGCAGGATCTCGCCACGATGGGCCAGCAGGTCGAGGAGCTCAAAGCCACCATCGCACAGCTCAAGGCGAGCCAGGCGCAAATGGCGCGTGATCTTGCCAAGTCCGCCGAAGTGAAAGCTTCGGAAGCGCGGGCTGCCGAGGTCCGCCCTGAACAGAATTTTCGCCCGAGAGTAACAGCCGCGCCGCCGCCGCCCCGATCTGCGAATGCGCCTGGCGCGCCTGTCCGGAAGCCGAAGCCGGCTTCCTATCCGCCGGCTCAAGCCGCCTACGTCCCCCCTCCGCCGCCAGCCGCCGCCCCCGCGCCGCTGCCGCCGCAGCAAACGATGGCTGATGACGGCCAGCCGGTGGTCCGCCCGCCGATGCCGCTGCGGTAAGACCGACGAACTGACTCAATCTCCGTTCGCAGGAATAGGCTCATTCGCGCTTATTCCGAAGGAGAAGGAGCGCGTAGCGCCTCGAAGGACGACGGGATGCGTTGAAGTCTATCGACCCTCAGCTCTGATGCGGACCTCGCATCAGCTTCATGGCGTCTTCGATATGACGCCACTCCCTGGCTTCATCGACGTCGCCCTTGCTCTCGCAAGCCTGCGCGTTGTGTGCGGCTTGCGCGATCGCGGTGAGACCGTGCTTCTCCATCATCTGGCGTGCAATCGTATGGATCTGCATTTCAGACATCATGTCGCTCTCCCGGGTTGCACCAGTCCTCGCCGCAGCGTCTCGATTTGTCGCGGCTTGCTCGTGAAAACGGCCGAACCGAAAATCTCGTTCCTCCTGCCGCAGCAGATAATTTTAGGATAAGTCTACGGACCAAGCGGTTCCGTCTGAGGTCGCTGGCCCCCGTAATATCCCGTACGCAATCTCCCCGAATATCAAGCCGATCTTCCGCCTGCTATTTTTTCAGCGTGAATCGCAATGGCGGGAGTCGGACATGGCACAGGTCTATTTCCACTGCTCCAATTCCGAAGGCGCACGCATCGATCAGCGTGGCCTTGCCGTTGGAAATCTGGCCGAGGCGCGCGACCACGCCGCCCGCGTCGTGCAGTCGCTGATCACGGCGCAGGGGCCGGAGGACTGGCGCGACTGGACGCTGCACGCGAGCGACGATCTCGATGTCGAAATCTTCGCCCTGCCGTTTTCGTCCGTGCTCGGCAAGCCGCATTGAGAGGTCGCCATGCCGGCCATGCAACCGCTTCTCCGATATCTGAACCAGGTCGCCGCGCGATGGCTCGAGCTGATCGACATCGCACGCAACCCCTACCGCCCCGAGTTGCACTACATGCGCGGCCCCGGCCCTAAATGGCACGCGAAGCACGCCGCGCCCAATTCGTAGTCTGTTTTGTGGGGTGGGCAAAGCCAACGGGTCGCGCGAATGCGCGCCCGATGACAGGCTCCGCGTACCCACCGAACGCTATCCCTGCTGGTAGATGGCGGGCACGGCGCAAGAGCGCCTTTGCCCACCCTGTAGCCCCTACAAATCCCCCAAGTCCGGCGGCTCGAACCAGTTCGTCAGCGACAGCCCGCCATCGACCACGATCGCGGCGCCCGTGACATAGGCCGATATCCGGTTCGACAGCACCGCCAGCGCCACCGGTGCAAGGTCTTCGGCCTGGCCGAGCCGGCCAAGCGGAATATGCCTTGCGAGCGCGGGATCGGCGACGAAGCCGCCGGCCGCGACCGCGCCCGGCACCAGCGCGTTGACGCGAATGTTGCAGCGGCCAAACGTCTTGGCCAATTCCTTCACCAGCATCGAAAGCCCCGCCTTCGCCGTCGAGTAATGCGGCAGGTTGCGCGGCGTGCCGGCATGCAGCGACGTCAGGAGCAGGAACGAGCCAGGCGCTTTGTCGGCGATCAGCTTTCGCGCCAGTTCGCGGCAGAGATGGAATCCGGCATCAAGGTTCACCGCGTGCATCTGCGCCCAAATCTCCGTGGTGACGCCAAGCACGTGGTCGCTTTCGCGCCGCGGCGGCGAGGCGCTGTGCACGAAATGCGTCACGCGCCCGACGGCAGACGCGGCTTCAGCCAGCAAAGCCTCGCGCGCAACGGGATCGGCGAGATCTCCGACCCAGGGCACCGCCAGTTCCGGCCGCGGCGAAGCCTTGGCTGCGGCCGAGACCGTGTCCCGGTTCACATCGGCAAACACCGTGCGGACGCCCTCGCCCACCAGCGCCTGCGCAATCGCACGGCCAATCCCGTTGCCCGCGCCGGTGACGAGCGCCGCCTCGCGCGCGGGATCGAATGGCATATCCAACAGGCTCATGTTCGCGTCTCCCAGAAATAGGCATACCCAATTCTACAGGCCGACACATCTTGCGCTGTATCAACTCGGCGCACTACGCGCACCGCTAGGTTGCTTCCACCTTATCGGAAACCGTCCTAAGCTCCCTTTCATAACCGGCGGCCTCACCGTCATGCAAACCGGCGTTCGAAAAGTCGCCCACGTCCTGGAACGCCTTGGACTTGCCATGGCCGGCGCCGCGAGCGGGCTGTTTGTGGCAGCTCTGGTCGGGACGAGCCACGCCGCACTCACCAATCAGGCCTTCCTGCTGCTGATGATGACCGGCGGCGCCGTCGGTTTTTACCTGGGAATCGATACGCCGCCCCGGCCCTTCACCGCATCGAACGGCCGGCCCACCGATGAGGCCTGGGTCGGCAAAGTGGACACGCCGGAACTGCTCAGCGCGATCGGGACCTTCCTCGCTGCTCTCTCGGCGTTCGCCAGCGTCGGCGTCATCGTGCTGCGCCAGGATCCGGATTTGGCATGGATATGGATGATCATGGCCGGATGGGTCGTCGGCGTCGCCATGCAGATCATCGCGGGCACAATCGCCCGCCTGCGCCGCTGATCAGGCAGCCCGTTCGGCCTCAGTTCTCTTCCTCCAGCGTCAGCACCAAACCGGTCAGCGCCGCGCCGATGCCGAACATCAACCCGTAGGTCGTCACCAGCATCACCGTGGTCTGAACAGGTGCGTCACTCTTGGCGACGAGATCTCTGACATGGAAGGCATCGATGAGGCCGAGCAGCAGGACCATCGATAGCCCTAGCGCTACGCCCATCAGGAAATGGGTGAGCAGCGCATTGAAGATTGACTTTTCCCGACGCATGGAGGCTGTGCCTCTCGGCATGATGCCAAGCCAACGCACGGCCGAAGAAACTGGTTCCTGCACGGAGGACAGAATTCGTCCTGCGCTGCAGCCCGTCGGGGGCCCGGCGTTTGCAGAACGTTAAGCAAGTGGCGGTACGTCCATCGGCATTCCCAAAAAATTCCACAATCCTTTTTAGGAAGAACACATCGTTTTCGATAAAGGAGAATTTCCCATGCGATTAGGGCAAGCGATCTTCTTCGGTTCGGCAGCCGCGCTCCTCACCTTGGCAGCGCCGACGCTCGCCAGGAACTCCAGCACGAACTCCCATGCGCCGAAGACGAGCGAAGCGCAGGCTTCCGCAGCCTGCCATGCCTATCAGCAGGAAGCCGACGGCACATGGACCCAACTGCCGTGTCATGCCACGGGTTCCAAGACCACGGCCCAGCCCCGCTCCGCCGGAAAGAGTGCGACCGAAGAAACGCAGTGAGTTCGTGGCCTGGATGAGGCAACGGATCGCGAACTGATTTGCCGCGTGCTCAAGCAAAAATTCGACACGCGGCTACGACCAATTGGCACGACGGGCAATCACTTCTGATTTTCAGAAATCGTGTTTCAAGCCCGGGAATCAAAAATATTTCGCTTAACACGAGGGGCAAATCATCGTGCCCAGCCAATCGTCGAAACGCGTCGGCATGATCCGGGCGCCGTTGTCCGGCACCAGCGTGCGCAACGCAAGCGGCGCGCCGAAATACGGCACGTCGGGGCCCGCGACGATGTTGCTGGCGTCGCCCTGCTTGCGGAGCCAGCGGCCGACGAAATCCGCAAGCGGCGCCGCTTCGGGGCCCGCGACCTCGCATATGCCATTGGCGGGCTCGCCAAGCGTCACATCTGCCAGCGCTTCCGCGACTTCGTCGGAAAGCAGCGGCTGCATCAACTGGCTGGAAACATGGACCGCGCCATCCCTGCGCCCGGAATCCGCGATCGCGCCGACGAACTCGAAGAACTGGGTGGCACGCAGAATCGTGTAGGCCAGGGCGGAATTTTCGATCAACCGCTCCTGCGCCAGCTTGGCGCGGAAATACCCGCTGCTCTCGAGCCGGTCGGTACCGACGATCGACAGCGCAATGCAGTGCCGCACACCGGCCTGTTTCGCCGCCGCAATCAGGTTGCGTGTTCCGGTCTCGAAGAAGTGCAGCACCGCCTTGTCCTCGAACGAGGGCGAATTCGAGACGTCGACGACAATGTCGGCGCCGACGAGCGCCGGTTGCAGCCCCTCCCCGGTCACCGCATCAACGCCCCTGCTTGGCGATGCCTGCAGCACCTCGTGACCGCGAGAGGCGAGCAACAGAGCCAGTTTCGAACCGATGAGACCTGTACCGCCGATGATAACGATCTTCATTTCCTCGCTCCTCTGTCTCCAACGCCGCAGTCCCCCCGCGCCATCACCGAGACCAACTGGAACGGGCCAGTGTGACGCGCGCAACCGTAAATTAATTTGCACCACCTATACTGGCGGTCCGCACATCCGTACCAGCGCAAATGGCCTAAAATCCCATGAAAATCGGCACCCTCCTCACCGCTGCCATCGTTTCCCTTTCCGCCGTCGGCGGCGGGCTCGCCGTCTATGTGGCGGTTTCGAAGTACCAAACCATGGACAAGGTCTCGGTCGCACAGAGCCGGCTGGAGGTGGTGCGCGCGGTCGGCGACATCCCGCGCTACATGAATCCCGAGCGCGGCTTTGCCACCAACATCATGTACGGACCTCCTGCCGTGGATCCGAAACTGCTCGCCGAACTCGACAAATATCGCAAGAACACCGATGGGGCGCGCGACAAGATGAACCGGGTCAAGGCAACCCTGGAGGGCGCGATCGAAGACAGTGCTGCCGTCGGGAGCAGCATCGATGCCCTGAATACCCAGTTCGCCGCGCTGCGCGCAACCATCGACAAGGCTCTTACCGGTCCGCCGGAAGCCCGCCGCGATGCTGCCAAGAAAATCGTCTCCGACAACTCCGTCTTCAACAAGGCCGTCACGACGCTGCTCGACGAGCAGGTGCGCAAGATCGCGCTGCTCGACGGCACGGCCTACCGGCAGGCAAGCTACGCAAATATCGCCTGGACGCTACGCGACGTCGGTGGTCTCAACTCCAGCCTGCATAAGAATCTCATCGGTGCCAACCGGGTAGCCACCGAAGCCGAGAAGATGGAGATCAGCCGCTCACAGGGGCGAAACGATCAGATTCTGATGTCGCTGCAGGAACTGCGCGGCAATCCCTCTACGCCGGCCAATGTCGCCGCGGCGCTCGACAAGATGAACGCGGCCTATGTCGATCGCTTCGGCAAAGAGCTGAAGCTCGTCAAGGACGGCGCCATCAGCGGCAAGTATGAACATAATATGGAAACCTACTACGCGGAGACGCAACTCGGTCTCGCGTCCATCATTGCGGTCCGCGACGCCTTCTACGACAACGCCGAGCAGGTGCTCGGTGAGGCCTATTCCGCCGCGCGCTTCAGCTTCCTGATTGCGCTGGCAGGCCTGATCGCGGTTGTCGCCGCCAGCGCTACGCTGATCGTGATGGTGCGCCGCCGCGTCTGCAAGCCGATCGTCGACCTCACCGCAACGATGTCGCGGCTGGCCAGCGGCGATGTATCCGGTGAAATCGCCGGCGCCGCTCGCGGCGACGAGATCGGCGCGATGGCGTCAGCCGTGCGCGTCTTCAAGGACAACATGATCGAGGCGGAACGTCTTGCCGCGGAGAAGGCCGCCGAGAACGACGGCAAGATGCGCCGCGCCCAGGTGCTCGACGAACTCACCCGCGCGTTCGAAGCCAAGGTCACCGAACTCGTCGGCGGACTTTCGGCCGCCTCGTCCGTCATGGAAGACACCGCGCAGTCGATGTCGTCCACGGCGACCGCCACCAACCGCCAGGCGGCGATCGTCGCCGCCGCTTCCGAGCAAACCTCCGCCAACGTACAGACGGTTGCCAGCGCCACCGAAGAATTGACCTCGTCGATCTCCGAGATCGGCCGCCAGGTCGCGCAGTCCACCGAAATCGCCGCCCGCGCGGTCGAGAACGCGCGCCGCACCGGCGAGACCGCCCGCTCGCTCGCGGAGGGCGCGCAGAAGATCGGCGACGTCGTCACGCTGATCCAGAGCATCGCCGCGCAGACCAACCTCTTGGCGCTGAACGCGACCATCGAGGCCGCGCGCGCCGGCGATGCCGGCCGAGGTTTTGCCGTCGTCGCTTCCGAAGTCAAATCGCTGGCCGGGCAGACCGCCAAGGCGACCACCGAAATCTCCGAGCAGATCGCGTCCATACAGGCGGCGAGCGACCAGACCGTGACGGCGATTCAGAACGTCGCTCACGTGATCGCCGAGATCGACCAGATCGGCACCGCGATCGCCGCCGCGATCGAGGAACAGGGCTCGGCGACCAAGGAAATCTCCCGCAGCGTGCAGGAAGCCGCACGCGGCACCCAGGAGGTCAATTCCAACATCACCGGCGTTCAGAAGGCCGCCGACGATACCGGCGCCGCCGCCAACCAGGTGCTCGGCGCGGCCGAGCAATTGTCCTCGCAGTCCAAGGATATCGCCGGACAGGTCAACCGCTTCCTCTCGGAGGTGCGGGCGGCTTGAGGCCGCGCCAGTCAGTCCGCAAAGCCGACATAGCGGACGAAATCCCTGTTCGGCTCGCGGTCGGAGCGGACGGCATTGGCGGGGAAGCTGTCGTCGGGATAGCCCATGGCGACGCAGGTCATGATGACCTCGTCCTCGGGGATGTTGGCGACCTCGCGCACGATGTCCGAGCGCATAATGCCCTGCCCGTTGATGACGCTGCCGAGCCCGCGGTCCCAGGCGGCGAGCACGATGCCGTAGCAGAGCGCGCCGAGATCGAAGTGGCACACCGCGCCGGGATCGAGAATCTTGTCGTAGGTCAGGACCAGCGAGACCGGCGCGTCGAACTGCCGGAAGCCGCGCAGCACCCAGTCCTGCCGCATCGGCTTGTCGTCGCGCGCAATGCCCATCACGGCGAACAGTTTTTTCGCGATATCGACCTGCCGGCCGCGGTGCACGCCCTGGTATTCGCCATGGCTGATGATATCGCGCTTGGGCTTGGCGCCTGCGATCATCTCCTCCATGTTGCGACGGCGCACCTCCTCCAGCGGTTCGCCGGTCAGGACGTGGATATGCCAGGGCTGGGTGTTCATCGACGACGGTGCGCGCTTGGCGACCCCGATGATGTCCTCGATGACGGCTCGGGAAACCGGCTCCTTGGTAAAACCGCGTACGCTCTTGCGGGTCTGAACCAGCGTCTCGAAATCCATCCGTTGCATTTCCATGGGTCAATCAATCCCGTTTGAATCGATAATCGAAGCGGTCGCCGTCAGCCGTGATCAGGCCGACTGTCGGTGCTGGAAAATGGATCGGCAGGATCAGCGTGTCGGTGCCGGCAACGGAGGCGAAGAATTTCCGCCGCGAGACGGCTGATTGCTTCGGGTCCCAGTCTGGCTTGGCCGACCATTCCGGCTCGCGGCACTGGATGACGTGATGCATGAGATCGCCGGCCACCACCGCGCGCTTGCCCTTTGAGAAGATGTTGACGCAGCAATGACAGGGCGAATGCCCCGGCGTCGGCGTCAGCGTAACGGTATCGTCGAGCGCGTAATCGTCGTCAACCAGGACGGCCTCCCCGGCCTCGACGATCGGCAGGCAATTGTCACGGAAGACCGTGCCGGGCGGGTTGGCGCCCCTGGCATGCTCCGCCTCCCAGGCCGCATATTCCCGCTTGTGGAATATGTACTTGGCATTGGGAAACGTCGGCACCCAGCGCCCGTCGCGCAGCGTGGTATTCCAGCCGGTGTGGTCGATGTGCAGATGGGTACAGAACACGTAGTCTACCTGCTCGTAGGAGATGCCGAGCGCGAACAGCTCGTTGCGCCAGCGCTCCTTGCCGGGAAAATCGAATGGCGGCGGATGGCCCTTGTCCTCGCCGGTGCAGGTATCGACCAGAATGGTATAGCGCGGCGTGCGGACCACGAAGGTCTGGTAGGTGATGACCATCAGCCCCAGCGCAGCGTCAAACACCTCGGGCTCCATGCCCGCGAGGTGATGCCTGAACACCGCCTCGTCGTAAGCCGGGAAGAAATCCTGCGGCCGCCGCCACGGCCCCTCGCGCTCGATCACCGCGTCGATGGTGATGTCTCCGATCCTGAGCTGCTTCATCCTCGCTGCGCTCCCCATTTTTTGAAGCACGGTAACGGGCAGCATCAGCACCGACAAGCCGGCACGATGCGCAGCGCCATGCGTTTCGCGCCTCCCGCATCCGCTGCCGCAAATCGACCAGAAATTGTGCCTAGCGATCCGCCTCATCAACGGGGACAAGCCTTGAACAAGAAACTGAAATATGCGGCGGCGGCGATCACCGTGTTTGGCGCAGCCATTTACCTCAACAACACCAATCATCTCGCCGCCCATCAGCAGAGCAAGCCCGTCCTGCTCGCGCATCGCGGCATTGCCCAGCGCTTTGACGAACGCGAGCTGAAGAACGACACCTGCACGGCAGCGCGAATGCTGCCGTCAACGCATCAATATCTGGAGAACACGATCGAATCGATGCGAGCCAGTTTTGCGGCTGGCGCCGATGTCATCGAGCTCGACGTTCACCCGACGACCGACGGCGAATTCGCGGTGTTTCACGACTGGACGGTGGATTGCCGCACCGACGGGCGCGGCGTCACGCGCGAACACTCCATGGCCTATTTGAAGAAGCTCGATATCGGCCATGGCTATACAGCCGATGGTGGCAAGACCTTTCCGTTTCGCGGCAAGGGCATCGGCCTGATGCCGACACTCGCCGAGGTGCTGGCCGCCTTTCCGCAGCAGCGGCTGCTGATCAACGTCAAGAGTCGCGACGCGTCCGAGGGCGAGAAGCTGGCGGCCGTGCTGGACAAGCTTCCCGCCGAACGCCGGGCGCAGATCATGGTCTATGGCGGCGATGAGCCGGTCGAGATCGTGCGCCAGCGCCTTCCGGATGTCCGGACGATCTCACGCGCCACGATCAAGAGCTGCCTGCTCGGCTACATCGGCTACGGTTGGAGCGGCGTGGTGCCGAAGGCCTGCCACCACGCGATGGTGATGCTGCCGATCAACGTCGCCCCATGGCTGTGGGGCTGGCCGGACCGCTTCCTCAGCCGCATGAAGGCGGCCAACAGCGAAGTCTTCGCGCTCGGCCCCTATCAAGGCGGCGAATTCTCGAGCGGAATAGATACGCCTGAACAATTTGCGCAGTTGCCGCAAAACTATTCCGGCGGCATCTGGACCAATGAGATCGAGGCCATCGCGCCGCTGGTAGGCAAATAGTGTTTAGCCGGATTGCGCTTCGCCATCCGGTCTATGGAGGTTAGCTCCGCAATCCCGGCGCCTCGTGGCCGGTGCGCGCGACATATTCGGTGTAACCGCCGCCAAATTGGTGGATGCCTTCCGGCGTCAACTCCAGCACGCGGTTGGAGAGCGCAGCGAGGAAATGCCGGTCGTGGGAGACGAACAGCATGGTCCCCTCGAACTCGGCGAGCGCATTGATCAGCATTTCCTTGGTCGCGAGATCCAGGTGGTTGGTCGGCTCGTCCAGCACCAGGAAATTCGGCGGATCGTAGAGCATTTTTGCCATCACCAGCCGCGCCTTCTCGCCGCCCGAGAGCACGCGGCATTTCTTCTCGACGTCGTCGCCGGAGAAACCAAAGCAGCCCGCGAGCGCGCGCAGCGATCCTTGTCCCGCCTGTGGGAAGGAATCCTCCAGCCACTCGAAAACCGTGCGTTCGCCGTCGAGCAGGTCCATGGCGTGCTGGGCAAAATAGCCCATCTTCACGCTGCCGCCGACCGCCACCGTGCCATCGTCGGGCTCGGCCGAGCCCGCTACCAGCTTCAGCAGCGTCGACTTGCCGGCGCCGTTGACGCCCATCACGCACCACCGCTCCCTGCGGCGGATCATGAAATCGAGGCCCTGATAGATGGTGCGGCTGCCATAGCCCTTGTGGACGTTCTTCAGGCTGACGACATCCTCGCCCGAACGCGGCGCCGGCATGAACTCGAACGCCACCGTCTGCCGCCGCTTTGGCGGCTCGACGCGCTCGATCTTGTCGAGCTTTTTCACCCGGCTCTGCACCTGCGCCGCATGCGAAGCGCGTGCCTTGAAGCGCTCGATGAACTTGATTTCCTTGGCCAGCATCGCCTGCTGGCGCTCGAACTGGGCCTGTTGCTGCTTTTCGTTCAGCGCACGCTGCTGCTCGTAGAATTCATAATTGCCGGAATAGGTGGAGAGCGTGCCGCCGTCGATCTCGACGACCTTGTTGATGATACGGTTGATGAACTCGCGGTCATGCGAAGTCATCAACAGCGCGCCCTCGTATCCCTTCAGGAACTGCTCGAGCCAGATCAGGCTCTCGAGATCGAGATGGTTGCTGGGCTCGTCGAGCAGCATCACGTCAGGCCGCATCAGCAGGATGCGCGCCAATGCGACCCGCATCTTCCAGCCGCCGGAAAGCGCGCCGACGTCGCCTTCCATCATCTCCTGGCTGAATCCCAAGCCCGACAACGCCTCGCGGGCCCGGCCGTCAAGCGCATAGCCGTCGAGCTCCTCGAAGCGGTGCTGCACCTCGCCATAGCGCGCGATGATGTCTTCCATCTCGTCGGCGCGATCCGGATCGGCCATTGCGGCCTCGAGCTCCCTCAACTCGTTCGCCACGACGCTGACGGGCCCCGCGCCGTCCATCACCTCGGCAACGGCGCTGCGGCCTGACATCTCGCCGACGTCCTGGCTGAAATAGCCGATAGTAATGCCTCGATCGAGCGAGACCTGGCCCTCGTCGGGTAGCTCCTGGCCCGAAATCATCCGGAAAAGCGTGGTCTTGCCCGCCCCATTCGGGCCGACGAGGCCGATCTTTTCGCCCTTCTGAAGGGCTGCGGAGGCTTCGATGAAGAGGATTTGGTGGCCGACTTGCTTGCTGACGTTATCGAGACGGATCATTGGGCCCTGAGGGGAAGAAATCGCGGTGGCCGCTGCTTAGGACATCTGGCGTGCTTGTGGAAGCGGTTCCGAAATGTCCCGGCCGCGACAAGCAACGCTACCTGACGGCGTTCTGGATCGTTGCTGCAACTGCATCCCAGGAAACATATCCGCGTGGCCGAACGAACTCGCGTATGAGCGGGTAAAACCTTCAAGTGCTGCGAACCGATCCGTACCGGCATCGTTAGCCCGTCATCTCCAATCGAACCGACGGAGAGTTCCCATGAGCGCAACAGGTCTCGAAGTATTCGACAGAACGCTCCAAATCACCAACACGTGGTTGGATGAAGTGATGGCGACGCTGCCACGCGATCGCAAGCTGGCATGGCATATTCTGGGTTCGGTGTTGCGAACCATCCGTGACCGGGTTCCAGTCAATCTGGCCGCACATCTCGGTGCGCAGCTTCCACTACTGGTGCGCGGCACCTATTACGACCAATGGCGCCCCAGTGAAACACCGAAGGCATGGCGATCGGCAGATGAATTTCTCTCCATCGTCTCTGCTGAACTTAGTTCGCAGAAACCGGTCAATGCCAAAGATGCAGCGCAGGCGGTGTTCCGCGTTCTGAACCACCATATCGATCCCAATCAGGTCGAGAAGGTGCGCCACGCGCTTCCGGAAGACGTTCAGGCGTTGTGGCCCCGCAACAACCAGGTTTCATCGGCGGCCTGATGCGGCATCTGATCGCGGTTCCGAAACCCGAAAAGAACCCTGGTGTTCGCCGGGCGTTGTCTTGCAGCGCAAAGACAATCAACAACTGGAGCCAGCAATGACCAGACCTCCGCCCGTGCCGCAGGACAATCAAAGCCACAAGGGCACCGGCGATCCGAAATCCGGCAACGCCCATGAAGTTCGGAAGGGCCGCGGCCACGTTGAAAATCCCCGTGAGCAGGGTCAGCAGGGCAACACCGCGCAAAACACGACTCATCAGGGCTATCAGCAGGATCGCTAGTCAGGAGCGCGCACCATGTCGACTTCAACCAAGACGCCCGCGAGTATTCGCCAGGGCGGCCCGGGCGCTTCGCACGAGAACGCCAAGGCGCCGCTGCACGCCGAAAAGCCGCCTGCCGACGATCCGCAGCGCCGGCACAGCAAAGTGTCCGGCGGCGGAGGCGAGCATGACAGCCATCACACTCACCACCCGGAACGAAAGGGCGGCGGCACCCATCCGGCATCGAAAGACGCGTCATGAGTACAAAGCACGTCAAACTGAACAGACCGACTAACGTCGATCTTGTTCGCAATCCGCTGATCGGGGGCTCGAAGGGAACATCCATGGCGCAGGTCACGTCCGACGAACTCGACGAATTCGAGGGCGCCAATACCTTCGAGGGCGACATCGAGAATGATACCAATCCACAGGGTGGTATCGACAAGGCAGAAGTCCGCGACAGGCGCCGCGGACCGCCGCAAAACGATCGGGACAGCGGCCCGCGGAGAATGCCGCTGCAAGGGAAGAAGACGCACGAACAGCAATTGCGCATCCTTGAAAGGAAGCCTGATGTCCCCGACGCGCGACAGGTGGAGGAGGAGATCGCGCGCACGCAACAAGCTGGCAGTGCAAAAACCGTCAAGCGCGAAGCGCGCCAATCGGAATTTCCGGTAAGCCGCGGTGGCCTCAACCAGGAAAGCCAGCACAACAAGCACAATCGTCCGGGCCAGCCGGGCCACAAGCCTCAAAAGCCATAGGGATAGAAACATGACACGTGGAGCACACGGAGACGGCAAGCATCACGGGCCTGGCGCGAAGGGTAAAGGCGCCGGGACCGGCGCCATGACCGACGTGCAGGACGACCTGATCGGCGACAACATGGTGCTTTCCAACCGCGACAAGACCGAGCATTCGCGCGATCGTGGCCAGGACAGCAAGTGGTCCCAAACCGAGCAGTTGAAAGACCACGCGGCCAACAAGGGCCGCGGTTAGAATGCCGGCCGAACTTAGAGGTTGATCACGCCGCGTCGCGCGGCGTGCGTTACGGCATCGGTGCGGCCGGTAGCGTCGAGCTTGGCGAGCAACGAAGCCACATGGAATTTGGCGGTGTGCACGGATATTCCAAGCTGTCGCGCAATGGCTTTGTTGGATGCGCCTTCCGCCATCAGAACAAGCACGTCGCGCTCGCGTGGCGTAAGATCAATATCGGACGCGCCGACAGCCGTCGGCGCGTCGCGTGATACGAGCGCTACCGTTGCTGTCTCTCCAGGTGCCGCGAGACGAACCCCGGACACGGCGCCGAGCAGCGACGCGAGCCGGTCCGCCAGCATGGGATCGGCGATCTCGATACTGACGACGATGACCGGTGAGGCCTCCTCGCTCACGCTTCTGGCCTTTCGCCGATCGTGAGCTTGACCTGCAGCGGTTGGCCGGCGCGCCGAATTGTGATGTCGACGACCGATCCGATACTGTCGGGCCCGAGCGATCGTATCAGCGAGCGCATGGCGGGCAGCTTCTCATTGTTCCAGCCGATGATCACGTCGCCCTGCAAGATGCCGGCGGCGGCAGAGGGACCCGACTTGTCGACACTCATCACCATCGCACCGACGCCATCTTCAAGCTTGACCGGCTGCAATCCAACCCCGAGATAGCCCCGCGCGATCCGGCCGTGGGTCTCAAGCCTTCCCGCAATCCGGTCGATCGTCGCGCCGGGAATGACGAGAATGCGTCGCACCCCCTGGACAGCCATACCAATCGCTTCCCCGGAGGCATTGACGGCAAGTCCCCCCTCGTGGCTGCTGCGCAGCCGCACGTCGAGCTCGATCCTGGCATCGATCTCGCCGCCACGAAGGCTGCGCCAGGGGCCCCCGACCAGCGAGATGACACCGAGCGCCGCAGCAGGAATGCCATGCTCGGCGGCGACCACGACCATCAGCGAGCCCAGATCCGGAACAACAGGCGAGAGCGCGACGGAGGCCGTGTTACCGCCATCACTCCCGGTATCGAGCCGCAGCAGCGCGATGTCGGTGGTGTGATCGCGTCCCGCGATCTTGGCCGGCTGCGCCGTTCCGTCGGCAAATTTGACTGAGACTTCGCCTTCGTCGGCCAGCGCTTCATCAGCCGTCACGATCAGGCCGGGTTTCCAGATGAAGCCCGAGGCCCGCGAGCGGTGCGAATGCACCGAGACGATCGCAGACCTTGTCCGGGCGACGACATCGGCAAGGGCGGAGGATAACGACGGAAGGATAGCTGCGGTCGGGTCGGCCATGACAGAACTCCTGGATCGGTTGAATCCAATCTGGGAGTTCAGGTTGAGTTCGGGAACTAGCCTGATGGGCAGGCCGCGGGAGTTTTTCGCCTCGAACGCGGGGCGTTCCCGCTTCGCGCTACGCCGTATGTCCGGGATCGATGTACTTTGGCGTCTTCTTCTCCCGTTGCGGCGTCATCCTGGCGGGATCGGGAGCGCCGGGCACGCCGCGCGGTCCGAGCTGTTCTCGCTGAATATCGTCTTCCGACTTCTCGGGCTCGACGCCATTGGGCTCGCGAATTCGGGTCATGGGATACTCCAGGCACGCCGCCGTTAAGTAGTCGGCGGACACTCTTGAGCATGCGCTGACGGAACGTTCTTCTTCGAACATCAGCTCAGGCTGTTAATGCCTCACGCAGAGCACCTGTTCCTGTTCGAGGCAATACGCGCTTCAGAATTGCAGCATCTCTTGCGCGCTATCTGGCGCACGCCGTGGAACCAGCATGGCAGCCTGTTCCGGCGTCACAGCTTCCGACTGTCGCGTCAATCAATCCTCGGGCGCCTGCTGGAAGTTCTCTAAGAGCCTCTCTAAGAACCATTCCATTGGAGGAATCCTAATACCTCGCGTATGCGTCACCGCGTTGCGCTGTCGGACCTTCTGAAGGCACAGCGTAAGTGCTCGCAGGTTGGGGTGAACCTTGAAGTCTCGTGATTTGTTCCGCATCGCCGCGTTGGCGACCGTATCCGTATTGGCGTGGCCACAGTCGACGTTCGCGCAATCAAGCTCTTCGCCGCAATCCGGGGCGCAGTCGTTGCCTCCCGTCGTCATAGCCTCGCCAGAGGCCCGCCGTCGCGCAGACGCGCCGCAGCGGCGGCAGGCAAGGCGTGCGACGCAGGCAGCGCAATCCACCAGACCGCCGCCGCAACGCGGCGTCGGCTTCGTCGAAAACCCGCGGGGCGCCATCCAGGGTTATGTCGCCGGCCGCTCGATGGCGGGCACCAAGACCAACACGCCGATCATGGAGACGCCGCAGTCGCTGTCGGTGATCGGCAGCGAACAGATTCGCGACCAGAAGCCCGGCAAGTTCGACGAGATCCTGCGTTACACACCAGGCGTCGTCGCCGGAACGTTCGGCGCTGATACCCGTAACGACTGGTTCCTGATCCGCGGCTTCAAGTCGGACGATATCGGCCTGTTCCTCGATGGGCTGCAGCTCTTCTACACGTCGTATGCGAGCTGGAAGCTGCAGCCGTTCAATCTCGCGCGCGTCGAAGTGCTGCGCGGTCCCTCTGCCGTGCTCTATGGTGGCTCCAGCCCGAGCGGTATCGTCAACGCGGTCAGCAAGATGCCTCCAACAGAGCCGATCCGCTATCTCGAGACTGGCGTCAACAATTTCGGCAACGCCTATCTATCTTTCGATTTTGGCGGCCCGGTTACGACGCAACCGGAGAACGGAAAACTGTTCTATCGTGTGGTCGGCCAAGTCCAGAACGGCGGCACGCAAGTCGACTTCACGCCCGACAATAACTATTTCATCGCACCGTCCGTCACCTACAAGCCGGATGCAGACACGACGTTCACCGTTCTGGCTTCGGCGTCGAAAACAGATACCCGCGGCATTAACTTCTTGCCCTATGTCGGAACGGTGGTCGATGCACCCTTTGGACGTATTCCGACAAAGCTGTTCGTCGGCGACCCCAGCGTCGATACGTTCCAGCGCGAACAGGAGATGATCGGCTATCAATTCGAACGCAACCTCTCCGACAGCGTCACATTCCGGCAGAATGCCCGCTACGCCCACGTTGACATCACCTATCGCGGCTTGGTCGGCAACAGCTATACCAACATCGCCACGGGCGACATTGGTCGCTATAATTGGTACGCGAAGAATACCGCCAACCAAGGCAATCTAGACAACCAGTTGGAGTATCGTTTCGACACCGGCCCCGTGCAGCACACAATGCTGTTCGGACTCGACCTGAAGAGCTATCGGATCGACGACTATCAGATCTTTGCCTTTGGCGGCGTGCCCTCGATCAACGTGTTCAATCCTGTTTACGGTGTCGGAGACATACCGTTCACGGGCGCGCCGTTCCGTAATTTCCTCCTGACCCAGAATCAACTCGGCACCTATATTCAGGACCAGATCAAGTTCGGCGGCTTCACGCTGGTGTTGAGCGGCCGCAATGATTGGGTATCGACCAGCCAAGGCGATCGCCCGACCGGCGCCACGCTGATCAACCGCGAGGACAGCAAGTTTAGCGGCCGTGCCGGCCTGATCTACAATTTCGCCAACGGCCTCGCGCCCTATGTCGCCTACGCGACCAGCTATAATCCGATCATCGGCGTCAACGCTTCAAACCAAATGTTCCTGCCGGAAACCGGCGAGCAGGCCGAGATCGGATTGAAGTTTCAGCCTAACGGCTTTAACGGCCATTTCAGCATTGCCGTATTCGATCTGAAGCGGCAAAACGTGCCGACGACAGTCCCGAACACCACGCCGATTCTTCAGAACCAGACCGGTGAGGTCACCTCGCGCGGCCTGGAGCTGGAGGCCGTAGCCAATCTCGCGCCTGGCCTGAAGATGGTTGGCGCGTTCACCAGCTACGATCTCTTTATCAGCAAGGACGCGAATCCGGCATTGCTCGGCCTGACGCCGACCAACACGCCACAGCAAGTTGGATCCGTCTGGGCTGACTACACCTTCCAGGAGGGACCGTTGAGGGGCTTTGGCTTTGGTGGCGGCGTGCGCTACGTCGGCAAGTCCTTCGCCAATGCCGCGAATACGCTTGTGGTTCCTTCGGTCGTGCTCGGTGACGCGACGATCCATTACGAATGGCAAAACTGGCGCGCGGCATTGAACGTTATCAATATCGCCGACAAGACTTACGTCGCCAGTTGCGCATCTGATACGTCCTGCTTCTACGGGGATCGGCGCCGCGTGACGGCGAGTCTCGCCTACAAGTGGTAACGCGTCGCAATCGGCAGCGACGCAGCGCTGAAGGCGAGGACGGTTCGTATCGACGCAAGTGTGGCTAAGCGGACCGCATCAGCTTCAGCGTAGCGGCCAGCCGCAGGCTGCGCTTTCCCGCGAGCGCAATGGCTTCGAGCTCGGCCCCCGCTTCGTCGCAGGTGCCGGTAAAACCGATGCCCACCTCGTGGCCGCCGAACACGGGGTTTTCGCCTATCGCCGGCGTATGCTCCTGATTGAGGATCTCGCCCTTCCAGCGGCCGTCGGCCGACGAGTAGGAACCGAGATAGTAGAAAAAGGCGTCGCCACCGAGAATGCGGCCGTCCAGCAGCAGCATGACGCCGGACAAGCCGGCCTTGATGCCGTCCAGCGCGCGGAGCTGAATGGAATAGAGCCCGTTGACAATGCCGCCGGGCCCGACGGTGCCGACCGGCGGCAGCGCTTCGTCGTCGAGCCGGGTCAACTCGGCCCAGAACAAGGCACCCGGCCGCGGCGCGGCGCTGCCTTCAAAACGAATCTTGTTTCCCTGCAGCCTGCCGCGCACGCTGATGGCGGCGACGTCGGTATCCATCAGCGGCTTGTAGTGGGGGTCGTCATTGTGGCGCTGGGTGATGACCTCGCCGATAATTTCCCCAGCAGTCTCCTGATAGGTGCCGAGATGGGCAAAGGCGGAATTACCGCCCAATAGCTTGCCATCGTGCATGCACATGATGCTGCGGCCGAACGCGTCGTCCACGCCGTACTCGACCTTGTAGAGCCCGTTCAGCAACGAAAATGTCCTGCAATATCGAATTCGTCTTGCGGCGGCTTAGCACCGTCGTCGGGCCGGAGCCAGCCGCGTTTTAACGCAGGTTCAATGCCGCTTGAAATACTGCACGGCGCGTTCATGCTTTTCCGCTGCCGCGCGTGATTTGAAGGTTCCAAGATTCCGGCGCTTGCCCGTTTTCGGATTGATTTTACGGGAATAGAGCCGGTATTCGCCCGATTGCAGTTTTCGGATCATGGCCAGCACCGCTCAGTTTGCGAGTCCCGTCCGCGATAATTGCGCCACGGGCCCTCTTGTTCCGATCCGGCTATTCGCGTTGTCTGGCCTTGCTATGCCGGGATCGCTAGGCCGGCATGGAACGAACGGGGGGATCACGTGCAGCATTTCTTCCTCTATCTCCTTGCACTCGGCGCCGGCGTCAGTGTCGCGACCCAGCAGGTGCTCAATGGCAGCCTGCGCACGGCGCTGGGCTCGCCCGCCTGGGCGGGGCTGATCAGCTATGCGGGCGGCCTCATCACGATGATCGTCGCGGTGACGGCGCTCGGCGAGCGCGTACCGTCCTGGAAAATCATGGCCGATGTGCCCGTGGTATGCGTGGTCCGGCGGCGTGTTCGGCGCTGCCTTCATCCTGCTGGCGATCCTGTTGTTGCCTTCGCTCGGCGCGGCGACGCTGTTTGCGCTGGTCATTGCCGGCCAGGTGCTCGCTGCGGTGACGCTCGACCATTTCGGCGCGTTCGGGCTGACGCCGCATCCCGTCAGCACCGCGCGGCTCGCAGGCGCAGTGCTGTTGATCGCCGGTGTCGTCCTGATCCGGGATTGAAATTCAGGGTTCGAGCCCGCTCTCACGCAAGGCTGGTGTGACGGCAGGCGACGCAAGAAATCGCAGCAGCCGGTCCGCTTCATCCGGCTTGTTGCTCGCTGACATGCGTCCGGCGGAAAACACCGCGGGCGTTTGCAGTTCGCGCGGAATGGGTCCAACCACCTCGATACCAGGCACCTGTTTCAATTCGCTGATCTGCTGAACGGCAAGATCGGCCTCGCCGGTCACAATCTTCTCAGCAGTAAAACCCTGCGGGATGATCTGCGCCCTCGCATTGACGTCGGAAGCAATGCCGAGTTGCTCGATCAACGTTGCAAACAGAATGCCGCTGGCGCCAAGCCGCGAATAAGCCACCGAGCGCGCGCCGAGTAGCGCTGCGCGCAACGCAGCCTCGGTCGCGATATCGGGATGGGCCGTCCCGGCCTTTACGGCGATGCCGACGAAGGAGCGGGCCAGGTCCACGCAAGTCTCCGCTACCAGCCGTCCCTCGCGCGCGACTTCGTCCAGCCCCTCGCGGGTCAGGATGACGACGTCCGCGGCCTCGCCCGCGCGCAGCCGTTCCAGCAGCGCCAATGTGGGCGCGAAATCGGCATCGATGCGTGCGCCGCCGGCTGCCTGATAACGGCCTGCCAGGCTGTGAACGGCGCCCTTCAACGCCAGCGTCGAAAGCATGCGCACGGTATCAGCCATCGGCCGCTACACCCGGCGCATCAGCTTGAGCACTGCGTTCATGCGAAGACTGCGCTTGCCGGCAAGCGCAGTCGCCTCCAACAGCGCGCCTTGCTCGTCGCAGGAGCCGGAAAAGCCGATGCCGACTTCATGGCCGCCGAAGATGGGGTTCTCACCCATGGCGGGCGTGTGCTCCTGATTGAGGATCTGGCCTTTCCAGCGACCGTTCTCCGAGCTGTACGTGCCGAGATAGTAGAAGGACGCGTCGCCGCCGAGGATGCGCCCGTCATTGAGCAGCATCACACCGGTCAGGCCGCCTTCGACGCCGTCGAGCAGGCGAATGTGGATGGAATAGAGGCCGTTGACGATGCCTCCCTCGCCGACGCTGCCGGCGATCGGGATGACCTCCTGCTCGATCGGCGTCATCACCGAACGAAACGCCACGCCGGGCAACTCCTTCAAGGCCCCTTCAAAGCGATAGAGCTCGCCGTCCGCCCTGCCCTTCGCCAGCAGCGTGGCATCGTCCGTGCCGGCCATCGCGCGGTAATTCGGGTCCGGGTTATGGCGCACGGTCTGGATCACGATGTCGACGCCGTCGTCACGTTTTTCGTAACTGCCGATATGGGCAAAGGCCGAATTGCCGCCCAGCATCTTGCCGCCGCGCGCATACATCACGCTGCGGCCGACCGCCGCGCCAAGCTGAAACCTGACTTTGTAAAATCCCTCAAACAATGCCGTGTCCCCGGCAAACCCGGCTCGATGTCTAGCGCGGTTCATAACGCAGGGAAACGGCCTTGAACCGACGTATTTGAATCAAGCTATCAAGACACCGTGTCATCAAAACGCAATGATCCGCCAAGGCGGTTTCGCCGTGGCGGATCAGCTTTGCACCCCGGGGCGCCCGCCGGGTCAAATCGTTAAGTCCCTTAGGCCGCGGCGGCCTTGGCGCCGGTCGGGACTTCCGCGATCGTCTTCAGGATCTGGGACGCGATCTGGTATGGGTCGCCCTGCGAGTTCGGGCGGCGGTCTTCCAGATAGCCCTTGTATCCGTTGTTGACGAAGGAGTGCGGCACGCGGATCGAAGCGCCGCGGTCCGCAACGCCGTAGCTGAACTTGTTCCAGGGCGCGGTCTCGTGCTTGCCGGTCAGGCGCTTGTCGTTGTCCGGCCCATAGACGGCAATGTGGTCCATGAGATTCTTCTCAAAGGCACCCATCAGCTTCTCGAAGTATTCCTTGCCGCCGACTTCGCGCATGTATTTGGTCGAGAAATTGGCGTGCATGCCCGAGCCGTTCCAGTCGGTATCGCCGAGCGGCTTGCAGTGGAATTCGATGTCGATGCCGTAGCTCTCGGTGAGGCGCAGCATCAGGTAGCGGGCCATCCACATCTGGTCGGCAGCGGTCTTGGAGCCCTTGCCGAAGATCTGGAATTCCCACTGGCCCTTCGCCACTTCGGCGTTGATGCCTTCGTGGTTGATGCCGGCGGCGAGGCAGAGGTTGAGATGCTCTTCCACGATCTTGCGGGCGACGTCGCCGACGTTCTTGTAGCCAACGCCGGTGTAGTACGGGCCCTGCGGACCCGGATAACCGTCCGAGGGGAAGCCGAGCGGACGGCCGTCCTTGTAGAAGAAATATTCCTGCTCGAAGCCGAACCAGGCGCCTTCATCGTCGAGGATGGTCGCGCGCTTGTTCGAGGGATGCGGGGTCTTGCCATCGGGCATCATGACTTCGCACATCACCAGCGCGCCGTTTTCACGCGCAGCATCCGGATAGACGGCGACCGGCTTCAGGACGCAATCGGAGCTATGGCCTTCGGCCTGCATGGTCGAGGAGCCATCGAAGCCCCACAGCGGAAGCTGTTCCAGCGTCGGGAACTTGTCGAATTCCTTGATCTGCGTTTTGCCGCGCAGACTCGGCGTCGGCGTATAGCCGTCGAGCCAAATATACTCGAGCTTGTACTTGGTCATTGAGCCTCTCTTGAGTTGCTATGAAATGCGGAAAAACCGAAGCCTTGAATTCTGGATTTTGACGCCCAGCCCCTGGAGGTCTTCCGCATACGTGTACCCGGCCACGTCAGGCCTCCCCTTTCTAAGCATTTAACGTGCCAATCGCTGCAGTGCGGCAATGGCCATCCACAGCGCGCGCCGGCGGCGGCCCAAAATAAAAGCTGCGACATAGGAGCGCGGCAGGCCCGCAAATCGGGCGGTCTGGCAGAAGGCTTGCGAGCCGAATCCAGCCTATTTATCCGGCATTTTCGGCTCACGACCGCTAGGCGCTTAAAGGTGCGGCATCCTTTTCAGGCTTCCGCGTCGGACGCCGGCCCGCCCGAGCAACCATCCCGTCGGCGTACGCGTTGGTCATGTGGCTACTGCCTCGCAGGAAGCAGCTCCAAAACTGCCTACAGAATAGACAAGACATGCCGCTCTCTTGGTCACTTGCACCTGCCCGGGGCACCAACAATATCGACTTACGTAACCAGTAGAGAATGAGTCGGGCGCACCATGAAGGCTCGCGCTTCGACAAATGGAGACTGAGTGATGAATCAGAGTTTGGATCACGGATCAGCCAAGATCTACCAATTCCCCGCCGGGGGCCGGGCGGCTCTCGGGGGGCGTCGCTATGGCGAGACCAAAGCCGTGACCGAGTTCGCTGCCCAGCCGGTCAACCTCGCGGACTGCAGCGATAGCTGGTACCACGCCGCGGCGATCGAGGATGCCAAGACAGAGCGGGACCATTGATGCCTGGGAGGTGTTTGGCAGCGATGCGCCGGGCAAACGAGGCGCGGACGGAGAACTGGAAAAGGGTCGGAACGAAACCGTTTCGGCCCTTTTTCATGTCTGCTCGCAGGTCGCGGTCCGCCGTCTGGCGTGCTTGAGCGTGGTGACGCCGGCTTTGGTGATCCTTAAGGTCACGCCCTTCCCCTGGTAACGCGACCCTGACAGGGTCCAACGCTTGGGCAGCGTCACCGCCTTGCCGTCGAGTTGCAGATGGGCACGCTTGTCGTATTGAAAAAATCCAACCGTGAACTGCGAGCCGTCGGCGCAACGATAATTCCGGAAGCTGGATTGCGCAGACGCCTGTGACGGCATGGTCGCAACCGCGGCGAGCCCCAGTGCCGCGCCGAAAATCGTGATGTTCCGCCAATTCATGCTTCGCCCTCTCGCGGGTTCAGTATAGACGAGACGTGGCCGAACGACACCGTCCCTTGTTCTCCGTCCGAACCCTTGCTGCATTGATGCCAGATTCCCCTGTCCGCCACCTCAACCTTGCCGGCGCCAGCAATTTCCGCGATCTCGGCGGCTATCCCACAAGCGACGGCCGGATCGTGCGCTGGCGGCAGATTTTTCGCTCCAACCATCTCGGCCATCTCACCGATGGTGATGTCTCCGTCCTGCGGGAGCTCGGCGTCCGCAGCGCATTCGACTTTCGCGGCACCGAGGAACGCACCGCCGCCCTGTGCGGCATGCCCGAAATATCAGTTCATTCGCTGCCGGTCGAACCGACGGTGGTTGCGGCGTTGCGTGCCATCGCAGCCGCCGGCACGCCGCTGTCGACGGACCACGCCGTCGAGGTGATGCGCGACTCCTACCGCAGCTATGTGCAGAAGAATACGCAGCACTTCCGGACCCTGTTTGCGCATCTCGTGGACGATCGCGCGCCGCTGGTGATCCATTGCACCGCCGGCAAGGACCGCACCGGCTTTGCCTGCGCGCTGATCCTGCATACGCTCGGTGTTTCCGAGGACGTCATCTCGGAAGACTACCTGCTGACCAACCGCTTCTACCGACGGGACCCCAATCACAGCACCGACCTGCCCGACGAGGTCAGGCAGGTGCTGGGCTCAGTGCAGGCCTCGTTCCTCGCCGCCGCCTTCGAGGCCATCGACGCCGACTACGGTGATCTCGAAACCTATCTCCGCGATGGTCTTGGTCTCGGCAAAGCCGAACGCGCCCATCTCGAAGCGCGCTATCTGCAGCGCTGATCTAATCAGGCGCAGCGCATGCGCGATCCTATCCGCTACGCGCAAGTCGTAAAGCAGATCGTGGCGGCCAGAAAGCTGCGTGCTTATCGGCTCAGGCGGCCGCTTCCATTTCCAGTTCGGCGTCGAGGTCGGCGATGACGTCCTCGAACGCCGAGATCGCCTGCTGGATCGCTGCGATCTGCATCAATTCCCAGCTCGAGACCGGACCGCTGCGATTCTGCAGCGCTACGACCAGGTCGCGCCGCTGCTCCTTAAGCTGAACAAGCGGTAAACCATGATCCGGCAAACCCATGACAAATCCCCTGCCTTTTTGTTGGAGTCCTGTTGTACCGAACGGATTCTGCAAACGGCTTACAGAACTCCGGCAAATTTTATCGATTTAGCTCCATCCCTTGGTCCTGCGTAGCTCGCTACCGCCAGCCAGCGCGGGCCGCGACAATTTGGGCTGGCGAGACTGACGGTCATGCAGAAATTCGCCGCATCGGGATTGAAAATCTCCTGATAAGGTGCGCTCCCCATCCGCATGCGGAGGCCCTTCATGGACGGAAAAGTCATTGTCGTGACGGGCGCGCTGGGTGCGCTCGGCCGGGTCGTCGTGGACGAAGCGCTGGCGCGGGGCGCCAGGATTGCGAGCGTCGATCATGCACCGACGCAAGTCCCGGCCACGGCGGATCTGTTTGAACTCGGCGGCGTCGACCTCACCGATGCGGCGGTAGCCAAAAAGGCGATCGACGCTGCCGCCGCCCATTTCGGCAAGCTCGACGCGCTGATCAACATCGCCGGCGGATTTGCCTTCGAGACGGTGGTGGAGGGCGATCCGAAGACGTGGCAACGGATGTACGCACTCAACGTCATGACCGCGCTCAACGCCTCGCGCGCGGCGATCCCGCACCTCGTCGCGTCGGAGGCCGGGCGCATCGTCAATATCGGCGCCATGGGCGCGCTGCAGGGGGGCGCCGGCATGGGCGCCTACGCTGCCTCCAAATCCGGCGTGCACCGCCTCACCGAGGCACTCGCTGCCGAACTCAAGGGCAAGGTTACAGTCAACGCCGTGCTGCCGTCGATTATCGACACCGAGGCCAACCGCGCCAGCATGCCGAAAGCCGATTTCACCAAATGGGTGACGCCGAAGGAACTGGCCGACGTAATTCTGTTCCTCGCCAGCGACGCCGCGAGCGCCGTCACCGGCGCGCTGCTGCCGGTGAACGGGAGGGTTTAGCCCGCCACCTCCACCAGCTTTCGCAGCACCGCCCTGAAGCGGATGCTGCGCTTGCCGGCGAGCGCGGTGGCTTCGCCTTCCGCACCGTCGCGGTCGTAGGTGCCGGAAAAGCCGATGCCGACTTCATGCCCGGCGAACACCGGCCGCTCGCCCTTGGCCGGGGTATGCTCGCGGTTGACGAGTTCGCCCTTCCATTTGCCGTTAGCCGCCGTGTACGCCCCGACATAGTCGAAGAATGCGTCGCCGCCCCTGATGCGTCCGTCCTGCAGCATCATGACGCCGGTGTTGCCGGCATCGATGCCGTCGAGCATGCGGATGTGGATGGAATAGAGTCCGTTACCGATCCCGTCAGGGCCGACCGCACCGGGTGGCGGCGCGTCGGCATCGTCGATGGGAGTCAAAACAGTTGTGAAATGGACGCCGGGCAAGGCCACGCTGCCGCCCTCAAAATGAAACTCCTCGCCGCGGGGCACGCCTGTGAAGTTCATCACGGCATGTTCAACGTCGAACATCGGGACATATTTGGGATCGTGATAATGCCGCGACATCGTAACCTCGCAGGAGACAATGCCATCGGCTTCGGTGAAGTGGCCGACAAAGGAAGAGCCGGAATCGCCGCCGTACAGCCCGCCGCCGGACGCCGCAAACATCACGCCGCTGCCCGTGCCGCGCGCCGTGGTGAAGCGGAATTTGTATAGCCCTTGCAACACGCCTACTCGCTGTGGGAGCGGCAAATGCCTGTGGCCCGCGAACGATCGATTCGCAAGTTCCCTCAAATTGCCGCTAGCCTTGTCCCCGCTCCGACAATAGCGCTGAGGTGCCTTCCGATCAAACGCTTAGCCGGAATTCAGCTAAAGTCGGCATATTGAGTCGCGGCCGTCTGCGCCGCCGGAGCCCGCCTTGGAAACCGCGCTTTATCTTCCCGTCAAACGCTTCCTCGAAAAGCTCGGCTTCACCGTCAAGGGCGAGGTCGGCGGCTGCGACCTGGTCGCGCTGAACGGTGACGATCCGCCGATCGTGGTGATCGGCGAACTGAAGCTTTCCTTCAACCTGGAACTGATCCTGCAGGCGGTCGATCGCGCCGGCGCGGCCGACGAGGTCTGGCTTGCGGCTAAACTATCGGCCCGCGGCAAGGGCCGCGAAAGCGACGCACGGTATCGCAATCTCTGCCGCCGGCTTGGCTTCGGCATGCTCGCCGTCACCAACACCGGCGATGTCGAGGTGCTCGTCAAGCCGCCGACATCTGCGCCCCGCCGCGATCCCAAAAAGCGCTCGCGGCTGATCGCGGAGCACCAGAAACGCAAAGGCGATCCCGTCATGGGCGGATCGACGCGCGCGCCGATCATGACGGCGTACCGCCAGCAGGCGCTGGCCTGCGCCTCCGCGCTGTCGGGCGGGCCACGGCGGGTCAGGGATTTGCGGGCGGCGATTCCCGATGCCGGCAAAATCCTCTTGCACAACGTTTATGGCTGGTTCGATCGTGCGGAGCGCGGCATCTACGTGCTGACGGATGCCGGCCATGCCGCGCTGAAGCGCTGGCCGCAACAGCCGATGGATCTGGCTGCCGCCGGCAGTCCCCCGCCATGATGGCAGGAACGGTAAAGAACCGAACCGCACGACGCTACCGGACTTGAGAGATTGTCGACGCATGGCTGTATTGCCACGCGAAATTCATATTGCAATGCAACATTAGGGCACCTAGGTATCTCCGCAATCAAATGCGAGGCCCCTATGAGCGAAGACTGGAACACGAAATACGGCACACGACGCGTCCGGCGGGATCCGCCGACGCTGGAGGAGGCAATCTTCGCCGCGGTTGGAATCACCGACGATCAGCAGCAGCAGGCCGAAATCGCCGCCGCACTGATGGGCCTGCCCTACGAGGAAGTGCTGGCTGAAGTGAAGAAGACCGGCCGCGCCCTGGCGCGATCGGCCACCCGTGTCATCGCGGGCGAGCAAGGCGCGCAGCGTTCGGTCGTGGTCGAGCGCCGCGTCGTCAGGCGCTTCGGCAACGACAAGCGCACCGGCACCTGATAGCCTGCGAGGTCCCCGAACTGCCCAAGCCTCTATCGTCCGAGGCTTTGGGCAGTTCGCAGAATCAAACCTGCGAACCGCCTAAGAGGCGCCCCATTCGGACGGGGCCGTCCCGGCCATGCGAAGCAGCATTCGCCGATAAGCGCGGTTGAAAGCTAGGGCTGCCCGCGTCGCATTCAGCACGCTCTCGATCCAGGACATCGCAAGTTCGGCCTGATCGTACTTCGTCAGATCGATCGTGCCGGTGGATTCGCCGTGACGGAAGACAAGTTGCGCGCCGAACTTGCTGGCGAGCGCGCGCATCGCCTCGTTCTGCGCGCCGGTGGTGATCCGCAGGCTCTTGTAGCCCTTGGTCCGCGCCACCGCGATCAGCTTGCGGAACAGGATGCTGCCGACGCCACGACGGCGTACGGACGCCTCGACGCTGAAGGCGATCTCGGGAAGCGAATCCGGTGACTGGTCCGGCGGATGCAGCTCCGCCGCTCCCCGAACCACGCCGTTTTCAAAGAAGGCGATGATGGTCGTGCCGTCATTGGCGCATTTCTCGGCGTAGCGCTCGATGAAGCTGTCGTCCATGAAGCCGTGGAAACGGTCGCGGCGGCTGGCGCGGTCGAGTCGCAGCAGGTGATCGCGCAATAGCGGCAGTTCTTCCTGCTGGCTCAGCGTGCGCACGCTGCTATCGGCAAGCGCAGCCGCAATAACGGTGAGGTACATAGTCCAAAACTCCTCTGAGAAAACCCTCGAGGAGGCGTCGAATCCCTAGACCAGCTATATTGTGCGCCGCAGCATCAAGTTCAAGACCGGATTGCGCCGTATACTGCCTTAAATAACGGCAGCATTTGCAGGGGTTTAGCCGGCGCATCATTAACTAATTGTTAAGACTCTTCGCGCGGCGCAAAGTGGGCACGGAGCTTGCTTATTTTTGGATACGCCAACCCCAGGCAACACACCCGAACGGTTCGTGGAGGCCGATTGTGGCGGTCGTGCTCGACACCAGTTCTTGCCTTCCGGAGCGCCGGCTTGCGGTCTGGCAGGACATCGTGTGCGACACCTTCGTCGGGCTCGACTGCAAATCGGACATGCGCGGCGCGTTCTGGGGCTCGGTGTCGCAATCCAGGATCGGGCAAATCGCGCTCACGCAGGTCGATTCCACAGCACAGCGGGTATTCCGCACGCCGTCGCGAATAGCCCGCGCCAGCGAGGATTTTGTGTTGATGGCGCTGGGCAACAACGGCGTGAACGGCGTGTTCCAGGACGGCCGCGAGGCTGTCGTCTCCGCGGGACAATTCGTCATTTACGACACCACCCGCCCCTACGAGCTGCGCTTCGACGACAGCTTTTCGCAGACGATCTTCCAGATGCCGCGCAAACTGCTGCAACAGCGCGTCGGCTCGTTCGATGGTTTGACCGCGACGACGTTTGCAGGCGATCGTCCGCTCGACCGGCTGACATATGATTTCGCGCGCAATGTCAGCAAGACGATCGAGCTGGTCGGTCCCGCAGCCGCAACCCGCCTGCTCGACCAGGCGCTCGACCTGCTGGCGATGACGCTCGCCGAAAGGCTGCACGCGCGCTTGCCGGATCAGTCGGTGCATCGGTCCGCGCTGCTCTATCGCCTCAAGAACCACATCCTGACGCATCTTTTCGATCACGAACTATCGCTGCCGCGCGCTGCAGCGGCGGTCGGAATCTCGCCGCGTTACGCCAGCGATCTGATGGCGGACGAACAGACTTCGTTCCGAGGCTACGTGCAGGCGCAACGGCTGGAGCGCTGCAAGCGTGATCTTGCCGACCCCGCCCACCAGGCCCGGCACATCGGCGAGATCGCCTTCGCATGGGGCTTCAACGACCTCGCCCATTTCAGCCGCATCTTCAAGCAGCGGTTCGGCGTCTCGCCGCGCGAATGGCGCGAGCAGCCGGGCAAATAACGCCTTCCGCGCCGCCTCTCCTTTTCGTGCGCCACAAATATCAGGCGTGCCTCGGCCATTCACCCTGCCGGTTAAGACAAGTTTTCGTTCCGCTGCGGACAAGCGGCGCGCGCGGCCATGGCTGTAGGCTCGACATCAGCAAGTGTCGGTCGCCAACACGGGAGGATGGGTGCAATGGGTCTGATTCATCAGAAATACAAGGTGGCGGTGGTTCAGGCGGCGCCGGTTTTTCTCGATCTCGATGCTACCGTCGACAAGACCATCAACCTGATAGAGGAAGCGTCCGCGAACGGCGCGAAGCTGATCGCGTTTCCCGAAACATTCATTCCCGGATACCCATGGCAGATCTGGCTCGGTGCGCCGGCCTGGGCGATCGGCCGCGGCTTTGTACAGCGCTACTTCGACAACTCGCTCGCCTTCGACAGCCCCCAGGCGGAAAAGATCCGTCAAGCCGTGAAGCGCGCCAAGCTAACGGCCGTGCTCGGGCTCTCCGAACGCGACGGCGGCAGTCTCTACATCGCGCAATGGCTGATCGGTCCGGACGGCGAGACCATCGCCAAGCGTCGAAAGCTGCGGCCAACCCATGCCGAACGTACCGTATTCGGCGAAGGCGACGGCAGCGATCTCGCGGTGCACGATCGCGCCGACGTCGGACGGCTCGGCGCGCTGTGCTGCTGGGAACACCTGCAGCCGCTGTCGAAATACGCGATGTACGCCCAGAACGAACAGGTGCATGTCGGCGCCTGGCCGAGTTTTTCGCTGTACGATCCGTTCGCGCATGCGCTCGGCCATGAGGTCAACAACGCCGCCAGCAAGGTCTATGCGGTCGAGGGCTCGTGCTTCTTCCTCGGCCCCTGCGCTGTGGTCTCGCAGGCCATGATCGATGAGCTCTGCGACTCTCCCGAAAAGCATGCCTTCCTGCATGCCGGCGGCGGCTACGCCGTGATCTACGGGCCCGACGGCAGTTCGCTGGCCGAGAAACTGCCGCCCGACCAGGAAGGCATTCTGTATGCCGACATCGATCTCGGGATGATCGGGGTGGCGAAGAACGCCGCCGATCCGGCCGGGCATTATTCGCGACCCGATGTCACGCGGCTGCTGCTCAACACCACGCGCGCCAACCGCGTCGAGCATTTCTCGCTACCCGTCGATGCCGAGGTCATGAGTGAAATCAGGCTGCAGGCCTGACGCGGTTCATTTTCCGAGAAGGAGAAGGCCCATGGAATCCGCGATCCCTGCGCATCTGCAAACTGCGCGAACGCGCCACCGCCGCGTCGGTGACGATTATGCGCCGCCCTACCCGTCCTTCGTGGCGCGGCACAAGCCAAGCGTGACGCGGGTGGTGATGGCCTATTTCGGTATCCAATCCCGCGGCGCGCTCCCGGCCGGCGCGGAACGAGCGTTGGCGCGGCTCGCTTCGGATTTCGCAGACGCCGATGGTCCGTCCCATTGGGACCGCGCGAGCTACATCGACGAGGCCGGTTTCACCAACGTCGTCACCGTGGCCTACTGGGACGAGCGGCAAAAATTCGATCGCTGGTTTCCGGCCATGCGCGAGCGCTGGACCGGTGAGCAACGAACCAACGACGGGTTCGGGACCTTTATCGAGGCGCTTTATCCTTCCGTGGAAGGATATGAGACGCTGTTCTCTTCGCTCGGAAGGCCCGAAGGCGTCGCCGTTCTCGCCGATGGCATGAGTGGCGAGGTTTTGGAGCACGCGTATTGGGGCGGCATGCGCGATCGCATCCCGCTGTCCCAAACCAGCGAGATGGCGGCTTCGGGCTCGGCCCGCGCGATCCGCGACGGCGCGCGCATCCGGATCGTCCCGCAGGACAATCTCTGCCTGATCCGCTCGGGCCAGGATTGGGGCGACACCGAGGCCGCCGAGCGCAAGATGTACCTCGGCGATGTCGAGCCGGTGCTGCGCGAAGGCATGGACTTCCTCCGCGACCAGGGACGAGCGATCGGCTGTTACGCCAACCGTTACATGACCGTCGTCGGCCCCGACGGCGCGACGGCCGAAAAGTCCTACGGCATGAGCTGGTGGAAGAGTCTGTCGGCGCTGGAGCGCTGGGCTGAATCGCACCCGACCCATGTCAGGATTTTCGGCGCCGCCATGAAGTACCTGTCGACTCTGGGACCGGCCGCAAAACTGCGGCTCTACCACGAGGTCACCGTCGCCCGCGCCGACGAGCAGCTTTTCGAATATGTCGATTGTCATCCGCAAACCGGAATGCTGAACGCGGTGCAGACGGCGGAGATGGCCTGAGGCTACAGCACCATCTGTGTCTGTGTGACAACCGCGACCAGCTTGCCGTCGTCAGTCTCCAGCCGCGTCTGCCAGACCTGGGTGCGGCGCCCGCGGTGCACCGGCGTTGCGGTCGCAATCACCGTGGACCCTTCCTTGGCGCCGCCGATGAAATTGGTCTTGCTTTCGATCGTGGTGGTGCCTTTGGCATCCTCGGGTAGATTGATGAAGGTCGCGGCAGCGCCGACCGAATCCGCAAAGGCCATGATCGCGCCGCCGTGAATGGTGTTCCGCAGCGTGCAAAGATCCGGCCGCACCAGCATCCTGGCGACCACCCGATCCATCCCGGCTTCCGTGAAGGTCACGCCCTTTAATTCAGCAAAAGGCATCTTCATCGACTGGATTTTTTCGAGCGGCGTCATTCGTCCTCCGGCTTTTCTTTGAAGTGATTTCCTGAACAGAATGGAGGCTGCCGGTAAATCAGGCAATGACCTCCCAGGTAATGTTGGCCGTGACATGGCGCGCGTAATTCGGCATATCGTCGGCATGCGCCAGTTCCCGCCCCGCCGGATCGTTTGCCTGACCGAAGAGACCGTCGAGACGCTGTATCTGCTCGGCGAACAGGACCGCATCGTCGGCGTCTCCGGCTATGCGGTGCGGCCGCCGCAGGTCCGCCGCGAGAAGCCGCGGGTCTCGGCCTTCATCTCCGCCGACATTCCGAAGATCCTGGCGCTTGAGCCGGATCTCGTGCTGGCCTTCTCCGACCTTCAGGCCGGCATCGTCGCCGATCTGGTGCGCGCCGGGATCGCCATCCACGTTTTCAACCAGCGCGACATCGCCGGCATCCTCGCGATGATCCGCACGCTCGGCGCCATCGTTGGCGCAGCGGAGCGCGCGGATCAACTCGCGAAGAACTTCGAAGACCGCCTCGCACGCATCGCGGCGACGGCCCGGCCCTCGACAAAACCAAAAGTCTATTTCGAGGAATGGGACGATCCGCTGATCTCCGGCATCGGCTGGGTTTCCGAACTGGTCGAGATCGCCGGGGGAGAAGACGCGCTGCCAAAACTGCGGTTTCAGCAGGCCGCCAAGGACCGGATCATCTCGCCCGATCTGGTGCGCGACACGGCCCCCGATGTGATCCTCGCATCATGGTGCGGCAAGAAGGTCGTGCCCGACCGCATCCGGCAGCGGCCGGGTTGGAGCGAGATTCCGGCGGTGCGCAACAACCGCATCGTCGAAATCAAGTCGACGATCATCCTGCAGCCGGGACCGGCGGCGCTGACGGATGGGCTGGATGCGATTGTGAAGGCGTTGTGGGGAGAGCCAACAATTTAACCGTCGTCCCTGCGAACGCAGAGACTCATAACCACCGGTGCCAATTGGGACAGAAGGGTCACTACCACCTCGCGCCATTGATGGGCCGCAGCGTATGGATCCCTGCGTTCGAGCCTGTGAAGGAATTGAGCTTAATGGGGGATGGTTGCCGCCACCGATATCGCGGCGGCGTTTGGTGGGCCGATCGGTTGATGCGGTTACCTCACTGGCTCTCTCCGGTGAACTCTGGTCACGTGGGTCTGCCTCGCAGGCGGTGCGCTGCCAGCAGGTTATTGGCGAGCGCATGCCAGAGCGCCACTGCCGCGGCCTTGATCAGGCCACGCACCGGAATGAAGCCGAAGCCGTGGTTTTTGAGGTTGGCGTTGATCCGCTCGATGAGCTTGCGCCGTGCGTACACGTCGGTGCCAGCCTGCGTCGCCATCCGACTGCGCCACTCTTTGACACTGTCAGGCTCGCGGGCCCGCTCTCTGGTCCGCCTGACAAGCGTCTCGGGTTTGACATCCTGACGGTCTGAAGGTGGCGGCGTATAGACCTTCACCGGTCCGGCGGCGTGCTCCGACAGAGTGGCGATGTCCTCGGCAGTCGCGTAACGGGTGTCGATGAGAAGCGTCTGTGGTGCTTTGCCGTAGCGCTTCACCAACTGATCCACCATCGGCATCGCCAAGCCGGCATCGTTGCGCCGATCCGTCATCTCTACTGCGACAATGATGCCTGGCCGGGGCACCACCGCGATCTGTGCATTATAGGCCGGACGAATGGCCCCGTCCGGAAAGCGCATCGAGCGCGCCTGCGGATCACTCAGCGAGACTTTCGGCTCAGACTTCTTCGCCTCGTCCTTGGCATGGGTCTTTTCTCGTTTCGCCTTCTCCGCTCGCATCCGCTCAAGCGCTGCCCGCGCGCGTGCAGCGCTTTCCTTCACTTCCCGAGACCCTCGCTCCTGCGCCGCCCGCTTGCGGCGCGAAGACGCCTCCGGATCGCTTTCGGTTTCCGCCTTGAGCGCCGCAAGCCGCCGCTCCACGGCAGCCTCAATACGATCAAGCCTGCTGCCGCTCTTGAACGATTCACGGCTGGCATTCGCTCGAACCTTGGTGCCGTCCACCGCAATCTCGGCCAGCGACACCACCCCTTCGGCAATCAACGCCGTCACGCTCTCCGTCAGGAGCCGATCGAGAACCTCCACATGCGCAACCCGGAAGTCCGCAAGCCCGTGGTAGTTGAGCGGTACCCCACCGGCGATCCAGCGGTACGCCGGATCATGCCGTGCAAGCCGTTCAAGTTGCCGAGCCGAACCTACTCCTTCGATCGTCGCATAGAGCCAAAGCGCCAACAGAACCGCCGGATCCGGCGGCGGGCGTCCAGGTTCCCCTTCACGGGCCTTGATCGCCTCGTAAAGCCGCGAAAGGTCCAAGCTCTCCACAAAACTCACCACAATACGGGCGCGATGGTCGCTCGGAACCAGAGCTTCCAAATCCACAAAGTCCCACTGCGTCTGCGTCCGATCAGCCCGAATAAACCGTGCGTCACTGGTCATCGAATAACCCCGTTCGATGCCAGTGAATCACAGCGCAACCGGCTGCTCAATCCTATTCCCTCACAGGCTCGTTCGCAGGGACGACGTGGCTTTGGCAGCGCTGCTACACCTTCTCCACTCCGCACCATTCCGCAATGAACAGCGCAGTGGCTTTCGTCGACTTCCGCAGCGAGTCCAGTTCGACATATTCGTTGAAGCCGTGCATCGCGGCACCCTTCGCACCGAAGCAGAGGCTCGGGATGTTGTAATTCAACCCGTAGAACCGCGTATCGGTCAGCGCGGTGAACGCGCGGTCCGGCACCGCGCCGCCATAGACGGCGTCGAACGCTTTTGCGAAGGCGGCTTCCGGCTCAGTCGAGTTCGTCAGCTCATACCCCTCCGACAAGAATCCCGACCATTCGACCTGCGGTGGGTTGTTGGAGAGGAAACGATGATCGCGCGCCGCCGCCGACACGCAGGCCAAAATCTCCTTCTGGCATTCGGCGATCGACCAACCCGGCAGGACCGCGATGCGGCAATCGACGTCGCACCAGGCCGGCACGCTGGAGGCCCAGTCGCCGCCCCTGATGATGCCGGGATTGAAGTTGAGCGGATGAGCGACCGCCTTGAAGTGGCGGTCTGCCTTGGCGCGTTCGTTCCAGTCGGTCTCGAGCTTCTGCAGCGCGTGGATCAGATGATACGCCGCCATGATCGCGTTGGCGCCGGCGCCGGCCTCGAACACGTGCACGGGGAAGCCGCGCACCTTCAGGCGAAACCAGATCACGCCGACCTGCGAGCGCACCATCGTCTCACCGGTCGGCTCCGGGATGAAGCAGGCGTCCGCGCGATAACCGCGCTGCAAGGTCGAGAGCGCACCGACGCCGGTACTCTCCTCCTCGATCACGGATTGAAAATGGATGCGCGCCGTCGGCTTCAGCCCTGCCGCCTTGATCGCATCCAGCGCATAGAGTGCGGCGATGGTGCCGGACTTCATGTCGCAGGCGCCGCGGCCGTACATCTTGCCGTCCTTGATAACCGGCGAAAATGGCGGCGTCTCCCACATGTCGAGGGGACCTGCAGGCACCACATCGCAATGGCCCTGCAGAATCAGCGATTTGCCTGAATTGTTCGGCGGCCGGTACGTGCCCACCACTGTCCGCGCCTTGGAAAAATCATGCTCGATCGGGCCGAAGCCGCGCAGCTCCTTCAGATCTTCCACATCGATATGCCAATCGTCGACCTCGTAGCCGCGTTGGCGCAGGAGATCGCCGATCATGTCCTGGCACGGCCCTTCCGCGCCGCGGGTCGAGGGGATCGCAACGAAATCCCGTGTCGTTGCCAGTTGCGCGTCAAAGCCGGCGTCGACGGCGTCGAGGATTCTTTGTTGCGTATCGGTCGTCATGCGGCAGCTCCAGTGGCGAATTCAAAGAGGGCGGGAGTGCACACCCTATCCCGATCTCAGCCGCCGGCGTAATGCGCAAAATGCGCATCCCGCAATGCATCTTCGAGCAGGCGGCCTTCCGAATAGCCGCTCAGCGAGGCCGGACGCTCGACGCCGTCGAGAAGACGCGGACAGGGTTCCGGCCGACCCAGCACCGTGCGAACCGGAATGCGCTCGGCATAAACAGGCAGTTCGTAGTCCTCGTCATCGTCGGCAACGCCCTTCGACCTGATTTTGGCGGACGCCTGCTCGATTTCCATCGCGACGACCGATGTCGCCTTGATCTCCTGCGCCGTGCTTTGCCGCAGGCTGGCGGTCCGATCGGGAAAGAACCGGTCGACCATGGCGACCAGCGCGCGCTCCTTCTCCACCGGATCGGTGACGAGATAGGCGGTGCCGAAGGCCATCACGGCGCGGTAATCCGCCGAATGGTTGAAACCGCAGCGGGCCAGCACCAGGCTGTCGAGATGCGCAACTGTGAGACAGACCCTTTGGCCCTCGGACTGGTTTCGCAGCATGCGGCTGGCGCTGCTGCCATGCCAGTACAGCCTGCTTCCCTCCCGCCAGAAGAATGTCGGCGTGCAATAGGGCTGGCCGTCGATCACGTAGGAGACGTGGCACAGCATCGAGGCGTCGAGCAGGCCGTGGACGGTAGCGTGATCGTAGAAGCCGCGATCGTGGCGGCGCTTCACCTGGTTGCGCGGCGATAACGGATACACGTCGGCAGTCACGGCTTCGGTCACGGCAGCTCCTGTTGGATCGGTAGCGGTCGTTGAGAGTTGTACCGGCCAATTTGGTCTGCGATAGTGCCAATTCCATGCGAAAAATTCCGACCAATTCTCCGCCGGCACGCCGCAAGGCCGAGCTCGCGCTTGATCTCTCCGGCCCCCACGTGACGCCGGGCGCCTCCTCCCAGCACCGGCTCTATCAGGCGCTGTGCCACGCCATCACGGGCGGGATCGCAAAGCCCGGCGAGCCGCTGCCGCCATCGCGCCTGCTGGCCAAGCAGACCGGCTTCCGCCGCAACGCCGTCACCTCGGCCTATGAGCGGCTGATCGCGGACGGTTTTGCGGTAGCCACCGTCGGCTCCGGCACTTTCGTCGCCGCGCGCATTCCCGCCCGCGTCCATGACGCACGAAGGACGAAGATCGCGATCGAAGCGCCGCAGCAGGGCCCGCTGGCGCTCGGCTGCACGCATATCGATGAAAGGGCGCTGCAGCGCTTCCGGGCGTTTGCCGGCCGGCGCATGCGCGCCTTCGGCAGCGAGCACCTTCAATACGGCGACCCCAGGGGCAGCCGCGAACTCCGGGCCGCGATCGCCGATCATTTGCTGTCGGCGCGTGGGCTGCGCTGCGATCCCGACCAGATCATGCTGACGTCGGGAACACAGCATGCGCTGCGGATCGTGCTGGGCGCGATCCTGAAATCCGGCGATCAGATCTGGTGCGAAGACCCCGGCTATCCTGCCGCACGAAGGGCGACCGAGCATTGCGGCCTGCGCGCCGTCTCGGTGCCGGTCGACGCCTCAGGCCTGATCGTGGCCATTGGCCGGGCCCTCGCGCCTTCGGCCGGCGCGGCCTATGTGACACCGTCGCACCAGTTTCCGCTGGGCGTGCAGATGTCGATGACGCGGCGGCTCGAGTTGCTCGACTGGGCCAGAGATGCGGATGCCTTCGTAATCGAGGACGATTACGACAGCGAATTTCGATACGACGGCGCACCATTGCTGTCGCTCGCCGGCATCGATCATCTCTCGCGCGTCATTTACATGGGCACGTTTGCAAAAACATTGTTCCCCGGATTGCGCATCGGCTACTGCGCGCTGCCCGAGCGCCTCGTCGGACCGGTGACGACCGCCCGTGCCGCGCTCGACCGTTTTCCCGGCACGCTGCTCGAAGGCGCCGTCGCGGACATGCTGAACTCCGGCGCGTTCGCGGCCAACCTGCGCCGGGTGCGCGGGATCTATCGCGAAGCGCGGGACGTGCTGGCCTCGACCCTGTCGGCGGCATCGGACGAGCGGCTGTCCGTGCCGGTTCCCTCGCAGGGACTGCACCTTGTCGCGCAATTCGATCCATCGACCGATCCGCTGATTGCCGCAAAGGCAAAGGCCGAGGCCGGTGTCGCGGGCTGGCTGCTGGCGGAAACCTATTTTCGCGCGCGGCCGTTGCCGGGCTTTGTATTGGGATTTGCCGGCCACAAGCTGCCGCATTTGATCGCGTCTGCCGAGCGGCTGGCGAAGTCATCGCTTGCCGCCTTGCAAGCAAGTCGCAAGCCGAGCAAGGGTGGAACTGGCAAGGTCAAACGGCTGAAGGCCGCAACCTGATGCCCTCGCCGGCCCGCGCTCTATCAGAATCGGGGCCGCGTCACTAAGCTCGAGATTCAAAATCAACTTCACGAACGGAAATGCCCGATGCCCGGCCATGGCAAACTCCCGTCTCTCGTCATCGGCGCCTTGATCGCAGCGGTGCTCGGCTGCGCAACGACGGCCCTCGCTCAGACGGTCTCGCGCGAGCAGGACATCGTCGACCTCAGACTCGGCCAGCGCGTCATGGTTGATGATGGATCGTGCCCGACGGGACAAATCAAGGAAGTCCAGGGGTCGCAAATGACGACGTCAGGCGTGCTCCGCACCCGCAAATGCATTCCGCGGCTGGGGACGAAGAAGCGCTAGCGGCGGCCGCCCGAGCTAGAACATGCCGTTGGTGTTGGCGGCCTTCTCCGGAATTTCCTGCACGACATCCCAGTGCTCGACGATCTTGCCGTTCTCCAGCCTGAAAATGTCGACAATGGCGCGGCCCCGCGTGCCCTTTTCGCGTACGCTGTGGACGTGCAGGATCACGTAGTCTCCGTCGGCAAAGGCGCGCTTGATCTCGCTGCGGGAGTCCGGAAACCTTTCACGCAAGAAGCCGAGGAACGCCTTGAAGCCTTCGATGCCGTCCGGCGCGGTCGGGTTGTGCTGGATATAGTGCGGCCCGAAAAACTTCGCCGCGGCGTCAAAGTCCTTCCGATTGAGAGCCGCATCGTAAAACTCGAGCACGGCCTTCTTATTGGCCTCCTGCGCCGCGGCGTCGGCAGCGAGCGCCGGAGATATGGCAAGCGACAATAGGCCGATCAGGCCGATAAAAAGAGATCGCATGACAGCTCCTTTGTGCAATCGGTCTCGATACCAAGCCTAACCTACCAGCTTCCGTATTTGACGACGACCCCGCGCCACAGCGCATCGCGCTCGCGCGCCAACGACTCCTTGCCGACGCTGGCATTCCTCGCCGCGGCCGCAGCGACAGGAGGGGAGGTTCGAGTAGCTGTGACGCAGTAGACTTAAGGGCTTCTGCGGAGAATATTTGCTAAGCCGCGCTTACTGGTTCGTCGCCGGCTCGAACATGCATTGCAGCGTCGGCTTGGCGATCTTGGTGAAGGTCGGGCCGATCTCGGATTGCTTCGACGCCGGCACCCACGCGCTTTCGATCGTCGGCACTCCGGTCTCGCTGATGCCGCGCAGCAACGCTGCGCGCAAATCGGCATCTTCCACGGTCGCCGCGGCATAGTCGTGCAGGCAGCCGCAAACACTTTCGGGATGCGCCCAACGTCCGACCATATGGGGCGCGCAGAGCCGCACGAACTCGCCGCGCGGATCAGGGACCTTGAAGATCGAACGGAAAGAGGTCTGCGGCGGCTGAAACTGGACTTGAACTTGGACCTGAGCTTGGGCCTGCGCTGCGCCGCTGAGAAGGGAGGAAGACAGGATTGCTGCAGAACAGATACGTGCGAGCATACAGGGCCTTTATCGGCGAATTTCTTGCAAAGGATCCGCCAGGCTCACTTGGCGGCCAGCACCATCGGCTGAGATGCCGCAGCCGCAACCGGCGAACCGTTATAGGCGAAGGTACCGATCCCCGGCAGGCCCTGATCCGAAGAACCAGCCATCGAGGGACCAGCCAGGATGAAGGCCAAGGCGAGGATGAAGCTGGTGGTCCGCATCTGACCGTCTCCGGTTGTCAGTGGCCGGCAGTGTCCGCCGTCTCGTTGGTCATCTGATAGCCATCGGCTGTTTCCGCACATCTGCGCCAAAACGAAAAATGGTTTCGTGGGACGGGAGAATTGTTTCGTGGGCCTTGTCGAACGAAACAATAGCGGGAAAAGTCCAATGAATTCAGCCGGAGCGCTCGTGCTTGAGATGCTCAGGCTGAACCTCGCAAGCGGCCATTGGAGCCGCGTTGGCCCTCGTCCAATGGACGAGAACCGCCTCGCTTGCTGCCAGATCGGATGAACCGACGTTTCGATCCGGCCGACTCAACCGAACGCCACGCAACTTTCCGCGTGCCTATGCGTTGTGACCCTTCCTCAACAAAAGGACAGCAGTCGTGGGTGATGGCAACAGTGCAACCCCGACCCGCAAACCCGGCCAGCCGGCGGTTGAAAATTGGTCTGGAAGTTCCGGCTCCGAAGGGCGGATCGATCCTTCCCCGAAGACAGCGCGCCAAGGAAAAGCCTCAGAGCATCCTGTGGGCCTTTGCGGCGCGATGTCGCAACAAGGCGGCGAATTTCGCGGCAATGTGTCGGCGCCGCAGAAATTCGTGCACCTCGTCGGCTGCCGCGACCGCAAGGTCGGGCCCGGCCCGGAGGCCCGCCAATATTCCAATCCGCTCAAGCGGTAAGCCCGAAGCCCTCATCCCGGATCCAATTTGAATCCTGGCTGGCATCGGACTTACTGGATGAACTCACCGCATTTCTGAACCGCGGCCTCAGTGGCTCCCCAGGGCATGATCGGCACCGAGGAGGTTGAGTTTTTGGGTGAACCTTCGATCAGCTTGTCCGAATAGACCATGTAGACCAGCACGTTGCGCTTGGCGTCGCAGCCGCGAACGATCTGCATCTTCTTGAAGAACAGCGAGCGGCGCTGCCGGAACATGTCGTCGCCCTGCTCCAACTTGTGCTTGAACTTGATCGGGCCGATCTGGCGGCACGCCAGCGAAATGTCCGAGACTTCCTCGGCGAGGCCGAGCCAGCCCTTGAAGCCGCCCTTTTCCGGCACCGTGAAGTGGCAGGCCACTCCCTCGACCTCGGGATCGTCGACCGCGTAGGTCGCGAGCTTGTCGTTGGGGCTCAGCCATTTGAAGACCGTCGAGCGGCGAAAGATCAGGTCGGGCTCGTCCGCGGCCGACGCCGGACCTGCCTGCCACATGGTCAGCGCGAGCACCACCAAGGCCAGACTTCTCCACCTCTTGTCACACTTAACGATGGCCTTGGATGTCATTGATATCTCCGCTGAAGGGCTCGCCGCCTATGTAGTGGCAGAAAGCCGCACAGGAAGGCGGCAGGAAGATTTGGAAGGCCGCAGTACCGCCTTATGGATGGCGTCAGATCGAGCAGGCGCCGTTTAACGGATTGTGAGGCTTTTTTGCTACGATTGGGGCGAAAAGCGCTGCAATTAGAAGGCCTATGCTGGTGAACGCTTTTCGCCTCTGCGACAACAAACGGATCAGCAGGACGGTAGATACGAGTATCCGGATTTGAGGATTATGCGCGTGAGCGGGTATCGGTTTTTCAGTGCGAGTACTGCGGGCGCGACAATTTCGAAGCAGCGATTTTGGCAGATTGCGATTTTGACCGCGGCCGGCACCGTCGCCGTCGCTCCCCAGGCCGACGCCGCCGCCATGTTCTACTGGCAGGATTCAGACTCCGGCTATTATTACCGGCCGATGCCGACGGTGCAGCCGCGCAAGCCGAAGGTGCGCCGGCCGTCAGCCAAGACCGAGGCGGTCGTCAAGGAAACCAACGCCAAGCCGCAGGGGCCACTGATCATCGCGGTTTCGATCGAGCAGCAGAAGGTTCGCGTCTACGACGCCAATGGGCTGTTCGCTGAAAGCCCGGTGTCGACAGGCATGAAGGGTCATTCGACCCCGATGGGCGTGTTCAGCATCATCCAGAAGCACAAGATGCACCGCTCCAACATCTATAGCGGCGCGCCGATGCCTTACATGCAGCGCATCACCTGGTCGGGCATCGCGCTACATGCCGGCGTGTTGCCCGGCTATCCGGCGTCGCACGGCTGCATTCGCATGCCAACCGCCTTTGCCATGAAGATGTGGAACTGGACCCGGATGGGGGCGCGCGTCATCATCACGCCCGGCCAGATCACGCCTGCCAGTTTCTCGCACCCGTTGCTGGTGGCGCAGAAAGTCGTGCCGCAACCGCTCATCGCCGATGATCCGACGACCGACGCGCCCGCGGTGAAGGGCGACAAGGGCGCGGACGCAGGCCGTGCGGAGCCAAGCCTCGAACTCCGATCGACCGTCGGCCACGCGGCGCCGTTGCGCGATCACACCCACACAGCGGATGCCGGCAGCGCACTGCCGACGAGCGCCGTCGTGACCATGTCCGACGCAACGCCGCCTGCAGCCCGGGTCGTCCAGCCCGTCGGCGATACGTCGAGCGCGGAGGCAAAGGCGGACGCGTCGAAATCCGAGCCAGCTATCTCGGCACCGGGCGAGCCCACGACCGCAGCGGTTGGCAATGTGGAGCCAGCCAAAGTTGAGGCGCCCAAGCTCGAGCAGACCAAAGCCGCCGACGGGCCTGCCGAGCCCGTCAAGGCGGTCGCTGATACACCGGTCGCGCCGGCCGTCGCGCCTGAGGTCAAGAAGGATACCGCGCGTCTGCCCGGTGCGGACAAGGCTGCCAGAGCCGAACCACCCAGGCGTCCCGGCCAGATTGCGGTGTTCGTCAGCCGCAAGGACTCCAGGCTGTACGTCCGCGAGAGCTTCAAGCCGCAGTTCGATTTGCCGGTGACGATTGCGCCGAGCGACCGGCCGCTGGGCACCCATGTGTTCACCGCCAAGGTCGACAAGACCGATCCCAACCTGTTGCGCTGGTCGGTGGTCTCGCTACCGGTCACAGCCCGCAACGCTGCGCGGATCGATAACACCGATCGTGCCGCGCGGCGCGGCAAGACGGCCGGCGCAGCGCCCGCCGAGGCACAACTGTTGTCGGCGGCGAACACTCCGGCCGAGGCGCTGGACCGCATCACCGTCGCTCCCGAGGCGATTGCGCGGATCGCCGAGATGCTGACCACCGGCAGCTCGATCGTGGTGTCCGATCACGGCATCAACACGGGTGGCGAGACCGGCGAAGGCACCGATTTCATCGTCCCGCTCCGCATGGTCCAGCCATAACGGCTTGTTGAGGGGCGGAGGCCCGCGTATTGCGCTATGCTCGGTGCGGTTGAACCGCAGCCCGAGGCTTTTCATGATGGACCGCAGGAGCATGATATCAGCAGCGCTAGCCGCGGTCGCGGGCATGGCGTCGAGCAGGCAATCCCTGGCGCAGGCCGCCATGAGTCGGATCACGGCTTACGCGTTTTCGTTTCCGGCATTGGCCGGCGGCGATATCAGGCTTTCCGAGTTTGCCGGCCGGCCCATCCTGATCGTCAACACCGCTTCGCTCTGCGGCTTCACCCCGCAATATGGCGGGCTGCAGGAACTGTGGACCGAGTTCGGTGGCCGCGGGCTGATGATCCTCGGCGTTCCCTCCAATGATTTCGGCGGCCAGGAGCCGGGTGGCACGACCGAAATCACCGCGACGGCACAAAATCACCACGTCACTTTTCCGATCGCCGCAAAGGCCGTCGTCAAGGGACCGAACGCGCATCCGTTCTACAGATGGGCGGCGGAGGCGCGACCGAAGGAAGTTCCGCGCTGGAACTTCCACAAATACCTGATCGGCCGCGACGGCTACATCGCCGACGTCTTCCCGGAATCCATCGAACCCGTAGATACACGGGTAAAAACCGCCATCGCGCGGGCATTGGCCGCTTCCTGAATTAACCGGTTCGGGGACAAATCCGCTGCGTGTGATCGCAACGGTTGCATTGGCGCGCCTGCTCCAACTAGGCTACTGTGCGTCGCGGAATGGAGGCAGACCGGGACGACGGCAACGCCACCGACCGGGTGCGGGATTCTAATTTGGGGAAAACAGGATGCGTATTGGGGCGGGGGTGATCTTTGCAGGCGCGGTTTCGCTGTTGGCATCGAGCGCGGCGTGGTCGCAGGTGCCACCCGCTAAAGGTATAGCCGCGTCTCAGGCAGCAGCGGCACCAGTTCCCGCTCCGCCGCCAGCGCCTGTCTCGACCCGTCCGCCTTGCAACAATCCGAACGCGCTCGGCATCGGCCGCACCGTCGAGATCGACACGACCGGCGGTCCTGGCTTCGGCTTCGAGCATTTCAAGGAGCTCGACTTCCTTCGCGACAAGGAGGTGGTGCTGACCTTCGACGACGGCCCGTGGCCGGTGAATACGCCTGCGGTCCTGAAGACGCTCGCGGAGGAATGCACCACCGGCATTTTCTTCCCGATCGGCAAGCACGCCACCTACTATCCCGAAATTCTCAGGCAGGTGATGGCGGCCGGCCATTCGATCGGATCGCACACCTGGTCGCATGCCGCGCTCGTCAACAAGAAGCTGAACGAGCAGCAGCGCAAGGACGAAATCGAAAAAGGTTTTAGTGCCGTGAAATGGGCACTCGGCGGCAAGGCGCCGGCGCCGTTTTTCCGCTTCCCCGCGCTGCAGCACCCGCCGGAGATGGTCACCTATCTCGGCGACCGCAACATCGGGATTTTCTCGTGCGACCTCGATTCCTTCGACTTCAAGGCGAGCAAGGCGCAGACGATCATCGACACCGTGATGCGCAAGGTCGAGAAGAACGGCAAGGGCATCATCCTGATGCACGACTTCCAGAAGCACACCGCGGAAGCCCTGCCCGAGCTTCTGAAGAAGCTGAAGGCCGGCGGCTACAAGGTGGTCGCGATGCGTGCCAAGACGCCGGTGCAGACCATTGCGCAGTATGACGAAGACATCGTCAAGGATCTGAAGCTGCCGACCGTGAGCTCGCGCCCGGTTTCCAGCGTCGTCCAGACGGTCTCGGAATAGTAGTGGCGCGACGCAGGCCCGTGCCGGCGCTGCGTATCGAAGGCTATGTCATCGTTTCCGCCGACGGCATGTTGGCGGACGCCCAGAACGTCATGCCGGACGAATTGAAGTTCGAGGGCGACAAGGCGTTTTTCACCGCCGCCCTCGACCGCGCCGACCTGATCCTGCACGGCCGCAATTCCTATGAGGACCAACCGAATTCGCCGCGGCGCAAGCGGATCATCCTGACGCGCAAGGTCGAAGCGATTGCGCCCGATCCGACCAATCTAAAAGCCACGTTGTGGAATCCCGCGGGCGCATCATTCGAAGCCGCCTGCCATCATGCAGGCGTGGACACCGGCACCGTCGCCGTAATCGGCGGCCCCGGCGTGTTCGGTATGTTCATGGGCCGCTACGACGTGTTCTGGCTCTCGGTGGCACCGCATGTCCGCCTTCCCGCCGGCGAGCCTTGCTTCCCCGGCGTGCCGGCGCGTTCGCCGCAGGAAATCCTCGGCGCGCACGGACTGCACGCCGGCGAGCCGCAGATGCTTGATGCAACGCACGAGGTCACCGTCACGCCGTGGCGGCGCGGCGCTTAAGGCGTCATTCTTTCGTCCAATCAAGCCCCACTGCAAACCCGGCCTCCGCCAGAGACTGCTTGACAGCGCGCGGGCGTGGTTCCAACCTGAAAAGAAAAAAGAAAAGCACACATTACATCGGGAGGACCACAACATGTTGAGGCGCGCTTCAACCATGCTTGCAGCGGTGACTCTTGGGTTCGTCACTGCTTTGACCGGGCCGGTTCAGGCCCAAACCGCCGAAAAGCCATTAGTGCTGAAGGGTCAGTCGACCCACCCGGCATCCTCGAACTTCCATCTCATCTTTAAGCTTTGGGCCGAGACCGTCGAAAAGATGACGGCCGGACGCCTCAAGATCGAGACGCTGCCGGCGGGAGCGATCGTGCCCCCGTTCGAGGTGTTTGACGCCACCTCCAAGAACGTTCTCGATGTCGGCATGGGACCGTTCGGCTATATCCTCGGCCGCAATACCGCGACGATACCGATGTCGCACGGTCCGCTGTACGGCATGGACGGCTCGGACTACTGGGCCTGGTACTATGACGGCGGCGGCATGAAGCTGCTCGACGAGTTCTATCGCGACGTCCTCAAGCTGAACGTCGTCGGCTTCCCGATCCCGACCGATTACCCGCAGGGGATGGGCTGGTTCAAGAAGGAGATCAACAGCCTGGCCGACCTCAAGGGCCTAAAGTACCGGATTTATGGCATCGGCGCGGAGACCTACGGTCGGCTCGGCGTCTCCGTCGTCACCATTCCCGGCGGCGAGATCGTGCCCGCGATGGAGCGCGGCGTGATCGAGGGCGCCGAGTGGATCAACTGCGAGGAAGACAAGAAGCTCGGCCTCCACCAGGTCGCCAAGCACTACTACACGCCGGGTATGCACGAGCCGGTCACCGGCGGCCAGTTGATGATCAATGGCGACGTCTGGAAGAAGCTCACGCCGGACCTGCAGGAGATTATCAAAGTGGCGAGCGTCTATGCCACGACCACGCGCAATTTCGCCTTCAATCGCGAGACGGCGCACGCTTGCCAGGAACTGATCAAGGCGGGTGTCCAGATGCATCGCACACCCGACGAGGTCCTGAAGAACTTCCTCGACGAGTGGGAGAAGATCCAGGCCGAGCACGCGGCAAAGAACCCCTTCTACAAGAAGGTCATCGATAGCCAGAAGGCCTATGCCGAACAGATCGTGCCGTTCAAGCTGTCCTGGTTCCCGCCGTACAATTTTGCCGGCGAGTACTACTGGAAGAACAAGATCTACCTGACCAAGAAGTGATCTCTCTTGCCGCATGAAGCGGAGGTGCTGGTGTCCGTACCGCCGGACGCCAGCACCGTATGAAGAGGAGTGATCATGTCGGCGGACACCAGCAGTGCTTCGGTCCCGGGCAATCCGGGCGGCGAGTTCCCGCGCGCCTTTTATGAGATCATACGGGCGATCGACCGCTTCACCGACGTGACCGGCAGGCTCATTGCTCTAACAATGCTGTTTCTGATGGTGACGATCTCGTACGAGGTCGTCATGCGCTACGGATTCAACGCGCCGACCGTTTGGGTTTATGAGTCGAGCTTCATGGCCAATGGTTCGGCCTTCATGCTCGGAGCCGCATATGCGCTGTTGAAAGGCGCACACGTTCGCACCGACATCTACTGGGAGAATTACTCGGAGCGAAAGAAGGGCGTCGTCGACCTGATCTCCTACTTGTTATTTTTTTATCCGGCCATGATCACGTTCATGCTGATCAGCATTGACGACGCCTTGCACTCCTATGACACCGGCGAGCGCTCTCAGGAAAGCGTTTGGCGCGCGATCATGTGGCCGTTCCGGGCCACGATCCCCCTGGCAGCCCTCCTTCTCATGATCCAGGGCGTCTCCGAGGTCCTGAAGTGCTGGTACCAGGTCCAGTTCGGCCGCGAGTTCGTGCACAGGGAAAAGATCGAGATATGACCGGGCTCGAGCTCCTCGGACTTGTCATGCTCCTTGTGATGCTGGGAGCGATCTTCATCGGCCTGCCGATCAGCTTCACGCTGCTATTTCTGGCGCTGATGTTCGGCTACGTCGGCATGGGCGAGCGGGTCTTCAACCTCGCCTACCTCCAGACCATCGGCCTCATGAAGCAAGACGAACTCGTCGCAGTTCCGATGTTCATCCTGATGGGGTTCGTCTGCGATCAGGCCGGACTGATGGAGCGACTGTTCAAGGCGTTCCGCGACCTGTTTGCCCCGATCAATGGCGCACTCTACGTGGTCGTCATCCTCACGGCGACGCTGTTCGGCATCGCCGCCGGAACCGTCGGTGCGACGGTTACACTCCTCGGCATCATGGCTGGGCCGATGATGATCCGGGCGGGTTATGACGTGCGCATGTCGGCCGGCGCAATTGCGGCCGGCGGCACGCTCGGCATCCTGATCCCACCGTCGGTGATGCTGGTCGTCATGGCGCCCGTGCTGGATATCTCGATTATCGATCTCTATGCGTCCGCCTTCGGCCCGGGTTTCCTTCTGTCCGCCATGTTCATTGCCTACACCTTGATACGCTCTCACTTCAATCCGAAGCTCGGCCCGCCCGTGCCGATCGAGGACCGGCCCGATTCGATGCGGATCGTGCTGTGGGAGTGTCTGGTCGGTCTTGTGCCGGTTACAGTCCTGACGATCGTTACGCTCGGTGCCATCCTCGCCGGAATCACAACGGCCGCAGAGGCCGCGGCGCTTGGCGCACTGGGGTCAATCGTGCTCGTCATTGCCTACGGCCGGTTCTCGTGGCGCGGATTGCTGGATGCCTGCTACGGCACACTTGCAACGACCAGCATGGTGCTCCTCCTCGCGGTAGCCTCCAACGTGTTCGGTTCGGTCTTCTCATGGCTCGGCACGGCAACCTGGATGACGAACGCCTTGCTGGCCTCGCCGTTGCCGGCCTGGGGCACCATGTCCCTGCTCCTGGGCCTGATCTTCCTGCTCGGCTGGCCATTCGAATGGCCGGCCATCGTGTTCATCTTCCTGCCGATGCTGGCCCCGGTGGCCAAGGGCCTGGGCTACGACATGGTCTGGTTCGGTTGCCTCGTCGCGGTCGTGCTGCAGACCGCCTTCCTGTCTCCGCCGGTCGCCATGTCCGCCTATTATCTTAAGCAGGTCGTCAAGGAGTGGAACCTGAGATTGATCTACCGCGGCATGGCCGACTTCATGGTCATCCAGTGCGTCTGCGTGGTCCTGGTGCTGGCCTTCCCGGCGATCGCAATGTGGTTCCCGCAATGGCTGCAGGCGCGCAGGATGGCAGCGCGCACTGCGCAGATCGAATACGTCGCGCCGCCGCAGAATGCGGCCGCAGCGCTCGATGGCCCACGTGTTGCGATCCGGAATTTCTGACCGCGGCTTAGTTAGATGTCCCCGTAGGCCGGCTCGTTCGGCCGCGGACCCTTGCCGTAGCCCGCGATCATGAACAGGGCGCCGATGATCGACAGATTCTTCAGAGCCTCGATCAACGTCTTGGCATTCTCGGGCGCGGGCTGATTCCAGAAGTCGTGGAAGTAGAAGGTCGTGGCGAGCACGAAGAAGATCAGCAGGATTGCGAAGAAGCGCGCGGCGAAATTGACCGCGATCATCAGGCCGGCGAGTATCTCAAAACCGCCGACGCCGAGCGTCAGCAATTGCGGCATCGGCATGCCCATCATGGATTCGAGCTGCGAGGCATAGGGCACAAGCAGCGCCGGAATCGTCACCTTGGATGCGATGAAGTCTGCCGTCTGCTGTATCGCGAAGAGTTTGGTCGCTCCCGTGTACATGAAGAGCACGGCGAACAGGACTCGCCCGAAGGTAACTAACGCTGGCATGGGATCGGCCTCACTGAATGGCATGCAAAGATAGCAGGCGGCGCGAAACGATTATGGGCGTTTCGTCACCGCTTTTCAAACGCTCAAATCGAAACCATCCGCGCAGGAGCCTGCGCGCGACCCAACCAGACCTTCCGATAGAAGCAGAACCAAGGCGCTTTCTTGATCATAGCTTTTCAAGCGAAGCATGCCCCGGCCTGATCCGAGGCCGGTAGCGGCCCGTCTGAAGAAAGCGCGTCAGAACAAAGGCTGCATCCCGGTTTTGAATTAGTCTGAAGCCGGATCTACCCGAACAAGGTTGGCTGCTGACGGCCGGCGCGCTCCTGGGCTTCGACGGCGGCAACCGCCGTCATGTTGAGGATGCCGCGCGCCGTCACCCCCGGGGTGAGGATGTGCGCCGGGCGCGCCGGGCCGATCAGGATCGGACCGACGGGAAGCGCATCCGCCAGCGTCTTGATCATCTGGTAGGCGACGTTGGCGGTGTCGAGGTTCGGCATGATCAGGATGTTGGCATCGCCTTCCAGGTTCGAATGCGGCAGCACGAGTTTGCGCGCGGCGGCAGAGAGCGCGGTATCTCCCTGCATCTCGCCGTCGGCCTCGATCTCTGGATGCTTTTCCTTCAACAGCGTGGTGGCACGGCGCATCTTGCGTGAGGATTCCGTATCATAACTGCCGAAGTCGGAATGTGACACGAAGGCGACGCGCGGCTTCATGTTGAACCGCTGGACGTGGGTTGCCGCCAGCGACGCCACTTCCGCCAGTTCCTCGGCGCTCGGATTCGGACGCACCTGGGTATCGGCGATGAAATAGGAACCCTTGCTGGTGATCATCATCGCCAGCGCCGCGAAATCGCTGACGCCCGGAAGGAAGCCGATGATCTCGCGGACATGGCGCAGATGGCTCATATAGCGGCCTTCGACGCCGCAGATCATGGCATCGGCCTCGCCGCGCACCACCGCCAGCGCGGCGATCACGGTGTTGTTGGTGCGAACCACGGTGCGCGCGGCCTCGGGCGTGACGCCGCGCCGTCCGGCCACGTCGATATAGGTCTGCACGTAGGAGCGGTAGCGCGGATCGTCTTCCGGGTTGACCAGATCGAAATCCTGCCCGGCCTTGATCGAGAGGCCGAACCGCTTGATCCGGGCTTCGACCACGGAAGGCCGCCCGACCAGGATCGGCCGCGCCAGCTTCTCTTCCAGCACGACCTGCGTCGCGCGCAGCACCCGCTGGTCCTCGCCCTCGGCATAGATCACGCGGACCGGCTGGGTCTTGGCCTTGGCGAACACCGGCTTCATGACGAGGCCGGAACGGAAGGCGAAGCGCTCCAGCAGCGCGGTATACTCCTCGAAATTCTTGATCGGGCGCGTGGCGACGCCGGATTCCATCGCAGCACGCGCCACCGCCGGCGCGATGCGCAGGATCAGCCGCGGATCGAACGGGCTCGGGATCAGCGAGCCTGGGCCAAAACCTTGCGTCTCGCCGCTGTCGAAACCCTGCGCCACCGCATCCGACGGCGGATCGCGCGCAAGCTGCGCGATGGCGTCGACGGCGGCATGTTTCATTTCCTCGTTGATCCCGGTGGCGCCGACGTCGAGCGCGCCGCGGAAGATGAACGGAAAGCACAGGACGTTGTTGACCTGGTTCGGAAAGTCGGAACGCCCGGTGCAGATCATCGCGTCGGGGCGCGCCTTCCGGGCTTCGTCCGGCATGATCTCCGGGATCGGATTGGCCAGTGCCATCACCAACGGCTGGTCCGCCATCTGCGTGACCATCTCGGGCGTCAGCACGTTCGGCGCAGACAAACCCAAGAAAATATCCGCGCCGCCGATCACGTCCGCCAGCACGCGCGCGTTGGTCTTCTGCGCATAGACCGCCTTCCAGCGGTCCATCAGCGTGTTGCGCCCCTCATGCACGACGCCGTCGATGTCGCAGACCCAGATGTTCTTGCGCTGTGCGCCCATCGACACCAACAGATTGAGGCACGCGATCGCCGCAGCGCCGGCGCCGGAGCAGACGATCTTCACATCAGGCAGCTTCTTGCCGTTCAACAGCAACCCATTGACGATGGCGGCACCCACGATGATGGCGGTGCCATGCTGGTCGTCGTGGAACACCGGGATCTTCATGCGCTCCTTGAGCTGCGCCTCGATCTCAAAACATTCCGGTCCCTTGATGTCCTCGAGATTGATGCCGCCGAAGGTCGGCTCCAGCGCCGCCACCGTCTCGACCACCCGCTCGATCGTGTCGGCGGCGATCTCGATGTCGAACACATCGATTCCGGCGAATTTCTTGAACAGGACCGCCTTGCCTTCCATCACGGGCTTGGACGCCAGCGGGCCGATATTGCCGAGCCCCAACACCGCGGTACCGTTGGAGACCACGGCCACGAGATTGGCGCGGGAGGTCAGCGACGCCGCTTCGGCCGGATTGTTGGCGATCTCGGTGCACGCCGCCGCTACGCCCGGCGAATAGGCCAGCGCGAGGTCGCGCTGGTTGGCGAGCGGCTTCGTCGCCTGGATCTCGAGTTTGCCGGGCCGCGGCAACTGATGATACGCCAGCGCCGCAGAACGCAGATCTTCAGAATAGGACGACATGTAGGCTCCCGCGTTTCCGGTCCCGAACTCTTGTCTTATTGATACTTCCAGATCAGGGTCGGTTTTCCGGCAAAATGAGGGGGATGTGAAGCACGGGCGACCACTTGGATGCAACATCCGAGAACGCCGCAGTCAACAACGGCTCATCGACGACGAGCGGCAAATCCGGTAGCATATTCGTCTCCCTACCCCATCCCCCTGGCCGACAATATGGCAAATTTGCCTCCCGCCACGTCGGCGACCGGAGCACAACTAATGGTAAAGATACTGCTGGGTCTGGTCGCCGCGGTCGTGATCGCGGCGGGCGGCTTCTTCGGCTTCGAGTTCTACACCCAGCATCGAATCACGCGCGAGGTCGACGCCGCGTTCGAGCAGATCAGAGCCAGCGGCGGCAAGGCCAGCCACGGCAAGGTATCGTTCGACCTGAGAAGCCGCACACTCAGGATAGACGATATTGCCACGGAGTCGGCATCGCAGCCCCCGGTGAGCGTCAAGATTGCCAGCCTGACGGCCTCCGGCGTCGGCCTTCCCGACGCGGCGAAATTCTCGGCTGACAATGTCGAATGGACCGACCTGGAAGTCAGCGTTGCCATCGCAGGCCCGACCGGCGGACACGTCACCTACAAGGTGCCGCAAATCAGCGTGAAGGACTATTCTGGCCCCGGCAGCCTGCCGGTGCGACCCGCTTCGGCTTCCATCGTCGAGGCCTATCGGGCCGCACTGGAGCAGTTTGCCGCCGTGTCCGCGTCATCCGTCGTGGTGCCAAGCATTGTCGGGACCATCAACTTCGGCGCAATCACGTCGGGCAATTTCACTTATTCGGGCACCGCGCTGCGGGACATCAAGAATGGCAAGATCGCGTCCATGCAGATCGAGCGGCTCGCCTTCACCGCTAACACCCAGCAAGCGGGCAAGGCCGACAAATTGACTGGCGAGATCGCAAATTTTGTTTCGCATGATTTCGACGCCGCCGCGGCTGCCGCCATCCTCGATCCGCAGAAGGCAAACGACGACAAATACTATCGCTTCTACGGTCAAGCGACGGCAGGCGCCTATATCATCACGTCCGCCCAAGGCGTGCGTATGCGTATCGACGGGATGACCATCGACGATGTCAGCCTGCGGCCGTCGCGGCTGCAACTTCCGACGCTGCTGGCGCTGATGCAGCCGGCCGGCGGCACTCCAACGGCGGCGCAGACCCGCGAGATGATGGACAAGATGGCGAAGGTCTACGAGGCCGTGCGCGTCGGAACTGCCGAGATGCGCGGCATCTCGGCGGAAACGCCGGAGGGCCCATTCAAGCTCGCAGCGGCCCGGTTCAACCTGGAAGACGGCAAGGTCGGCGAATTCGCGATCGAAGGACTCGATGGACGTTCTCCGAAGGGGCCCGTCAAGGTCGGACGCTTCGCGCTAAAATCCCTCGATGTCGCCGGTCTGCTGCGAATGGCGGCGCAATTCTCAAACCCGGGACAACAGCCGTCACCCGACAAGGCGCTGGCGCTGATTCCGCTGATCGAGGGCGTCGAACTCAACGGCCTCATGGCGCCGTTCAAGGACACTGGCAAACCGGTCAACGTCGACACTTTCAGCCTAGACTGGGGCCAGTTCGTTGGTCCGATCCCGAGCAAGGTACGGCTGAAGTTGAAGATGTCAGCACCGATCGACAGCAGTGATCCCAGGCAACAAATACTGCTTGGCGCCGGCTTGGACACCGCGGCGATCGACCTGGATGTCGGCGCAGCCTGGACCGAAGCGTCAAAATCGTTCGCACTAGAACCGGTGTCGCTCGAATTCGGCGGCCTGCTGAAGGCTTCGGCGCGCGTTTCGCTCTCCAGCGTTCCACGGGGACTATTCTCGCCAGATCTGGCGCGGGCAACAGCCATGGCGGCGGAAATCGAGGCCGGGACGCTGGAATTCACGATGCACGATAGTGGTTTCCTCGACCTCGCGAACACACTAAACGCCCGCGTATTGAACGTCAGTCGCGAGGAAGCGCGGCGCAGCTTCGTCGACAAGATCAGAGATAGCGGCAGACACGTGGCGGCAACTAAGCCCGACGCCGCAGCTGCCGCAGAGATGTTGGCCCGCTTTATCGAGACCCCGGGGCAAACGCTGATCATCAAGCTTGCGCCGATCGGCAAGGTCTCGGCACTGCGGTTCATCGAACTATTCAAAGCCGATCCGGATAATGCTAATGCGCTGGCGCAATTCCGGATCGAGGCTTCGACGGGGCTGTGAGCTACCCCTTATCCGGCAGGTTGAGCCGGATGTGAAGCTCGCGGAGCTGCTTTGTGGTGACCTCCGATGGCGCGCCCATCAGGAGGTCCACGGCCTGCTGGTTCATCGGGAACAGCGAGATTTCCCGCAGATTCGTGGTGCCGCAGAGCAGCATCACGATGCGGTCGACACCGGCCGCCATGCCGCCATGCGGCGGGGCCCCGTACTGGAATGCGCGATACATGCCGCCGAAGCGCTCGACGACGTCCTTCTCGCCATAGCCCGCGATCTCGAACGCCTTCACCATCGCTTCCGGCTTGTGGTTGCGGATGCCGCCGGACGCGATCTCGTAGCCGTTGCAGGTGATGTCGTACTGGAACGCCTTGATGGTCAGCGGGTCCTGCCCAAGAAGCGCATCGAGGCCGCCCTGCGGCATCGAGAACGGGTTGTGCGAGAAGTCGACCTTCTTGTCTTCCTCGTTGTACTCGTACATCGGGAAGTCGACGATCCAGGCGAGTTCGAACCGGTCCTTGTCGATCAGGTTCAGCTCCTCGGCCACCTTGGTGCGGGCGAGGCCTGAGAACTTCCAGAATTTTTCCGGATCGCCCGCGACGAAGAAGGCGGCATCGCCCTCCTTCATGCCGAGCTGGTTGCGGATCGCAGCCGTCCGCTCCGCACCGATGTTGTTGGCGAGCGGGCCCGCGCCCTCGCCGCCCTCGCGCCACATGATGTAGCCGAGGCCGGGCTGGCCTTCGCCCTGCGCCCACGAGTTCATGCGGTCGCAGAACGCGCGTGAGCCTCCGCCCACGCCCGGGATCGCCCAGACCTGGTTCTTGGGGTCTTCCAGCATCCGCGCGAACACCTTGAAGCCGGAGCCGCGGAAGTGTTCGGAGACGTCCTGCATCACAATCGGGTTGCGCAGGTCCGGCTTGTCGGTGCCGTATTTGCGCAGGGCTTCCGCAAACGGAATACGCGGCCAGCCTTTGGTCACCGGTTTGCCCTTGGCAAACTCCTCGAACACGCCGGTGACAACTGGCTCCATCGCCGCGAACACGTCCTCCTGCGTGACGAAGCTCATTTCGACATCGAGCTGATAAAACTCGCCCGGCAGGCGATCGGCGCGCGGATCCTCATCGCGGAAACACGGCGCGATCTGGAAGTAGCGGTCGAAGCCCGACATCATCAGGAGCTGCTTGTATTGCTGCGGCGCCTGCGGCAGCGCGTAGAATTTTCCGGGATGAATCCGCGACGGCACCAGGAAGTCGCGCGCGCCTTCCGGCGAGGACGCCGTCAGGATCGGAGTCTGGAACTCGAAGAACCCCTGCTCCTTCATCCGCCGGCGCATGGAATCCACGATGGCGCCGCGGGTCATGATGTTCTGATGCAGCTTCTCGCGCCGGAGGTCGAGGAAGCGATACTTGAGCCTGATGTCTTCGGGGTATTCCTGCTCGCCGAACACGGGTAGCGGCAGCTCGCCGGCCGGGCCGAGCACCTCGATCTCGCTGACGTAAACCTCGACCTTGCCGGTCGGCAGTTCCGGGTTGTCGGTGCCTTCAGGGCGCCGTCGCACCTTGCCGTCGATCCGCACCACCCATTCCGACCGGAACTTTTCGACTTCCTTGAACGCCGGCGAGTCCGGGTCGGCCACGCATTGGGTGATGCCGTAATGGTCGCGCAGATCGATGAACAGCACGCCGCCATGGTCGCGGATACGGTGGCACCAGCCGGAAAGACGGGCAGTTTGCCCAATGTCGCCCTCGCGGAGCGCGCCGCATGTATGTGACCGGTAGCGATGCATGGAAGTCCCAAAAAACAGATGTCGGAGGTTGAGAATCGGGGGCCAAAGCCGGCCCGAAGTTGCGGAGGGTTTACCCGACGCAGCCGGGGGCGGCAACCAAGGGCGGGGCTGTTTTCGGCTCAAAAACGGCCATTTCGGCAGGCCACCGCCTGGAGCGTTTGCCTATTCCGGGGCCGCGCCTATCTTTAGGTCATGACCATCCATTTCCCGTTCCAGAACACCTATTCGGCGCTGCCGGCGAATTTTTTCGCCCGCGTCGCCCCGACCCCGGTCGCCGCCCCACGGCTGATCAAGCTGAACCGGACGCTGGCCGTCCACCTCGGCCTCGATCCCGATGTCCTGGAGAGCCCTGAAGGGGCGGAAATTCTGGCCGGAAAGCGCCTGCCCGAGGGTGCCGAACCGATTGCGATGGCCTATGCCGGCCACCAGTTCGGCCAGTTCGTGCCCCAGCTCGGCGATGGCCGCGCCATCCTGCTCGGCGAGGTCATCGACAAGGACGGCGTCCGCCGCGACATCCAGCTCAAGGGCAGCGGGCCGACGCCATTCTCGCGCCGGGGCGACGGCCGCGCCGCGCTCGGGCCTGTACTGCGCGAATATATCGTCAGCGAGGCGATGTTTGCGCTGGGCATCCCTACCACCCGCTCGCTCGCCGCTGTCGTCACCGGCGAGAACGTGATGCGCGAGACCATGCTGCCTGGCGCGGTGCTAACCCGCGTGGCCGCCAGCCATGTCCGCGTCGGTACCTTCCAGTTCTTCGCCGCGCGCGGTGACACCGACGGCGTGCGCAAGCTCGCCGACCACGTCATTGCCAGGCACTATCCGGATGTGGCGAAGGCCGAACGCCCCTATCACGCGCTGCTCGAAGGCGTCGTCGCCCGCCAGGCCGATCTGGTCGCACGCTGGCTTCTGGTCGGCTTCATCCACGGCGTCATGAACACCGACAACACGTCGATATCAGGCGAGACGATCGACTACGGCCCATGCGCGTTCATGGACGACTACAATCCGGCGCAGGTGTTCTCGTCGATCGATGAGATGGGCCGCTACGCCTACGCCAATCAGCCGCGCATCGCGCTGTGGAATCTGACGAGGCTCGCCGAATGCCTGCTGCCACTGTTCTCCGACGAGCAGGACAAGGCGATCGAACAGGCCCAATTCATCCTCGGCGATTTCGCCGACAAATTCACCGCCGCTTATCAGGCCGGACTGCGCAAAAAGATCGGCCTGTTCACCGAACGCGACGGCGACGAAGCGTTGATCCAGGACTTGCTCGACGCCATGGCGAAGAACACGGCCGACTTCACCCTCACCTTCCGCCGATTGAGCGATGCTGCGGGCGATGGCGCCGAGCACGAGGTGCGCGATCAGTTCACCGACCCCACTGCCTTCGATGAATGGGCCGCGCGATGGCGCCAACGCCTCGCCGACGAACCGCAGTCGGCCGCCGAGCGCCAGGCCGCGATGCGCGCGGTGAACCCGGCCTTCATCCCGCGCAACCACCGCGTCGAAGCGGTGATCGCAGCCGCCGTGAACAACGACTACGCGCCATTCGAGGAATTGCTGACGGTGCTGTCGAAGCCATATGAGGATCAGTCGGAGTTCGCGGCTTACGCCGATCCGCCGCTGCCGGATCAGCGCGTGCTGCGGACGTTCTGCGGGACATGAAATACTGTCTTTCCACGTCATTGCGAGCGAAGCGAAGCAATCCATCCCGCTGCGGAAGAAAGAATGGATTGCTTCGTCGCTTCGCTTCTCGCAATGACTTATTGGAAATCTCGGCGCAGTGCTGATGGGCTACGTCGCTCTGCCCATCCTGCACGCTGCCGTTAACCCAACTCCTTAAGCAACCATCCACCATCCGACGACGCGCTTCCCTGCACGGTTCCACAAATTAAGAAACGGTCAATGCGCTCCCTACAATTCTAACGCCTTACTGGGGAGAATTGCCGTGGACGCCTTTGCTTTCGAATTCTTGGGATTGGCGATGATTGCGCTGTGCCTCGTCGTGCTCGCGATCCCGTCGGGCCGTCGGCGGTCGCGGCACGTGCGTTACGAGTGAGAGATTTTCGAGCGAGCGCTGTCATACCCGCGAAGCGGATATCCAGTACGCGGCGGCCTCTCAATTAACCACCGGCGCCTCTGGAATACTGGGTGGCCCGATCAAGCCGGGCGACGACCATCGGGTGCCGAGGCGTCCGGCCCCCAAGCCGACGCAAAAAAGCCGTGTTCAGGCTCAAATGCAGGGCTCAAATCCTCCGCGACACCCTTGACATATCAGCGTTTTCGGCAGAACGCCTGTCCGACGCGTCATGGATTGTTCATGGATCTGATTACCACCACTTCCGACCTCGCCGCCGCCTGCTCCCGGCTCGCCCAGCACAAGGTCATCACGGTCGATACCGAGTTCCTGCGGGAGACGACCTACTACCCCCTGCTCTGCGTCGTGCAGATGGCGAGCCCGGATGAAGCCGTCGTGATCGACACGCTGGCGCCCGGCATCGACCTCAAGCCGTTCTTCGAGCTGATGGGAAACGAGGCGGTGCTGAAGGTGTTTCACGCTGCCCGCCAGGACATCGAAATCGTCTGGCACCAGTCCGGCACCATTCCGCACCCGATCTTCGATACGCAAGTCGCGGCCATGGTGCTGGGTTATGGCGACAGCATCGCCTATGACCAGCTCGTCGAGCGCGTCACCGGCCACCGGCCGGACAAGACCCACCGCTTCACCGACTGGTCGCGCCGCCCGCTGACGCCGGAGCAGATGCATTACGCGATCTCTGACGTCACCCATTTGCGCGATGTCTTTGCCGCCCTCGATGCCGATTTGAAGAAGCGCGGCCGCAGCGACTGGGTCAGCGAGGAGATGGAAGTCCTGACCTCGCCGCGGACCTACGATTTCCACCCCGAGCGCGCCTGGGAACGGCTCAAGAGCCGGGTCCGCAAGCCGAAGGAGCTTGCCGTGCTGATGGAAGTCGCGGCCTGGCGCGAGCAGGAAGCGCAAAGCCGCGACGTGCCGCGCTCACGCGTGCTGAAGGACGATGCAGTCGGCGACATCGCCACCCACGCGCCGACCTCACTGGAGCGTCTCGCCAACCTGCGCTCGCTGCCGAAAGGCTTTGACCGCTCCAAATGGGGCACCGACATCATCGCCGCCGTGCAGCGCGGCCTCGCCCGCGATCACGCTACGCTGCCGAAGATCGAAAAGCCGCGCGGCAATTCGAATGGCGCAGCGACCGTCGAACTGTTGAAAGTGCTGCTGCGGATGACGTCGGAACGCCACGCCGTCGCCAGCAAGGTAATTGCGACCGTCGACGATCTCGACCAAATCGCCGCCGACGACCACGCCGACGTCGCCGCCCTGCACGGCTGGCGCCGCGAATTATTCGGCGAAGCGGCGCTGGCGCTGAAGCACGGCAGGTTGGCGCTGGCGATCGAAAAAGGCAGGGTCGTCCGGGTCGACCGGGTTTAAGGCCACAGCTTTCTGGCTGCGTTCCCTGGATGCTGCGCAACGCCATCAGCGCGTTCACGCGCGTCTTCGACGCGCTATGCTTGCGGCGTGGTGCGCTGCTGGTCCGAGGTCCACATACTGCGGCCGTGGGTCCCGGCTCTGCGGCGCATCACTGCGTGCTGCACCGCGTCCGGGACACGAATTCCGCTACCACTTCAATTCAATCCCCACCGTGCCCTGATGCGACTGCATCGCGGCGCGGAGTTTGGCGTCGTAGTTGACGTAGAGCCGTGCGGTGTTGGTCAGGCTCAGCGAGGCCGAGGCGCCGGCATCGGCGCCGTACCTGCTCTCGCCGATGCCCTGCAGCGTGAGACTTTGGGCACCGAGAGTGACGGTGATGTCGGAGAAATTCTGCACGACATTGTCGACGAACTTGCCGTAGCCCGACAGGTCAAGAATCTTGCCGTCGAATATCCAGTAGTGGCCGATCTCCGCACCGATCAAGAGCCGCGCGCGCTGCACGGTAGCGCCCGTCGCCGCCACGGGATCGAGACCGCCGATCTCCTGCAGCGATCCAGTTCGCGCGCGGACATATTCGAAAGCGGCTTTGGGCACGACACGGCCCTGGTCCTTGGACCAGTAATAGCTGATCTCGCTCAAGACGCCGTCGAGCCGGGCATTGTATCCGGCGGCCGCAATCCCGAGACCGGTGTCGCGGCGCGAGTTGATGTTGCCGAAACCGTGCACGACGGCGCTGGCCCAGGTCCACGGCCCGCTATCGACGGAGGCCGTGAAACCGAGCTGGGTCAGGTCGATGGTGGCCGATTGCAGCGCCAGCGGAATGTCGATTGCCGAGCGGCTCTGGTCGACCGAAAAGCCGATATTGATTCCCGGCGCCACCCGCGCACCGATCCCGGCCACACCGCCCCAGGTTTTTCTGCTGTCGCCGACGAAATCGCCGACCGCGCCGTTCTTGGTCCAGTTCCCGTAGCCTTCGAACCAGGTCCGATAGCGCGGCGCTTCCGTGCTCTCGGAGGCGCCGCCGCCCCCCGGATTGGTCCGCTGCAAGCGATTGAAGCCGTTGCTCGACTGGGTACCCAGCCGCTCCAGGAAATTGCTGCCGAGATTAGTCAGTGTCGCGCCCGATGAGACCGTCGAATTGATCACGGTCGGAGTCGGGCTAGGCGTCGGCGAAGGCGTGGGTGTCGGGGTGGGCGTGGGTGTTGGCGATTGCGCGTGCGCGGCGGAGGTGACGGCGATGAGAACGAACGCAATCGCGGCCAGACGCGCAAACGCGCGCCCGGTTCCGATTTTCCATGCTCGCGAAGGCCGCCATGAGCCGCGCATGTAGTCCATTCCAGAGGGCGAAGCGCCAACCCGAAAAATGCGCAAATGCCGATAAACCGCAACGATTTGCCCCTAGTTCGCGCAAGGGGTCAATCGGCGCGCTGCCGAATACGCGCGATTGTGGTTCGGCTGCCACAGCCCACGACACCAGGACGATTTGCGGACGCCCGCCAGAACCTTGCGAACGTCCAAATTTCATGTTGCAATCCCAGCGCAATCGGATTCAGGCCGTTCGACTGTGCGTTTCGCGAGCAGGAAATCTAGCAGCTATCAGGAAGCCCGTTTGTGGCGTGGCACGTGGAAAACGTGGCCGCGTCTTTTTTGTATCTAGACCAAACTTGGAGACAGGCGATGGCGATGCACAAGGGCAGCGTCAAGTGGTTCAACCCCACCAAGGGGTATGGGTTCATCAAGCCGGCGGTCGGCGAGAAGGACGTGTTCGTCCACATCTCGGCCGTCGAGCGTGCGGGGCTCACCACTCTCAACGAGAACCAGCACATCGAGTACGACCTTGTCGAAAACCGCGGCAAGACGTCCGCGGAAAACCTCAAGGTCACCTAGACTCATCCACCCTAAATACCCCCGGCCCCGCCGGGGGATTTTGTTTGCATCCTGCCCGAATTCAGGCGGCTGCCTGGCAACCAGCGATCTCGCTGAGTTCCGGATAGAATCGCGCGGTCATCCGGCCGACATACCGCCGCAAGTTATCATGGCTTGCGGCCGCCCGCTGCAAATCCGACTCGAACAGCGGACAAATCGCGCTGACCGCGAAGGCAAACATCGTGGCGTCGATGCCGGCGGGCTCCCTGCCCATGAAGAATGTCTTGTCGCCGAGATAGGCCGCCATCGCATCGATCGAGCGGATTCCGATCGCGGTGATCTCGTCTTCGGAGTGACGGCCGATTCCCTGGCCGTTCAGCGTCTTGCGCAGGCGGCGGCGGATCATCGAGACGACGACCGGCCTGACCGGCGCCGGCACCCCCTTGAAGAAATTGACGGGCCCTTTGCGGAAATTGTCCTCGATCATCCAGCGGAAGTAGACGCTGGCCCAGTAGAGATTGTCCTCCGCCATCTTCTCGAAGGCCCAAGAGATGGCGAGCTGTTCGGCGCTGAGGCCCTGGTCGAAATCGATGCCGTATTTCTTTTCGAGATGCCAGCGGATCAACGTGGAATCGCCAAGCAACTGGCCATCATCCTCAATGTAGGGAATCTTGCCCTTGGGCGCCTTCGAAAAGCTCATCAGCGCTTTTTTGAAAGGCAGTTTCGACATCCGCAGCAAGGTCTCGGCCTTGGTCACGAACGGGCTTGCGTCGGGAAGGCCGAAATTAGGCCCGGAGCCATAGAGCGTGATCATGGAACCCTCGATGGATTTTGCGGAGCGCAGTTGTCGCGCTCGTTCGCGCACCCCGGCAGATAATATCAGATCGTCCGCGGCGAAATCAGGGTGCCATCGCGGTCGGCCCCGTCGGCAACCTTGCAGATGTCGCCTTCGAGGCGAAGCTTTCCGCTCGCAAGCAAGCGCAGCGCCTCGGGGTAGATGCGATGCTCGATGCCGAGAATACGCTGCGACAACGTCTCTGCCGTATCGTCGTCGGCCACCGTCACCGCGCCCTGCATCACGATCGGGCCGGCGTCGGTTTCGGGGATCACGAAATGCACGGTCGCGCCCGAGATCTTGACCCCGGCCTGCAACGCCTGCCCGTGCGGATCGAGACCCGGGAACGACGGCAGCAACGAGGGATGGATGTTGAGCATTTTTCCGTACCAGCGCTGCACGAACTCGGCGGTGAACAGCCGCATGAATCCGCCGAGGCAGATCAGTTCGACCTCCTTTTCATCCAGCGCCCGCTGCAGGACGGCCTCAAAGCCCGCGCGGTCCTTGCCGAACGGCTTGCTCTCGACGACCAGTGTCGGGATGCCGCTCGCGGCTGCCTTCTCCAGCCCAGGCGCATCGACACGGTTGGAAATGACGGCGACGATCTCGGCTGGAAAATCCACAGCCTTCGCCGCATCGATCAGCGCGGCCATGTTCGACCCGCGCCCCGAGATCAGGATGGCGACACGGCGCTTCATTGCGCGAGATCGAGGTGACCGTTGTAGACCACGCGATGTTCGCCCGCAGCCGGGACCACTTCGCCGAGCAAGGCGACGGCCTCGCCGCTTTCGGTCAACACTGCCGTCACTTGCTCGATCGCATCCGGTTTGACGATGGCGACCATGCCGATGCCGCAGTTGAAGGTGCGCAGCAATTCGAGTTCGGCGATGCCGCCCTGCTCCGCCAGCCACTTGAACACCGGGAGCACCGGCAGCCGCGCCAGATCGATACCGACGCCGAGGTGCTTCGGCAACACGCGTGGGATGTTGTCGGTGAAGCCGCCGCCGGTGATGTGGGCAAGTCCCTTGATCGCCCCGGTCTCGCGGATCGCGTGCAGGCAGGATTTCACATAGAGCCGCGTCGGCGTCAGCAGCGCGCCGCCCAACGTCATGACCGGCGAGAATGGCGCCGGCGCATCGAAAGCCACGCGGGATTGTGCGACGATCTTGCGGACCAGCGAAAAGCCGTTGGAATGAACGCCGGACGAAGCCAATCCGATCACGGCGTCACCGACGGCGATGTCCGCGGTCGGCAATAGCGTGCCGCGCTCGGCAGCTCCAACCGCAAAGCCCGCCAGGTCGTAGTCGCCGTCCTTGTAGAGCCCCGGCATCTCAGCGGTCTCGCCGCCGATCAGGGCGCAGCCGGACTCCCGGCAGCCCTCGGCGACACCGGCCACGATGGCTGCGGCGGCCTCGGGGTCGAGCTTGCCGCAGGCAAAATAGTCCAGGAAGAACAACGGTTCCGCGCCTTGGACGACCAAGTCGTTAACCGACATCGCCACCAGGTCGATGCCGATGCCGCCATGCAGGCCGGTCTCGATCGCGATCTTGACCTTGGTGCCGACGCCGTCGGTCGCCGCCACCAGCACCGGGTCCTTGAAACCCGCCGCCTTGAGGTCGAACAGGCCGCCAAAACCGCCGATTTCGGCGTTGGCGCCGGCCCGGGCGGTGGCGCGCACCATCGGCTTGATGAGATCGACCAGGCGGTTGCCGGCATCGATATCGACGCCCGAATCCGCGTAAGTCAGCCCGTTTTTGCGGTCGTTCATGCCCGAATTCCAGTATGATGACGGCTGGTTACGAGGAATTCCGCGATCCTGCAATGGCTCGCAAGCGCTTGACGCATATACTATGTAGATAAGAGCCGGCTAAACCCGCCAGGGGCCGGATCTAGGCCGGGAGCCGGGAAGCGACCGAGTTGAGTATTCCGAACATCATCACACTGGGGCGCATCATCCTGGTGCCAGTCATCGTCTGGGCGATCGTCTCCAGCCAGATGGAGATCGCCTTCGCGATTTTCGTGATCGCAGGCGTCAGTGACGCTGTCGACGGCTTTCTCGCCAAGCGCTTCAACATGTCGAGTGAGCTCGGCGCCCTGCTCGACCCGCTTGCCGACAAGGCGCTCCTGGTTTCGATCTTCGTGGCGCTTGGTATCTGGGGCGCGGTGCCGCGCTGGCTCGTCATCCTCGTGGTGTCGCGTGACATCATGATCGTCACGGCCGTGATCGTGTCATGGCTGTTCGGCAAGCCGATCCCGATGAAGCCCCTGATGGTGTCGAAGCTGAATACGGTGGCGCAGGTGGCGTTCGCGGCACTGGTGCTGGCGTCGCTCGGCTTCAACTTCAACCCGGCGCCCTATGATGTGATCCTGATGGGTTTCGTTACGGTCTTTACTTTGGTTTCCGTCTCGCTCTATCTCGTCGAGTGGGTGCGGCACATGAGCACGATCGACGCGCGCTAGATCGTGCTCTTAGTTTGATGCGCTTTTCTTCGCGCGAACCGGTGTTCAGTTCGCTTGAAAACGCTATGAAGGCCGCAGCATCCCGGTCTGGAGATTTGCGTGGCAGTTCGCGTTCAACCTCGTCAGCTTGCCTTTGCGCTGCCACATGCGGAGAGCCTGACCCGCGACAATTTCCTCGAAGGTCCGGCCAATGAAGCCGCGCTCTCGCTGATCGAAAGCTGGCCCGACTGGCCGAACCGCATCATGCTGCTGGCGGGGCCGGAGGGCTCCGGCAAGAGCCATCTAGCCGCGATCTGGGCCGAACAGGCGGGCGCGCGCTCGATCTCGGCGCATGCGCTTACCGCCGCTGCGGTTCCCGGCGCACTCGCCACTGGCGCTCTGGTGGTCGAAGACCTGAGGCCGGCCGATTTCGACGAACGCGCCTTGTTTCACCTCCTGAACCTGGCGCGCGAGGACGAGGCCTTCGTATTGATCACGGGGCGCGTTGCACCGGCGGCGTTCGAGATCGAACTGCGCGATCTCCGGTCGCGGCTGCGCGCCGCACCCGTGGTATCGCTATTGCCGCCGGATGACTTGCTGTTTCGTAGCCTGATCATCAAATTCTGCGCAGACCGCCAATTGAGCATCGACGAGACGGTGGTGAGCTACCTCGCCAGCCGAATCGAGCGCTCCTATGCCGCCGCCCGCCAAGCGGTCGAGCTCCTGGATACCGAGGCGTTGCGGCTCGGCCGGCCGGTGACCCGGGCGCTGGCCGCGGAACTCCTGCGAAACGGCTGATCGGCAGTCCTGCTGCGTCCTGCCGCCTTGACGCCGGCGATGGGCGGAACATCAATGTCATTGAAACGTCATCGGCGTATCACATGTTGTAGGCCGCATTCGCTTAAAGTCGGGCTGCCTTGCCCGCGATGGATCAAAGCCTTATGGAATTGGTACAAGCTGTTGAAATAAAAGAAAAAGAGCCGATTGCCGAGGCTCCGCCCTCAATCGCCGCGAGCCCCGAGCGATTCATCAATCGGGAACTGTCTTGGCTGCATTTCAACCGCCGGGTGCTCGAGGAATCGGTCAATCCGGGCCATCCGTTGCTGGAACGGGTGCGGTTCCTGTCGATTTCAGCCAATAACCTTGATGAGTTCTTCATGGTCCGCGTCGCCGGCATCAAGGCGCAGGTCCGTGAAGGCATTGCCGAACGCAGCCCCGACGGCCTGACCCCTGCCGAACAGCTCGCCCTCATCAACAGGACGGTCTCGGAACTGGCCTCCGACCAGCAGGCGATCTGGCGCGATCTCCGCAATACATTGTCGGAGAGCGGCATCAAACTGATCGACGGCCATGACTTCACCAAGGCGGAGCGAAGCTGGCTGGAGGATCATTTCCTCCACAGCATCTTTCCGCTTTTGACGCCGCTCGCGATCGATCCGGCGCATCCCTTCCCGTTCATCCCGAGCCTCGGCTTCACCATCGCCCTGCAATTGATGCGGACGTCTGACGGCAAGGCGATGAACGCGCTGATCCGCATGCCCGGCAAGATCGACCGCTTCATCCGCATGCCCGCGGGCAAGGACGGCGCGGTCCACCTGATTCCGCTGGAACAGGCCACCGGCCTCTTCATCGGCCGCCTGTTCCCCGGCTACACCGTCAAGGGCCAGGGCGCCTTCCGCATCATCAGGGACTCCGAACTCGAAATCGAGGAAGAGGCCGAAGATCTGGTCCGCCTGTTCGAAACCGCGCTGAAGCGGCGGCGGCGCGGTTCGGTGATCCGGCTGGAAATGGAAGCCAAGATGCCGGAAGCGCTGCGCGCCTTCGTGCAGCAGGCGCTTTCCGCCGCCGACGACGAGGTGTTCCTGGTCGACGGCGTGCTGGCGATGAACGAGCTCTCGCAGCTCACACGGCTCGACCGGCCCGACCTCGAATTCACGCCCTATGTGCCGCGCCATCCCGAGCGGGTGCGCGACCATGGCGGCGACATCTTCGCGGCGATCCGGCAAAAGGACCTGATCGTCCATCACCCTTACGAATCCTTCGACGTCGTCGTGCAATTCCTGCAGCAGGCGGCGCGCGATCCCGATGTCGTCGCCATCAAGCAGACGCTCTACCGCACCTCGAACAACTCACCGATCGTGCGCGCGCTGGCCGAGGCCGCGGAAGCCGGCAAGTCGGTGACGGCGCTGATTGAGCTGAAGGCGCGGTTCGACGAGGAAGCCAACATCCGCTGGGCGCGCGACCTTGAACGCGCCGGCGTGCAGGTCGTGTACGGCTTTCTCGAACTGAAGACGCACGCCAAGCTGTCCATGGTGGTGCGACGCGAGGGCGGTAACCTGACCACCTATGTGCATACCGGCACCGGCAATTATCATCCGGTCACCGCGCGCATCTATACGGACCTCTCCTATTTCACGTCGGACCCGATCATCGGCCGCGACGCGGCGCGGGTGTTCAACTACATCACCGGCTATGCAGAGCCGAGCGACATCGAGCGGATGGCGGTGTCGCCGCTGACATTGCGCAAGCGCATCGTCGAACACATCAGAGGCGAGTCCAATCACGCCCGGCACGGCAAGCCGGCAGCGATCTGGATGAAGATGAATTCGCTGGTCGATCCTGATGTCATCGACGCCCTGTACGAGGCTTCGCAGGCCGGTGTGTCGATCGAACTGGTGGTGCGCGGCATCTGCTGCCTGCGGCCGGGCATTCCAGGACTTTCCGAGAACATCCGCGTCAAATCGATTATCGGCCGCTTCCTGGAGCACGGCCGAATCTACTGCTTTGGCATGGGGCAAGGCCTGCCTGGCCCGAAGGCGGCTGTGTATATCTCGTCTGCCGACATGATGCCGCGAAACCTCGACCGGCGCGTCGAAGTGCTCTGTCCATTGCAAAATCCCACGGTACATCAGCAGGTTCTCGAACAGATCATGGTCGCGAACCTGAAGGATACCGAGCAGAGCTGGCAATTGTTGCCGGATGGGTCGTCAACGCGTATGAAGGCCGCGAAAGGCGAAGAGCCGTTCAACCTGCATAACTATTTCATGACGAATCCGAGCCTGTCTGGACGTGGAAAGTCTCTCAAGGAATCTTCGCCGCGCCGCCTCACGCGCCGTACCGAGCGTCAGCAATCGTCATAAGGGAGCGCCGCTGTGAAGCGGCCGCGCAAGCGCGCTTCCAGCGTCGCCGTCATCGACATCGGTTCGAACTCTGTTCGTCTCGTCGTCTATGAGACGATGGCGCGCAGCCTCGTCACCATCTTCAACGAGAAGGCGCTGTGCGGGCTCGGCCGCGAGGTGCAGAGCACCGGCCTGTTGGCCGAGGACGCGGTTGGCAAGGCGCTGACGGCGCTACGGCGATTTCGCGCGCTGTGCCGCATCCAGCAGGTAGGCCGCGTCTTTGCTATCGCCACCGCCGCCTGCCGGGACGCCAAGAACGGTCCCGACTTCATCGCCAAGGCGGAGCGCATCTGCGGCACGCCGATTCAGATCCTGTCCGGCCCACGCGAAGCAAAACTGTCCGCGCTCGGCGTCATCTCCGGCATCCACAATCCCGACGGCATCGTCGGCGATCTCGGCGGCGGTTCGCTCGAACTGATCGACGTGCAGAAGAACCGTGTCCACAGCGGTGTCACACTGCCGCTCGGAAGCCTGGCCCTGCAGGATCTCTCGGACAAATCCTTGAAGCGCGCCGAACGCATCGTTCGGGACGATCTGTCCGACGTCGCCCAGCTCAAGGCCGGCCATGGCCGCACCTTCTATGCGGTCGGCGGCACCTGGCGCGCGCTCGCGCGTATCCACATCATCCAGAGCGGCTATCCGCTGCGCGTGATGCACGGCTATTCGATACCTGCCGCCGAAGCGCTCGATTTCGCCCGCCGCCTGCGCCGGCTGGCCGCGGCCAACATGCTCGCCGATATCGAAGTGGTTGCGGACGCCCGGCGTCCGCTCCTGACCTATGCGGCGCTGGTGCTCGAATACATCATCCGCGTCGGCCGGCCGAAGACGATCGTGTTCTCGACCTTCGGCGTGCGCGAAGGCCTGCTCTACGAGATGCTGCCGCCGCAGGAGCGCGCCAGGGACGGTTTTATTTGCGCCGCCCAAACCCTGAACGGGCTCCTGTCACGTTCCGCGCGCCACGCCGAAGAGCTTGTTGCCTGGACCGATCGTCTGGCGCGGGTGGTAAAGCTGCGCGAGACCGAGGAAGACCGCCGCCTGCGCCACGCTGCCTGCCTGCTTTCCGATATCGGCTGGCGGGTGCATCCCGACCACCGCGGCGAGGAAACGCTGAGCCTGATCACCAACGGCAATTTCGGTTCGATCAGCCATCAAGGCCGCGCCTTTGTCGCGCTGTCGGTGTTCTATCGCTACGCAGGTCTCAGCGAAGAGAACGAGCCGCCGGAGCGCGTCCGCGGACTGGTGCCGCCGGCAATGGATGAGCGCGCCCGCCTTCTTGGCGCGGCGTTCCGGGTCGCGCACCTGATATCGGCGGCGCGCACCGGCGTGCTGCCCGCGACGCATTTCCGCAATCAGGGCCGCAAGCTGATGCTGGTGTTCGAGCATCGCATGGTCGATCTCGTCGCCGACCGCGTCGGCAGCCGCTTCAAGCAACTGGCGAGGCTCGTCGGGCGCGCCGGTTCGATTGTGCGGAAGTAAGAAAGGCAGCGTTCACAACACGCCTTCCGCTTATCGCCCTTCCGCCACAGCTTGCTTCTAGCTAGAGCGGCGGACCTCAACCAGCACGCAACAACGCCGGCTACTTCTTTTTTGGTATCAGCCAGTCTTCGTCCTCCAGGGACGGTGCCCGCCTCTGCTGTTCCAGGATTTTCTTGTACTCCTCGGGGATGACCTGACTGCGCGATGCCTCGTGCAGCGTCTCCGGAAACCAGGTCGCAATGCTGGGGAAAGCGATCATAAGCCCGACGCAGATCACCTGCAGGATCATGAACTGGAACATGCCGGCGTAGATCGTCGCGAGACTCCAGCCCCTGACCACCTGCCTGAGATAGTACGCTGACATGGCGACCGGCGGCGACAGAAAGGCGGTCTGCAGCACCACCGCAACCAGCGCTCCGAACCATATGAGGTCGATGCCCATTCCCTTCACGACGGGGTAGAAGATCGGCAGGAACACCAGGATGATGGCTGGCCACTCAAACGGCCAACCCAGCAGGAAAATGAGTAGGAGCACGACAATCAGCATGAGGCTAGGCGGCAACTCGAAGCCGAGCATCGTCTCGGTGATCCAGTTCGCTGAGCCGAGGCGAGCGAACACCGCACCGAAAATGTTCGACGTGACCGCCAGCAGCAGCACCATGCTCGACGTCGCCATTGTCGAGATCAGCGCTCGCTGCAGTCCGCTGAGCGAGAACCTGCCATAGGCGATGGCCAGGATCAGCGCGCCGACGCTGCCGATGCCGGCGGCCTCCGTCGGCGTCGCAAGCCCCCCGATGATCGAGCCGAGCGTCGCCGTGATGAGCCCGAGCAGGGGCAGCGTGCCGATGATCACCTCGCGCGCAATGTGCCCCGCCGAGTGGATCCGCTCCTCCCTCGGCACCGGCGGCCCGAGTTTGGGGTTCATGAAGGCGCGGCCCATCAGGTAGCCGATGTAGGCGCCGGCCAGCAGGAAGCCCGGCCCAAGGGCTGCGGCATACAGATCGGCGACCGACACCCCGAGCACCGGCCCCATTACGATCAGCATCACCGACGGGGGAATGAGAATGCCGAGCGTGCCGCCCGCCGTGATGGTGCCCGCTGACAGCTTGGCGTCATAACCCGCCTTCATCATAACCGGCGAGGCCATGATGCCAAGAACGGTGACGGCTGCGCCAACGATGCCCGTCGCCATCGCGAACACGGTCGAAGTCAGGATGACGACGAGGAAGAGCGCGCCGCGCACCGGCGCAAGCAGCATGCGGAACGCCGTAAAAAGGCGCTCCATGAGGCCCGCCTGCTCGGTGATGAAGCCCATGAAGATGAACAGCGGCACGGCGGCCAGGAGTTCCTCCTTCATCAGGCCGATGGTCTGGAAGTAGGCCAGATCGAAGACCGTCGCGCCGATTCCCAAGTAGCCGAACGCAAATGCGAGAAACAGCAACGTGAACGAGATCGGCACGCCGATGAAGATCGCTCCGAGCAAGACCAGAAGCATGATGAGGCCGATGAGCGCTTCTGCGGTCATACCTCGACCTTCTCCTTATGCTCGAGTTCGACACCGGTGCGCATCATGTAGATGCTCTTGATCAACTCGGACACGCCCTGGACGAGCAGCAAGAAGCAGGCGAGCGGCACGACGAACTTGAACGGCCACAGGATTGGCCGCCAAGGTGTCTGGTCCGACATCTCGTTGATCTGAAAGGCGTAGTGAAATTCGGTCCAGCTGATCAGCAACAGCATGATCAGGCTCGGGAAGAAGAAGACGATATAGGAGATCGTATCGATCCAGCCCTTCTTGCGGATGGAGAACTTCTCCCAGAAGAAGTCGGTGCGGATATGCGCGCCCTTGTGCAGCGCATAAGCGGCGCCGAGCATGAACAGCGAGCCGTAGAGCATGTAGGTTGCGTCGTAGGCCCATACAGTCGGCGCGTTGAACAAATAACGCGCTGTAACCTCGTAGGCGACGGCCAGAACAAGCGGCACCGACAGCCACGAGATGATCGTCCCGGTCCGGTCGGTGAAGCCGTCGATGATTCGGATCATGGCCAGCAGCGCCGGCGACTGCCTGTCTGTTGTCTCAGCCATTCCTACCCGCCGATGGTTCGGTGCGACGCGCCTTGCGGCGCGGCGCAGGCCGGCTGCGCGTGAATGGAGGGCGGCCGAACCGGCCGCCCTCGGACGAAGCCCTATTTCTCGACGGGGAAGTAGTAGTTCGCCATGAAGGAGTATGGCGGGAAATAGGACCGCTTGTACGGCACCACGGCGCTGGCATAGGCCTTCTGCGAGTCGTGCACCTTCTTGAAGAACGGGTTCTTGGCGCTCTCGGCCGCCGCGATCTCGTCCCACTTCTTGATGAAGGTCAGCAGGATCTCGGTCGGCGTGCGCAGGATTTGTACGCCGTGTTTCTGCTGCATCTCAATCAGCGCATCGGCGTTCTGGCGCTGCCACTTGGTCCACCAGACGAGGAATGTCTCATTGGCCGCCGACTTGATGATCTCCTGGTGCTGAGTGCTGAGCTCCTTCCACACATCGCCGTTGATCACGATTTCTCCGACCGTCACGTTCTCATGCAAACCGGGCGAATAGTGGTATTTCCAGACGTTGTGGAAGCCGAGCTGCATGTCCTCGATGCCGCCGACCCACTCCGCGCAATCGATCACGCCGCGCTGTGCGGAGGGAATGATTTCGCCGCCGGGCATGTTGACCACCGTGAAGCCGAGTGCCTGCCAGACTTCGCCGGCCATGCCGGTCTGGCGGCACTTCATGCCCTTCATGTCCTCGACCGTCTGGATCGGCTTCTTGAACCAACCGAACGCCTGCGGCCCTGCAGGCAGGATGGGGAACACGACGACGTTGAGCTTGAGCTCTTTCTGATAGAACTCGTTGTAAAGGTCGAGGCCGCCGCCGTGATAGAACCAGCCCATCACGTCCATATAGTCCATGCCGAAGGTGCCGCCGGGACCGCCGGTGAACAGAATCGCGGTCTTGTTCTTGCCGGTCCAGTAGCCGGCCCACGCATGCGATCCGTCGAGCACCTTCTTGTGGGTCGCGTCCAGCACCTCGAAGGCGGGTACGACCTGGCCGGCGGGCATCGCTTCGATCTTCAAGCTGCCGTCCGATAGCTTGTTCACCCGCTCGGCGAAGTAGGTGAAGTTATCATAGAGCGTGAGCGACGCCGGCCATGAGGCCTGCATCTTCAGCACCTTCGTCTGCGCCACGACTGTAGTGGTGGATCCGACAAACGCCGATGCGATCAGGGCAACGGCGACTAGTCCCAGAAACAAGCGTTTCATGAGCAATCTCCTCCCTTGGACGACGTGACCTTGGCGATCGCTTTTCTTCGCTTCTTCTTCGTCGCCAAGCTTGAAACCACGTCTGCCACCATTCTGCCACCATCGCCTTAAGTTGTCATCTTGCTTTCTGGCCGCAGCAAGCGCCGGCATGCTACGCGACCTCCAGACGTGGAGGGGCCAAGTGTCTGCGCTGCAGCGAAGGGATCGATCTCGCCACACGCGGCGCCGCCCGCGCTATCGCGCAGTTCAAGCTGACGCTGGTGTTTGAGCATGATCGATCTCGTCGCGTCGGCAGCCGCTTCAAGCAACGGGCGCGGCCCGTCGCCGCGCCGGCTCGATCGTCCGAAGCTGAGGTCTTCATCTCTCGCCACACGCCGCCCCACCCTTGCCCGCGGCTGCAACTTCAAGGAAGTAACGAGTCCAAGCAAATATCAGAAACTGTCAAAATGGATTTAAAAACAGAGCCTTGGCACTGCAACTCGGCGCTCCGATTAGCGGCTTGGTAACGGCCGGCTGGTAGTAACAGAGAGGCCGTCATCAGGGGGCCGCCAGCCAGAAGGTATCCCCATGCATTCGAAGCGCGAGGCCCTTTCGGGCACGCTCACCGTCAAGACCACCCTCGCCGTCATCGTCGGGGTGCTCGCAGTACTGGTCCTCATCTCTTGCGCCATTGCCGGTGCAGATGCCTGGCGCAGCTACATTGCCGCCGTCCGCGTTGCCGAGGTGAACGCAAACGCCGATCAATTGCTCAAGGGACTGGAGAGCATTCAGCTCGAACGCGGCCAGACCAACACCGCACTGCAGGCGCCTGCCACAGCAAACGCGGAAACGCGCGAAGTGATCCAGAAGCGCCGTTCGCAGGGCGATTCCGTCCTCGCCCCGGCACTCCAAAAGATTGCCGCCACCGCGACGCCGGAAGGCAAGAAGCTGATCGCCGAAGTCGAGCGGGCCTATGAACGCGTCAAGCAGCTCCGCCGCAGCGCCGATTCCGCCCTTCAGTCCGCGAAGGAACAGCGCGATGCCGAATTGCTGAAGGCCTGGTACCCGACTGTTTCGGACTTCCTGACCCGGATTCAATCGCTCTGGACCATAACCTCGCGCGAGATCAGCAGGGAAGACGCCAATGTCGGCGAGCTTACGATGGTCAAGCAGAGCGCGTTCCTGATGCGCGAATATGCCGGCCGCGAGCGCGCCGCTCATGCCGGCAACATCTCGGCCGGCCGCGCGCTGTCGGCCGACCAGCAGCGCGACATCGCCAACTGGCGGGGCCACGTGCAGTCGAACTGGCAGGCGATACGCGATCTAACCGGCGGTGCGGCGTCGCCGCTTGTCTCTGCAGTTGCCGTCGCGGAGCAAAACTTCCTCGGCAACTTCAAGGCTCAAACCGATACGGTCTACAAGGCAGGCATCGCGGGCGCCGGCTATCCGATGACGGTCCAGCAATGGTACGAAGTGTCCAACCCGGCGCTGGAATCCATCGTCAGGATCAAGGATGCTGCGGTCGAAGTCACCAACGTGCATGCCGCAGCCAAGGCTGCAACGGCAAGGACGCAGCTCATCCTGGTCGCGCTCGTCACATTGCTCGGCACCGCCGTCGGCATTGTGTCGATCTGGGTGCTGTCCCGCCGCGTGATCCGCCCCTTGACCGCCATGACGGCCGCCATGCAGCGCCTTGCCGGCGGCGATCTGTCGATCGACGTTCCGGCGCTGGCGCGGGCCGACGAGGTCGGCGAGATGGCGCGATCGGTCGCGGTGTTCCGCGACAATGCCGTCAGCGCGAACGCACTGGCTGCCGAACAGCGACCGGAACAGCAAAAGAAAGAGCAACGTCAACAGGTGATGGAGACGCTGACCTTAGGCTTCGACCAGAGCGCGACAAGCGTGCTTGATGCCGTCGCCGCATCGATCGTCGAAATGCGCGCCACTGCCGAAAGGATGGCAGCGGTCGCAACCGAAAATACCAACAAGGCCTCTGCCGTGGCGTCGGGCGCGCAGGAAACGTCGAGCAACGTGCAGACGGTGGCGACCGCCACGGAAGAATTGTCCGCTTCCGTCACCGAAATCAGCCGGCAGGTCAGCCAGTCGGCGATGATCGCGGCAAAGGCCGTGCAGGAAGCGCAAGGCACCAACGCCGAGATTCAGGGCCTCGCAGCCATGGCCCAGCGGATCGGCGACATCGTCAAACTGATCAACAACATCGCTTCGCAAACCAATCTGCTGGCGCTGAACGCCACCATTGAGGCGGCGCGTGCGGGCGAGAGCGGCAGGGGCTTTGCCGTCGTCGCGGCCGAAGTGAAGAGCCTCGCCGAGCAGACGTCGAAGGCCACCGAGGAGATCGCCTCCCAGATATCAGCGATCCAGGGAGCCACGCAGAAATCCGTCGTCTCGATCGAGGCGATCGGCAAAACCATCGGCGAAATCAGCGAGATCGCAACGACGATTGCCTCCGCCATCGAAGAGCAGGGCGCGGCGACCCAGGAGATCGCGCGCAATGTGCAGCAGGCCGCGGCCGGCACCCAGGAAGTGTCCGCCAATGTCGGCGGCGTCACCGAGGGCGCGGCAGCCACCGGCGCAGCGGCAAGCCAGGTCGAGACGGCCGCCGGCAACCTCTCGCAGCAGTCGCAACAATTGCGCGAGCAGGTCGACGCGTTTCTCAGCCAGGTGCGCGCGGCATAGCCGGGCTAATTTGGTCGGGCGCTGCCTTCGTACATGAAGGTCATCGCTTTGGGTCCAGGCATGTAGCCGGTCTCTACCCGATCAATCCTGAAGCCTGCAGCTTCGATCATCGTGCTGATCGGTCGATTGAGGTGACAGCCGCCGCTGATGCATCGCCAGGCAGGCGTCAGCCAGTCCTGCCATCGCCTCACGTTCTTGTCCGGCGCCATGCCGTGCTCCACGAATAAAAGCTTGCCGGCAGGGCGAAGCACGCGACGCATTTCGGTGAGCGCCATGGCGGCATCCGGAATGCTGCACAAGGTCCAGGTGGTCACAACGGTATCGACGCTGCTGTCATCGAGCGGAATAGCCTCCGCCGAAGCTTCGATGAAGTTGACCGGCGTCCCCGGATGCGGAGCTTCGCGGGCCATTGCGATGAGCTTCGGGGCCGGCTCGAGCGCCAGGAGGTCCGTTACCAGCGGCCGATAGAATGGCAAGTTACGGCCGGACCCAATCCCGATCTCGAGCACACGACCTTCGGCCGCGCCGATCACCCGCTCGCGATACGGCCGAAGTTGCTTGTTGCGCATCGCAAGATCGCAAATCCTCGGCAGAATAATATCGTTGTAGAAGCCCATGACCGGTTTCCCTTCGGGCGGCGTCGACAGATTGGCTGTCTGACAATCTAGCAACGGCGCTCGACAAATTTCAGGATCTCCTCAGGAGCCGAAAAGATCACGCTCGCCCGATCGCCCATCATTCCCGCTGGCAATAGAGCCGGCGCGTCTTGAACAGGACCATCTTTGCTGGAATCGGTCCTGAAGCGCAAGTTACGTTCCCAAAACGCACGTATCTTGCCGTCCGCCGTGGTGACACGATAGGTGTCGCGGCAATAACTGATGGTTTTGACCTGAATGCCCGGTTCAAGCGCCTTGAGAGTTGGATCGGCGCCGCCGCCCATCATGCCACCACCCATCATCCCTCCCATGCCGCCCCTCTGGCCTCGTTGCGCACTTTGGCTCGGCGCTGCGCCGGGTTTAGTGGCTTCTTTCAGGAATGCCAGGAGGTCTGCTCGGACCCGAGCTTCCTCGATCCCTTCAAAGGTCATCTCGTTGCCCGGAACGAGATGCTTCGGATCGGTCAGCCACTGATCGAGCGTTCGGTCATCCCACGTCAATCCGGACGATTTCAACGCATCAGAAAAGCGATCGAAGCTTGGCAGCGTGCCTGCCTTGCGTCCCCACAGATCGGCAAGGCTCGGTCCCGTCATGTTGCGCTCGCGCTCCAGCGAATGGCATGCTGCGCAGGCCCTGAAATTACGTTCGCCGCGAGCAGCATTGCCTTGTTGCGCCTGGAGAGGAGAGAAGCTGAGAACAGCCATAAGGGCCGAAGCAGCCGCCAACCTGAAGCTCGGCATCGTGCCGGAGATCGCTGCGTAAGTCATGGTTCACCTCATTCGGCTGGCTCCACAACGCGTGTGGCTTTCTTCGATGGCTTGGCAATCGCCTCGACTGACTTGCCGCTTTCGGGATCGCCGGGCAGCCCAAAGCCTTTGAGGATGCCGAATACCGCCGGGATCACGATCAGCGTCAGCAATGTCGAGGAGATCATGCCCCCGATCATCGGCACCGCTATGCGCTGCATGATCTCCGAGCCGGTGCCGGTGCTCCACATGATCGGGAGCAGGCCTGCCATGATGGCCACCACCGTCATCATCTTTGGCCGCACGCGTTCGACCGCGCCCTCCATGATGGCGGCATAGAGATCGTTGCGCGTCAGCGCCTGGCCCTGAACCCGACGTAGCTTCGTGATCTCGGCCAGCGCCTGATTGAGATAGATCAGCATGACCACGCCGGTCTCGGCCGCGACGCCGGCGAGTGCGATGAAACCGACCGCGACCGCGACCGAGAGGTTGAAGCCGAGCCACCACATCATCCACAGCCCGCCGACAAGCGCGAACGGCAGCGACAGCATGACGATCATGGTCTCGGTTACCGAGCGGAAATTGAGATAGAGCAGGAGGAAAATGATGAGCAGCGTCACCGGTACGACGATCTTGAGCCGCGCGATCGCACGCTCCAGATATTCATATTGGCCGCTCCAGACGACGTAATAGCCAGGCGGAAACTGAATGCTCGCCTGCACCGCGCGTTGCGCCTCGGCGACGTAGCCGCCAAGATCGCGGTCGCGGATGTCGACATAGATGTAAGTCGCCAGTTGTCCGTTCTCGGTCCGGATCGAGCTTGGCCCGCGCGCCGGCGTAACGCTGGCGACCTCGCCGAGCGGGACCGCCCCGCCGGCCGGCATCGGCACCAGGATGTCGCTCGCGATCGCCTTCGGATTGTCGCGGAGATCGCGTGGGTAGCGCATGTTTACAGAGAAGCGCTGGCGGCCCTCCACGGTCGTGGTCACGGTCTGGCCGCCGAGTGCGGTCGCGATGGTGTCCTGCACGTCCTGCACCATGATGCCGTAGCGCGCCAGCGCCTCGCGGTTCGGCGTGATCTCGAGGTAGTAGCCTCCGAGACCGCGCTCGGCATAGGCCGAGGACGTGCCCGGGACGGCTTTGAGCACCTGTTCGATCTGTTTGGCGAGCGTTTCGATTCCGGCGAGATCGGTGCCCATGACCTTCACGCCAATCGGCGTGCGGATGCCGGTCGAGAGCATGTCGATACGCGCCTTGATTGGCATGGTCCAGGCGTTGGAAACGCCTGGAAACTGCAGCGCCTTGTCCATTTCGGCGATCAGGGCGTCGATCGTCATGCCCTTGCGCCACTGCTCCTTCGGCTTGAGATTGACCACCGTCTCGAACATTTCCGACGGCGCCGGATCGGTCGCCGTCGCCGCCCGTCCAGCCTTGCCGTAGACCGAGGCGACCTCGGGAAACGATCGGATGATCCGGTCTTGCGTCTGCATCAGTTCGGACGCCTTCGTCACCGAGATCCCCGGCAGGGTCGTCGGCATGTAGAGCAGCGTGCCTTCGTTGAGGTTGGGCATGAACTCGGTGCCGAGCTGGCGCGCCGGCCAGATAGAGGCAGCGAGCACGCCAAGCGCAAGCAGGACTACCAGCGTCTTGGCGCGCAACACGGTCTTGATCACGGGTCTATAAATCCAGATCAGGAAGCGGTTGATCGGGTTCTTGTGCTCGGGGACGATCTTGCCGCGAATGAAGATCACCATCAGTGCCGGCACCAGCGTGATCGAAAGCAATGCTGCCGCTGCCATCGCAAAGGTCTTGGTGAAGGCGAGCGGACTGAACAGCCGGCCTTCCTGCGATTCCAGCGTGAAGATCGGCATGAACGACACGGTGATGATCAACAGGCTGAAGAACAGCGCAGGGCCGACCTCAGCGGCCGCCTCGATCAGGATTGCGACGCGCGATTTGCCCGGCTCGGCGCGCTCGAGATGTTTGTGCGCGTTCTCGATCATGACGATCGCAGCGTCGATCATGGCGCCGATTGCGATCGCGATGCCGCCGAGGCTCATGATGTTGGAACCTAAGCCCAGAAGCTTCATCGCGCCGAATGCCATCAGCACGCCGACCGGCAGCATCAGGATCGCGACAAGCGCGCTACGGACATGCAGCAGGAAGACGATGCACACCAGCGCAACGACGATGCTTTCCTCGACCAGCGTATGCTTTAGCGTATCGATCGCGGCATAGATCAGGTTCGAGCGGTCGTAGACCGGGACGATCTCGACCGATTTCGGCAGGCTGGTCACGATTTCCTTGAACCGCTTCTTGACGTTCTCGATGACGTCGAGCGCATTCACGCCGAAGCGCTGCAGCACGATGCCGCTCGCCACCTCACCCTCGCCGTTGAGCTCGGCGATGCCGCGCCTCTCGTCGGGGCCAAGCTCGACGCGCGCAACGTCGCGCAACAGTACCGGCGTTCCGTTGTCGGTCTTCAGCACGATGTTGCCGAGATCATTGATGCTCTTCAGGTACCCCTTCCCGCGGATCACGTATTCGAACTCCGAGAGCTCGACGGTGCGGCCGCCCACATCGGCATTGGAGGCGCGGATCGCCTCGCGCATCTTCTGCATGGTGATGCCGCGATCGCGCATCCGCTGCGGGTCGAGTATCACGTTGTACTGCTTGACGAAGCCGCCGACGCTCGCGACCTCGGCCACGCCCTCGGCCTTCGCCAGCGCGAATTTCAGGTTCCAGTCCTGGATCGCGCGGGTGTCCGCGAGATTCAGTTCCTTGGATATCACCGCATATTGGTACACCCACCCCACCCCGGTCGCGTCGGGACCGATGGTCGGCGTCACCCCGGACGGCAGTCGCGAAGCTGCGCTGTTGAGAAACTCCAGCACCCGCGAGCGCGCCCAGTAGATGTCGGTGCCATCCTCGAAGATGATGTAGACGAAGGAGACGCCGAAGAAGGAAAAGCCGCGCACCACCTTCGATTTCGGCACCGTCAACATCGCGGTGGTGAGCGGATAGGTGACCTGGTCCTCGATCACCTGCGGCGCCTGCCCCGGGTACTCCGTGTAGACGATCACCTGGGTGTCGGAGAGGTCGGGAATGGCGTCCAGCGGCAGATGGACGAGCGCGTAGATGCCGGCCGCAGCGGCGAAGCCGCTGCCGAATAGCACCAGCAGGAGGTTACGAGCCGACCAAGCGATCAAGCGGGCAATCATGGCTGAGCTCCCTCGGCAAAGCCCTTGAGTGCCGCCTTCAGATTGCTTTCCGCATCGATTAGAAAATTGGCCGAGATGACGACGGGCTCGCCGTCTTTCAGCCCGCTGCGGATTTCGACCAGTCCGTCTCCCCGACGGCCGATCTTGACGTCGCGGGGCTCGAATCGTCCCTCGCCCTTGTCCACCAGAACGACCTGGCGTGCTCCCGTATCGAGCACCGAACTGTCGGGAACGGCCAAAACAGGCTCCGCGCCGCCAATCTCGACGTCCGCATCCACGTACATGTCCGGCAGCAATGCGAGGTCGGGATTTGCCAGTTCGATCCGAACGCGGGCTGTCCGTGTCTCGCGGTTGACCTGCGGATAAATGACAGAGATCTTTCCGGAGAAGTCCCGCCCCGGGAAGCTGCGCGCGCGCACGGTAACGCCTTGTCCGACGGCAAGCGAGCCGAGATCGCGCTCGGCTATGTCGATTATCGCCCAGACCACCGACGTATCCGCAACGCGGAAGAGCACATCGCCCGGTTGAGCTCGCATACCCTGGACGGCGTTGCGTTCCAGCACGATGCCGTCCCGTGGGGCCGACCAGGCGACGGTCACCGGGACGACCCGCGTTCTCTCGACCTCGCTGATTACCGCTTCGGGCACGTCAAGGTTCATCAACCGCTGCCGTGAACCGCGTCCGTAGGACGGTTCGCCCGCCGTAGTCCTGGACGTCAACGTCGTCACAAACTCTGCGGCCGCACTGGAAACTGCCGGACTGTAGACCTGCATCAGCGGCTGCCCCTTCTTGACAAAGGAGCCAGTCGTGACGTCGGCAACCGATTGCAGGTAGGTTTCCGCGCGCATCGCGATGACTGAGACTCGACGCTCGTCGAGTTGGATCGTGCCTGGCGCCCGCACGACCGTCCGGATCGGGCGGGCGGTGGCCGGCTCCGATTTGACGCCGGTGCGCTGGATCTTTCCCGGCGACACCTTGACCGATCCGTCGTCGCTGTCCTCGCCCTCATAGACGGGGATGTAGTCCATCCCCATCGAATCCTTCTTTGGCGTCGGCGAAACGTCCGGCAGGCCCATCGGATTGCGGTAATACTTGATCTTGCGGTCGGCGGGTGGAGCCGCCGCGCTTTCCTGCGACGGATCGTCAAAACTGATGTCGGCGCCCCGCGGAACGGCGCGGTAATCGCGGCCATCGGGCGTCTTCTTCGGGGTCAGCGAGTAGAACGGCTTGCCGTCCGGATCCTGATAATAGATCGCGGCACCCGAGGCTTCGCTCGCCTGGGCCGTGACGTGGGCATGCGTCGTCTCGCTGCTCGGCCAGAGATAGGGACGCGCGAGGAAACCGGCGATCACGGCAACGGTGACGGCGGCAGCGATCGCAATCTGAGCTGACCGGTTCATTTGTCGGCCTGAATGACGAGCTTGTTGTCGACCGTGCCGGTTTCGCCCTGCACTTTTGCCCCGAGCGACAATTGCCAGCGCCCGGCCATGCTGAAATCGGCCTTGAAGCGGTAGGTGCCGGTTTCGGCCGCTTCGAGCCGGGTCAGTTCGGTCGCCATCTCCTGCATGCCGTCCGGCGCCATGTCGAGGCGCGTCGCAAAGATCACGGCGTCCGGAACGGCCTTGCCGGTGGTCTTGTCGATGAGCTTGACGGCGAAGGTCTTGTCGCGACCGGTCTTCACTGTCGGTTCGGTGAGCTTGAACTCGTAGTTCTTGATATCGGCGAGCGCGGCGGTCGCGGCGCATGTCAGTGCGGCGCCGCTTAGCGCGACCCGCAGGCCGCGCGAAAACTGAATGGCCTTCATCATGGTATCCTCGATCTACTGGTCAGCCGCCATGGCGGCATGGCGCGGACGCCACAAAGCGCCGCAAGACTCCGGCGTTACGCCGAAAGGACCAGGGACCGGGGAGGTTTTGGCGGAGGCGAATGCCCGAGGCTGTCCACTTCCGGATCGCTGCCGGGCAGCAGCATCCGAAGCGTGACAGGCTGGATTTCGGCAATGCCGGCCGGCAGCGGCGCCTGCAACGTCGTCGATACGCAGAGCGCCATCAACGGACACTGATCGCAATCGACCGGCGCCGATTTCTCGGGGCAGCACGCCATGTCATCGGACATGGCGGCCGTGTCATCGGACATCGCCGTCATGGCCATTGGTGCTATGGCGCCCGTATTCGCCCGCGCCGTAAGCGGGGCGATAACGAGGCCGACGATCACAAAAATCGCCAGCAGCCGGCAAAGGTGAACCGAGTATTTCACAGGTGCAGTTTCGCATATCCCGGCCCATGATGGGAAGCAGAGTTCCATCACGAAACCGCGGGTTTCCTTAACATATGCCAGCGGACAGATATCGCATTGCGATGAATCAGACTCTTCCGCGCCCTCGAACCCATTCCAGTCGGCTACCCAGAACATTTTTCAATGCCGCGACTTGAGCTAGCGACCGCCCCGGCGGTGATCTGTCCTCAGCAAGGAACCCAGCCATGCACGCCCGTGAAATGATTGGTACCCACCCGGCCGTCCAGGGCCAGGTCAGCGACGCCCTGATCCGCTGCATCGAGGAATGCTACTCCTGCGCCCAGACCTGCACCTCCTGCGCCGACGCCTGCCTGTCGGAGCGCATGGTACAGGAGCTGACCCAGTGCATTCGCCTGGACATGGATTGCGCCGATATCTGCAATATCACCGGACGCATCATGACCCGCAGGACGGGTTCCGACGACGAGGTGATGCGCCGCATGCTCAGCGTCTGCGCCGCCGCCTGCCGGCTTTGCGCGGAGGAATGCCAACGGCACGCCGCCATGCATGAACATTGCCGCATCTGTGCGGAAAGCTGCCGCCGCTGCATGGAAGCTTGCCAGGAAGTGGCACGCGGCATGGCGCATTAGAGTCTAGGGTACAGTCTGGCGGCCTCTTCTGAGTCTCGCGAACCGCTGATGCAACTCGAGTCGACCGTAACCTGTCCGCAATGCCATCACACGGCCATCGAGCGCATGCCGATGGACTCATGTCAGTTCTTCTATGACTGCAAGGGTTGCGGTGCGAGGCTCAAGCCGCTCCCCGGCGATTGCTGCGTATTCTGCTCGTTCGGCTCCGTGGCTTGCCCGCCGGTTCAACAAGGGGGCAAGCCGGGATGCTCTACGTGATTCAGGCGCTCCCACTGATGACCGGCAAGCCGGCGGCCCGCCACTCCGGCAACCCGTCCTCCAGCCGACGAGCTTTGAAGCCGCGCGCTCGCAGTGCGGCCACCGCTTCATAGGACAACACGCAGTAGGGACCGCGGCAGTAAGCGACGATCTCGTTTGCAGGATCGAGCTCCGAGAGCCGCTTTTCGAGCGCGCGCAAGGGAATGTTCACGGCGCCCGGCAGGTGCCCCAGGACGAATTCATCCTCCGGCCGGACGTCGAGAACGGTAACCGCCCCCGCGCGGGATCGCTGTAAAAGCTCTTCGCGCGAGACGGCTTCGAGGGCGTCGCGCTCATTGAAATAACTGCGCACGACCTGCTCGACTTCGGCCATATTTCGCTCTGCAACGACGCGTAAGGCTGCCAGCACGTCGAGAACGCTGTCGTCCGCAAGCTGGTAGTAGACGAATTTGCCGTCACGTCTGCTTGCCACCAGGCCCGCACGACGCATGTGCTGGAGATGCTGCGAGGCGTTGGCGATCGAAAGGCCGGTCTTCTGCGCCAGAACTTCGACGCTGCGCTCCCCCTGCGCGAGTTGCTCCAGCAACTCAAGGCGGTGCGCATGCCCAAGCGTTTTCGCGACGGCCGCGAATTGGGCGAACAAAACCTGCTTCGGTCCTTGGCTTGACATCGCTCACGATCGAATTATCATTCAATGGAATAATTGAATGATATCGGCAGCCTGTCAAGCTATTCTCGGCTTGAGATCTTCGACATTGCCGCCGGCTTGAATACGGGAGGCTCCCATGATCCTGCGCCAGCTTTTGCACTCCGATCCCGTCGCCCTCTCCTACGTGGTTGGATGCGGCGGGCGCGCCGCCGCAGCGGTGGTCGACCCGGTCGGCGACATCGCCCCCTATCTGCGGGCCGCGGAAGAGACGGGAATGCGCATTCTCTATGTCATCGATACGCATCTTCACGCCGACCACGTCTCCGCCGGGCGCGCGCTCGCTGAAGCAGCCGGTGCCGAGTACGTGCTGTTCGCCAAAGCGGCTGTGAAATTTCAGTTCCGCGGCGTTCGCGACGGCGAGTTGCTCGAACTAGGCAACGTCTCGATTCAGGTCCTACACACGCCGGGACACACGCCGGAGCACATTTCGCTCGTCGTCACCGACCGAACGCGCGCGAATGAACCATGGTTCGTTCTGACGGGCCATACCCTCATGGTCGGCGATCTCGGCAGAACCGAACTGGCTACGAGCGCTGAGCAAGGCGCACGCGCTCTGTTCCAAAGCGCGCAAAGACTGAAATCGCTCCCGGATCATCTGGAGGTGCTGCCCGGCGCCTATTCCGGATCCGTCTGCGGACGCAGCCTCAGTGGCAAGCCGACGTCCACGATCGGGTTCGAAAAGCGCTACAACAACGCGTTCCGAATCGAGGACGCGGACGCCTTCGTACGTGCCATGATTGCCGACGTTCCGCCGGCGCCGCCGCAGGCGGCACAGATCCGCGCGATCAATTCCGGCATGATGGCGGCGGCGGAGTGAGCACGACCGATCCAGTTCGGTCTCCGGCGGCTGGCATCGCCCTTGGACTCAGCGCCAACTGGCGGCAATTTGCGTTGCTGGTTTTGATCAACGCCTTTGTTGGCGGCATGGTCGGGATCGAACGTACCGTCGTGCCGTTGATCGGCACGGAAGAATTCCATCTTTCTTCCACGACATTTGTCGTCTCCTTCATCGTCAGCTTCGGTATCGTCAAGGCTTTTGCCAACCTTGTTTCCGGGCAACTGGCCGATGTCTGGGGCCGCAAGCGCGTGCTGATCCTGGGCTGGATGTTCGGTCTGCCCGTTCCCTTCATGATCATGTGGGCGCCGAGCTGGAATTGGGTGATCGCCGCCAATGTGTTGCTCGGCATCAACCAAGGGCTTGCCTGGTCGATGACCGTGATCATGAAGGTCGACCTCGTCGGCCCTAAATCACGGGGCCTGGCCGTCGGGCTCAACGAGTTTGCCGGCTATCTGGCCGTCGGCGTGACGGCCTTCCTCACCGGTTACATCGCAGCGAATTATGGTCTTCGGCCGGCGCCGATCTATCTTGGCGTTGGCTACGCGATCTTCGGCGCGCTGCTCTCCATTTTTCTGGTCCGGGATACGCGCGATCATGTTCGACTGGAGATCGGCAACACTGCGCGCCCGAGCCCCACAATCGGCTTCTGGGAAATCTTTACGCTCACATCGTTGCGCGATCGGAATCTGTTCGCCGCCTCGCAGGCCGGGCTCGTCAACAATCTCAACGACGGTATGAGCTGGGGAATCTTTCCGCTGTTCTTCCAGTCTTTCGGCCTCGGCGTCGAACGCATCGGCATCCTCAAGGCTGTGTACCCCGCCACCTGGGGCATCCTGCAGATCGCGACCGGTCCGTTGAGCGATCGATGGGGCCGCAAGGGACTGATCGTCGCCGGCATGTGGGTGCAGGCTGCCGGCCTGTTTCTCACGGCGCTTACCCGTCAATTTGAGTACTGGCTGATTGGCAGTCTCCTACTCGGGATCGGCACTGCGATGGTGTATCCAAGCCTGATCGCAGCCGTTTCCGATGCCTCGCACCCCACATGGCGCGCGCGTTCGCTTAGTGTTTATCGCTTCTGGCGTGACCTCGGTTATGCGATCGGCGCACTCTCTGCCGGCATCATTGCCGACGTCCTGGGATTCGCCTGGGCAATCGGGATCGTCGCGGCGCTGACCTTCCTCTCGGGTGTGGTGGTGGCCGTGTTCATGCGCGAACACTCAGCTCAGCAATCCTAACCTTCCAAGCGGATCATGACCACGCAACGCATCTATCTCGACTACAACGCGAGCACGCCGGTCGACCCGGCGGTCGCCGCCGCGATGATGCCGTTTCTCGAGGATCGTCACGGCAATCCGTCGAGCGGCCACTGGGCCTCCATTGAAGCGAAGGCGGCCCTCGAGACCGCGCGCGGCCAGGTCGCAGCCCTGCTCGGCTGCCATGATGACGAAATTGTCTTCACCAGCGGCGGCAGCGAGGCAAACAACCTCGCGATAAAGGGCGTGTTCCTTGCCGGCCGCGACAAGGGCGATCACATCGTCACCACGCAGATCGAGCATCCGGCGATCATAGAACCGTGCCGGTTTCTCGAGCGCCTGGGCGCGTGGCTGACCTATCTGCCCGTCGACGGTGCCGGCCGAATTGACCCCGACGACCTGCGCAAGGCGATCACTCCGCGCACGATTCTTGTCAGCGTCATGCACGCCAACAACGAGGTCGGCACGATCCAGCCGATCGAGGAGTGTGCCCGCATCACGCATGAATACGGCATTCCATTCCATACCGACGCCGCACAATCCGTTGGCAAGGTGCCGAGCAACGTAAGCCAACTCGGCGTCGACCTCCTTTCGATCGCCGGCCACAAGGTCTATGCACCCAAGGGAATCGGCGCCCTGTACGTGCGTCGCGGCCTGTCGATCGAGCCGCTGATCCACGGTGCCGGGCATGAACGCGGCCGGCGAGCCGGCACCGAAAGCGCGCTGCTTGCGGTAGGCCTTGGGAAAGCCAGTGAGCTTGCGCGCAATCTTGCGCCTATGGATCAGGCGCGCATCCTGCGCGATCACTTCTGGCAACGGTTGCGGCAGCAGTTCGGAAACCGCGTGGCGCTGAATGGGCATCCGGTCCATCGGCTGCCAAACACGCTCAATGCTTCCTTTGTCGGCCGCATCGGCACCGAGATACTGACACAGTTGGACGGTATCGCGGCCTCGACCGGATCGGCGTGCCACTCCGGCCGGATTGAGCTCTCGCCGGTCCTGCAAGCCATGGGCATTGCTCCCCAAGTCGGCATGGGGGCGATCCGGTTCAGCCTGGGGCGAGGGACGACGCGGAGCGAGATCGATACCGTGGTCGAACGTCTGATCGAAATACTCGACCATGAGGCATGACGAATCCACAGAGCGCGTCCGCGCGCGAGGTTCATGCAGCGCGTCGACCCGGCGAACACCGGCGCCGTCGTTTGGAACGGCCTGAGCCGACGATAATCCATAACTAGCAGACTATGATTATTGCCGAGGGCTTTAAATCATCCGGCGACATCGTAGGCGCAGTGACGCCTTTCCCAATCCCGCTTGACCAAACCATCCCTTCTCGGTTATGGATCAATCAATAACCCACAGGTTATCGATTTCCTATGCCCAACGCTCATGATGTGCTGTTCAGAACACTCGCCGACCCGAGCCGTCGGGCGATCTTCGAGCGGCTTTGCCGCGAAGGCGAGCAGACGGTCGGGGCGCTGACGGCCCGGGCCGGGATCTCGCAGCCGGCCGTCTCGAAGCATCTTGGCGTTCTGAAACAGGCGGGGCTGGTGCGCGACCGCCACGAAGGCCGCCAGACGCATTACAGCGCCCAACTCGGCGCCCTCGCCCCGCTGATCGACTGGACCAGCGAGATGGCCGGGTTCTGGCAGCGGCGGTTCGACAATCTCGAAGACCTGCTCAAACGGATGGACCAATGACCAATCGTGCGACCGAAACGCGTTCCGTCGTCGTCGAACGCGAGATAGCTCATCCGCCGGAAAAGCTCTGGCGCGCGCTGACGCAACCGCACCTGATCGAGGAGTGGCTGATGAAGAACGACTTCAAGCCGACTGTGGGCCATCGCTTCAATCTTCGCGGCGAATGGGGCGGCGTGCTGGATTGCGAGGTCCTCGCCATCGAGCCGAACAAGACGCTGTCCTACACCTGGAATTTCAAGCACGACGATGCGGCCTACGATCTGCAGAGCGTGGTGACCTTTACGCTCACCCCAACGGGCACAGGGACCCTCCTGCGCATGGAGCAGACGGGCTTCCGGCCCGATCAGAAACAGGCCTATGGCGGCGCCCACGCCGGATGGAAGCAGTTTTTTGCAAAGCTGGAGGAGGTTCTGGCGCGGACGGACTGACGTCTGGTCACGTTTCAGCTCGCTTCAAGGGAGGTTTCATTGAACTGGAATACGTTTATTCGGCAGATCCACCGCTGGCTGTCCATTGCCTTTACGCTGGCTGTGATCGTCAACGTCGTCGCCATGGTGCAAGAGCAGCAGGCCCTCTGGGTAGGCCTTCTGGCGCTGTTCCCGCTGATCCTGTTGCTGCTCACCGGTCTGTACTTGTTCGCGCTGCCCCATGCCGCCAAATGGCGTAGCGCGCGAGGCATCAGCGGATAGGAGTGAGCGCGATGGCCGGCAAGACATCCGGAAAGACGGCGAAGGTCGCGAAAAAGACCGCCGCAAAGCCCGTTCTGCTCTCAGGCGGCAATCCTCAGATCGCGAAGGGATACGGCGATGCCCCCGTGAAAGCCTACATCGCGGCCATGCCGGGCTGGAAACGCGACATCGGGCGCCACCTCGACGCGCTCATCGTGTGCGCCGTCCCCGGCGTGCACAAGGCGGTCAAATGGAATTCGCCCTTTTACGGTGTCGAGGATCAGGGCGGCTGGTTCCTCAGCTTTCATTGCTTCACGAAGTACGTCAAAGTGACTTTCTTCCGCGGCACATCGCTCCGCCCTCTCCCGCCCGGCGAGTCCAAGGTCAAGGAAGTGCGCTATCTCGACATCCATGAGGACGGCCTCGACGAAGCGCAGCTTGTTGCCTGGGTGAAGCAAGCAAGCCAATTACCCGGTGAACGGTTGTGAGCAAATGACAATAGCCATGAAGAAAGCCACAATGAAGAAGAGCGGCGCGAGCGAAGGAAAAGGCGGAAGCTCTCCCTCTCGGCACATCGACGCCCGAATCAAGGAATTGGGCGATTGGCGCGGCGAGATGCTCGCGCGCATCCGAAGCATCATCAAGCAGGCCGACCCCGAAGTGATCGAGGAGTGGAAGTGGCGCGGCGTTCCGGTGTGGGAGCATGACGGCATCATCTGCACCGGAGAAACGTACAAGGCGGTCGTGAAGATGACCTTTGCCAAGGGCGCCTCGCTGGAGGATCCGTCGGGCCTCTTCAACTCAAGTCTCGAAGGCAACACCAGGCGCGCGATCGATATCCGCGAGGGCGATAAAGTCGATGAAAAGGCGTTGAAGGCGCTCATCCGCGAGGCCGTGGCGCTGAACACCTCGAAACGCGCAGCCGCGCGTCCCGCTGGCGCCCGGAAGAAATCAACGAGTGCTTGAGCAGACCGAAGCGACGAGCCCTTATCGGGGATGAAGCTGCAATTCCAGCAATGCGAGCCGCTCCAGGGCGATCGGGTCCCGCTCTCCGCCATGAGCGGCGCGCAGGATCGCTTCGGCGAGGAACTGAACGTGGTGGGAATGGACAGGCTCGGGGAGCGTAGCGACGGCGGCATCAAGCGCCTGCTCCATCACCGAGATGACCTCGGGCGGAAACGACGCGTTTGCAAAATCCTTCATGGCGATGGCTAAAGGAAGCGGTTGCCGAGGCGCCGTGCAAACCCGACTTCATCGGCAGCCGCTCGAGTTCATTGTGTCTATCCCTGACACGTATTGCATAATTTTCCCGAACTTGAATCGTTCCAATGGGGCGAACAAAATCGCCGCATCCGATCGGAGCGAAGCGCGACTGGACCGCCAGACGCTGCGCAGTCAGACGCTTCAGGCGGCCGGGTCCTGGTGCAGGTAACGGTCGTCAAACTGTGCCAAGTCCGCGAGCCTCGTTTCGTCAAGCACCTGAACATACCCCCTGCTGACGTCGATAATCCCGTCCTCGCGCAGTTGCCTGATGATGCGGTTCGCATGCACCGGCGTGATGCCCAGCGCCTCGCCGATCTGCTCCTGGGTGAGCGGGAATTCGAACGTCGCAGGCTCCGCGCCTCTCGTGACGGCAAGACGTCTGCGAAGTTCAAGCACGATATGGGCAAGCCGGGCCGGCGCGGGCCGCTGTCCGACATTGACGATCCACTCCCGAAATATCGCGGCATCGATCAAGGTGTCGCGCCAGAGCGCATCCGCGACATTCGGTCTCGCATGCGTCAGGGTTAGCAGCGAAGCATGGCTGATGAATCCCAGCGTCGACGGGACCAGTGTGAGGAGGTCATGGTCCATCCTGCGCAGATGTAGACTCTGGAGGTCGGGAATCTCGCCGGGAATGTGAATCGAGAGAATTTGACGCTGGCCGGCCTCTGTCGTTTTGGAGCGGATGCAGAAGCCCTCGATGACCAGACAGGACTCCGACGGACGTTCGCCGTCGGATACGATGGCTCTTGCGCCTTCCCAGTGGCGAACGGCTATCGGAAGCGAACGGATCGCGGCAATGTCAGCCGGATCGAGTTTCGAGACGGTCTCGAGCCTCCGCAACAAGCTTGCCAGCACCGAATCCCGATCCACGCGCCTATCCCTTCGATTTGGATGATCTCCTGCCTCTGAAGAAACGAGACCTGGCCGATGCCGGTTCCAAACAAAGGTTAAGGATGGGGCCGCCGGAACGTGGGAAGGGTCGAAGCCAGCAAGGAGATCCGTCCATGAAGAAAAAGCGCAATCGCAGCCGCCCGGCACTTCCGCTCCAGGAGCGCCTCAAACAAATTGCCTTTCGCGCCCGCGAAAAAGCCGAAAGCTCACCGCCAGGACAGGAGCGTGATCGCTTGATACGGGCGGCGGTCGCGACCGAGTCGGCGGCGGCCCTTGAACGTTGGCTGACGTCCCCTGGATTGCAGCGCCCGAAATAGCGCGCCGGTTTCCGGCCTTATCGGGGTTTGTCGGCGCAGACGTGAATGACATACAGCGGATTTGCGAATTCGTCGGTGACGTCCATCCGCCAGTTCTTGCCCGGACGCAGCCTTCCATCAAGATCCTGGATGATTTGCCCCGCCGTCAAGGTCGCCTCCTGCCAGGCGGCTTGCAGGTCGGGCAATTCCTTCCTCCCTTTCTCGTCCAGTTCAGCCCTGTCGCGCTCTGCGGCCGTTCGGCCCTCTGCCGGCATGGAACAAATCAAAACAAGCCAGCTTGATTCCCCGTTCTGTAGTCCGGGAGTTGTTGATGCGTAACGCCGGCTCGGGTCCGTCGATCGCGCCAAACGGTGACGAGCACGACGTCTTTATCGTCGAGCACGAGTCCGTGGAACACGGTCGGGTCTGGGCAGAAGTCAGTTCCGAGAGTCCGGGATTTGAGCCGGTTGTGATGGACCTGCTCACCGGCCAGTACAGCAATCCGATCCGGGTGGTTGCTTTCAACGTCGCCGAGGGGTGGTGTCGTGACGCCTCCGCGGATGTCGCATACGAGCTGCGGCGCCATTGCGACCTCCAGCTACGCGACATCCCGTTTTTCCTGCAGGATTTTGTCGACCGCTACGAGGGCCGCTATCAGGACGTCCAGTTGCCGCTGCCGATGCGGCTGTACTAGCCAAGCCGATCAGCGCGGAAGCCTATCGCCTGTTTTCCTCCACCATCGTTTCGCGCAACCGTAGCTCAGCCGTCAGCGAACGAGCCTCAGCAGCACGAACTCCGGGGCGGACATAGCCGGGCAGATTCGTATGGCTCCTTGCGAATCTTATCCGGGCGGCATTCGCTCGAATTTTTGCAACGAGGAATCGATCGTGTCCCACGCATGGCCGCGGATGCCGTACGTGACCAGTTGCGGATTGAATTGGCTTGGGTCGTCCAGGCTGGTCGCGTGGACCGCTATCGGTTCCGGCTTGGCGACGAATGTCAGGTAGACCGGAGTTCCGCAGGTCGGGCAGAAGGCGTGGACCTTTTCATTCCCATTGTCGTCCGCCACCCGCCATTCTTTCGCTTCGCCCGTAATTGTCACTTCGGCTCGCCGGGGGAAGACCAGGTAGGATCCATGCCCCGTGCCGCTTCGTTTCTGGCAATCGCGGCATTGGCAGTGGCTCTCGACGAGCGGTTCGCTGCTCGTTTCGTAGCGGATCGCGCCGCAGGCACACCCGCCGATGAAGGGCTTGGTCATGGTCATTCTCCCGCTTCTGATTGACACGGCAAAGGATCAGGCCGATTTCGGCTTGGCGAAGACGTCGAGGCCGTGGCCGGTTTCCAGCAAGGATTTCAGGCTGGCGAGGACAACCGGCCAACCTTTCTTGATGCCGTTCGCCATCCCGCTGCCGGCTACGAGTTCGTCATGGGTGACCGTCAGCCGGACCATGTCCTCGTATTCCTCGGTCTCGAACGTCACCCGGCTGTAGGCGGAAGGATCGGAAGCCTGCGACGCATTCGCCCAGGTGATGACGAGACGGGTCGGCGGCGAGACCTCGACGACCTTGCCGACCAGCTCGACAGTCCGCTGATCATTGGCGCGGACGTGCTCCCATTTCGATCCGGGATTCCAGTCAGAGACGTTCTCGTGGCCCCAGTAGCGCCTCGCGACGTCCGGTTTCGTGATGGCCTCGAACACCTTTTCCGGCGTCGAGCGGATATAGGTCACGTAGACAAAGCTGGTCGTCTCTTTGGTCATCGTTATTCTCCTTCGAGTTCTTTCTTCAGATCGTGCAGCAGGCTGAGCCGCTGTCGTTCGAATTTCCGCACCCACCGCTCGTAGACCTCATGAAGCGGCACGGGGTTGATGAAATGCAGCTTTTCCCGGCCGCGTCTGACCGTGCTCACCAGATTGGCCGCCTCCAGGATTTCGAGATGCTGCGTGGCGGATTGCCGGGCCATGTCCAAGTTTTCGCAGAGCTGGCCGAGCGTCTGCCCGTTCTTTTCACAGAGAAGATCAAGCAGCTTTCTGCGTGTCGGGTCGCCCAGCGCTTTGAAAACCTTGTCCGCCTGCATCTGTCTCACTCTATGAAGAACATAATATGCAGGTAAATACCTGCATGTCAAGCAAGAGGCAAACCCGTCATCAGGCCATTCGTCACCTTGCTGTGATCAGGAACGGAAGATCAGAACTGGCGATGGATCGCGACCGGATACGGCTGTTGTGCCCACGCCCTCTTGAGCGCGCAGCAACCATCATCGGCTTGCTGTGGATTCCAAGCCTGGCTGTATACTCGAACTATTGATCGGCGGACGTCGTGTCCGTGCGCTGACGCGATCGCGCTTCTGCCGCCTGGATCGCGTGCCAGATGCGCGAAGGCGTTGCGGGCATGTCGAGATGGCGCACGCCGAGCGGCGCGAGCGCATTCATCACGGCATTCATGATGGTGGCGGGTGCTCCGATGGCGCCGGCCTGACCGCTCCCCTTGACGCCGAGCCGGTTGGCACGGCTTGGAAAATCAGGCGTGAGGTTACCCTCGAATACGGGAAGATCGCCGGCGCGCGGCAACGCATAGTCCATCAGCGAGCCCGAGAGGATCTGTCCTGTCTCCGCATCGAACAGCGCGTGCTCGAACAACGCCTGGCCGATGCCTTGCGTCACGCCGCCATGCACCTGCCCCAGCGTCTGGCGGGGATCGAGCAAGCGGCCGTAGTCATCGAAGATGGCATAGCGGTCGAGCCTCACTTCGCCGGTGCCAGGGTCGATCTCGACTTCGGCGACATGGCAGCCGTTGGGAAAGGTGTAGCGATCGCAGAGATGGGTCGCCCTATGCGCCAGGCCGGGCGCGACGTCGTCACCGGGCGTCTGGTACGAGGCGCGCGCCACCTCATCGAGGCTGATCTCCTGCCCGGTCGCCGCCACGCGCAACTGGCCAGCTTCATACTGAACCGCATCCACGCCGGCCTGCAGCAGGCGCGCGGCCAGCCGCCGCGCATTCTCGATCAGGCCTTCCGCCGCCATCAACAGCGCGGTGCCGCCCTGGTGCATGGAGCGCGCGCCGCCATGCCCGCCGCCTGAGTCGAGATCGTCCGTATCGCCCTGCCGAAACCGGAAGCGTTCCAGCGGCAGGCCGAGCGCTTCGGCCGCGATCCGGGCGTAGGTGGTCTCGTGGCCCTGGCCGTTGGAATGCGTACCGACCTTCAGGTCGATCAGGCCATCCTCGCCGAACTGCACTTCCGCCACTTCGTTCGGCTGGCCGCGCGCTGTCTCGAGAAAGCAGGCAAGCCCGAGGCCACGCAGCCGCCCAAGCTTGCGTGAATTTTTCTGGCGCGCCTTGAAGCCCTCCGCGGCAGTGGCGGCGTGATCGATGGCGTGGGCAAAGCTGCCCTGCTCGACCGAAAGTCCCATCGCGCTGCTGTAAGGAAAGCGACGCATGATGTTCTTGCGCCGCAGCTTCAGCGCATCCATCCCGAGCTGGTGGGCCGCGATATCGATGCAGCGCTCGATCAGATAATTCGCCTCCGGCTTGCCGGCGCCGCGATAGGCATCGACTGGTGTCGTGTTGGTGAACACGCCCCTGGTCTCGAATGCGATCAGCGGAATGTCGTAGACGCCGCCCATCGCGCTCGCCATCGCCATGGTCGGCACGGCCGGCGCCACTGTCGAGACATAGGCGCCGAGATTGGCGAACACTTTCGTGTCGAGCGCGAGGAAGCGGCCCTCGCGATCGAGCGCCAGGCGAGCCCGAATGATGCTGTCGCGGCCATGCGCGGAGCCGGTGAAGTCCTCGCTGCGATCGCCGATCCAATTGACGGGACGGCCGAGACGGCGCGCCGCCCACAGCACCAGCACCCATTCGGGATAGAGCACGTTCTTCATCCCGAAGCCGCCGCCGACATCGGGAATGCTGACGCGAAGTTTTTCCCGGCCGATGCGAAAGACACGGTCGGCGAGCAGGTCGCGGATCGCATGCGCGCCGGCGGCCGAGGCGGTCAGGTGTAGCCGGCCGCTCGCGCCGTCGAACTCCCCTATGGCGCCGCGGGTCTCCAGCGGCGCGGCGACGACGCGGTTGTTGACCAGCTCGCACTCCACGACGTGGGCGGCGGCGCGGATCGCCGCATCCACCGGGCCGATCTCACCGCGGTTGAACTGGAACGCGATGTTATCAGCAGCCTCCGGCCAGATCGACGGGGCGTCCGGCAAAATCGCCGCTGCGATCGACACGACCGGCGGCAGCGGCTCATAGTCGACGACCACGGCCTCGGCTGCATCGCGGGCGGCTTCGGCGGTTTCGGCAACCACGAACGCGACCGGCTCGCCGACATGGCGCACGACGCCGCGCGCCAGCGCGTGATAGGGCGGCACCACGAGCGGCATGGTCATCGGGATACTGGTCACCGCGCACGGCAACGGGCCGATATCGTCGGATGCCAGTTCGGCTCCCGTGAGTACGGCCACCACGCCGGGCATCCTGCGCGCCGCCTCAACGCTGATCGCGGTGATGCGCGCATGCGCATGCGGCGAGCGAACGACGACGCCATGAAGCGCGTCTGGCGCCACGAGATCGGCGACGTAGCGCCCGCGTCCCTGCACGAAGCGCTCGTCTTCAAGGCGGTCGAGGCTGCGCCCCAATAACGGTTCGGTCATGTGAAGCTGTATGGAACCGGTTGGCGGAAAAGGCAATCGCTAGCCCGCGACTGCACCCGCATCTATCGGCGGATCAACGCTTACTGGGTATCCGTCCATCCAGCTCGCCGCGTTAGGCAGACTGGCAGCTCGACAACTCCTGCAGCGCACGTTGGGCAACGGATTTCAATCCCTCCAGAGTATCGTTGCCCCGCCTGGCAGCTTTGATGACTTGGCTGGCGATGTGCTTGCGAGTCTCGTGGTCACCGCCATGCGGCAGACCTCCGCACACCTCTTCCAGAACGGCGTCCATATTCGCGACCGTTCGCTGATCCAGCTTGATCATCCCATACCTCATCCGACGGATTCTATTTCTCACAATTGCCCGATCGACTTTGACATCAATGCTGTCCGTCTTTCCTGAGCTTCGCGTTTGCCACCTCGCTCACCAATCGCGCGCTCGACCTCGTCGGCCAGAACGGCCAGGTGATCGGCTAGCCTTGCAAACAATTCACGTTTGTGAGGATTGGTCGCCAACTTGCTGATCAATGCGCAATCCTCCACATCGGTGCGCAGCCTTTCGAGTTGCGCCTTCATGTCATTCATGGCGTGATTCCTCCCGGCGAAGCGAGCTTGCGGCGCTCGCCAAACCGGCGACGAAAGCCATTCGATCATACAGCACGCAGCTTCGATTTTGACGGACCTTTCGCACCAGGCGTTCTCCTTCGAGGATTGGCAGGAGCGCGCAAACTGGCGTTCTCATCACCGATAACTGCCGAGGGATCTGGCGGTGACGCTCAAAGCGTGCTGCTGATGCCGCCAAGTCACCATAACAAAAGTCATGAGGTGATCGATTTATTGCGACGCGGCAGGCGGAGCTTCATTCAACAGCTGGGCGACGGCGGTCGCGATCTGCGCGGGAGCAAACGGCTTGTTCAAAAGGACACTGTCAGGCACCCCATTTGACGCCCACTGATCGGCCGCCGCCCCGGTGATGTAGATAACCGGCATCTGCGGATGCATCTCTCTGGCGCGCTTGGCCACTTCCCAGCCGTTGAACCGGCCTGTGAGATTGATATCTGTCACCAGGGCGCGGTACTCGTCTTGCCGACCTTGCAGAAGCGTGACGGCCTCCTCGCCGGTGGCCGCGATCGCTGTTTCAAAACCACCGTCTGAAAGAGCCTCTTCGATCACACTTTGGATCGACTGATCGTCCTCGACGACCAGGATCACGATCGGTTCGTTCCGCACGCCCGTCTCCCGTGCGCCACACGCCATTGGGGCGCTGAGCAGGATTAAGAACGCGCAATCGGTTCAGTTCCTACGAGAGCTCGAAGCTGAACTTATGTCTGATCAGCCAGGGCGAATGCAAGCAATGAAGGCGCGGCACCGCCCCATAGGAACCATCGGTCCCGTCATGCGTCAGATATGAGGCTTCCGATTTCATCCCCCGTCATCGGAAGCATGGAATGCGGCCTCGACGCTCTCTCCCCCGGGCGCTGGGGCCGTTTCATTCCTCTAGCCGAACGGTGCGGCGTCTTGTCATACGATCGAGAGCATGCACGATCTCATCTCGATCGAGAACGGCTAACAGCCGCTCTATCGTATGCGGTGCATCCCCGCGCCGTTCTGTCGCGATGTATTCGCCAAGAATACGCCGGGCATCCTCAATAGCCCTCAGTACGACATCCTCATCCGGGGTGTTCATGTTACGCGCCTCAAAGAGCGCGGATTCAAATCGGGAGGGTGAACTTCGTTCCTGCGCTGCTCAGTTCGTAATCGGAAAATGGCCGCGGCAGATCGGCAGATACTACTCGCAGAAGATGCGTGGGAAAGTGTTGCGCGGCAACAGCACGGAAAGTGTCACACCACGAGGATGGCCCCAGCCCGGGGGAAAGCTGGGGCCATTCCTCTTGAAGCCGTGCCTGACCAGGCGGCGGCTCTGGCCGGCATCCCTGCTAACGGCTTCCAGGCAAGCTCGTTCCTATGCCAATTGTGCACTAGTGCACCGACAGCGGTAGTAAAAAGCGTAAGCTGTTAAACATCACCGCAAGGTACTTCGGCAGTTATCGGTGACGAGAACGCCAGTTGCGCTCCCGCCTTCCCTGCAAGGAAAGGAACAGCGCATGCAACAGCGTCGCCGTTTCCAACAAACGACCTCACTAGCCCAGCGATTGACCGAAGAGGCGAAACGCCTTCGAAAGGAAGCGCGAGGCACCCCGCCGGGGTTCGCTCGGGAGCAGCTGATCCGGAGAGCCAGGCAGGCTGAGACAGCCGTACACATTCAGGAGTGGCTTACATCGCCAGGACTGCGAGCGCCAACCTGAGGCGGAAGAACGCCTCGGTTGAGCAAGATCGACTCAACAAGCCGGCTAGTCCACTCCGGCCCTATCCCCATAGAGCTTCTCGACATTGCTTCGGCGAAACGCCGAAGACCTTGCTACGCCTCGCCCCTCGAGAGCCTCTCGGCAATCGCGTGTTCGATCTCACCGGCGAGCACAGTGAGATGAGCTGCAAGCTTTTCGAATAGCTCGCGCTTGTGTGGATCAGTCGCCAGCTTGCTGATCAACGCGCAATCCTCCGCCTCGACGCGCAGCTTTTCCAGCTGCCTGCTCATGTCCTGCATGGCGGCTCCCATTTATTGCCCAAATGGAGCTTAGTTCTGGCCGTGGAGCCGGCAAGGAAAAAATGGCAATTGGAGATTGAACCAACGGTTTTGAATCGATGTGAATCCGCGTTGTGGCGTGGAGTTTTTATTGTGGCGTTCCAGCGTACGAAGCCAGCGGCAATTGGGACCAAGGCGCCCTATCCGGCCTTCATCGAACCCGCACTAGCCTCTTCCATCGAGAGAATGCCGGGCGGCGATCGCTGGATTCACGAGATCAAGTTCGATGGGTACCGAGTACATGTCCATCTCGCCAACGGGGCCGTCAAAATCTTCACCCGCCGCGGTAACGACTGGACCAGGCGATTGCGCAAGATCGCCGACGACGCCTGGCGTGTCGCTGCCGGCAGCGCGATTATCGACAGCGAGGTCGTCGTTCCCTCCAAAGACGGCACGACCGATTTTTCCGTGCTGCAGAACGAACTGAAGGGCAAATCCAACCGGATCGTCCTGGTCGCCTTCGACCTGCGGCAAATGGCAAGGAGTGCCTCCCATAGCGGCCGCGACCTCGGCAGCGCCGTCGTGGGCTGGAATTTTGCAAGATGATCTGATTCGTGGGACCAGAAGCCGCCCGCGGCGCAAAGTGCGCCGCGAGATTGCAGGCCCTTACGCCGTCGCCGAATGCTCCGCGCCCTGCAGCCTGCGCTTGCGCCAAACCGAGCCCACCACAAGCACCACGGCGATGCCGACGAGTCCAAGGATCACCTCGCCGCCATGTCCGCCATTGGCGAACTGCGGCGCCATGCCGATCGCTTTGAGCATTCCATCGAGGCCGACACCGACCGGGCCGTTGAAGAATGCGTGCAGAGACGGTTGCAGCGCGGGGTCTGTCGCCATCACCTCACCCGCGATCCAGCCCAGCAAGCCCGCGCCGGCCCACACCAGTGCTGGCAAGCGCGTCAGCAGCGCCATGATCAACGCCGCACCCGCGACGATCAGCGGAACGCTGATGGCCAGTCCGATGACCAGCAGGGGAATGCTGCCATTGGCGGCGGCGGCGACTGCGATGACGTTGTCGAGGCTCATCACGATGTCGGCGATTGCCACGATCTGCACGGCAGCCCACAGATGCGCCGCCGCATCGACGTCGCCTTCGCCCTCGTGTTCAGGCACCAGCAGTTTCGCTGCGATGAAGAGCAGCGCCAGGCCGCCGACCAGCTTGAGGAACGGCAGCCCCATCAGCGTCACGACGATGCCGGTGAAAATGATGCGCAGCAGGACGGCGACGCCGGCGCCGAGGATCATGCCCCAGAACCGCTGGCGCGGCGGCAGCCCGCGACACGCCATGGCGATGACGAGCGCGTTGTCGCCCGACAGCAGGATGTTGATCCACATGATCTTGCCGAGCGCGACCCAGAAGGCGGGTTGCTGCATCTCGGCCTGGAACTGGGTGAAGAACGCGGAGATCGTCGCAGGATCGAAGATTTGCAAGAGCCAGTTCACAGCGTTTTCCCCCAGGCCTATTCAGCCCTTGCGCGCGGCTATTGCTGCCGCCGCCCCAATCGATTAGCCGACGATTTCGTTACCGGAAAAGAACTGCGCGATTTCGATCGCGGCGGTCTCCGGCGCATCCGAACCGTGCACCGAGTTCTCGCCGATCGACTTCGCATGCACCTTGCGGATCGTGCCCTCTGCGGCCTTCGACGGATCGGTAGCGCCCATCACGTCGCGGTATTTGGCGATCGCGCCCTCGCCTTCGAGAACCTGCACCACGACCGGGCCGGAGGTCATGAAATCGACCAGTTCGCCGAAGAACGGACGCGCCTTGTGAACGGCGTAGAAGGTTTCTGCCTGGTCGCGGGTCATGCGGATGCGCTTCTGGGCGACGATCCGCAAGCCAGCCTTCTCGATCAGCGCGTTGACGGCGCCGGTCAGATTGCGCGCCGTCGCATCCGGCTTGATGATCGAGAAAGAGCGTTCAATCGCCATTGTTTACGTCCTTGCAAAACACGCTGATTGGAGGGTTGCGGGGGCTTATATCGGCGCCACCTCGCGACGGCAAGCGCCCGGTGACGCGCCTGCCCCTCATTTTGGGCGCCTTTTCGTGCGGCACGTCACGTCGTAGGGGCGAAGATTGCCGCAATTTCAGGGAGGTGAATCCACTCTGTAACCTCCGTCACGCCGCCATTCAGCTTCGCGGCCGTAGACTTTCCGGCGATCGGACACCGGGCGCGCATCCGCGCGGCCCGGGGCGTCACGGGAGGCGATCTCACCGATGGCGCGCATTTTCGCGCCTGAACATTGAGGAGACGATCATGTTACGCAAACTCTCGCTCGTTGCAGTGGCGGCAGCTTCGCTGGGCGCGGCTGCGCTGGCGCCGACATCGGCCTCGGCCGGCGGCTGGCGTCACGGCTGGCACCATCATCATCACCACCACGGCTGGCATCATCGCCATCATGGCTGGGGCCCGCGCGTCGTCATCGGCGGCCCGGCCTATTTCGGTGGCTATGGCGGCTGTTACGTGCGGCGCTTGGTTCCGACCCCCTGGGGCCCACGCTGGCGGCTGGTTAACCGCTGCTACTGAGCTGATTTGAGCTTCTCCCTGACTGACGCCCCGGCCGCCGCGCCGGGGCTTTTTTGCGGAAGCGAACGGCCAGCCGTGATTCGACCACTTGCACGCGAACGCATGGGGCTTTGCACGGGAAACAAATTTCGCGGTTGTGACTTGATCCTTCATCATTGTTATCACTCAAGCCTTGCGAACGCCGCGAGGTGGAACTCGTGAAGAGACCGGAGATGGATGGCCGAATCATTAAAGATTTCGAGCAACTCGATCACAAGACATGTGTATCGATCTGCGATGCCATCGGCGAACGGCTTCAGCAAAACTTGCGCCCCGAAACTGAACTGCCACCGCGTCTACGAGAACTCGTCGACGAGTTGCGCCGGCGCGACAACGAACTGCACTAGCGGTGCTGAACGTCTGACTGTCGATAGACTTTTCAGATGCGTCGATAGATTCTACCGATACGCCGATAGATTTTACCAATAATTGGGTTGCGTTTGGCATCGGCTCCGGTGACAACGCCGCATGCTTTCCATCACCGATATTTCGATCCGGATCGCCGGGCGGCTGCTGATCGACGACAGCACGGTGCAGATCGTGCCGGGCGCTCGCGTCGGCTTCGTCGGGCGCAACGGCGTCGGCAAATCGACGCTGTTTCATGCGATCCGGGGCGACCTGCCGACCGAGTCCGGCAGCATTACGCTACCGCCGCGCTGGCGCATCGGCAGCCTGGCGCAGGAGGCGCCGGACGGCCCGGAGAGTCTCGTCAATGTCGTACTGAAGGCCGATTCCGAGCGCGACGCGCTGCTCCGTGAAGCCGAAACCGCCACCGATCCGCACCGCATCGCCGAAATCCAGACCCGGCTGGTCGACATCGACGCGCACTCCGCGCCGGCGCGCGCCGCGGCAATCCTGAGCGGCCTCGGATTTTCCGCCGCGGACCAGGCGCGGCCGTGCTCGGAATTTTCCGGGGGGTGGCGCATGCGGGTGGCGCTGGCGGCGACGCTGTTCTCGGCGCCGGATCTGCTGCTGCTGGACGAGCCGACCAACTATCTCGACCTCGAAGGCACATTGTGGCTGGAAGACCATCTTGCGAACTATCCACGCACCGTGATCGTCATCAGCCACGACCGCGATCTGCTCGACACGTCGGTCGACCAGATCCTGCACCTCGATCGCGGCAAGCTGACCCTCTACAAGGGGACCTATTCCTCCTTCGAGGAACAGCGCGCCATGCGCGAAATGCTCGACGCCAAGCACGCCAAGCGACAGGCCGACGAGCGCAAGCGGCTGCAGGCCTTCGTCGACCGCTTCAAGGCAAAAGCCTCGAAAGCCCGACAGGCGCAATCCCGCGTCAAGATGCTGGAGCGCATGAAACCCGTCACCGCGCTGGTGACCCAGGACGTGCGTGAAATCACGTTCCCAGCGCCAGAGAAGATGCTGTCGCCGCCGATCATCGCCGTCGACGACATCTCTGTCGGCTACGACGCGGAAAAGCCGGTGCTCAACCGCGTCACGCTGCGCATCGACACCGACGACCGCATCGCCCTGCTCGGCTCCAACGGCAACGGCAAGTCGACACTCGTCAAGCTATTGGCGGTCAAGCTGCAACCTTTTTCGGGGCGGATCACGCGGGCGGAAAAGCTCTCGGTCGGCTATTTTGCGCAGCATCAGGTCGACGAGCTCAACCTCGATGCGTCACCTTACGATCACGTCCGCAGGCTGATGCCCGATGCGCCGGAAACCAAGGTGCGCGGCCGCACCGGCGCGATCGGATTTTCCGGAAAGGCTGGCGACACCCTGGTCAGGAGCCTTTCGGGCGGCGAGAAGGCGCGGCTGCTGCTCGGGCTCGCGACCTTCTTCGGCCCGAACATGATCATCCTCGACGAACCGACCAACCACCTCGACATCGACAGCCGCGCGGCGCTGGCCGAAGCGATCAATGATTTCCCCGGCGCCGTCATCATGGTCTCGCACGATCGCTATTTGATCGAAGCCTGCGCGGATCAATTGTGGGTCGTCGCCAACAAGACGGTGACAACCTATGACGGCGACCTCGACGATTACAGGCGAATGGTGTTGTCGATCGGGGACAAGCGCGAGCGCGGCAGCGAGCGTATCAAGGAAAGCGCAAAACCCGAGCGCGCTAGGGGCGAAAGGCGAACGCCGCTGAAGCAGCGGATCGCCGAAGCCGAGGCCGAAATCGAGCGCATCACCGGCATCATCGCCAAGATCGACACTGCGCTTGCCTTGCCGGATCTGTTCACCCGCGATCCCAAGCAGGCCGCCCAGCTCAGCAAAGCGCGGGCCGGTGCCGAAAGCGCGCTGCGCCGCGCCGAGGAAGATTGGCTGGATGCCAGTTCGGAATTCGACGAAGCGGCGGGCTAAAGCTTATCGTCGTCGGCGAATTTATGCCGCCGGCTTCCTCGGCTTTGCGCCCCTTGCCGGCGCCACCGGCTCCGGCGCACGCTCGATCGACGTCAGGCGTCCGGCGGTGAAGGTGTAGATGCCGGCCCGCTGGCCGCTCGAATAGTTGACGACCGCCACGCGGTCGCCGCGCGGGTTATTGGAAAGACTGACATTGTCGGGCGCACCGATGCCGCGCACGACGTCGCATTCGGTGTGACCCAGCGCTACCGTTCCCGTCGTCGATGGAGGCGGGCTCCCTGCAGCGCCGTTCGCCAGCGCATTGGCGTCGGTGCCGGGCGCTGCCATGCCGGGACAAGCGCCATCGGCGCTGACGAGTTCATCCGGCGCCACCGGTTTGGTCGGCGTAAGCGGCGGCGTTTCGATCGACACGTTACGGATGAACACGCGTCCGGGGCGCGAAAACCAGTTCGCATCCTTCGACAGCAGGTCCGATGCGCCCGTGCAGCCCGCAAGCGCAGGCCCGAGCAGCAACAACGTCAGCAGTGGCTTTCGATCGATTGTTCCGCGTCGCACGCTAAACCCAGGCCCCCACCCCTTACTGTAACCACTTGTCCGACCATCACTTTGCGGCACGACCATGGCTGCCCGCAAGGTCCGGCGCAGAAACCACAGATTATCATTAATTCCCAAGGATCGCTAATTCCCAAGGATCGCTAATTTTCCAAGCACCGCTATTGCCGCCGCTGCCACCGGCCCCGCTCGTCGGTCTGCCAGTAGGTCACCTCAAACCCCCGCGCCTTGCAATCGGCCCAGGCCCCGCGCGCAGCCGTCAGCGCATCGGCATCGTCACCGTTGAAGACCAGCACCACCCGTTCGTAGCTGTCGCAGTCGGCCGGCAACGCCGCGTTGTCGATCAGGAACCTGACATTGGCCCCGTTCGGATTGCTCTCCTCGATCGAGAGAATGATGGGCTGGTCCTGGGCATCGCCGGCGCGCCATGTGGCGTGCGGCAGGAACGAATCGTCGCTGTAGGTCCACAAATGCGCATCGAGCGCCTCGGTGCGCTCCGGCGAAGTCGATTGCACGACCACGCGCCAGCCTCGCTCGAGCGATTTTTCCAAGAGCGGCGGCAATACGCTTTCGAGCGACATGGCCTGCAAATGGTAGAACAGGACTTCCGTCATTCGCCCACAACCGAGTTATTTCGTGGCTTCGTAATATTCCGCGACCAGCCGGTCCAGCAGGCGAACGCCGTAGCCGGATCCCCAACTCTGGTTGATGTCGGTTTTCGGCGCGCCCATCGCGGTTCCCGCGACGTCGAGATGTGCCCACGGCGTGTTGTCGACGAATCGCTGCAGGAACTGTGCGGCGGTGATCGAGCCGCCGTGGCGCCCGCCGGTATTCTTCATGTCGGCAAACTGCGAATCGATAAGCTTGTCGTATTCGGGACCGAGCGGCATGCGCCAGACGCGCTCGCCGGTTTCATTTCCGATCTTGCTCAGCCGTTCCGCCAATTCGTCGTTGTTGCAGAACATGCCTGAATACTCCGTACCCAGCGCGACCATGATCGCGCCGGTGAGCGTTGCGAGATCGATCATGAATTTGGGTTTGAACTTCTTCGCCACGTACCAGAGCACGTCGGCCAGCACGAGCCGGCCTTCGGCATCGGTATTGATGATTTCGATGGTCTGCCCCGACATCGAGGTCACGATATCGCCGGGGCGCTGGGCGTTGCCGTCGGGCATGTTCTCGACGAGGCCAATGGCGCCGACCGCGTTGACCTTCGCCTTGCGTGCCGCCAGCGCATGCATCAGCCCGACCACGCAGGCCGCGCCTCCCATGTCGCCCTTCATGTCCTCCATGCTGGCGGCGCCTTTGATGGAAATGCCGCCGGTATCGAAGCAGACGCCCTTGCCGACGAAAGCAACGGGCTGATCGCCCTTCTTGCCGCCGTTCCAGCGCATGATCACGGTGCGGCCCGGCTGGGTCGAACCCTGTGCAACACCGAGCAAGGCGCCCATGCCGAGCTTCTTCATCGCCTTGACGTCCAGCACCTCGACGTTGACGCCGAGCTTCTCGAGCTGGCTCGCACGGCGCGCGAATTCCACCGGGTACAAGACGTTCGGCGGCTCGTTGACGAGTTCGCGCGCGATGATCACGCCGTCGACGACATGGGATGCGGGCGCAAGCGCCTTTCGCGCGGCGGCGACATCCTCGACGGCAATCGAAACATCGGCCCGAAGCGCGCCGTTCTCGCCGTCCTTCTTCTTGGTCTTGTAGCGGTCGAACTTATACGCACGCAGCCGGAGGCCCGACGCGATCGCGGCGACAGAATCGGGCTGCATCGCCCCCTCAGGCAGTTCGGCGATCACGGTGACCGCTTCGCTGGCTGCGTTGAGCTTGCTCGCCGTCACCCCGCCGAATTTGAGAAAATCCTTCTCCTTGATATCGGCCGCCTTGCCGACCCCGACGACAATCAGGCGCTCCGCCTTGTTTCCCTCCGGCGCCGGGATATCGAGCGTCGATCCGCTCTTGCCCTTGAACTGGTTGGCAGCCGCCGCGCGCTTAATGGTGTCAGCCGCCTTCCCAAGCGCCTTCCGCGTCGCCTCGCCGACCTTCAATGCGTCGTCGCAAAACACCACGAGAACGCCGCGGGGGGCAGCGGAAAAAGCGACAAAGCCGACCTTGACGGCGTCGGACATGGGTAAATCCTCCAGAATTCAAGGCTGTCTTGCGGGCCCGGAATCGGTCCGCATTATGGAATGTTCTCTTCGGTAATGGCCCAAATCGCTCGGGACCGGATATTTTCGGCACTATGGCCTGTCAGCCGCGCCACTGCCAAGCGCCGCAGTGGCTGGAACGCCACATGAGGCGAATTATTAACGGTATTGAGGGGACGCCACGGCCCGGCCATTTTGTTGACGGATCAAAGGGATGGTAGTGAGAATGTAGACGACTGACGATTGGCGGCCCGACCAATGGGAACCCTCAAAAGGGATTGGTCGGAGGCTGCCCTTTGGGCGTGCAAGGTGGGATCGCGCGGTAACGATGGGGTCGATCGACAGGTACATTTTCCGCACGACGCTCGCGTCGTTTGCGCTTGTCCTGGTCAGCCTCACCGGCGTGATCTGGATTACGCAGGCGTTGCGCGGCATCGACCTGATGACCAGCCAGGGCCAGACCATCGTCACCTTTCTCGGCATCACCAGCCTAGTGATTCCGGCGCTGGTTTTGATCATCGCCCCGATCGCGTTGATGATCGCGATCTCCCACACGCTGAACAAGCTCGCCACCGATTCCGAAATCATCGTGATGAACGCCGCCGGCTTCTCGCCACTCCGGCTGTTCCGCCCGTTTTTCTATGCCACCTGCGTGGTGGCGCTGATGGTTGCCTTCATCGGCTCCTATCTTGCCCCCGACGGCATGCGCCGGATCAAGCAATGGGACGCCGAGATCACCGCCGACGTGCTGACGAATATCCTGCAGCCTGGCCGCTTCGCCCAGCTCGACCAGAACCTGACGATCCGGATTCGGGAGCGGCAGCCGGGCGGCGTGCTCGCCGGCATCTTCGTCGACGACCGCCGCGATCCCAAGGAGCGCATCACCATCATTGCCGACCACGGTACGGTGTTGAAGAACGAGACCGGCTCCTATCTCGTGCTGGAGGACGGCAACCTCGAACGCTTCGAGACGGGAAAGCGCGATCCGACCTTTGTGGCGTTTGTCCGTTACGCCTTCGACATGTCCAAGTTCTCCAATCGCGGCCGCGACGTCGCACTTGGGATTCGCGAACGCTATCTCTGGGAGCTGATCTCGCCCTCGGAGGACGATCCGGTTTTCAAGCAATTGTCCGGACAGTTTCACGCCGAGCTGCATGACCGCTTTTTGGCGCCGGTCTATCCCTTTGCCTTCGCGGTGCTGACGTTTGCCTTCCTCGGCACGCCGCGCACCACGCGCCAGAGCCGCAATTTTTCGATCGGTGGGTCCATCCTGGCGGTGTTCGGCCTGCGCATGGCGGGATTCGCCTGCTCGGTGATGACGGTGAAGACGCCAAGCATGGCTCTCGTGCAGTATTCGATGCTGTTCGGTGCGATCGGCGTCGGGCTTTGGATGATTGTCGGCGGCGTCGTGGTGGAGCCGCCGGCTGCACTGATGGAGGCCATCAACCGATCGAACGCACGGCTTGCGCGGCTCTTTGGACGGCCCGCCACCGCATGAGCATGATGACCAACACGCTCGGGCGATACTTTGCCGGCCGCTTCCTGATCTCGGCGGTGGGCGTGTTTGCGAGCATTTTCGTGCTGCTCGTGCTGGTCGATTACATCGAAATGGTCCGCAAGACCTCCGGGCTGGCATCGGCCTCCGCGATCACGGTGGCGCAGACGTCGCTGTACCGGGTACCGCAATTGCTCGAAAAGCTGATGCCGTTCTGCGTGCTGATCGGCGCGATGACCTGCTATCTCGCGCTGTCGCGGCGGCTGGAGCTGGTGGTGGCCCGTGCGGCCGGCGTATCCGCCTGGCAGTTCATATCTCCGGCGCTGGCGAGTTCGATCATTCTCGGCACCCTGGCGACGGTTGCCTACAACCCGATGTCGGCGAACCTGCGCGAACTGTCCAAGCGGATGGAAGCCGAACTGTTCGGTTCAGCCCCCGGCGGCGGCATCCAGGATGCATCCGGCTTCTGGCTCAACCAGATCAACAGCGACGGCCAGTCGATCATCAATGCGGCGCGCAGCGAACAGCAGGGCGTCCGGCTGACGGGGCTGACGGTGTTCCGGTTCGATACCGATCTGCAGTTCAAGGAGCGAATCGAAGCGCGCGAGGCCTCCCTTGAGGAAGGCCGCTGGGCGTTCAAATCGGTACGAAGATACTCCCTGGATAAACCTCCGGTTGAGCAAGAGAACTATTACCTCTCAACTACCCTGACGCCGGCCCAGGTTCGCAACAGTTTCTCCACCCCCGAAACCGTGTCTTTTTGGCAACTGCCTGGCTATATCCGCTCTTCCGAAAGCTCCGGCTTCGCGACCGCAGGCTACCGTCTGCAGTACCATAAGCTCATCGCACAGCCGTTTTTGCTGGCTGCAATGGTGATGTTGGCGGCTTCCGTCAGCCTTCGCTTCTTCCGGATGGGCGGCGTGCAAAAGATGGTTTTAAGTGGCGTGGGCGCGGGCTTTCTGCTCTACGTTCTATCGAAAGTTACTGAGGATTTGAGCAAGGCTGAGTTGATGCATCCCATCGCTGCGGCGTGGTTGCCCGTCTGTGTGGGCGGCCTCACCGGCTTTTTGGCCTTGTTGTACCAGGAGGACGGGTAGTGGCCGTTGTCGCCGCCCGCCAGTTGAGGTCGCCTGCGTTCAGGCGGCGCACCACCGTGCGCCGCTATCGAGCCCGCTTGGCCGCCGTTGGCGTACCTATGTTTGCCCTGCTCGCCGGGTTGGTTTTCGGCGGCACGATCGAGCTTGCCCTCACGGCTCCCGCCGCGGCGCAAAGCTTCACGTACAACCCGCGCCCGCCCAAGCCGGCGCCGCGCCCCGTCAACAATGACGGCCGGATGCTCGTGCAAGCGGTCGAGGTGGACTACGACTACAACAACCAGCGCGTGTCGGCGGTCGGCAACGTGCAGATGTTCTACAACGGCACCAGCGTGGAGGCCGACAAGGTCATTTACGACCAGAAGACCAAGCGGCTGCATGCGGAAGGCAACATCCGCCTGACCGACGCGGAAGGCAAAGTCACCTACGCCAACATCATGGATCTGAGCGACGACTATCGTGACGGTTTCGTCGACTCGCTGCGCGTCGATACGGCTGACGACACGCGCATGGCGGCGACGCGCGCCGACCGTTCCGCCGGCAATTACACCGTGTTCGAAAACGGCGTTTATACCGCCTGCGCGCCGTGCAAGGACAATCCGAAGAAGCCGCCGCTGTGGCAGGTCAAGGGTGCGCGCATCATCCACGACCAGACCGACAAGATGCTGTACTTCGAAAACGCGCAGCTCGAATTCTTCGGCGTGCCGATGGCGTATCTGCCGTATTTTTCGACGCCCGATCCGACCGTCAAGCGCAAGACCGGCTTCCTGATGCCGGCCTACAGCTCGGTTTCGACCTACGGCTACGGTGTCGAGACCCCGTTCTACTGGGCGATCGCGCCGGACTATGACGCGACCTTCAACCCGCGCTTCACGACGCGGCAAGGCGTGCTGCTCCAGGGCGAATTCCGCCAGCGCCTGATCAACGGCTCGTATCAGATCCGCGCCTACGGCATCAATCAGCTCGACCGCGACGCGTTCATCGGTCAGCCCGGCGACCGCGAATTCCGCGGCGGCGTCGACACCAAGGGCCAGTTCGCCCTGAACGACAAATGGGTCTGGGGTTGGGACGGTGTCCTGCTGTCGGACTATTACTTCTTCTCTGACTACCGGCTGGCCCAATACAGAGATCCGCTGGGCTCGTTCCTGAGTCTGCCGACGGAGGCTATTTCGCAGCTCTATCTGACCGGTGTCGGCAATCGCAGCTTCTTCGACGCGCGCACGATCCATTACCTTTCCTTCTCCGGCAACCAGGACAAGGTTCCGGTGATTCATCCGGTCGTCGACTATTCCAACGTGATCAACCACCCGATTCTCGGCGGTGAGGTCAGCTACAAGACGAACTTCACCAGCCTGTCGCGCACGACCGCGGCGTTCGACCCGATCACGACACTGGCCAACACCAACGGCCTGTGCCTCACCGCATCGGCCGATCCGCTGGCCCGGATTCCCTCGCAGTGCCTGCTGCGCGGCATGCCCGGCACCTACACGCGGCTGACGGCGGAAGCGCAGTGGCGGCGCTCGTTCACCGATCCGATCGGTCAGATCTGGACGCCGTTTGCGATCATGCGCGCCGACGCGATCGACGCCTCGATCTCGAACCAGCCCGGCGTTTCGAATTTCCTGCCGGTCGGCGACACTCAGGCGGTCCGCCTGATGCCCACGGTCGGCCTCGAATATCGCTACCCCTTCATCAACGTTCAGCCCTGGGGCACCACCACGATCGAGCCGATCGCGCAGATTATCGCGCGTCCCAACGAGACCTTTGCCGGACGGCTGCCGAACGAAGACGCGCAGAGCATGGTGTTCGACGCCAGCAACCTGTTCGCGGTCGACAAGTTCTCCGGCTACGACCGCGTCGAAGGTGGCGGCCGCGCCAATGTCGGCGTCCAGGCGACCACGCAATTCGACCGCGGCGGCAGCATCAACGTGCTGTTCGGTCAGTCCTACCAGCTATTCGGGCTGAATTCGTTCGCTGTGGCCGACCCGACCAACACCGGCCTCGAATCCGGCCTGCAGAACACCCGCTCCGACTACGTCGCCCGCGTCAACTATTCGCCGAACCGGACCTATACGTTCAGCGTGCGCTCGCGCATGGACGAAGCGACGGCGAACGTCAATCGCTTTGAAGCCGAGGGACGCGCCTCGTTCGACCGCTGGTCGGTCAGCATGATGTACGGCAACTATGCCGCCCAGCCGGAACTCGGGTACCTGACCAGGCGCGAAGGCTTGCTCGGCAGCGCATCCATCAAGGTGGCGTCGAACTGGGTCGTTTCGGGAGCCGCGCGCTGGGATCTTGAAGCCAACAAGCTCAACCAGTACATCATCGGCGCCGGCTATGTGGACGATTGCTTCGTGCTGGCCGCCAACTACGTCACGTCCTATACCTATTCCGCCGGGACGACGCCGCCAGTGCTCAATCACGCTTTCATGGTGCAGATCGGCCTGCGGACCATTGCGAATTCGTCCTCATCGGCCGGCAGCAGCGGCATTCAGTAGCGTGAGGCCCGACCTTGCCGGAGAGTACCCAGCGAGAACGCGGTACGAATTGGTTGATACGGCTGACATGACCATGACGATCACTAAGCTCTTTCCTCGCCGATTTTGGTCTCTGATTGCCGGCGGCGCCGTCGCGCTTGCCGTGCTGGCTGGTGGCGCTTCACCGCTGCAAGCGCAGTCCGTGGTGGTGATGGTGAACGGCGAGCCCATCACCAGCCTCGATATCGAGCAGCGCACCAAGCTCAACTTCCTGACCACGCGGAAGCAGATGCCGCGGAAAGAGGTGATCGAGGAACTGATCGACGAAAAGGTGAAGATCAAGGAAGCCAAGCGGTTTGGCGTCGACCCTTCGGCGAGCGATATCGATCAGGCCTTTGCCGGGATGAGCCAGCGGATGCGTATCTCGCCCGATCAATTAACCAAGTCCCTGGAGAGCCAGGGTGTCCGGCCGGAAACGTTGAAGGCCCGCCTCAAGGCCGAGATGGTCTGGGGCAGCCTGGTGCGCGGCCGTTTCAAGGAGAGCCTTCAGGTCGGCGAGAAAGACGTTGCCGACGCCGCCCAGCAAAGCGGTGAACCGACCCAAGCGGACGCGTTCGAATACAGGCTGCAGCCGATCGTGCTGATCGTGCCGCGCGGCTCGGCGCAAAGCGCGATCGACTTGCGGCGCAAGGAGGCGGAGTCCTTGCGCGAGCGCGTCCAGAGCTGCGAGCAGGCCAACACCTACTTCAAATCAATGCGGAATGCCGCGGTCCGCGGCATCATCACCAAGACTTCGGCCGACATTCCCGGCCCGCTTCGCGAGCTCCTCGACAAGACGCCGATCGGTCGCCTGACCCCGCCCGAGATCACCAAACAGGGCGTGGAGATGGTGGCATTGTGCGACCGCAAGCCGACCAAGATCGACACGCCGAAGAAGCGGGAAATCCGGGAAAAGATGTACTCGCAGAAGTACGAGGCAAAGTCGAAGGCTTATCTGGCTGACATCCGCAAGGCCGCAATGATCGAATATCGTTGATGCATGGCAAAGCCCCTCGCGCTGACATCCGGCGAGCCCGCGGGCATCGGCCCCGACATTGCCCTTGAAGCGTGGCGGCGGCGCGGTGAGCTGGACCTCCCACCGTTTTACCTGCTCGGCGATCGCGCCTTCTTCGCTGAGCGGGCGAAAATCCTGGGATTGTCGGTCGAACTCGCTGACGCCGTACCCGAGGAAGCGGGCGCGGCATTTGCAAAGGCCCTGCCCGTGGTCGCAACCGGCGAAATCGCAACCGCGCGCCCCGGACAGCCCGACCAGACCAGCGCGACCGCAGCGCTCGCCTCGATTCGCCAAGCGGTTGACCATGTCAGGACAGGACGAGCCGGCGCCATCATCACCAACCCGATCGCCAAGAGCGTGCTGTACCGCGCCGGATTCCGCCATCCCGGCCACACCGAGTTTCTCGCCGAGCTTGCCGCCGATGGCGCGAGCGTGCCGCAGCCGGTGATGATGCTGTGGTCACCGGCCCTCGCCGTCGTTCCCGTGACCATCCATCTTTCGCTGCGCGAGGCGCTGGCCCAGCTCTCGAGCGAGCTGATTGTCACGACGGCCCGGATCGCGGTCACGGATCTGAAGGCCCATTTCGGCCTTGCCCGTCCACGCCTTGCGGTGTCCGGCCTCAATCCGCACGCCGGCGAAGACGGCTCGCTCGGCAGCGAAGACATCGATATCGTAGCGCCAGCGGTCGAAATGCTGCGCAAGGAAGGCATCGATGCCCGGGGCCCGCTGCCCGCCGACACCATGTTCCACGCCGCGGCGCGCAAGACCTATGATTGCGCCATCTGCATGTATCACGACCAGGCGCTGATCCCGATCAAGACGATTGCGTTCGACGACGCCGTCAACGTCACGCTGGGATTGCCATTCATCCGCACCTCGCCGGACCACGGCACTGCCTTCGACATTGCCGGCACCGGCAAGGCCAACCCGTCGAGTCTCGCCGCGGCGCTGCGGCTCGCCGCGCGCATGGCGACGACGAAACCTTCATGAGCGCGATCGACGATCTGCCGCCGCTGCGCGAGGTCATCCGCGAACATTCCCTGTCGGCCCGCAAATCGCTCGGCCAGAATTTTCTGCTCGACCTCAACCTCACCGCGCGGATCGCGCGCGCCGCGGGCCCGCTCGAAGGCGCCACCATCATCGAGGTCGGCCCCGGCCCCGGCGGCCTGACGCGTGCGCTGCTGGCGCTCGGCGCCAAGCGCGTCATCGCCGTCGAACGCGACGAGCGCGCGCTGGCGCCGCTCGATTACATCGCCAAACGTTATCCGGGCCGGCTCGAGATCGTGCATGCCGACGCGCAGCGCTTCGATCCGCGCCCGATGCTCGGCGGCGAGCGGGCCAAAATCGTCGCCAACCTGCCCTACAATATCGCCACCGCGCTTCTGGTCGACTGGCTCTCGATCGAGCCATGGCCGCCCTGGTACGACATGATGGTGCTGATGTTTCAGCGCGAGGTCGCCGAGCGCATCGTCGCAAGAGAGAACGACGAAGCCTACGGCCGGCTCGCGGTGCTCGCCAACTGGCGCTCGGAAACGAAAATCCTGTTCGACATCTCCCCCGCCGCGTTCGTGCCGCAGCCAAAAGTCACCTCCTCGGTGGTGCGGCTGGTGCCGCGTGATGCCCCTGAAACCTGCGACCGCCGCGCCCTCGAACAGGTGGCGGCCGCGGCCTTCGGCCAGCGCCGCAAAATGCTGCGGCAGAGCCTGAAATCGCTCTCGGTCGATCCGGCGCGGCTCGCTGAAGCCGCGCATATCGATGCGACAAGGCGCGCCGAAACCATTCCGATCTCGGGCTTTGTTGCCATGGCCCGTGAATTGACCGATATACGAAACATAAAATCGAACGTTTAAGGAGTGAACGCCATGGCGCGAATGGTCCGTCAATCCCTCGTCAAATTCGATGCGCCCTTGTGCGAAACCATCGTCGACACGCCGAAGCCGCAAGGCCGCGAAGTTCTCGTCCGCATCGAGCGTTGCGGACTGTGCCATTCCGACCTGCACATCCAGGACGGCTATGCCGATCTCGGCGGCGGCAAGCGGCTCGACACCACGCGCGGCATGACGCTGCCGTTCACCCTCGGCCACGAGATCGCCGGCGTCGTCGATGAAGTCGGTCCCGATGCCTCCAAAGAGCTGATCGGAAAGAAGCAGGCGGTATTCCCCTGGATCGGCTGCGGCCAGTGCCGCGACTGCGCCAATGGCGACGAAAACCTCTGCGTCAAGCAGCGTTTCCTCGGCGTCTCGATCGATGGCGGCTTCGCCACCCACGTGCTGGTGCCCGACGCCAAATACCTGCTGGATTACGATCCGCTGCCGGTCAACCAGGCCGCAACTCTGATGTGCTCGGGCGTCACCGCCTATGGCGCGCTGAAGCGGCTGGTCGACCGCCCGCGGCAGCGCAACCTTTTGCTGATCGGGCTCGGCGGCGTCGGCATGATGGGGCTTTCATTCGCGCAGGCGATGTTCAAGCAGAACATCACGGTCGCTGACCTCTCCCCCGCCGCGCGCGAGACCGCGCTGCAGAACGGCGCAGCCGTTGCGTACGATCCGGCCGAGCCCGAAATCGTCAGGCGCATCCTCAAGGAGACCGAGGGCGGCTTCGACGGCGTCGTCGATTTTGCGGGCAACGAGAAATCGATGGCGTTCGCCGTTGCGACGGTCGCGCGCGGCGGCAAGGTCGTGGTCTCCGGCCTGATGGGCGGCAATTTCAGCCTGCCGATGGTGCAATGGGTCTACAAGCGCATGACCGTCGAAGGTTTTATGGTCGGCACGCTCGCCGAGGCCAGGGAATTGATGGCACTCGCCCGCGCCGGCAAGATCAAGCCGACGCCGATGAAGGAAGAGCCGATGGCCGACGTCCAGAAATGGATCGACGAACTGCGCGCCGGCAAGGTGGTTGGGCGTATCGTGCTGAAGAACTGAGGCGGCGGGCTGGGGTGGGGGTGTCTCCGCAATTGACACTCCCCGTGTGGAGAGAGCCCCCACCCGGCGCTCCGCGCCGACCTCCCCCGCAAGCGGGAGAGGTGAAGCAAGTCTGCGGCCAAATCGATCTAACCAAGAGTCATCACACTATAGCGATCCATTTGCGCGATGCGACCGTTATGCCGACTTCGGCTTCGATAATTCCTGAACGGCCCGGTGCGCGACAACGTCCAATCCGCCCAACGTGGTGTTTCCCTCCTCCGCACTCTGCATCAGCTTTCGGGCGACGTACTTGCGGCTCTCATGATCGCCGCCGTTGGGAAAACGGCGGCAGGCTTTTTCCAGCGCAACTTCCATGTTTGCAATCGTGCGATCATCCAATTTAGCCACGGCGCCACCTCCCCAGGGTGAACAAAGCTAATCAACGCCCTTGCGAGTGCGAAGATCATTGAATGATAGCACTTTCGGGAAAAAGCGGGAATAGAGGATGGCACCTCGCCGAGAGGCGACGTGTCGCCTCCTGCAAACTTCCCGGGATGATCACGGCCACTGGGTGGTATGCCTAATGCCTACTTCCCGAGCGCCGCCTGCGGCGTGTTGCGAAAACTGATTGCCATGCGGTTGTAAGCGTTCATCAGGCCAATCGCGATCGTGAGGTCCACGAGCTCGCGCTCCTCGAACACGGCGCGGGCGGCCTGATAGGCTTGATCCGGCACGCCGGTATCGGCGACGCGCGTCACCGTCTCGGCCCATGCAAGCGCGGCGCGTTCACGCTCGTCGAAGAGATTGCCGGCTTCGGCCCACGCCTGCACCAGCGCGAGCTTCTCGATCTTCTCTCCCTTCTTGAGCAGATCGCGCATGTGCATGTCGAGGCAGTAGGCGCAGTTGTTGATCTGGGAAATTCTCAGGTAGACCAGTTCGACCAGCGCAGGAGGAAGTCCGCTCTGCATGACGTAGCCGTAGACGCCGCCGAGCGCTTTCACGCCTGCCGGCGCGATCTGGTTGTAGTCGAGACGCTTGCTCATTTTCTTGCTCCTTGATGACTGTTCTTGCTCAATCGAAGTCGTCACTTTCTTTTCTCAAGACGCCGACCGGCTGCTCACCTGCGAATAACCGCCTTCAGCGAGTCGATGAATACCCAGAACGAAGCCGCGAACAGGCCGACGTCCTTCAGGAGGAACTGACCCGGCGCGACCGTGATCGCGGGCAGCCCGAGCTCCGGCACCACGACGCCTGGCGTCGAGATCATGAAGCTGACGGTGGTGACGAAGAGTCCGGCCGAGAGAAGGCCACCTGCTGCAGAAAAGATCGGGCTTGCCAGTCTGAGGACGATCAGCAGCCCGATGCTGAGTTCAACGAAGCCAAGGAAATTGGAGAAGCCGCGGACCGAAAGCAGAGCGTAGAACCAGCTCACGAGCGGGCTGTTCTCCACCAGCGGCACCAGCCCCTGGGCCTCATAATCGGTGAACTTCATTCCGCCGAACCAGGCGTAGATGATCCCGAGCGACAAATAGAGACCGGCTCGGCTGACCGGCTCAGCGTAGACGAGCAGGCGTTCGGCTTGATCGCGCCACCCGATGATGGAGCCCGGTGCGAGGATCGGCGCCGGGAGCTGGGTAATAATGCGTGACATGGTAATCTCCGTTTTGATGGGTCAAGGTTTCAATCCGATATCCGGCTGCACGACTTGTCGTGCGTCGGCCGAGCGCTCACGCATTCACGCGCTTGCGCAAATTGTAGCGAGGGGCCGGGATGGCACTCGAAAGCCTGTCCGACATGGCGAGGCGCGCCGTCTCGTGACGGTCCCACTCCGCCTTGTCCGACAGCGACGGGATGGTCACGGTCTCGCCGAGGTCGAGACCGGCCAGGGCGGCATCGACCAGGTCGTCGGCCGACATCACGATCTGCGCCGGAAGCTGATGAACCGGCGTGCCGGCGACATCCCAGAATTCGGTGGCGGTGGCGCCCGGCAGCACCGCCTGCACGCGGATGCCCTTGTCGGCGAGCTCGTGAACGAGCGAGTGGCTGAATGCGAGCACAAACGCTTTGGTACCGCCATAGACACCGTTCAGCACCTCCGGCGCGATCGCAACAACCGATGAAATGTTGATGATCGTGCCGTTGCCGCGGGCAACAAATCCCGGGACCGCCGCATAGGCCAGCCGCGTCAGCGCGGTGACGTTCAGGCGGATCATGTCCTCCATCTTGTCGACGTCGGAAGCGAGCAGCGGGGCTGCCGCGCCGACGCCGGCGTTGTTGGCCAGCAAGGAGATACCCGCATTGGTCTTGAGGATGTCCTCGACGCGCCGCAGGTCCGGCGGGGACGTGAGGTCGGCTTCGACCGTCTCCACGTTCCGGCCTGTCTCGTTGGCAACCCGGCGCGCCAGCGATGCAAGCCGCTGCTTGTTGCGCGCAACAAGAATGAGGTCGTGGCCGCGCTTCGCCAGACGATCGGCGTAGATCGCGCCGATGCCGGTTGATGCGCCGGTAATAAGAGCAGTGCCTTTGGTCTGGGTCATGTCCATCTCCGTTGGTTGGGTTCGTTGCTTCGCGCTGATGGATAGGCCCTTCCGGAAATGATGGGTATCTGGCAAAATCGAGATGTATCCTTCCAAAAAATGGAAGCATCCCGATGGATCGTCTCGAAGGCATGTCGATCGTGTTGGCGGTCGCGGAGGCCGGAAGCCTGTCGGCTGCGGCGCGCCGGCGCAAAATGCCGCTGGCAACCGTGAGCCGAAAAGTGTCCGAACTGGAAGCGCACCTGCGCGCCAAGCTGTTCAACCGGTCGAGCCGCGCGCTCGTGCCGACGGACACGGGGCGCTCCTACATCGCCGCGGCAAAACGAATTCTCGCTGACGTGGCCGAGGCCGAACGCGCCGCCTCCGGTGAGTACGCGACACCGCGCGGAGAGCTGATCGTGTCGGCGCCCTTTGCGTTCAGCCGGCTGCACCTGGTGCCGGTACTGGCGGAATTCGTGGCGACGTTTCCGGAGGTGGACGTTCACCTCGATCTGCTGGACCGGCCGGCCAACCTTGTGGAGGAACATGTCGATGTCGCGCTTCGGATCGGAATGCTGGCCGACAGCAGCCTGATCGCGATCCGGATCGGAGAAATCCGCCGCATGTTGTGCGCGAGCCCGGCGTATCTGAAGGCCCGCGGCACGCCCAAATCTCCTGACGACCTTTCCAAACACGACTGCATCAGCTTCGTGCCGTTGCAGTCACCGACCACATGGACATTCAAAGGAGAACGGAATGAAATTGAACATGTCGTGCCGGTGCGGTCGCGACTGGTATTGAACAACAATCTTGAATCGACTTACGAGGCCGCGCGCAGGGGTATGGGGATCGCAACCGTGTTCTCCTACCAGGTTGCAGAAGCGGTCAAATCCGGAGAGCTTGCGCTGCTGCTGCAGGATTTCGAGCCGCCGCCGATACCCGTCAGCCTCGTCTATCCGCCCAATCGCTTCATGCCGGTCAAGCTGCGCGCCTTCCTGGACTTCGCGCTGCCACGCCTCAAAGCACGCATCGCCGATCTGCCGAAACGTGCCGAGCCGCGAGGGCGAGCTGGCCGCTCCGGCTAGTTCAGGCGGCGGCCTTGTCTTCCTTGTCCGTACCGCGGGCCCAACAGTCCCGGGCTCTGATTTCCCGGAACGACACCAAACGGCGCTGCGCCTCGTCCCACAACACAAGTCGTACACACCGAAAGCTCTCGAGGAGCGTTATGTGGCCGAAATCGCGCAGTTCCGGGTGGTCGCGCAGCACGTGCGGCAGCCGGTAATAGGGAATTCGACTGGAGAGGTGATGGACGTGGTGAATACCGATGTTGGCCGTGAACCAGCGTAGCAGCGCCGGCAGTTCGTAGTGCGAGCTGCCGTACAGAGCGGCATGATGCAGGTTCCAGCCCTCGTCGCGATCCCACGTCGTGTGCTCGAATTGATGCTGCACATAGAACAGCCATACGCCGGCCGTGGCGGCGAGGAGCGTAATCGGAAGATGCACGAGCAGGAACGCCTTGATCCCGATAAACCACGTGAGCGCAGCGACGACGACGGCAATCGCGAGATTGGTTGCCATTGTACTGGCCCAGGGCTGCCAACCATTGCGCATGAGGCCAACCGGAATCCTCTGTTGCAAAAGAAACAGATAGGCCGGTCCGACCCCGAACATGATCAGCGGGTGGCGATAAAGACGGTATTTCAGACGACCCCACCAGGAAAGGGCCCGGTATTCGCGCACTGTCAGCGTATCGACATCGCCGATGCCGCGGCGGTCGATGTTGCCGGTGGTGGCATGATGAATCGCATGCGTGCGGCGCCAATAGTCGTAAGGCGTGAGCGTGAGCACGCCAATGACGCGGCCGACCCAGTCATTCGCCAGACGGCCGGCAAAAAAGGTCCCATGACCGCAGTCATGCTGGATCATGAACAGGCGCAAGAGAAAGCCAGCGGCCGGAAACGCGATAAGCAATGAAGCCCAGGCATAGCCAATGGAGAACGTAAACCAAGCCGCGGTCCACAGCATCGCGAGCGGCAAAGCCGTGATCGCCAACTCGGCCAGGCTCCGCAGCCGAATTGGGGTGCTGTAGTTGCCCAAAATGCGCTTCCAACGACGTGCGTTGAAGACGTCATCGCTGCCAATGGGAGGTTGAGTGAAGCCAATGCCTTCTTGCGCGCTAGAGCACTGCACAATTCTCTTATGCACAGATATCCCCTTCTGACAGTGCACGTAAGATCGACGCACCGATGGATCGGCATCTACGTCCGTTGATCGATTTTTGGAGAAGGGTCTGAAACGTGCGTGCCTGTCAGCAGCAAGGCAAAGCGGGCCCAGTCGTTCGGCCAAGTGTCGATTGCCCCGCATATGGACGGAAATTGGGGGAACGTCAAGGACTGCAGCAGCCCCGCGTTACCCATGTCCTAATGGGTCATTTCCGGATTCGACGGACGGCAGAAATTTGCGACTCTGGCGCCGGCATGCAGCAGCAATCGACTTATAAGCACATGCCCTACCCTCGCTGGATCAGCGCGCGCCTGATTGGCTGTGGCGGCTCGCTGCGCGAGCTTGGCCACATCAACGAGGCCAGCGGGCTTTGAGGACTTGCCGCAAGGATGAGGCATTGCTGGCGGCTTTTGCAGCGGGAGCCGCGGATTGAAGGACGGAGCGTTTTCCGGCGAATTCTGAATCCAGAATTACGAAGTCACAGCGCACTTGACCTGCTGGCGAAGCCTTGTGAATCCGCAACGTCAACTGGTTTGCATTGTCACCGTATGACGAGGTGGCTCGCTGCATTGTTCCTTGGCGGAACCCAAGATAAGAGCGTCATCAAAATCTCCTCCGGGCGGAACGAATGCCTTCCGAAGCCTTTGGTCCCGATCGACAAGAGGAGGTAACTATGAAGCTATCTGTCTTGGCGATTGCGACACTGCTTGCGGTCGGAACCATTACTTCGGCCAACGCTATCGAGTTTGGTGTCGGCCCCGGAGGCGTCTACGTTGGTCCCGGCTATGATCGCCACCACTACCGTGACTACAGAGATGACTGCCGGATCGTTATCCGCGAACGCACCAACCGCTTTGGTGAACGCGTCAGGATCCGCGAGCGTATCTGCGACTAAACACGCGCTCGACGGTAGCGACGATCAGATCAGCATCCGGCTGAGATGCTGGATCGATCGGTGGTCAGGAATTGGTACGATGTCGCACCTCCCCTGCGACACCGTTCCCGCAAAGAAGGGCCCCGGCGCCGCTGGAGCCCTTCTCGTTTTTCTCGGAGCCAGATCCGTTCACCCCTCAAGAGGGAGACGCAGGGCCACCGCATCAGCCTATCGGTTTTGGGCCAATTTCAGCCACAAGCCATCCTTCCTCCTGCGCGGGCTGTCGTATATGAGAGATTTACCACCGGAACGTGCCGATAGTCCTTTGGGAGCGAATTGGCGGCGTGGATGGCGACGGCGGCGGTTAGTTAATCCAAAATCCGACACTTGATCGATGTAAGCGTGGACAGGCATTTCAACCGGGGCGTGGCATGGTAACTCGATTTGCGACGGCGCAGTCCACAGTGGCGATGCGGCGCCGGGGGCCTCCCGCCATTGCGGCGCTCGTGGCGATGGCCGCACTGACGGCGTTGACCGCCGACGCCGCGGCGAGACAGGCGCGCCCCGCAGCACCCACCGAGGAGATAGCGCCGCGCGATATAGGCGAGCCGATCATGGCGATCGTGTCGATCAAGACCCAGCAGGTCACTCTCTACGACGCCGATGGCTGGATCCTGCGCGCGCCGGTGTCGACCGGCACCACGGGACGTGAGACGCCCGCCGGCGTCTTCGCCGTCGTCGAGAAGAACAAGGACCACCGCTCGAACATGTATGACGATGCCGAGATGCCGAACATGCAGCGCATCACCTGGAACGGCATCGCGCTGCACGGCGGGCCGCTGCCCGGGTATGCGGCTTCGCATGGCTGCGTGCGGATGCCCTTCGGCTTTGCGGAAAAGCTGTTCGACAAGACGCGGATCGGAATGCGGGTGATCGTCTCGCCGAACGACGCGGCGCCGGTCGCGTTTTCTCACCCTGCGCTGTTCGTGCCAAACGCGGAGGCTGTCGCAGCCGCGCCAGTGCGTGCCGAGACGCTCGTCCGCGAGGCCGCGGAGGCCGCCAGGACGGCCGACGAGGCGAAGAAAGCCGCGGTGACAGCGGCGCGCGAGGCAGCATCGCTCACGGCGTCGCTGCGCAAGCTGGAACGGCTCAAGAAACGCGCCGACACCGAGCTTGCGTTAGCCGACAAGGCGCTCGGCGCCGCAAAGACGGACGAAGCCACGGCGCGAGCCGAGGACCTCAAACAAAAGGCCGCCGCCAAGGCCGCGGACCTGGGGACGCAGCTCGATATCGCGCAGGCCGAAGCGAAGTCGAAGCCCACCGCCGCCGCGGCCAAGGACGCCGCCAAGGCGGCCGCGACCAGGAAGGCCGACGCCGCCAAGGCCGCGAGCGATGCGAAGCTCGCGCTCGAGCCGGTCTCGGTCTACATCAGCCGCGCGACGCAGAAGCTTTACGTGCGGCGCAACACGCATAAGCCGGCGCCGGACGGCGGCGGCGAGGTGTTCGATGCGTCCATCGAGGTTCCGGTCACGATCCGCAATCCCGAGAAGCGGATCGGCACGCATATTTTCACGGCGGTGGCGCATAGCGACAAGGGCCTGCGCTGGACCGCGGTCACGATCGACAACGCCGATGACGCCAAAAGCGCGCTCGACCGCATCACCATCCCGCAGGATGTGCTCGATCGCATCGCGCCGACCGCATTGCCGCGATCCTCGATCATCGTCTCGGACGAGCCGCTGAGCCGCGAGACCAACTATCGCACCGAGTTCGTCGCGGTGCTGAGCAACCAGCCGCAGGGCGGCTTCATTACGCGCCAGCCTACGCCAGATGTCATAGCAAGCGGCAACGACTGGGGTGGAGACGGCTTCTTCCCCTTTTTCCAGCCCAATTCGAACCCCCAACCTGGCACTGCGCGCCGGCGCGGCGGGCAGTACTATCAACAGGTCCAGCCGGGCTGGTCGTGGTAAGACGCGACACGCCGCGCGCCGGCCGCATGTTCGCTCAGGGTCTTGGTTGTGTGCAAACCGATAGGTCGGCACGCGGCCGTGGTCGGCAGGCGGCCGATGTTCTCGCGTCGGATCGTCCAATGACGGCCAAAGTGGGTATCGCGACGCGGTATTACGCTTTTCGACGCACTTTCTGACCTTCAGGTGGCGCGGATGGCTGCAATCAGGCTCGGTTTGCCGACGATGTTCATCACCCGTGTGAGGTTATAGGCGAGAACATGCAGCGCCATCTCAGCGGCGACATTCCGTAGGCGCTTCATCAGGAAGTGGCTCGCACCCATACGGGCTTTGATCGTGCCGAAGGGATGCTCGACCGTCTCGCGCCGCGTCCGCATGGCGTCGGGATTGGAATCGAGCCGTCTCTGGACCTCCTCGACCACATGCTCATGCTCCCAGCGCGTGATGCGGCGCTCCTTGGACGGCGTACAATGGCTCTTGATCGCGCAGCTCTGGCACGCCGCTGTCGACCAGTACCGGCGCAGCGTCATTCCATGCTCGATGTTGGTGTAGTGATAGGACAGCAGCTGGCCGGATGGGCAGCGGTAGACGTCCGCATCAGGCAGGTAGGCGAAGTCCTGTTTGCCGAACCGGCCCTCAGCCGTGGCGTTCGACGTCATGGGCTTGGGCAAGGTGACTGCAACGCCAGCCTCTTCGCAGGCTAATATCTCTTCTCCGTCGAAGTAGCCACGGTCGGCGACGGCCTCGAGTTTGTCCACTTCGAGCACTTCTTTGGCTTGTTTCGACATCCGAGCAAGCTGCCCACGGTCGTTGCCGACGTTTATGACCTCGTGCGTAACAATCAGATGGTGTTCGGTGTCCACAGCGACCTGGACATTGTAGCCGACGACGCCCGATCCGCGTCCGCTGGTGGCCATCGAACGGGCATCCGGATCGGTGAGCGATATCTGTTGATCCGGCGTGTTACGCATCTGCGCATCAAGCACTTCCAGGCGGCCCATCTCCTGCTTCAGCCGAGCGACCTTTTCCTTGATCCTCGTTGTCTTGATGATGATCGCTTCCGAAGGCTCCTGCCGATCGGCGCTATCGAGTTGACGCAGATATCGACCGACGCTTTCCTCGATCTGCGCCATCCGCCTCGCCATCTTGGCATGCGTGAAGTTGCGATCGCGGTTGTTCACCGCCTTGAACTTGCTGCCGTCAATCGCGACGCTCGGGGTCTGCAACAGGCCCATTTGCCGGCATAGCGCAACGAACTTCGCGCAAACCTTCCGGATCGCCGCGCCATTGTCCTTCCGGAAATCGGCGATCGTCTTGTGATCGGGAGCCAGGCGGCCGATCAGCCACATCACCTCGACATTCCGGTACGCCTCACGTTCCAGGCGCCGACTGGATTGCACCCGATTGAGATAACCGTAGATGTAAAGCTTCAGAAGGACTGCCGGATGATAGGAGGGCCGGCCCGTCTCCTTGGCGATCACACGCTCAAACCCCAGTCCATGCAGGTCGAGCGCCTCGACGAACACATCGATCACATGGACCGCGTTGTCCTCGCTTACCCAATCCTCCAGGCATTCCGGCAAGAGCGTCAGCTGGGATCTGTCCGCGCCTTCAACGAAGCGTCCCATCCCTATCCCCCATCAGGAAACGGAGGAATCGTACCTGACTCGTGGCTTTTCACACAGCCAGGGTCAGCAGCTAGCCCGCCCGCGAACGCACCAACCGCTTTGGTGAACGCGTCAAGATCCGCGAGCGCATCTGCGACTAAATGCGCGATCGACGGTTAGTGAGGCGACGATCTGATCAGGCCCGGCTTGGACGCTGAACCGATTGGTAGGTCAATTGGTGCGATGTCGCACCTCCCCTGCGACACCGTTCCCGCAAAAGGAGGGCCTCAGCGCCTCCGTTAGGGCCCTTCTAGCGTTTCTTGGATGCTGTCAGTCGGGATCAGCACACCTCCGCGCCGGCTCGAGCGCACACTTCTGTCTTTCGCGCTGAGACCAGGAGCATCATCGGCCGCTCCAGCTCTTCGGCCAGTTCTGGCGAGGACTCGATCTGTTCGCGCGTCGGGGCGAATTCCTCGACCCGGCGCAACTCGAAGCTCGCATCAATCAGCGTGTTGAGCGTCGTGCCGAGCGTCCGGTGGTACTTCAGCACGTCCTTGGCGAACCAGTCCGTGCGGCGCTCGCCCTCGACCGAGTAGCCGTTGACCGGCCAGGTCTTGCGGCCGTCTTCATCAGCGATCCAACGCGGATGCGCCGCCGCCATGAAGATCGGATGCTCAACCGTGAAGACCAGATCTGCGCCGGGGACCAGCGCCTTGTGATTCATGCGCGCGAGGCGCTGGAAATCCTCGACATAGTGAAAGGTCAGCGCACTGTAGACGAGGTCGAAAGCCGCTTCGGGCAGTTCCAGTGTCTCAAGATCGGCGAGCAGATAATCAATGGCCGGGTCCGAAGTATCGACCTTGGCGTGTGCGATCATGTTCTGCGACAGATCGAGGCCAAGCACCGAGACCGCGCCCTGCGCACGCATCCAGCGCGCGGCCCAGCCGAAGCCGCAGCCCAGGTCGGCCACGCGCTTGCCAGTTAGCGCGGGCAGCATTGCCTGCACAGCCGGCCATTCGGGCGCACCGTCCAGCCCATGCACCTGGCGAGGCAATTGGCTGTAGCCAGCGAAGAAATCGGGATTGTCGTAGATATTCTGTGCCACGTTTATCTCCATCTCCATATGGAGTCGGCCTAGGCAATGAGTCCGGCTTGTAGACCATCTCGGTCCAGTCCAAGGGGCGCTCCGGCGTCTTTCGTCCTATCCGACCTGCCCTCGGAAACGAAGCGCATCCACAATCAATGAGAACGCGGGGGAAACTTGGCGCCGGCTGGGATAGTACAGGTGATACCCGGAGAATGGTGGGCACCAATCCGAAAGAACGCGGACAAGTTGTCCCCTCGAAACGTACGGCTGCACGTGGCCTTCGGTGAGGTAGGCTAGTCCGAAGCCCTTGAGAGCTCCTTCCAGGAGGAGGCCCGCGCTGTTGAACACAAGCTGGCCTTCAACACGAACGTTGACCTCTCGCCCGTTCTTTTCGAATTCCCAGGCGTAAAGGCTGCCGCCGTGGGTCGGCAGGCGAAGGTTGAGGCAGTTGTGATCTGTCAGGTCCTGTGGTGTCCGGGGCCGCTTGCGATCAGCGAAATAAGACGGCGAGCCGATGACGGCCATTCGCAAGTCGGGACTGACCCGAACAGCGATCATATCCTTTGCAACAAGTTCGCCTGGCCGGATACCTGCATCTACCTGCTGCGCCACGATGTTGGTGAGCCCGTAGTCGATAATCACCTCGACGTGAATCTCAGGGTACTTCGGCAGGATCTTGCGCAAGGCAGGCAGCAAGATTTCGGTGGCAGCATACTCTGTCGCGGTGAGGCGGATGGTCCCGGCCGGCCTTTCGCGGAGTTCGCTCAGTGCAGCAAGCACAGCGTCCATCTCGTTGAACTTGGGACCGATACTCAGGAACAGCCGTTCTCCGGCCTGCGTTGGTGTCACGCTGCGCGTCGTCCGGTTCAACAGCCTGAGGCCTATTCGGTCCTCCAGGCTGCGAATGATCTGGCTGAGCGCCGACTGAGTCATTCCGAGCTTCGCGGCAGCCCTGGTGAAACTGCGCTCCCGCGCCACTGCAAGGAAGGCGAGGAGGTCGCTCGCATCTTCGCGTTTCATTGATAAGCCCACCTAATGATTGCATGTAGCTTCTATCACCTAATCATCGGACGGCGGAAGGCTTAGGCTTGGATCAGCAATCGAGGCCCGGCACGCCTCGGCAAGCAGACAGGATCAATCTGGACTTCACTGAAATCCTCGATCCGCCTACGCGCCAGGAGCTGTGAACGCGTTCGTATCGCCCGGGGTCTCTGGGGCGCGCCCACCAACGAGGAGACTCTCCATGAGAGTGCCTGCCGCCGCCGCCTTCTCATTCTGCCTGTTAGCTCAAGCGATGGCGCAGGCACCGACAACCCCGGAAGGAGCAAAGCCGATGCTCACATCCCCTGACATTCGGGCGGTCGCGCCGGCCCTCGAAAGGTACGCGCAAGGTGTCGTGCTTGGCGATCTCTGGAAGCGGCCCGGTCTTTCTCCCCGAGATCGTAGTATCGTCACCCTCGCCGCTCTCATTGCCCGCGACCAGACGGTCGAGCTGCCGTACTATCTCAATCTTGCGATCGACAACGGCGTAAAGCCGGCGGAGATATCGGAGATTATCACGCACCTAGCGTTCTATACCGGCTGGGCGAACGCAATGAATGCGATTCCGGCCGCCAGCGAGGTCTTCAGGAGCCGCAACATCGGGGCGGACCAAATCCTGCAGGCATCGGGAAACCTTCCTCTGGACGAGGCGGCGGAGTCGCGGCGTGCGTCGCGCGTCGAACAGCAATTCGGCCAGATCACTCCAAGCCTCGTCCAATACACGACCGACGTGCTGTTCCGCGATCTCTGGCTGAGGCCGGGCCTGGCTCCGCGGGACCGCAGTCTGGTCACGGTCAGCGCTCTCGTCGCAACCGGACAAGTTGCTCAAATCTCGTACCACCTGAATCGCGCGATGGATAACGGATTGAAGCGGGAAGAAGCCGGGGAGCTGCTCGGCCATCTCGCCTTCTATACCGGCTGGCCGAACGCGTTCTCCGCCGCGCCGGTCGTCAAGGACGTGATCGAGAAGAGGTCCAAATAGCAGATGATCCGGACCCACTCGCGGCGGGTAGCAATCGCGATCACGGCAGCCGGCGCCGTTTCGCTGACAACGCTCGGCAAACTTGCCGCCCAAACATTGCCGGCCGAGGCAAGGAGCAGAGACATGGACATCGACATCAAGCGAAACGGCTCGCGTCCTTCTGCCAAAGGCTCGCCAGACTGGTTCACCGGATTTGTCCGCGTGGATCCGTTGTTTCAGGCGCCTGATCCGGCGCGGGTCGGAGCCGGTCAAGTCACTTTTGAGCCCGGCGCTCGCACCAACTGGCACACGCATCCGCTCGGTCAAACACTGATCATCACCGCGGGACTAGGTTGGGTGCAGCGCGAGGGTGGCCCCGTCGAAGAAGTCCGCCCGGGCGACGTCGTGTGGTTTCCGCCGGGGCTGAAGCACTGGCATGGCGGGACTGCAACCACTGCAATGACTCACATCGCGATCCAGGAGTCGCTTGGCGGCAAGAACGTCGACTGGCTGGAGAAGGTCAGCGACGAGCAGTACCGCAAGTGATGGAGCGCCGAGCTGTCATAGGGGCCGTTCTGGGACTCGCTGTCTTGCCGCGGTCTGTTGTTGGTCAGGCTTTGAAGAACGTAGCCGCGCAGAATGGAGTAACGAACTTGCGGATACGATGCGGTCTCGGTCAACAAAGCTTCACGGCAACTCTTTTCAATAATCCATCAGTCCGCGACTTCGCCTCGATCTTGCCGGTCGACCTCACCATCGAGGACTACGCGGACAACGAAAAGATAGCCTATCTGCCACGAAAACTGACAGAGGACGGAAGCGGGCCGTTCTCCGACGAGGCGCCGGGCGACGTCTGCTACTACGGACCCTGGGGCAATTTGGCCTTCTTTTACGGCAGCTATCACTTCTCGAGAGGATTGATCCGGCTTGGCCGTCTGGATGACGGAATTCAGCCTCTGCTCACGAAGGGCAAATTCCCCCTGCGCATCGAGTTACTCTCCTGACATCGAGGTCCCGCATGAAGCCGCATGTTATCTGCCACATGGTCGCCAGCGTGGATGGCCGTACGCTGCCCAGCCGATGGCGCCCGCAAGACGCTCTTGCCGGTGGGCTGTTCGAGCGCCTTCACGAGGAACTCGCCGGCGATGCCTGGCTCGTCGGACGGGTCACGGGGCAGGAGTTCGCCAAAGGCAGACCGTATCCGGAGTCCACAAAAGAATCCTTCCCACGGGAATCCTGGTTCGTTCATCGCGATGCGAAGGCCTACGGGATAGTGCTCGATGCCCAGGGCACGATCGCTTGGGGTCGGCCGGATATCGGAGACGATCCGATCGTCGCGGTGTTGACCACGACGGTTTCGGATGCGCATCTCGCAGGCCTGCGAGCCGAGGGTGTGTCCTACATCTTTGGCGGTGAGACCGAACTGGACCTGCGGGTCGTGCTGGAAATCCTCAACCGGGAACTCGGCATCAAGCGTCTGCTGCTCGAAGGCGGCGGCGGTACGAACGGCTCGTTCCTGCGTGCCGGGCTCGTAGATGAACTGAGTTTGATCCTGTGCCCGACCGTGGATGGCGCGAAAGGAGCGCCAAGCGTTTTCGACTCGATGGACGCTGAGTCAGGACAACGTGCTCCGATTTCCTCGATGGCGCTGGAGAGCAGTCAGGGGCTGGATGGAGGCGCTGTATGGCTCCGATACCGGATGCAGAATAGCTAAGCACGCAATGCAGTACATCTGCGAGTCCCGTGCGCGACGCAACACTCAAGGTTCGACAGCAAAATCATTCCGCGCCCGGCGCCCGCGGTCGAAGGAGAGTGACATGGAAATCAGGCAGCTTCTCGCGCTGGGTACCACGATGCTGGCCATGGCATCTGCGCCAGCTTTCGCTCAGGACAGCAGAGAACCCTACGTGCGAGTGGCCGAAATCGAGATCGATCCGGGTCAACTTGAGTCTTACAAGGCCGCGGTGAATGAGCAGATCGAAGCAGCCGTCCGGCTCGAACCTGGAGTACTGGCTCTGTATGCCGTGGCCGACAAAGAGAATCCGGCTCGCATCCTGGTCTTTGAGATGTACGCTGACGTGGAGGCATACAGAGCGCACCTCGAAACCGATCACTTCAAGAAATACAAGTTCACCACCCAGGACATGGTGAAGTCACTCAAGCTTCGCGACGCAGTGCCAATCCGGCTCGGCGCCAAGCCCAGATGAAGGAGATCAATGTGAGCCATACCTTCATCGGCCCGTTTCATCATCCGGATTACGGTGCCAGTGCACTCAATCGAAGCACAACGCGGCAGAGTCCTGTTTCTCCGTCGCCCCAATCACTGATTAGCCCCCCATGGCAAGAAACTTATTTCGCCCCTCCTGAAAATTTTTCGCTTAACGCGGCACCCAAATCAAACCTACAACTCCAGCTATCCCGTCCCGAGAAGAGGGGCGTTGGCCAGCGTCACTGACGTTGGGAGGGGGTTGCGGTGGACGCGGCAGCGTCAGGCGCGCGCGTGATTGCAGGGCGGGCTTCGCCTCGTGAGCGATTGAACGGCGCGCAGACGACCGGCGCTTAAACGCTCTTGCAAGATCTTTGGCCGGCAGCACATGGGCTCGGTCGAAGCACGTCCTGCAAGGGAAGCCGTGGACGGCAATACCGCGCGGTCCTGGCACCCGTTGCTGGTGTCAAGCCGATGGAGATTGTCGGGCCCAACCGGGCGTTCGATCAATCGCCAATCCGCCGGCGACGAAGGCCAAAGGAATTCGGCTCCGGGGAGAACGCGGCATAAGCCGTTAAAACCATTGCGCAGGGAAAGCCGGGGTGTTCCGGCGCACCTGCGGTCCGCCGTGTGCGTTCTTGCGCACGACTGCGGGTGTCATGGGCACCCGGCTTTCCCCGACTTTCCCTGCGCCCTCTTTTTCCTGAGGGCTTCGTCGATGCATAACTTCGGGCGCACCCGCGCCGCGAGATCGCAATGCGTATCCAGTGGTGGCCGCATCCAGCGAAAACAACCATGCGTATGCCAGCACCGGCATAAGGCTGCCCCACCCGCCCCTGTTTTGCGACGCCGTACCGCTTTTCGCGGAACGCGCGGACTGATAATCTGCTGCCATTTCATTATGGGATTTTATTGGAGATGCGCGGGGCTTTTGAGGGGAGCTGCAAATATTCGGCGCTGGTGCTCTTGATCGCGCTGCTCTGCGTCACGCCTGCCGCCGCGGAAAAGCGCGTCGCGCTGGTGATCGGCAACTCCGCCTATCAAAACGTCACCCGGCTCGACAACCCGCGCAATGATGCGGTGCTGATGGCGGAGACGCTTTCGAGTCTCGGCTTCACGCTGATCGGCGGCCTCGCCCAGCTAGATCTCGACAAGCCGGCGATGGATTTGGCCGTGCAGAATTTCGGCCGCCAGGTTCAGGGCGCCGACGTCGCGCTGTTCTATTACGCCGGCCATGGCGTGCAGGTCTCCGGCTCGAACTATCTCGTCCCCGTGAGTGCCAACCCGACGCGCGAGGCCGATGTCGATTTCCAGATGGTCGACGTCAACCTCGTGCTGCGCCAGATGCAGGGCTCGGGCACGCGCCTCAACATGGTGATCCTCGATGCCTGCCGAAACAATCCATTCGGCGCGCGCGGCTTGCGCGCCTCCGACGGCGGTCTGGCGCAGATGCGCGCGCCCGAAGGCACGCTGATCTCCTATGCGACGCAGCCCGGCAATGTCGCGCTCGACGGCACCGACGGCCACAGCCCCTATACCAAGGCGCTGGCTGCGACGATCAAGCAGGCCGGACTCGACATCTTCCAGACCTTCAACCAGGTCGGCCTCGCCGTGAAACGCCAGACCGGCGGATCGCAACAGCCCTGGGTGTCGTCCTCGCCGATCGACGGCAGCTTCTATTTCGTGCCCCCTGCCCCGGCACCGCAACAAGTCGCGGTCGCGCCGCAGCCCGAACCGCTGGTCTCGACGCTGCGCCGGGATCCCGACCGCATTCCGATCAAGGATCCCGTCCTGCTGCGCGAATTGAGCGACCGCCTGTTCGAGCTCAATTACGATCCGGAGCCGCTCGACAGCAAGAACGGCATGCGGCTGGCGATCAGCAGGTTTCAGGAGAAGGCCAGGATGACGCCGACCGGCGAGGCCACCGAAGGCGTGCTGACGCGGCTGCGCAAGATGGAAGACCTGAAACCGTGGGGCTCGATCGTCTACGGCCCGGACAGCGACAAATGGGGAATGTCGTGGAATCATTCCTCTCGGCGCGCGGCGATCGACGACGCGCTCAAGAATTGCGGCGGCAACAAATGTCCGATGGAGTTGAGCTTCTATGGCTCGCGATGCGGCGCATTCGCGATCTCGGACAAGTCATGGTCGCTGGTCCAGCGTAACACCGTTCAGCACGCGCGGCAGGCGGCGCTTGACGAGTGCGGCAAGGCTGGCAAATCCTGCCGCGTTATTGGCGCGGTCTGTGCCGATGGATCGGGCCGTTGAAATTTATTGTTCGCGATGCTGGAATTGCCTGTTTATGAAAAATGCCATCCAACGCTCGCTTCCCATCGCTGTCCTTACCCTGCTGGTATGTGGCGGTCTGGCCTATGCGCAATCCGGTAGCGCCGGCGGCAGCATCGGCAACGATGAAAAGTCGCTATCCGGCTCGCGCGAACCATCGCGGCCCACCGAATCCTCGCGGCGCAACCCATCCGATGCAGACGAACCGCGCCGTGCCGGACGCAAGAGCGGCGGAGGCGGCGGCAACACTTTCGATGGCGCCTGGATCGTCCAGTCCCGCGGCGTCACCTGTCAGGGCACCAGCAGCAACGCCGTCGTCGTCACCAGCGGCAAGATCATCGGCCAGAGCGCCCGAGGCACCGTCAGCACGGACGGACGGGTGTACGGCACCTCGAGCGGCAACGGCATTACGGTCATCACGACGGGCCGCCTGTCCGGCCGCAGCGGCGGCGGGACGTTCCGGCAATCGGATGGCTGCACCGGGACATGGACGGCGTCGAAGCAATAGCGCGGCTGCTCACCACAGCCGGGAAATATTGGAACATTTCATTATGAAATACTCGGCTCAACATTCGATCGGAATTGGCCTCTGCTCGCTCCTGATCTCGGCCGTCATAAGCGGCGCAGCCGTGGCGCAATCCGGCAGCGCCGGCGGCAGCATCGGCAACGACGAGAAGTCGCTGTCCGGCTCACGCGAGCCGCCGCGCGCGGTTGAATCATCAAAGCCGGCGCGTCGCGCCAAACCCGAATCCGATGAGCCACGCCGCGCGTCACGAAAAAGCGGCGGCGGAGGTAGCGGCGGCAATTTCGATGGCTCCTGGGTTGCCGTTGCCGTAGGCACGCCTTGCGGCAGCAGCACCGAAAGATTTGTCATTTCCGGGGGCAGGATTTCGGGCGAGTTGAGCTCGGGGTCGGTCAGCCCAAATGGCGCGACGAGGAGCGGCGGATCCGTCTCTGGCTTGAGCTGGACCAGTTCGGGCCGTTTCTCGGGCCGGAGCGGCTCCGGCTCGTTCGTGCGATCGGACGGCTGTTCCGGACGCTGGACCGCTTCTAAACAGTAGCCCTTCCGACCCGCCGAAAGCCTCTAATTTTCCATCGAAATCTCAACGGCTTATCCCGCCACATGTGAGGCAGCGCGCGAGCCGCAATTATACCCCATCCGCTCCGAAATTGCGGCTCATTGCGACCCAAGTCTCTGACCAGATTGGGGACATCAAGCGTCGCGTAGCGTTGCCGGGGATGCAGATGTCGTACCGTTCCGTGAAATTCGTCCCGGCTCTCCTTGCTGTGGCAGGAGCAACTCTGGCCACGGCGACGGATCTCCGGGCGCAGTCGGCTGAACCAGTAGCGGAGGCCGGCACGCAAGTGGCCCAGGCCGCAGCAGACAACTGCCTGTCGGCGCCGAAGGGCGCGACCCCCGCGGGCAGCCATTGGTACTATCGCATCGACCGCACGACGAAACGTAAATGCTGGTATCTCCGCGAGGAGAACGAGAAGGCTGACGACAAGTTCACGCGCGCCGCGCCGCCGGAATCTGCGCCGGCGTCGTCTTCGGCAGAAGCGCCGACGCCGCCAGCGGAGACGCGCAAGTCGTTCGACGACGCGCGTGCCGAATGGGTTGCCCAGCAAGCCCGCGCCGAGCCAAATCCGTCTGCCAAAGCCGAGCCGCAAACGGCTGGCGCCGTGCCTGCGCCCGCCGATCAGAACGGCCAACGCGCAGCGATGCCGAATGTGCTGGCACCAGCGCCGCTGTCGAGCATGCGATGGAACGACGCTCCCGCCGCGAGCTCCTCGACCAGCCCACCCAATCAACAAGTCGCCGCCGCCACGCCCGCAAACCAGCCGCCGCAGGCTGACGAAGTGCAACAGCCCGCGGCAGAACAGGTTGCGCCTGTCGCAGCAGAACCGGCGCCGGCAAAGCCAACCGCCTCGCTGAAGATGCTGCTCCTGGTAATGGCGGCCGCGCTCGCGCTGGCCGGCCTCACGGTCAGCGCGATCGTCAGGATCGGTCGCATGCGGGCGCGCCGCGCCATGCGCCGCAAGCGAGGCGCGATGTGGGACTCCGCCCGCACCAAGCGTCCATCGCCACCGGTATTCCACGACGAAGACGCCCGGCTGCGGCGCGCCGGCGCCGGCCCTGTGCAGCATACCCGCGTGCCCAAGGAGCGGCCGCGCGCGCCTCAGGAGCGCGCCCGCGTACCGCAGGAACGAGTGCGCGTACCCCAAGAGCGAGTACGCGTACCCCAGGAGCGGGTGCGGGTGCCGCAAGAACGAGCGCGCGTCCCGCAGGAGCGAGAGCGCGATCAGCAGGTTACGGAAATGCTGGCCCGGCTCGCCCGCAGCGCGCAGACGTAACCGAAGCCGAGGCGGCAGCTATTTCTCCAACTGACGCTGCAGCTTGCGAACGAACTCCGTGAGACCGGTGCGGCGCTCGCGCTTGAGCCGCTCGGCCTTGAGGATCGACTGCACTTCGGCGAACGCGTCATCGACGTCGTGGTTGACGACGATATAGTCGTATTCCGCCCAATGGCTGAGTTCGTGGGTGGCGCGGCTCATCCGCCCGCGAATGACCTCGTCGGAATCCTGCGCACGCGTGTGCAGCCGTTTCTCGAGATCGGCTGCCGACGGCGGCAGGATGAACACGCTGACCACGTCGGCACGGGCCTTTTCCCGCAATTGCTGCGTACCCTGCCAGTCGATGTCGAACAGCACGTCCTGGCCGGCCGACAACGCAGCCTCGACCGGCGCGCGCGGCGTGCCGTAGCGGTTGTCGAACACGGTCGCCCATTCCAGCAATTCGCCCTGCGCGACCATCGCTTCGAACCTGGGCTTGTCGACGAAGAAATAATCGCGGCCATCGACTTCACCCGGCCGCATCGGCCGCGTGGTGGCGGACACCGACATCTTCAAACCCGGCATCCGCTCGATCAGAAGGCGCGACAGCGTGGTCTTGCCCGCGCCCGAGGGCGAGGAGAGCACGAACATCAGCCCGCGCCGTTCAACCCCGTCGAAACCAGCAGCCGTCATCGGTCACTCCAGATTCTGCACCTGCTCGCGGAACTGCTCGACCACGTTTTTCATCTCGAGCCCGGTCTGGGTCAATTCCAGATCGTTCGATTTGGAGCAGCAGGTGTTGACCTCGCGGTTGAATTCCTGGGCGAGGAAGTCAAGCCGCCGCCCGACCGGCCCGCCCTTGCCGATCATCTCGCGGGCCTGCGCGACATGCGAGGCGATGCGGTCGAGCTCTTCGCGAATGTCGGCCTTGCTCGCAATCAGGATCGCTTCCTGATTGAGCCTGTCGGGATCGAAGCGCTCGGAAGTTTCCAGGAGCGCTGCCACCTGCTCGGCCAGGCGCGCCCTGATCGCCTCCGGCTTGCGGCCGGGCGCGGCTTCGGCCTTTTTCGCCAGCCGTTCGATCTCATCCATGCGCTGGATCAGGATTTGCCCAAGCGTCACGCCTTCGCGACGGCGCATCTCGACCAGATGGCCGAGCGCCTGCTCGAAGGCGGCGGCCGCCGCGTCCCTTGCCGCCTTGTCTTCCGCCTCGTCGCTTTCGGGTTCGACCACTTCGATGACGCCCTTGATGCCGAGCAGCCCGTCGATGCTGGGCGCCACCGCATCGATCTTGCCGGCGAGCACGCCCGCGACCTTCACGATCGAGGCGAGCACGTCTTCATTGATGCGCACGATCGAGACCGCGTTGGCGCGCTTGACGTTGAGATTGGCGTACACCGTGCCCCGCGACAGCACCTCGCCGGCGCGCTTTTTGGCAAAAGCCTCGAGTTCGTCCCAGCCCTGCGGCAGGCGCAAGCGCAGGTCAAAACCCTTGGCGTTGACGGACTTCAGTTCCCATTCGAACGTGTAGGGGCCGCTGGCGCCGTGGCTCCGGGCAAAACCGGTCATGCTCGATAGCGCCATCGCGTAACACTCTCCGAAAGACAGGGATTTCGAGACTCGAAATGAACGGCGGGACCATAAGCCGATTTCCGCCAAAGTGGAATTACGTTCCGGCTGCGGCCTGGAAAGCCTTCTCGACCGGCCGGCGTCAGCGTTCAACCACCGGCGGCGCCGTGGTCGCCGCGCCCTGGCGGGCCGGCGCGGTTGCAGGTGCCGCAGGACGGGCGGGCGGCTTCTTCGCCGGTGCTGCCGGCCGTGGCGTCGTCGCAGTCGGATTGGTATCGGGCGGCGCTCCAGCCGCAGCCGGCGGTGGTGCATCCTCGGACGGCTCGACGGTGTCGTTCTGGATCTGCTTTTCCAGCGCCCGCAGCTTGGCGACGTTTTTCTGGTGCTGGTCGTAGGTTTCAGTAAAGGCGTGCCCACCCGTTCCATCAGCCACGAAGAACAGGTCGCGCGTGCGTGCCGGGTTGGCGGCGGCTTCGAGCGAGGCGCGACCGGGATTGGCGATCGGCCCGGGCGGCAGGCCGTCGATGACATAGGTGTTGTAGGGCGACGGCTGGGTGATTTCGCTGCGCTTGATCGGCCGGCCCAGCGTTCCCTTGCCGCCGACCAGGCCATAGATAATGGTCGGATCCGACTGCAGCTTGATCCTCTGCCGCAGGCGATTGGTGAAAACCGCGGCCACGCGGCTGCGCTCGTCGGCCCGGCCGGTTTCCTTCTCGATGATCGAGGCCAGCGTGATGAGCTGATCCAGCGACCTGACCGGGACGTCCGGATTGCGGCGCTCCCAGATTTCCGTAAGCACCCGCTTCTGGGTCTGCTGCATGCGCTGGATCACCTGCTCGCGCGTGGTGCCGCGCGGGAATTTGTAGGTTTCCGGCAGCAGCGTGCCTTCGCGCGGTATTTCCCGCACCGAGCCGGCGAAGATGTCGTTGTCGAGGAGTCGCGTCACGATTTGTTCGGAGGTCAAACCTTCCGGAATGGTAACGGCGTGCTGCACCACCTTGCCTTCGACGATGGTGGCGATGACGTCGCGCAGGCTGGCCTTCCTCTGGAAGGAATATTCGCCCGGCTTGAGGTCGGAGCTCGCCTTCAGCGCAAATACGCCGCCGATGAATATCCAGGGATTGACGTTGATCACGCCTTCGCGCAACAGCGCGTCGGCGATGTCGCGCTTTCCGGCACGCGAGGGAATATTGACGATCTTGTCTTCCTTGAGCGGACCCGGCGTTTCCAGGATCTGTCTGCCGTAATAATACACCGCTCCTGCCCCGATCATGAGAATGATCAGGATGGTGAAGATGGCATTGCCGACCACCACGAATGGATTGCGGGCGCGCTCCGACCGCTTCGGCGGCGGCGGCACCTGCTCGGGCTCCAACGCAGCACGCGGGCTCCGTGGTGAAATGGGCGGCCTCTCACTCATCGATGCAACCTGAATCCTGTCGGTTCAATCGCGACTCGGCAATCCCTTGCCTAGCCGATAGCATACGCCCGCATGTAGAAGTCATCGCCGAATACGGCAAAACGGTGGAGTCGTTCCAAACACTTGCTAGTCGGCCACGCGCCGAACGATTACGGAGGCGTTGGTCCCGCCGAAACCGAAGGAATTCGACAGCGCGACGTCAATCTCGCGCTTGCGCGCCGTCTGCGGCACCAGATCGATTGCCGTTTGCACCGACGGATTTTCCAGATTGATGGTGGGCGGAGCGATGTTGTCGCGAATCGCAAGGATGCTGAAAATGGCCTCGATCGCACCGGCAGCACCGAGCAGGTGCCCGGTCGATGATTTCGTCGACGACATCGACACCTTGGAAGCGGCGTTGCCGAGCAGCCGCTCCACCGCGCCGAGTTCGATCTCGTCACCGATCTGAGTCGAAGTTCCGTGGGCGTTGATGTAGTCGATGTCGGATACCGCGATGCCGGCGCGCTTGATCGCCGCGCTCATGCTGCGGAAGCCGCCATCGCCATCCGGTGACGGTGAGGTGATGTGATAGGCGTCGCCCGACAGGCCATAGCCGATCACTTCGCAATAGATTCGCGCACCGCGCTTTTTCGCGTGCTCATATTCCTCGAGCACCACGACACCGGCGCCCTCGCCCATCACGAATCCGTCGCGGTCCTTGTCATAGGGCCGCGAGGCCTTTTGCGGTGTCTCGTTGAAGCCGGTCGAGAGTGCTCGCGCCGCGCAAAAGCCGGCCATCGCCAGCCGGCAGATCGGCGATTCCGTGCCGCCCGCGACCATCACGTCGGCGTCGCCGAGCGCAATGAGGCGGGCACCATCGCCGATCGCATGCGCGCCGGTCGAGCAGGCCGTGACCACGGAATGGTTGGGACCCTTGAGACCGTGCTCGATCGAGACATAACCGGAAGCGAGATTGATCAGCCGCCCCGGAATGAAGAACGGCGATACCCTGCGCGGCCCGCGCTCCTTCAACAGCAGCGACGTCTCGGCGATGCCGGACAGGCCGCCGATGCCGGAGCCGATCAGGGTGCCGGTAGCGCATTTGTCTTCTTCGGTTGCAGGATGCCAGTCGGCGTCGTCGAGCGCCTGACGTGCCGCAGCCATTGCAAAGATGATGAAGTCGTCGACCTTGCGCTGTTCCTTCGGCTCCATCCACTGGTCGGGATTGAAGGTGCCGTCAGCGCCGTCGCCGCGCGGAATGACGCAGGCAATCTGGCTCGCAAGATCGGCGACTTCGAAAGTGTCGATCTTCTTGGCGCCGCTCTGGCCGTTGAGGATACGCGCCCACGTTGTGTCAACGCCGCAGCCGAGCGGCGTAACCATGCCCAGCCCCGTGACGACAACCCGCCTCATGTCAAAAACTCCAGCCCGAAATCGGCGGCCCAAAACAAGAAACCGGGGGACCGTTCGCTAACGGCCCGTCCGGTTCTGTCTCTACCCGCCCGGGACGTCAGCTTTTCGCGTTCTTCTCGAGAAACTTCGTCGCATCGCCGACGGTCAAAATCGTCTCGGCAGCGTCATCGGGAATCTCGCAGCCGAACTCTTCTTCAAATGCCATCACAAGCTCGACGGTGTCGAGGCTGTCGGCGCCGAGGTCGTCGATGAAACTTGCGTTGTCGACAACCTTATCGGGTTCAACACCGAGGTGTTCGACCACAATCTTCTTAACCCGCTCGCCAATCTCACTCATCTTTAACCTCGTGCTTGTTCCATTGGACCCGACCCCAAGACGCTACAGAGACGCTACGAGCTATCGTGGTCGTTAAACTTCCTTCGCTATCGCGCATAGTCTTGATTCGGCCCGGTGGTAGCCGACAAAGCCCCGGCGAACGGCAGGCGTCGTCACGCCAATATACAGGGTTTCAAAATCCTGCAATGGCCTTGTTTGCCCATTCCGTCGGGGGTTCGGTTATCATACTTCCCAAGCCTTGACTACAAGCCTCACCCGCCCCGGCAAACGACCTTTGGCCGCATCGATCGGGGCAATAACTCGCTCAAATCATGGCCATTCCGCCGTTGACGTGAATCGTCTGACCGGTGACGTACGCTGCCTCGTTGGAGGCGAGATAGACGGCTGCTGCCGCGATGTCCTCCGGTGTCCCCAGCCGCGCCGCAGGAACCTTCGCCAGGATGGTCTCGCGCTGTTTGTCGTTGAGCGCGTCGGTCATCGGCGTCTTGATGAATCCCGGCGCGATGCAATTGGCGGTCACGTTGCGCTTGGCGTACTCCGCACCCAGCGTCTTGATCAGGCCGATGATTCCGGCCTTCGACGCGGTGTAGTTGGCCTGGCCGGGGTTGCCGGTCACGCCGACGATCGAGGTGATCGCAATGATCCGGCCGAAGCGTTTACGCATCATCAGTTTGGTCGCGGCGCGGGCGAGACGGAACGTCGCGGTCAGATTGACCTGGATCACGTCGTCCCAATCCTCGTCGCGCAACTGCACAAACAGATTGTCGCGCGTGATGCCCGCATTGGCGATCAGGATATCGACCTGCCCCATCGCAGCTTCCGCCGCCGGCACCAGCGCTTCGACTTCCGCGCTGTCGGAAAGGTTGCACGGCAGCACATGGACGCGCTCGCCAAGCTTGCCGGCAAACGAATCCAGCACCTCGCGGCGGGTGCCGGAGATTGCGACCGTCGCGCCCTGCCCATGCAATGCCTGCGCGATCGCACCGCCGATGCCGCCGGTCGCGCCGGTCACCAGCGCCGTCCTGCCAGTCAAATCGAACATCAATGTCTCCTTCCGGGAGCTTTTAGGCCGAAGCCGCCAATGCGTCCTTCGCGGCGGCAATATCGTTGGGTCCCCCGATCGACACGCCGACGGCGCCGTCGGCGATCCGCTTGACCAGCCCGCTCAGCACCTTGCCGGCACCGATTTCGAAGAACCGCGTGACGCCATGCGCTGCCATGTAGGCCACCGACTCGCGCCAGCGCACGGTGCCGGTGACCTGCTCGATCAGGCGGCGGCGAATCTCGTCGGGATCGGTGATCGGTGCGGCCAGCACGTTCGCCACCAGGGGCGCGGCCGGCGTCTTGATCGTTACAGCCGCGAGCGCCTCGGCCATGGCATCAGCGGCGGGCTGCATCAGCTTGCAATGGAATGGCGCGGACACCGGCAGCAGCATTGCACGCTTGGCGCCCCTGGCCTTGGCGATTTCCACGGCGCGGTCGACTGCCGCCTTGTCGCCGGACACCACCACCTGCCCGCCGCCATTGTCGTTGGCGGCCTGGCAGACCTGCCCCTGGGCAGCTTCGTCGGCGACGGCCATCGCCGCATCATAGTCGAGCCCGAGCAGTGCGGCCATCGCACCGGCGCCGACCGGCACCGCTTTTTGCATTGCAAGGCCGCGGGTGCGCAGCAGGCGCGCGGTATCGCTAATGCTGAGGCTGCCGGCAGCGGCCAGCGCGGAATATTCGCCGAGCGAATGGCCGGCGACAAAGGCCGCATCCCGCCCGACGGAAAAGCCCGCCTCGGTCTCCAGCACGCGCAATGTGGCGATCGAGACCGCCATCAGGGCCGGCTGGGCATTTTCCGTGAGCTGGAGGGTTTCGCCTGGGCCATCCCAAATGACGGCCGTCAGCTTTTCGCCGAGGGCCGAATCAACCTCATCGAATACCGTCCGCGCAGCCGGAAAGGCTTCCGCCAAGGCCTTGCCCATGCCGACCGCCTGGGAACCCTGCCCCGGAAAAGTGAATGCTGCCGTCATCGGCGCTCCCTGAACGTCCCGAAATCCCTTTGGATGGGGCGTAAGTCACCGACCACGGCGGCTATGTCAAGCCGCCGGGGGATGCTGGCCCCCGGGCGGTCGCGGCCAGCAGGTGCCGGGATTGTCCACCTTCTATGGGATGAAGCAGGAGCCGGCCGGCGGCAGGAAGCGTCTGCAATGCTGATAATGGCTCCCATCTACGATGCGCTTGCCCACGGGACTTCCAAACAGTCCGGTCATCCGCACGCTGGATCGCGCTAAGGCCGAGAGGCCGGTCTCCTGGACGGTCCTTGAATGAAGCCTTGCATTTCCTCCTGCGTCACCTGGCCGTCCTTGTTGCTATCCATCGCTTTGAAAATTCTCTCATGAGCCGCCTGAAACTCCTGCAATGAGATTTGTCCGTCGCCATCGTCCATCAGAGCGAACATCATGCGAAACATCATCGGAGATCCCATGTGGCCGCCCATCATGCCGCCACCCATCATGCCGCGGCCCATCATCCCGCGACCCATCATGCCTCCACACATCATACCGCCTTGTCCCACACCGCCTTGCCCCGTCGTCCCGCCCCCTTCCTGATCCATGCTCTGGGAATGCGTGTGCTGATCCGATTGGGACTGCGCCATCGCACTCGCGGGACCAAATGCCAGCACGAGAGCAGACATCGTAAAACTCAAAACGCGAACTGCTTTCTTCATGGGAGCTTCCTCGTTTGGTGCCAAAGCCGATTGTCTCGGCGACAGTGAACGCAGGTCTTTCGAGCTTCGTTCCGTCATAATCCCTGGAGAATGGGTCGACGTCCGTCTCGCCGAGAGGCGATGGAGCGTGCCCCTCACCCCATGACAGCTTTCGAGCGGCTGTTCCGCGAACGCGGTCTGCCGCGGAGCATCCGCTCCGACGATGAAGTGCCGGAGTGCTTCTTGTCGTGCTACGACAAGAACGAAACAACGTAGGCAGCACAACATGGCAGAACAAGGCATTACGCAGACGCTCGGACCAGTCGTCGTGCTCCTCGGCTCGGCAGTCATCGCGGTACCGCTATTTCGCAGGATCGGGCTCGGATCGGTCCTGGGTTATTTCGCGGGCGGCCTCCTGGTCGGCCCGTCCGTGCTCGGGATCTTTACCGAACCCTCAACCATCCTACACGTCTCCGAACTCGGCGTCGTGATGTTCCTGTTCCTGATCGGCGTCGAAATGCGTCCGCAAAAGCTGTGGGCATCGCGGACCCAGATCTTCGGGCTCGGCCTTGCTCAGGTCTTGCTATGCATCGCGCTGTTGACCGGAGCCGGGATGCTCCTTGGATTGCGCGCGCCCGAGGCGTTCATCGCGGGGTCCGGCTTCGTCCTGTCGTCGACCGCCGTGATCATGTCGATCCTCAGGGAACGCGGCGCGCTTGCCAGCGGCCAAGGCCAGCAGGCGGTCTCAATCCTGCTTCTCGAGGATCTGATGATCGTCCCGCTCCTCGCAATCGTCGCTTTCATGGGCGCCTCGGGAGTCCCGGGCGAAGCAGGCGGCGTCGATTTGACTCGGGTTCTCGTAGCGCTCGGAGCTATCGCGCTGGTGATTGCTGCTGGGCACTGGCTGCTCGATCCGTTCTTCGTACTTCTCGCCCGCGCCCGCAACACCGAGGTGCTGACTGCCGGCGCGCTGCTCGTCGTGCTGGGCTCGGCCCTGCTAATGGAGCAGAGCGGCCTATCGATGGCCATGGGCGCGTTCGTTGCAGGCGTGATGCTGTCGCGGTCGAGCTATCGCCACCAGATCCAGACCGATATCGAGCCTTTCAAGGGCTTGCTCATGGGTCTGTTCTTCCTTGCGGTCGGCATGTCGCTCGAGCTTTCGGTCGTGGCCAGGGACTGGCAGATAATCCTCGCTCTGCTGGCCGCCTACGTCGTCGCGAAGTCGGCCGGCATCTATGTTATCGCGCGCGCCTTCGGCGCGACCAACGTCCAGGCGCTGCGCCGGGTCTCGCTGTTCGCCCAAGGGGGTGAGTTCGCTTTCGTGCTCTATTCGGCGGCTGCCGGCGGCGGCGTGATCGGGGCCGCGGAAAACGCTGTGTTTTCGAGCGTCGTCATTCTGTCAATGGCGCTCACGCCCTTGATCCTGATTGCCGCCGATCGCCGGCTGAAGGACGAGCCCGTCTCCATGGACGGCGTCGACGCGGCCGAGGGGCTGAAAGGACGGGTGCTGATGATCGGCTTCGGCCGCTTCGGCCAGATCGCCTCGCAGATGCTGCTCGCACAAGGCATCGAGGTTTCGCTAATCGACAACGACCCGGATCGCATCCGGGAAGCCGAACGGTTCGGTTTCAAGGTCTATTTCGGCGACGGCGCACGGCTCGACATCCTGCGCCAGTCCGGCGCCGAGAACACCGACATGGTCATGGTCTGCGTCGATGACCGGACCGTCACCGATCGCATCGTCGAACTGATGACCGCACACTTTCCGTCGTCCCGCCTGCTTGTACGTTCCTACGATCGCGGGCATTCCATCAAGCTGCGAAAAATAGGCGTTGACTACGAGATCCGCGAGACCTTCGAGTCGGCGCTCGTGTTCGGCGGTGCGGGGCTGAGAGCGCTCGGCATGACGGCGCTCGACGTGGGAGAAGTCACAAACGACATCCGGCGGCGCGACGGTGAACGGCTCGACTTGCAGGCACAAGAGGGAATCCTGGCAGGCGCCGACAAACTGCATGTCGGGCCGAGACCCGAGCCGCTTATCCGGCCTCGCAACAAAGCGGCCGTGAGAAAATAGGAATGACGAAAGACCTTTGGATTTCCGGCAGCCTGCGATCAGGTCGTTCAATGTGGGGCTGCTGCGCGCCGCGGCGACTCGGAAGTGACCGGCCGCGCGTACTCTCGCCCGCTTCCCTTCAAGAAGCTGACCAGCCGCATCTCCGCAGATCGGCGGCTTGGGGCCGACCCTAAGCAGACATACCGTCCGGAGGAGCGCCAGCTGTTACGAACGTCCTGATTTGCCATAGTGATCCAGATGACGGCACAGCCACCCACGTTCATTCCAAGGCGTCGATGGAAGGCGCGGCTCGTGTATGAACGACGGGTGTTTGTTCGGCCAAGCTGCTACACTCAATCTTGCCGAACGCTCCTTCATCAGCACAAATGGGCCAATTACGGGAATTAGCCCAATCAATTGGTACCACCCTGAGCGATTTCGGTCATGACAACGCTTTGCGCCGACGGCCAAGGCCGGCCAACTCGTAAGCAGAAAGAGCACTACAAAAGTGCGGTTGAAAGAAAGTGGTGGCACTGCGACTGCCACGACGAGAAAAATGACGAGGAGTGGCAGAACGAAATACAGCCAGTAGGTACGCCGACCAATTCGTCCCTCGAATGAGAACAAGAAACTCAACAATCGCATCGCTGTCCACCGATCAAGCGCTTAACATAGCTCAATTACGCTCGTGCTCAATGGCGGCTTACGGCCCTTGGCGGCGCGGCCATCGCTCTCCGCCGATGGCCGCTTTCAGAGCCAAAATGTCGATCAGCTATCCTGCATCAGGGCTGTTATGAATACGCAGCCTAGAACCCGCCTGCCTTCTGATCGCCTCCGACGGCTTGCCCGGCCCGCGCCCGGCGCTGGCTGCTCGCGAGCTGTCCCGGTCGGTCCTCGCGGTTGGGCTTGGCAGTCGCAAGGCGCAGCACGGCCAGGTAGTTCGGCTGGGTCTCCATCCGCGCGGCCATGGGGCTCTGCGAGAGAAGCTCGTGCACCCTGGGCAGGTTGTAGCAGGGGATGTAGAACAACAGATGATGCTCGAGATGATAGTTCACATGGTACGGCGCGATGAACAGCCGCTCGAGGAAATTGGCGTGGGTGGTGCGCGTGTTGCGCAAGGGATCGCTGGAGTCGGGCACCACGGCGTGCTCGGCGATGTTGCGGATGCGGGTAATCACCATCTGCCAGGTCAGCAGCGGCACCAGCCACAATAGCGGATAAGCCCACCATAGGCCGGCTGCGGCGAGCCCGGCGAACATGATCGCGTTGACCAAGCATTGCGGCCCGAGCTTTTCCCAGAAATGCGCGGCGCGCTTCCGCAGCGGCCATTCTGCAGGCCCGAGCGCATTGAGCAGTTGAGCCTTGCGTTGCTGATAGCCGGTCTGCCCAGTGAGGTCGCGCCAGAACTTGCGGCGATAGCTCAGCCTGGTGATCGGGAACGGCGCGGACAGGATCAGATCGGGATCGTCCTCCTGCTGGGTACGCGCATGATGCTGCAGGTGATAGCGGCGGTAAGCGCGCGTCTCGGCAAACACCGGATAGGCGCAAAACCACTGGCTCAGGAACAGATTGGTCTTCTCGTTCGGCGACAGGCAGCCATGGGCGCCGTCGTGCATCAGGATCGCAAGGCCAAGCTGGCGCGAGCCGATGATGAGGACCGCAAGCAGATAGGTCAGCGGGTTCGGCCACCACACCACCAGCGCGATGGCCGCGATGATCAGCGCCCAGGCATGCGCGATCATGGCAACGCCCTTCCATGTCACGCGCTGGCGGACGGTGATCAGTTCCTCCTCGCTGAGGAAATCGCGGGCACGCATGCGAAGTGCGGTCATCTCTCGCTCTCCCCTTCCGATGCTTCTTCGGTCACGCCACTGCCGACGAGGCGCAGCCGGCTGCCGGCGGCCTTGGTAGCGGCCTGATCGCCGAGCACACGCAGCATCTCGGCGGCCATTTCCTCAGGTGAGCGGCCCATCGCAAATCCCTCGACCATCACGCCGATCGCGAGTGCCCAGAAGCGCCGCGAGGATGCATCGGGATCGCGTAAGGAGCGCCAGCCGTGCCGCTCGATCTGCTCGGCATAGGCGCGCATGCCCTCGGCATGCAGCCGCTCGATGGTGCGCTCCACCAGCGGCGCGAGATCGGGCCTGCGCCGCGTCAGGGTGAGCGCCTCGGCGAAGAAGGCAACAGAATCGGTTGCGGTGACGGTCTCGACCAGCGCGCGGGTGTAGTCGCGCGGCGTCTGCGCCCGCAGCGCAGCCTGCTCGGTGGCGCGCGCGACGTAGAGCATGTCGCGGCAGGCGGCCTCGACGAACAGCGCCTCCTTGGTGCGGAAGTAATAGGTGATCTGGCTCGGGAAAGCGTCGGCGGCCGCTGCGATATCCGAGATCGAGGTCCCGGCGAGGCCCCGCTCCTTGAACAGCCGGCTCGCGCCATCCAGCAGCAGCGAACGCATCCGGCGCCCGGCCGTGCGCGTGGCGCGCGCGGCGTGCTTGGGGTCGCTGGAATTGGGATCGCCAGAAATAGGTTCGGCCGCCGTCTCGGTCCGCTTCGGGCCCATAGTTCTCTCCGCCGTTATTTGTATGTCATACAAACAAATAGTGCAAGATGGTCATTTGCATCCCCCGCGGAGCCCTCGGGGCTACTGTGCATGGGGTTGTTTTCCAAAAAATGAGAATGGAACCGTATGGCGGGGCTGCCCGACCCATCCCCGTCCTTCTGCTTGCCATCCCGGCCAAAATCCTTATAAACCGCGCCATCCGTGGATCCCGGCCGGGAGCTGAACGGACGGTCTCAGCAATCTCACCTTTGCAGGCGTTATTGATGTGGCAGGGCCAGTCGGCCCGTCGTCCCGTGCTTCCGCCTTCTGAGCTTATCCCCGAGTCCTTTCCGAAGGCCTCGAAGGGCTTGCCGCCGGGAACCGCGCCAACACTAGGAAAGGACACCCATGCCTCTTTACGAGCATGTTTTTCTCGCGCGTCAGGATGCGAGCACCCAGCAGGTCGAAGAGCTGACCACCCAGATGACGGGCATCGTCGAAGGGCTCGGCGGCAAGGTTACCAAGACCGAGAACTGGGGCGTACGCTCCCTCACCTACCGCATGAACAAGAATCGCAAGGCACACTTCGTGCTGATGAACATCGATGCGCCCTCCGCTGCGGTCACCGAGATCGAGCGGCAGGAGCGGATCTCTGAAGACGTCATCCGCTACCTCACCGTCCGCGTCGAAGAGCACGAGGAAGGTCCCTCGGCGATGATGCGCAAGGCCGATCGCGACCGCGAGCGCGACGATCGCGGCGGCGGTTTCCGCGGCGACCGCGAAGGCGGCTTCCGTGGCGATCGTGAAGGCGGTGGTTTCCGCGGCGACCGTGGGCCGCGCCGGCCGCGCGAAGACGCTGTTGAAGCGACGGAAGAGGAGTAAGAATCATGGCTGAAGCTGGTGCACGCCGTCCGTTTTTCCGCCGCCGCAAGACCTGTCCGTTCACGGGTCCGAATGCGCCGAAGATCGACTACAAGGACTCCAAGCTGTTGATGCGTTACGTCTCCGAGCGCGGCAAGATCGTGCCGAGCCGCATCACCGCCGTCTCCGCCAAGAAGCAGCGTGAACTCGCCCGCGCCATCAAGCGCTCGCGTTTCCTCGGCCTGCTGCCCTACGTCATTCGCTAAGACATCTTCGACCGGCGGCGTCCGCGCCGCCGGTCGTTATTATTCATAAGTCGTTATTATTCATAAGTCGTATGGTCGCCGATCGTTGGGGCCGAAACGACCTGTGACGCTCGCTAGAGCCGCAAGTCTTTTCTCCCATTTCAATGCGTCCGATGCCGTCTGCCCGCATCGTGCACGGCTTTCCGGTGCGTCTTTGGTGCGTAACTGGTGCGCCCTCCCCTGATAATCTCGCTCGCCCTAACGACCTAACCGCCCGCGGCCCCCTGCACATGATGGGAGCACACGTCGTTGACAATCGCGGCGGGGAACACGTACGCTGCCCGGCAGCATGACGGATGCTAAATTCCCGCATGCTACGGGTGTCGAAGTCATCGCCGACCACGTGCGGACACGAGCCCCAATAAGCGGCGCCAACGAGCGCAAACGCAAGAGGGAGTGCAAACGATGTCCGTCCACATCCGTGGTCTACGGCGTGTCGTCCGCGTGGCCGTTATTTCGGCGCTGACCGTTGCGGCAGCAGGCGCCGCCCATGCCCAACAGAAAACCGATGTCATCTTCAGCGCCGGTCCAACCGGCGGTAGCTGGACGCCGATGGCCGCAGCCGCGTCGCAGGTCGTGAACAAGCGATATCCCGAGCTCAATGTGCAGGTCGAACCGGGCGCAGCCCTCGTCAACATGGAGAAGATCCGCAACGACAAGGCCGATATCGGCTGGTCGATGACGACCGTGATGTCCGATGCGCAGAAGGGCGAGGGCCAGTTCGCCGGCAAGCAGACCGACAAGGGTCTCTTCGTGGCCAACTTCTACCCCAACGTCTGGCAACTTGTGGTGCCTGCGAACAGCGAGATCAAGAGTGTCAAGGATCTGAAGGGGCAGCCGGTGGCGCTGCCGTCGCGCGGCAACACCAGCCTGGCTGCGGGCTGGGAGTATCTGCTCAAGGTCAACGGCATGACGCTGAACGACCTGGGCGCGAAGAGCTACGGGCCGGTGTCCTCCAACGCTGAGGCTGTGAAGAACAGGCAGGCGATGGCGGTCGGATGGTTCACGGTGGTGCCGGCGTCCTTCATCATGGACATGGGTTCGGCGATGCCGGTGCGGGTGCTGGGGGTCACCAAGGAGGAGATCGCCGCGCTGCAGAAGCTCAATCCGGGCTTTGTGCCCTACACGCTCAAGGCCGGAATCTACAAGGACCAGGGCGTGACCGAGGCCGTTCAGACCTTCCAATCGCCCACCGTGCTGATTGCGTCCTCCAAGACGTCTGCCGACGTGATCTACAAGATCACCAAGGCCATTGTCGAAGAGCGGGAGGAGTTCGGCAACGTCACCAGCGTCATGAAGGGCGTGACGGCGGCGGAGATGGCGGAGAATTTCGGCATGCCGATGCATCCCGGTGCCGAGAAATACTTCCGCGAAGCAGGACTGCTGAAGAAGTAAGGAGCGCCCCGTGCGCAAGCTCGCAGGCTATGCGGGGCTCGTCGTCGGCGCGGTAGCGGTCGCGATGTCCGTCTACCACGTCTATGCGCGCCTGACGGTATACGCTCCCGATCAGCAGGCCTTGCTTTATATCACGCTCGCCTTCAGCCTGGTGCTGTCGTTCCTGCTGTGGCCTCGCAGCAGGGACGCAGCATCCGATCGCGTGCCGTGGGAAGATCTCGCCCTGGCGGGTCTTTCGCTGGCGTGCATCGGCTACATGTTCGTGAACTACGACTACGTCGTGAACCGTTTCCCCACTGCGGACGCGCTGACCCGAATGGACATGGCGGTGGGGATCACCGCTACTCTCCTGGTGCTGGAGGCGACGCGACGCACGATCGGCGCGGCACTGCCGATCGTGGCGATCGTCTTCTTGTTCTACGGGTTCGCCGGCCCCTGGCTGTACGGCTGGCTTTACCACAAGGGCCTGACTCTCGAGATCGCGGTCGACCAGACCTTCTTCACCACCGAGGGCATTTTCGGCGTGCCGATGACGGTGGCCGCGACCTACGTCATTCTCTTCATCATCTTCGGTACGTTCCTGGAGCGATCCGGGGCGGGCCAGTTCTTCATGAACTTCGCCAACGCGATTGCCGGCGGCGCACGCGGCGGCCCCGGCAAGGTGGCGGTCGTCTCCTCCAGCCTGTTCGGCACTATCTCCGGTTCCGCGGTCGCCAACGTCATGGTCGACGGCTGGCTGACCATTCCAATGATGAAGAAGACCGGCTTCAAGCCGGAGGCGGCGGCGGCCATCGAGGCGGTGGCATCCACCGGCGGGCAGATCATGCCGCCCATCATGGGAGCGGCGGCCTTCGTGATGGCCGAGTTCCAGGGCGTCAGCTACACGCAAGTGATGATCGCGGCGGCGATCCCCGCGTTCTTCTACTACGGGGCTCTGTTCGCCGCGATCCACTTCAACGCCGTGCGTTCGGGCCTCAAGGGCCTGCCGCGTGAGGAACTGCCGATCCTCGGCTACATCATGATGCGCCAGGGCCACCTGTTCCTGCCAGTCATCGTGCTGCTGGCGCTGCTGCTCTACGGCTTCACGCCGACCTATGGCGCGATCATCGCTACCGTTGCGCTGGTCGGCATCTCGTGGCTGCGGCCTTCGACCGGGCTCGGTTGGCGCGCGTGCCTTGAGGGCTTGCGCGACGGGGCGGTGCAAACCGTGCCGGTGGCGATGGCCTGTGCGTCCGCCGGCATCGTGATCGGCATCGTGCTGCAAACCGGGCTGGCGCTGCGGTTCACGGCCTTTCTCATCGACTTCACCTATGGCTCATTGCTGCCTGCGCTGCTCATCACGATGGTCGCCGGCGTCATTCTCGGCATGGGCATGCCGACCACTCCCGCCTACATCATGCAGGCGGCGCTGCTCGTGCCCGCGATCATGAAGCTCGGTGTGGAGCCCATGGCGGCGCACATGTTCGCGTTCTACTTCTCCTGCCTATCAGCGGTGACGCCGCCCGTGGCGCTGGCCGTGTATGCTGCGGCGTCAATCGGCGGGGCCGGCCTGTGGGCCTCCGGCGTGCAGGCGATGAAGTTTGCAGCCGCTGGCTTCATCGTGCCGTTCTTCTTCATCTACAACCCTGCACTGCTGTTCGAGGGCTCATGGTCCGAAATCCTTCGTGCGGTGCTGACCGGCACGATTGGCGTGATTGCACTCGCAGCCAGTCTGGAGGGCTACTTCCTGCGCGTCGCCAACTGGTTCGAGCGGGGGCTTTTCTTTGCGGCTGCAATGCTGCTGATCGACCCCAATGCCATCACCGACGTCATCGGCTTGGGCCTGCTTGCCGTCGGCCTGTTGGTGCAGAAGATATGGACGATACGACCAACGATAGCGCCGGAAACCAGCACGTGACCCGCACACAGTTCGCCGCACTGACGCTGATCGCAGCCGCCCTCCTCGTTGGCACCGTGGCTTTCGGTGTTCTGCGTATCTATGCCTAGGCCAGAAGGGGGCGTCACATCACGCACCCTCTGGCCTGGAGCGCCGGGAACTTGTGCTGGCAGCTTCGGCCAAACACCCTTGATCGGGCGAGGCTCCTGATCTAAAAGGCCGCAGTCATCACGGCCCCCGGCGGGGCCGTAAATGTTTGAGGGTCGGCACCATGGTACCGAAGAGCCCCTCGGATCTCTAACTAGTTGGTAAGGCGGCATAATCTGCTGACCTCTATCTAACCGCTCGAAAGGGGCGGGACAGCTTATGATCGCGATTATCCCCATTGGTCTTGCGGCCGGCTGCGCGTCGGCATTGATGTTCGCCTCGATCATCTCGGGCGCGCTGATCTCGCTCCTGCTGTTCTACCTGGCGCCGCTGCCGCTGATGGTGGCAGCCCTGGGTTGGGGGCCGCTCGCCGCGACGATCGGCGGTATCCTGGCAGCAGCCGGCCTCGGGGCGATCTTTGGCATGCCCTACGGCATCGCCTTCGCCATCACCGTTGCGCTGCCGGCATGGTGGCTCGGCCATCTCGCGCTATTGGGACGACCGCTGCCCGATGCAGCTCCCGGCGATGGCACGGCGCCGACGGCGCCTCAACTCGAATGGTATCCCGTCGGTCGTATCCTGCTCTGGATCGCGGGCTTTGCCGCACTGACGACGATCGCGGCCATGCTTACGCTTGGCACCGACGCCGAGGCCATCACAGGCGCGCTGCGCCGTGGCCTGCTGCGAATTTTGGGCACACGTAATGCGACATCGTCGGGCGATGTCGAGCGCTGGGTCACCACCTTTGCCGTCATCGCCCCATCAGCCGCAACCATCATCGCGATGATGACGCTGACGCTCAATCTCTGGCTCGCTGGCAAGATCACGGCGACTTCGGGTCGGCTGCATCGGCCCTGGCCTGACTTGAAGAGCGCCGAACTGCCGCCGATGACGCTGGTGGCGCTGTCGGTCGCGCTGGCCTTCTGCTTCGTCGGCGGGCTCGTCGCCATGTTCGCGCAGATTGCGACCACGGCGCTGATGATGGCCTACGGACTCACCGGCTTTGCCGTGCTGCACACGCTGACGCTGGCGCTGAAGAGCCGCGTGTTCTGGCTCTGCTGCACCTACGCTGTCGTGGTCACCTTCGGCTGGCCGGTGCTGGCAATGATCGCGCTGGGCCTGGCGGACGCCGTTTTCGGCCTGCGCCGACGCTATCTACGCGGCAAGCCGCCGCCTTTGCCTGCAGCCTGAAATCTCAACCAAGCACTCAACCGGATATCGAACACTCAAAGGAGAACGAAAATGGAAGTCATCTTGCTGGAACGCGTCGTCAAGCTCGGTCAGATGGGCGAAGTCGTCCGCGTCAAAGACGGGTTTGCCCGTAATTTTCTGCTCAAGCGCGGCAAGGCGCTGCGCGCGACCGCCGACAATCGCGCCAAGTACGACGGCATGAAGGCCGAACTCGAGGCCAATAACCTCAAGGCCAAGGGCGAAGCCAGCAAGGTCGCCGAGAAAATCAGCGGTCGCAACGTGATCGTGCTGCGCCAGGCCTCGGAATCCGGCCAGTTGTTCGGATCGGTCAGCATTCGCGACATCATCGCCTCCTTCGAGGCCGACGGCGTCACCATCAACCGCAGCCAGGTTCTGCTCGACGCCCCGATCAAGACCATCGGCAAGCACGAGGTCCTGATTGCGGTGCATCCGGAAGTCGAGGCCACCGTCAGCGTCACTGTGGCGCGGAGCGCCGATGAAGCCGAGCGCATCAACCGCGGCGAGGACATCTCGACCCGTCAGGAAGACCAGGACGCCGCCGCTGAGGCGCTCGCCGCCGCTGGCGAGTTCTTCGATCCGGAAGCCCAGCACGACGAAGCCGCGCCGGCTGCGACCGAGAAGTAACGCGCGTATCGCTCTGACCCCGTGACGACTTCAGCCCGGCCCAATCAGGCCGGGCTTGAGATTCTGGCGGCCGCCTTCTCGTCGAGCATTGCGATCGAGGCCAGCGCAGTTGCGGTATGTTTCTCGACACCATCGGTTACGCAAAACACGTCGGCCGCAACCACGGCGACCTGACGTCCGGACTTGATAACGCGCGCCCGGCAGATCAACCGATCGCCGACGGCCGGCGACAGCAGATTCAATTTATATTCCGCCGTCAGCGCCGGTTGCCCGCGCGATGTCGCGGCCGCGATCGTGGTGGCGTTGTCGACCAGGAAGGCCGTAACGCCACCGTGGAACAGGCCATGTTGCTGCAGCAGTTCGGGCCGGCGGTCGACCGCAAGCGTGCAGGTGCCACGCGTCAGCTCAGATAGTTCCGCCCCGATGTGGGTCATAAAACCCTGGCGGCCGACATTATCGCGGATGCGGGTCGCGATCGGCGCGAAGTCGGCATGGTCATTCGCACTCATACTGTTTCTCCGGGCTTGCGGATCATATCGGGCGCGACTACCGCGCGGATGGCGCAGGCGATCAGGGTCCCTGCCTCCTCTCTCGGATCAGTCCGGTCGCGGCCCGACAACCACGCGCGGCAAAATATCTGCGCCGGTCCGATGATCTGGCTGAAGAACACCGACGACGTCATCGGCAGCAATTCGCCGCGCCCAACCAGCGGCGCGCGCCATCGCTCGACGGCTTCGGCAAGGCGCGAGTTTTGCGCGCGCTGCGCGCCGCGGATCTCCTCCGTCCATTCACTGCGGGAAATTTCGAAGAGGTAGCGGGCCTCGCGCCGGGAGTTGACGACCCAGTCGAGATGGGCGCGGATCAGCCGCGCCACGCCTTCCCGAGCCCCGCAGGATTCATCGACCGCCGCCACGATGGCTGCGTGATAACGGGCGAGGATTTCCAGGAACAACGTGCCGGCCAGCTCCTTTTTCGATCCGAAGAAATGGAAGAAGCTGCCGTTGGATGCCCGCGCGCGAGTTCGGATGGCCGCAACGGTTGCACCCTCGAAACCGTCGCGGTCGAACACCGCCAACCCCGCCGCCAGCAGATCCTCGCGTGCCGTAGCCATCCGCGCGCCCTCTTCGGTCCAGTAGATCGTTACTCTAGAGCAACACTCTAGAAGCGGTCAAGCGGCGCCACGCCAGGGAACCGGAAATCTGAAATCCTACCGCGAGATGGGTGGTACAGGGGGCCCGGCGGGCACCGCCGGCGGTGCTGCGGGCGCGGGCACCGGCAGAGGCGCCGCGGGTGCCGTCGCCGTCACCGGAGGCGCCGCAGGTGCCGTCGCCTGGGGGCTGTCGGCCGGCTCAGGGGCAATCGCAGCGGGAGCTGACGGCGCAGGCGTGACCGGCGGCACCGGATCGGGGCGGAGCGGAGTCGGCTCGCTGCCGGCGCTCTCCTTGGAATCATTGATCTTGGCGCTCTCGGACCTGCCCTCGCCGGCCGGCTTTTCCGGCCCCCCGGCCGGCTTCGCGGCCTCCGTGGCCGGCTTGTCGCCCTCATCCTTGGCGGAGTCGGTCCTGCCGGTATCGGGCTTGGCAGGATCGGACTCGCCAGACTCGGTCTTGGTGGGATCGGGCTTGGCAGGTTCGGATTTGGCGGCATCCCGAGATGCATCTTCCTTAGCGGCGTCGCCGCGGGCGGCCTGCTCGGCTTTCGGCGCTTCTTCGGCCGCTGGCTTGCCGCGCCTGCCCTGCTTCTGCCTGACGCCCGATTTGCTGTCGGTGGCGGCCTGCGCCGGGGCCTGCCCATCTGCAGGCTTGGAGGCCTCTGGCGCCGCTTGCGGCCGTGCGAGTCGCTTCGCGTCGCGGCCCGGACGCGCACCCTCGCCTTGCGGCGGTGCTCTGTCGGCATCCGGCCGGGAAGCATCCTGGGCCGGTGCGGCGGAAGGCTGCCGGCGACCGAATCGGTCGGGCTGATCCGACCGTCCGTCCTGCTTGGCGCCCTTCTGCCTGGACTGATCCTTAGCCTGATACCGGGGATCGGCAGCTCCATTGGATATCAGGTAAGAGGAAAGCACCGAGGCCATGTCGGTACCGGTCGTATAGTGCTGACGCAGAAAGCCCGGCAACGAGGAAGCCGAGACGTTCTTCAACAGGCCGCGCGGGCTCTTGTGGCAGGCGCTGCAAGTCCCGGAGAATAGCTGGGAGGGGCTCTTGCCGGCGTCGAGATTTTGCGCCCGCGCCACGCCTGCGAAGCAGCCGATCAGGAGCATCACCGTCGCTAAACTGAGCGCTCGGCTCAACATTCCCTGCATTCTCCAGATGTGGAATCGCCGGCTGCGTCGCACAACGCCAGGCCAGCGGCGGGTCACCTTTTAGCCGATTATGACGCGAATGGAAGCGGGCTTATTGCGCATCTGCGTGATCGCCGCATTTGAGATTATCCGCTTGCGCTCCAATGGACTAGCGCTGCGGCATCATCGTACTTATGATGTTCCTGGTGCACATGGAACCGTCCTTTCCGAGGTGCATTGGTGTAACGGGCGGGTCGTTCCATTGGTGCTTCGATGGATCGTTTGTTGCGTTATTTCCTAAGTCAGTTCATTCGCCGCGGCACGATGATGTTCACGTCCGCGAGCGGGGCGAGATTTACCTGCGGAGATGGAACCGGCCGCGCGGTGTCGGCGCGGTTCCTGAGCGAGCGGACGCAGCGCCGAATTCTCCTCAATCCCGAACTGGCGCTGGGCGAAGCCTACATGGACGGCACGTTCGTAGTCGAGGAAGGCTCGATCGCCGACGCGCTGGAGATCCTGCTCGGCCAGCCCGAAATGCTCCCACGTTGGGCCAAGCTGCAATGGTGGCTGCGCTATTTCAGCAGGCACGTCAGACAATTGAACTGGCGGGGTCGGGCGAAAAACAACGTCGCCCACCACTATGACCTCGACGGTCGGCTCTATTCCCTCTTCCTCGATGCTGACAAGCAATACAGTTGCGCGTATTTCGAAACGCCGGATACGACGCTCGACGATGCCCAGCTCGCCAAGAAGCGCCACCTCGCCGCCAAGCTCCTGATCGGACCCGGCAACCGTGTGCTCGACATCGGCTCGGGCTGGGGCGGCCTTGGTCTCTATCTGGCCGAAATGACGGGTGCCGATGTCACCGGCATCACGCTATCGGCGGAGCAATTGCAGGTCTCGAATGCGCGCGCCGACGAAAAGAATCTGACGGGATCCGCAAGGTTCCTGCTGAGCGATTATCGCGATATCGCTGGCCCATTCGACCGGATCGTGTCTGTCGGCATGTTTGAGCATGTCGGCATCGACTTCTATGAAACCTATTTCCGGCGCTGCGCCGAACTTCTCAGCGACGCCGGCATCATGGTGTTGCACTCAATCGGCCGATCCACGGGGCCCGACGTGACGAGCCCGTGGATCACGAAATACATCTTCCCGGGCGGCTATATCCCCGCCCTGTCGGAGGTCATTCCCGCGGTCGAGAAGGCAGGCCTTCTGGTCTGCGACGTCGAAATCCTGCGGCTGCACTATGCAGAAACGCTGAAGGCCTGGCGGGACCGCTTCATGGCGCGGCGCGAGGAGGCCGTTCGCCTCTATGACGAGCGTTTTGCCCGGATGTGGGAATTTTATCTGGCGGCATCGGAAATGTCGTTCCGGAAGCAGAATCTGATGAACTTCCAGATCCAGCTCACCAAGCGCCAGGGAATCGTGCCGATGACGCGCGATTACATTACCCGGGAAGAAGCGAGGCTGCGCGGAATGGAACTCGGAAGGCAGCCGCGGCTGCAGTTGGCTGGCGAATAGCCCCCCGTCAAGCTCGTGGCGTCAGTTTCTCAGGCTATAGGCCGAAGTATAAGGCGTGCTGGCCAAAGGCGGATGGGCGAGCTGGGCTCGCAACGCCGCAAGCAACTGGGCATCGCAGGCTTCGTCACGCCGTTCCGGGCGCGAAATCTCTTCCATGGCGTCGATCAGCATCGACAGCCACGCGCGCTGGGCGCTTGCCGATCGCCATCCCTGGAGTTGCTGACCCATCGCCTGTTCCTTTTGGTCGGTGCAACGGCAACTCGAAAATAGCCGGCCCGTTCCCGATCGTAACCAATTCATCCTTCGGCGAAGATAATCACATCCGATGTGATCTACTTCACAGAGGCCCTCGGCGGTTCGTCGTACATCTCCGCCCATGAGCCAGAAGACCTACCGAGCTCCGTTTGAGTCCGACATCCGGATCGACTACGCCTTGATCGCAGTCGGCGTGGGCGCGGCTCTGTTCGCGTTCATCTACCTGATCCTGGTTTGATCAACGCTTAAGCTCAGGGCGCAAAACGCCTCCTGCCTTCGGATATGTCGGCCGAAGTCGAGACAAGGTTCAGACTCCCCTAAGATTTTGCTCGGCATTTTCGCAAAAGGCGCTCCGGCACCGCCGGACGGCGGGCCGCTTTTTGGGCCCAAGCCCGTCAAGGGTCCAGCTCGGGATTCACACATGGCATTGTGTGAATCGGGCATAAGGCCTACTCGGACTTTCGGATCGCCTGCACGTGGCGCTTTATCGCTGCCCCACTTCCGCAAGCGATCTGACAAAAACCAAAAACCTAAAGAACATTACAAACTATGGCTCTCACTGATTCGAACGTCCTCAAGCTCGCTCCCGACGCGGGAACTCCGGTCTACCGGAGCGCGCCGCACAATATCGAGGCGGAGCAGAGTTTGCTGGGCGCGATCCTGGTCAACAACGACGCGTTCTACCGGGTTTCCGACTTTCTGGAACCGAAGCACTTCTTCGAGCCGATCCATCAGACCATCTTCGAGACCGCCGGCAGCCTGATCCGGATGGGCAAGGTCGCAACGCCCGTGACGTTGAAGACCTTCCTGCCCGCCGATACCGATCTAGGGGGCATGACGGTCGGTCAATACCTCGCGCGTCTCGCGGCCGAGGCCACCACGATCATCAACGCGCAGGACTACGGCCGCACGGTCTACGACATGTCGCTGCGGCGTGACCTGATCCGGATCGGCGAGGACATGGTCAATGTCGCCTTCGACGCGCCGGTGGATTTTGCCCCGCGGGCGCAGATCGAGGATGCCGAGCGCCAGCTCTACGAGCTCGCCGAGTCCGGCCGCTATGACGGCGGCTTTCAGCGCTTCTCGCAGGCGCTGACGACCGCCGTCGACATGGCGGCCAAAGCCTTCCAGCGCGACGGGAGCCTGTCGGGCATCGCCACCGGCTTGCGCGACCTCGATAGCAAGATGGGCGGGCTGCAGGCATCCGACTTGATCATCGTCGCCGGCCGCCCTGGCATGGGCAAGACATCGCTGGCCACCAACATTGCCTACAACATCGCCAAGGCGCACCGCGCCGAGGTGCAGGCCGATGGCACGATGAAGACCGTCAATGGCGGCATCGTCGGCTTCTTCTCCTGCGAAATGTCCGGCGAACAGCTTGCCACCCGTATTCTGGCCGAACAGACCAGCATCGCCTCCAGCATGATCCGGCGCGGCGGCATCAGCGAGGCCGACTTCGAGAAGATCCGCGATTATTCGATCGAGCTGCAGTCGCTGCCGCTCTATGTCGACGAAACCGGCGGCCTGTCGATCTCGCAGCTTACGGCCCGTGCGCGCCGGCTGAAGCGGCAGCGGGGCCTCGACCTGATCGTGATCGACTACATCCAGCTGCTACAGGGCTCGGGCAAACGCTCGGACAATCGCGTGCAGGAAGTGACTGAAATCACCACTGGCCTCAAGGCGCTCGCCAAGGAACTCAACGTTCCGATCATCGCATTGTCGCAGCTCTCGCGTCAGGTGGAAAACCGCGACGACAAGCGCCCGCAACTGGCCGACTTGCGTGAATCCGGCTCGATCGAACAGGACGCCGACGTCGTGATCTTCGTGTACCGCGAGGAATATTACCTCGCCAACAAGGAGCCGCGGATCGGCACCCCCGAATACGAAAAATGGCAGCTCGATATGTCGCTGGTGCACGGCAAGGCCGAAATCATCATCGGCAAGCAGCGCCACGGCCCTACCGGAACGGTGGAAGTGCAGTTCGAGGGCCAGTTCACCCGATTCAGCGATCTTGCGCAGGACGGCAACCTGCCGACCGGGGGCTATTGAGGCGCGGCCACGGTTGAACCGTAGCGTTCCGCCGCGTAAAACTGTGGCATGAACGTGGCCCCTGACCCCAAATCCATCCCGCAAGGCACCCTGCTCTCGCCCGAGGCGAACCAGGCTGCCGCGCTTGCAACGGCAACCGGCGTGCTGACGGTTGATCTCGACGCCATCATCGCCAACTGGCGCAAGCTCGAGAAGACGGCTGTGCCGGCCGAATGCGCGGCCGTGGTCAAGGCGGACGGCTATGGCTGCGGCGCCGAACAGGTCGCGCGCGCTCTCGCAGGCGCCGGCTGCAAGACCTTTTTCGTTGCCACCCTTGATGAGGCCCGCGTGGTTCGCGCCGCGGCGCCTGCGGCCGCGATCTACGTGCTCGGCGGCTTCTTCCAGAACACCGGCGACGCCTACGCCAAGATCGACTGCAAGCCTGTCATCGGCGACCTCAACGAACTCGCCGAATGGGACGTGTTCTGTCGCCGTTCCGGCTGGTCCGGCGGTGCGGCCATTCACATCGACACTGGCATGAATCGGCTCGGCCTCACCGTCACCGAAGCGCAGGGCATCATCCCGCGCATCAATGCCGGAGATCACGGCATTACGCTCGTGATGAGCCATCTCGCCTCCGCGGAAATGCTCAACAATCCCGCCAACGCCAGGCAGCTCGCGGCCTTCCGCGAGATCGCGAGCCTGTTTTCCGGCGTCCCGGCATCGCTGGCGAACTCGTCCGGCATCTTCCTGGGCGCTCAGTTCCAGTTCGACCTGGTGCGGCCGGGCTGCGCCCTCTACGGCATCAACCCGACGCCCGAAGCCGACAACCCGATGCAGCCGGTCGTCGAGCTGAAGGCGCGCATCGTGCAGATCCGCAATGTCGAGCGCGGCGATACCGTCGGTTATGGCGGGACCTGGACGGCGCGACGCCCAACCAGAATAGCGATCGTTTCCGCCGGCTATGCCGACGGCTATTTCCGCGCGGCCAGCGCCAATGACGGCACCCGAGGCGCCGAGGTGATGGTCGCCGGCAAGCGCTGCCCGATCGCGGGACGGATTTCGATGGACCTGACGGCGGTCGACGTCACCGATCTCGACAAGAATGTGGTACGGCGCGGCCATTGGGTGACGCTGCTCGGTGAAGGCATCACGGCCGACGAACTCGCCCATCATTTCGGCACCATCGGCTACGAAGTCCTGACCAGCCTCGGCAAGCGGTACGTGCGGGTTTACAAAGGCGGCAATGCCACTGAGTTCCCTGCTCCGCCTCCAGTGGAGGCGGCTGCAAGCTCTATCTAGAGCACCGCACCGCGGGGCTCAGACTCAAAATCTCGAAAACAACCCCATGCAAAGTAGAATGGCCCGGCTTGCAGCACTCACGCTGTGCCCCGGGCACGCGACATGCCGGATTGTGCATTACTGCGCCTTCCGGCTGGCCAACACTTTCCTGCAGGCGTCGCTGAGCTGGGGAAGCTGCTTGTTCAGACATGCCACGACACGGCCGCCGCCGGGCAGCGTACCGGCGCAATATTTGTCATAGTCCGCCTTGCAGGCGCCGCGCCCGTCGGCGTTTTGAGCAACCGCGGACCCGGAGCATCCGATGATGAGCACGAGAATGGCGAAGCGCAGTTTCGGCATGGAATCTCCAGGTGTCAGGCGAAGCAGTGATGCCAGCTAGCTCTACATGAAGATCGCGACCTTCAACATTAACAATATCAACCGTCGCCTGCCGAACCTGTTGCGCTGGCTGCGCGCGGCCAAGCCCGACGTCGTTGCCTTGCAGGAACTGAAATCGACCGACGCGGAATTTCCGATTCTGGCAATCGAGAAAGCCGGCTACGGCGCGGTGTGGCGGGGACAGAGAACTTGGAACGGCGTTGCCATTCTGGCGCGCAACGCCGAGCCGGTATTGACCCGCACCGCGCTGCCCGGTGATCGCAATGATGAAGAGGCGCGCTATATCGAAGCAGCCGTCAACGGCATCATCGTCACCAGCATCTATCTGCCGAACGGCAATCCGCAGCCGGGACCGAAATTCGACTACAAGCTCGACTGGTTCAAACGGCTGCGGTCTCACGCCGCAAAACTGCTCAAGCAGGATATCCCCGTGGTACTGGCTGGCGATTACAACGTCGCGCCGACCGAGTTCGATATCTATCCGACAAAGTCCTGGGACAACGACGCGCTGATCCAGCCGAAGAGCCGCGCCGCATTCAAGGCGCTGGCGGACCAGGGCTGGACAGATGCGATCCGGACGCTTCATCCATCCAAACCGATGTTCACGTTCTGGGATTACAAGCGCAACCGCTGGCCGCGCGACGCCGGATTACGGCTTGATCATCTGCTGCTGAGCCCGGCGATAGCGCCGCGCCTGATCAAGGCCGACGTCGATCGCAAGGTACGCGGCGAGGAAGGCGCCAGCGACCACGCGCCGGCGTGGATCGTGCTGCGCTAAGTCTTGATGGTCGCCGTCAGCCCTTTCGTGTATGCCCCCACGCCGCGTCCCAGTCTTCGCCTGCAGCATCGATGACGCGGCCGTCGGCCTCGAAGAACTTGTTCGGGACCTGGAAGATCGCCAGCATCAGCCCGCCTTGCGGACACCAGGCGACGTGGCGGCTGCCCTCTTCGCGCCAGATGAATTCGCCGGCCTTGCATTCGATGCCTTTGGCCGGACCTTCCTTGTCGACGAGCGAGCCTTCGAGCACGTAAGTTTGCTCGATATTGACGTGTTCGTGGTCGGGCAGCACCGCGCCCGGCGCGAACCGCATCAGCGCGGTCATCAGGCCGGTCTTGCGATCGAACAGCAGCGTCTTGGCTTCGCAGCCGGGGAAACGCGTCTTCTGCCACTCCATGCTGTCGGGGCGAACCAGATGCGAATGCGTGTCTGCGGTCTGCCCGCCCTTCGGCGTCGCGGCGTCCATGGCGATCCTCCGTTCTGATTGTTTTGCCGCGATCCTAGCAGCTTTACCTCGGGCCGCCAGCCGGCAGGTGTGCGCCGCGGCGTCCTTGCCCGCACCCGCTGCCAACTGTAGGATCGACCGGCCAGCCAAACGCGCAATGTACGGATGGAAAATGGCGGCTCTGCAACAGGCAAGAATCTGCAAGGGGTGCTGGGAGCAGATGCATGTTCCGGTGCCGATTCGCGGCGTGGTCTCGGCGCCGTTTCGCGCATTCGGCATTCGCCCGAGCCGGATGAATCCGAATACCTGCACCATCTGCGAACTGATGTTCACGAAGGTGATGCGGGCCCGCAAGATCACCATCGACGCGACCATCATGTTCGCCGACCTGCGGGGTTACACCAGCCTGTCGCAATCGCAGTCAGCCGATGCCGTCTCAGGACTGCTCGACGCATTCTATGATGAATGCGCCAGCGCGATCTGGGAGCATGACGGGCTCCTCAACAAGACGATCGGCGACGCTGTGATGGCGGTCTTCAATTTTCCCTTAAAGCGGGAAACGCACGCCAAAAATGCCGTGCTCGCCGCGCGAGAAATCCAGACTAACTGGCGCGATCGGCGCGAGAGCCTTGTCCAGGCCCACGGCCTCACCGTCAGCGATCTCGGAATCGGTATCGGCATCCATTCCGGCGAACTAAGCTTCGGCGAGTTCGGTCACTCGCACCGGGACCTGACGGCGATCGGCACGGTCGTCAACACCGCCTCCCGCGCCCAATCGGTTGCCAAACCCGACCAGATCCTCGTGACGAAGGCCGTCTTCGACCGCGTCCAACCGGATATGAAAGACAGCCGATCAAAGGCGTTCCAGCTCAAGGGATTTGACCTCCCGATCGAGCTTTACGTCGCCTAGGGCGAGCTGGCGGCGCTGCTGTCAGCGCAATAGCAGCTTCCCCTGATCGGCACGATCGCTCCTTTCCGAGCGATATTTTGGCCTCGTAACCCGAGCCTGCTGCCACCATGATGTTGGCATCAGGTAATCGCGAAAGACTGCAGCTTGGGCTTCCTTTTCGTCCTTATTGTCGGGCTCCTTGCCGGCACCATCTCAGGCATTGTCGGCACCGGATCGTCGATCATGCTGATGCCGGTACTGGTCTATCAATACGGGCCGAAGGAAGCCGTTCCGATCATGGCGATCGCGGCGGTCCTGGCCAACCTGTCGCGCATTCTCGCCTGGTGGCGCGAGGTCGACTGGCGCGCCTGCCTCGCCTATTCGGCCACGGGAATTCCGGCGGCGGCGCTTGGAGCGCGGACGTTGCTCGCACTGCCCTCGCATGCCGTCGACATCGCAATCGGCCTGTTTCTCATTACGATGGTGCCGGTACGGCACTGGCTGGCCCGGCATCAGCTAAAGGCACGCCTCTGGCATCTGGCGGTCGGTGGCGCTGTCATCGGCTATCTCACCGGCATCGTGGTTTCGACCGGCCCGCTCAGCGTGCCGCTGTTCCTGTTCTACGGGCTTAACAAGGGTGCCTTCCTCGCCACCGAAGCCGCAAGCTCGCTCGGGCTCTATCTGAGCAAGTCGGTCACGTTCGAACGCTTCGGCGCGTTGACGCCTGACATCGTGCTCAAAGGTCTGATTGCGGGCTCTTCCCTCATGTTCGGTGCCTTCATCGCCAAACGCTTCGTGCTGCGTCTTCAGCCCGACGTCTTTCGGCTGTTGATGGATGGCGTCATGCTGGCCGCCGGTCTTTCCCTGCTATGGACGGCATTTTCGTAAGGATTTCGGCGCACCGCCTGAACTATTCCCCATCAGCGGCCGACCAAGTGACGCCTGTCACATCCAGTCCGCAGGTGACCACAGATCAATGCCGGACATGGATTCGCATCACCCACGTCTGGAGAGACCGAAATGCCCAGGGGAATCATCGGCGCTATCGTCGCCGTCACTATCGTCGCCATCATCGCCGCGGGAAGCTGGTACACCGTCGATCAAACCGAGCGCGGCGTGAAGCTGCGCTATGGCGCGGTCATCGGCACCGCGCAGCCGGGTTTAGGCTTCAAGGTCCCGCTGATCGACAGCGTCGAGAAGGTCAGCGTCAAGACCTTCACCTATGCCTGGGACAAGATGAATTCGTATTCCTACGACCAGCAGCCCGCCGACCTCAAGATCAGCGTCACCTTGCGCGCCTCGCCGGACAAGGTGGCCGATCTCTATGCCAAGTTCGGTGGATTGGACACTGCGGTCAAACAAGTGGTCAGCCCGGCGGTCAATCAGCAGGTCAAGATCGTGTTCGGCCGCTACACGGCCGTGAAGGCGATCCAGGAGCGTGGAGCGCTGAACTCGGCGATCAAGGACGCGATCACGACATCGCTGAAGGACGACCCGATGATCATGATCGAGAGCGTCCAGCTCGAAAACATCGAGTTCAGCGCAAACTATCTGCATTCGATCGAGCAGCGCATGCTGGCCGAGGTCGAGGTGCAGAAGCTGCAGCAGAACGCCGAGCGCGAAAAGGTGCAGGCGCAGATCACCGTCACCCAGGCCACCGCCAAGGCCAACGCCGTCCGCGCCGAGGCGCAGGCCAGCGCCGACGCGCTGCGGCTGAACGGCGAAGCCCGCGCCACCAATATCAGGATCACCGGCGAAGCCGAAGCCGCCGCGATCGAAGCCCGCGCCAAGGCGCTTGGCACCAATCCGAACCTGGTGACGCTTGTGCAGGCCGAACGCTGGAACGGCGTGCTGCCGACCACGATGGTGCCGGGGTCATCGGTGCCGTTCGTGTCGGTGAAGTGAGCGCCGAATGGTCGGGAGGGCGATACCGCGCGGAAGCGGCATCGCACCTCGCCGTTCCGATCCGGACCGCGCGGCAGGCTGATGTTCAAATTTGCTCGATGGCCTGACTGGCGCAACTATTATCCGCTATGACGCCGTGGATCGGTGGCCGCAGGTTCTCAGACGTGCCACCTTGATCGACGATGCCGTGCAGGTTGCACGGCCTGATTCTCGACTGGGGAGAATGCGTCTTGAGCGTGATGACGGAAGCGGCTGATGTCCCCTATCTGGGTGATCAGCGAACCGGACGAACCGAAGCCCGGCAAGACACCTTGAAATTCGCGGAAGCTGCCCTTGTCGACAGCAAGCGCGAGGGCCTGCTGCTCGCCGTCCGCGCCCGCTGGGTCGCGCTGGCCGTCACGGCCGTGACGCTACCGATCATCAACCCGAATTGGGACGTGATCTACTACGTCCTGATGCTCAGCTTCTTTGCCCTGATTGGCTGGGCCCAACTCAAGGTCGGTAAGGTCGGCCGTTCCCCGCTCGAGGTTTTCCTGATCATTTGCGATCTCGCGCTGATGACCTTCCTCAGCGTTGTGCCCAATCCATGGAGCGACGTTCACTGGCCAATCGGGATGCAATTCCGCTTCGACAGCTTCATCTATTTCTTCGTCTTCCTTTCGACCGCCACCCTCGCCTATTCGTGGCGAACGGTGCTCGCGATGGGCACGTGGACGTCGGCGCTGTGGGCGATTGCCGTCGGTTGGGCGTATCTGCAGCCCGAAAGCCATGCCGCTCTGTCAGAGCGCGTCCGGGAAGCTATTGGCGCCGATACTCGCATGTTCGAGATCCTCGATCCCTCATCGATCGGTTTCGGCGACCGATTCCAGCAAGTCACCGTATTCGTCATCGTGGCGGCGATCCTGGCGCTGGCGGTGCGCCGTTCGAATGCGCTTCTGATCAGCCACGCCGGGATCGAACGCGAGCGGGCCAATTTGGCGCGTTATTTTTCGCCCAATGTCGTCAACGAATTGTCCGGCAACGACGAGCCGCTGACGCGGGTTCGCACGCAAGACGTCGCAGTGTTGTTCGCCGATATCGTGGGCTTCACCGCCTACGCCGATGGACGAGACCCGAAAGAGGTGATCGACACGCTGCGGCAATTCCACGAACGAATGGAAAGGCAGGTGTTCCAGCACGGCGGAACGCTCGACAAATACCTTGGCGACGGGCTGATGGCGACTTTCGGCACGCCGTTTGCCGGCGATTCCGACGCGCTGAACGCCCTGCGTTGCGCGCGAGGAATGATCGCCTCGATCGCTGAGCTGAACAGAGAACGGAAGGACCGCAACGAGCCGCCGATCCAGGTCAGCGTCGGATTGCACTACGGTCAAGTCGTGCTGGGAGATATCGGCCTCAACCGGCTCGAATTCGCCGTGATCGGCACCACCGTGAATGCGGCGAGCCGCCTCGAGGCGCTGACCCGCGAATTCGGATGCGCCATCGTCGTGAGCGACGTATTGGTGCGGCAGGCTAGGTCCGAATCGAACCATTCGATCGCCGATTTCGCATCGCTGGTCGAGCAGCCGGCACAGATCATTCGTGGTCTCGAGCAACCGGTTGGCATCTGGACGTGTGCCCACGTCGCCCCGTGATGCCTGAAGCGCGTGATGGCACTCATCGCGCCCACCGCTTCTTTTCGTGCTAAGAAGTGCCGCCATTCCTCCGACTCTGCTATTTCCCCATCATGGCCAAATCCACTCTCTCCTTTGTCTGCCAGAACTGCGGCGCGGCGTATAATCGCTGGCAGGGCAAGTGCGATTCGTGCGGCGAGTGGAACACGCTTGCCGAGGAAGACACGACCGGCGCGACCTCGATGCCGGTTTCGGTGCGCTCGCGGCGCAAGGGCCGGACGTTTGCGCTGGAATCGCTGACAGGAAAAAGCAACGACGCCCCCCGCCTGCCCTCGGGGATGACCGAACTCGATCGTGTAACCGGCGGCGGCTTTGTCCGCGGCTCGGTGCTGTTGGTCGGCGGCGATCCCGGCATCGGAAAATCGACGCTGCTCACGCAGGCTACCAGCATGCTGGCGCGCGCAGGCCACCGCGCGGTCTATATTTCGGGCGAAGAGGCCGTGGCGCAGGTGCGGCTGCGCGCCGAGCGGCTCGGATTGGCGGACGCGCCGGTGCAGCTCGCCGCCGAAACCTCGGTCGAGGATATCGTCTCGACCCTGTCGGAAGGTGCGGTGCCGCGGCTGATCGTGATCGATTCGATCCAGACCATGTGGACCGACACGGTGGAGTCGGCGCCGGGAACCGTGACGCAGGTCCGCGCCTCGGCACAGGCGCTCATTCGTTTCGCCAAGAAAACCGGCGCTGCGATCATTTTGGTCGGCCACGTCACCAAGGACGGCCAGATCGCGGGTCCCCGCGTGGTCGAGCACATGGTCGACGCGGTACTGTCGTTCGAGGGCGAGGGCTCGCAGCATTTCCGCATTTTGCGCGCGATGAAGAATCGCTTTGGCCCGACCGATGAAATCGGCGTGTTCGAGATGACAGGCCTCGGCCTTCGCGAGGTCTCCAACCCCTCCGAATTGTTCCTCTCTGAACGCGATCTGGGCAGCCCGGGAACGGCGGTTTTTGCCGGGATCGAAGGCACCCGGCCGGTCCTGGTGGAATTGCAGGCATTGGTGGCGCCGACCACGCTCGGCACCCCCCGGCGGGCAGTGGTGGGCTGGGATCCGAGCCGGCTGTCGATGGTGCTGGCGGTGCTGGAGGCCCATTGCGGGGTCAAATTGTCCGGCTACGACGTCTATCTGAACGTGGCGGGGGGCTTGCGGATTCAGGAGCCCGCGGCCGACCTCGCGGCGGCCGCCGCCCTGGTGTCGTCGTTGGTAAACGCGCCGTTACCGACGGATGCGGTCTATTTCGGCGAGATTTCGCTCTCCGGCGCGGTCCGGCCGGTGGCACAGACCTCCGCCCGATTGAAGGAGGCCGCGAAACTGGGCTTTGGCCGAGCCGTTCTGCCCGAATCGGCGCGTGGAGAGGTCGGCGGCGATGGCGGGCTTGCGCTTAACAGCATCGGCGGACTAACCAGCCTGGTGGCCGAAATCGCGGCGCGCGGCAGCCCGAGAGGCAACCGCGACACCAGTCGCGAGGGTGCGGCAGAGAAAAATGCCACACCAGCGCGATTCCGTCGTGAAAACAGCTAAAGCGGCGTGACGCGCCCGGCCCTCGCCGCTATACAACGCGCGCGAAAGGCGGGCGGGATGGCACGATATCCGGCCTTGCGGGATGCGCCGTCTGCCCCTCACTTGGGGTGACCCTGAGCCGCCGATTCGCTGCCTAAAGGATTTACGAGCGGACCTGACCAGCCGATGCCGATAACGATACTCGATCTCGTCCTGCTCGGAGTGATGCTGATTTCGGGGCTGCTCGCCATGGTGCGCGGCTTCATGCGCGAAATCCTGTCGATCGCGGCCTGGGGCGCGGCGGCGCTGGTGACGCTGTATGCCTTCTCGAAGCTGCTGCCGACTGCCAAGGCCTATTTCAACAATGATACCGTGGCAGCCGTGGCGGTGGTGGCCGGCACCTTCATCGGCACTCTGATCGTGGTCTCCGTGATCACGGTGCGGATTTCGGACATGATCCTGGATTCCCGGATCGGCGCGCTGGATCGCACCCTCGGCTTCCTGTTCGGGCTCGCCCGTGGGCTCCTGATCGTGGTGGTCGCCTTCCTGTTCTTCAGCTGGCTTGTCCCGGACAAGCAGCGGCCGGACTGGATCACCGGTGCAAAATCCCGGGTGGTGCTTCAGGGAACCGGGGATTGGTTAATGTCGCTCTTGCCCGACGACCCCGAGAACACCATCTTAAAACGATTCAAGAAGAATAAACCGGAAGACGATCAAACTGACGCCGACCAGGCAGCCCCTGCGTCCGGCGATGGCTACAGTAAACCTGCCCGCGACAGCCTTAAAAAGCTGATCGAGAAACCCGCGGGCCGCTAATTCTGGCCAAAATAGAGAGGCGATGGACGCGATGCAAAACCCTTCCGATCCCGCCGGGCAACTCGATCTAAGCCTTGATTTGAATCTTGGCATCGAGTTGCAGGACGATCTCGAAGGCGACACGCTACGCGAGGAATGCGGCGTGTTCGGCATCTTCGGCCACCCCGAGGCCGCTGCCATCACCGCGCTCGGACTACACGCCCTCCAGCATCGCGGCCAGGAGGCCGCCGGCATCGTCTCCTTCGACGGCAGCCGCTTCCATTCCGAACGCCGCCTCGGCCTCGTCGGCGATACCTTCTCCCGCCGCGAAGTGATCGAGCGCCTGCCCGGCATCGTAGCGGTCGGCCATGTCCGCTATTCAACGACTGGCGCGACCATCCTGCGCAACGTGCAGCCGCTGTTCGCCGAGCTCAATGCCGGCGGCTTCGCGGTCGGCCATAACGGCAATCTCACCAACGGGCTGACGCTGCGCCGCGAGCTGGTGAAGAACGGCGCCATGATGCAGTCGACCACGGACACCGAAGTGATCCTGCACCTGGTCGCACAGTCCAAACGCAGCCGCTTCATCGACCGCTTCATCGAGGCGCTGCGCGCCATCGAAGGCGCCTATTCGCTGGTATCGCTGACCAACAAGAAGCTGGTCGGCGCACGCGATCCGCTCGGTATCCGTCCGCTGGTGCTCGGCGATCTCGACGGCTGTCCGATCCTGACTTCGGAGACCTGCGCGCTCGACATGATCGGCGCCAAATATGTGCGCGACGTCGAGCCCGGCGAAATCGTCGTGTTCGACGAGGAGGGTGCCCACAGCCACAAGCCGTTTCCGCCGAAACCGCCGCGGCCCTGCATCTTCGAATATATCTACTTCTCACGGCCGGATTCGATCGTCGGCGGCCGTTCCGTCTATGAGGTCCGAAAGGCCTTCGGCGCGCAGCTCGCCCGCGAAAGCCATGTCGAGGTCGACGTCGTGGTGCCGGTGCCGGATTCCGGCGTGCCGGCGGCGGTCGGCTACAGCCAGTATTCCGGCGTGCCGTTCGAACTCGGCATCATCCGCAACCATTATGTCGGCCGTACCTTCATCCAGCCGACCCAGAGCGTGCGCGAGCTCGGCGTGCGCATGAAGCATTCGGCCAACCGCGCCGCGATCGAGGGCAAGCGCATCATCCTGATCGACGACTCGCTGGTGCGCGGCACCACGTCGAAGAAGATCGTGCGCATGATGCGCGACGCCGGCGCGCGCGAAGTGCATTTCCGGCTCGCTTCGCCCCCGATCCTGTATCCCGACTATTACGGCATCGACCTGCCGGACCGCGGCGGACTTCTCGCGGCAACCCATACGCTGGAAGAGATGCGCGACATCATCGGCGCGGATTCGCTGGCGTTCCTGTCGATCGACGGCCTCTACCGCGCGATGGGCGAACCGGGGCGCGATCCCGCCAATCCGAAGTTCTCCGACCACTGCTTCACCGGCGCCTATCCGACGCACCTTACCGACCAGACCCAGGTCGAGCCGCAGCCCCGGCAATTGTCGCTGCTGGCGGAAGCGAGCTGACGAGACACTGCTGTCGTCCCTGCGAGGGCAGGACCCTAGCCACCGGCCTTGATCGATCGCACGGCATTGGACACGAGCACCGTCTCCCATCATAACCGGCACGGAGTATGGGTCCCCGCGTTCGCGGGGACGACGTGGAGAGAGCCAGTTCAATGACCAAACCCCTCGCCTCCCGTATAGCCCTCGTCACCGGCGCCTCGCGCGGCATCGGCTATGCCACAGCCCGCGCGCTCGCCCGCGCCGGCGCGCACATCGTCGCTGTTGCACGCACGCAAGGCGGCCTTGAGGAACTCGATGACGAGATCCGAAAGGACGGCGGCAGTGCCACGCTGGTACCGCTCAATCTCACCGATTTCGACGGCATCGCGCGGCTCAGCGTGGCGCTGCATGAGCGCCACGGCAAGCTCGACATTCTCGTCGGCAATGCCGGCGTGGCCGGCCCCTCCTCGCCGCTCGGGCATATCGAGCTGAAGCCGTGGAACGACGTGATCGCGGTGAATGTCACCGCCAACTTCCAGCTCATCCGCTGCATGGATCCGCTGCTCAAGGTCTCCGACGCCGGCCGCGCCGTGTTCGTGACCTCCGGCGCCGCCAGCAAAGCCAACGCCTATCAAGGCCCCTACGCGGCCTCGAAGGCCGCACTGGACACGCTGGTGCGCTCCTGGGCCAACGAGACCGTGAGCACCAAACTGCGCGTCAATCTGTTCAGCCCCGGCCCGATCCGCACCCGAATGCGCGCCAGCGTCTTTCCCGGCGAAGATCCGATGACGCTGGATACGCCCGAGCAAGCGGCGGAATTCATCGTGCCGATGTGCGCGCCGGAGTGGAACGAGACCGGAAAACTCTACGACTACAAGAGCCGCACGCTGATGAGCTTTCATCCGCCGGCTTGAGCATCTACGAGCTCTCTCATTGTAAGCGCAGCGACTTGTCCGCCGAAGCTTTAGCCAAGGCGGAAGCAATCCATTTCGCCGCTAAACAGCCGCATCCAGGTGTTCAGGAAAGATGGAACTTTCGTAAGGGAATGGTTTTACGAAAAGAGAGTTCAAGCTGACGTCGGACGCGCGACGATAGGTGCATTGCCCGCGCTTTCGAGAACGACTATCGCAAAGCCGCTGGCAGGTTCCGAAAAGAGAGCCGGCGAACAACATTTCTGGAGGAATACCATGATAACTAAAATTGCGCGGCGCCTCGCCGCTTCCGTGGCGCTTGCCGCACTCGCCCTCGCGACGCCAGCACTGGCCCAGGACAAGAACGTCAAGATCGGCGTGCTCAACGACATGTCGAGCCTCTATGCCGACATCGGCGGCCCCAATTCGGTGGTGGCGGTCAAGATGGCAGTTGAGGATTCGGGCCTCAAGGCCAAGGGCTGGAATATCGAGGTGATAAGCGGCGATCACCAGAACAAGCCCGACATCGGCGTCAACATCGCGCGGCAGTGGATCGACGCTGACAAGGTTGACGCGGTCGCGGATACGCCGAACTCCGGCGTTGCGCTCGCCGTGAGCAATCTGGTGAAGGAAAAGAACTCGGTGCTGCTCAACTCTGGCGCCGCCACCGCCGACCTCACCGGCAAGGCCTGCAATCCCAACACCATCTCCTTCACCTACGACACCTACATGCTCGCCAACGGCACCGGCAAGGCGCTGACCAAGGCCGGCGGCGACACCTGGTTCTTCCTCACCGCCGATTACGCCTTCGGCCATGCGCTGGAGCGCGACACCGGCAATGTCGTCACCCAGACCGGCGGCAAGGTTTTGGGCGCGGTCAGGCATCCGCTCAATACCTCGGACTTCTCCTCCTTCCTGCTGCAGGCGCAATCCTCGAAGGCCAAGGTCATCGGCCTTGCCAATGCCGGCGGCGACACCACCAACTCGATCAAGCAGGCGGCCGAATTCGGCATCGTCCAGGGCGGCCAGAAGCTCGCCGCGCTGCTGCTCTTCATCAACGACGTGCATGCGCTCGGCTTGAAGACGGCGCAAGGCCTGACGTTCACCGAATCCTTCTACTGGGATCTCAACGACAAGACCCGCGAATGGTCGAAGCGCTTCCAGAAGCTCTCGCCGAAGGGCTCGATGCCCTCGATGACCGTCGCCGGCCTCTATGCGGAGATCCTGCATTACCTGAAGGCGATGGAGGCGCTCGGCAGCAATCCGCATGACGGCGCCAAGGTCGTCGCGAAAATGAAGGAATTGCCGACCGACGATCCGCTGTTCGGCAAGGGCCCGCTGCGCGCCGACGGCCGCCGCCTCATTCCGGCCTATCTGTTCGAAGTGAAGAAGCCGGAAGAATCAAAGGGACCGTGGGACTACTACAAGCAGATCGCCACCATCGCGCCGGAAGACGCCGCCAAGCCGCTCGAAGCCAGCGAGTGTCCGCTGGTGAAGAAGTGAGCAAAGAGTCGAACTGTCTATAATCGTCGTCCCGGCGAACGCCGGGACCCATAACCACCGATGTTAGTTTTGGAATGGGCTGGGGCTACAGCCTGACGCAACATCGACAGTTGGGGTTATGGGTCCCGGCTCGCGCTTCGCTTGGCCGGGACGACGGGGACAAGTCGTTGTCAAGCGTCGCGCTTGCCCGCCAGCGTCCGCCACGCAGTTATCAGCGCGAGGCCCAGCAATGCCGCCGCGAGCAGGAACGGCGCGCCCGGCAATTTCACCGGCGCCTGGTCGCTGATGAAATATGCAAAGGTCAGCGTGAACAGGAACGGTCCCGCCATCTGGGCGATGCTGTTGACGCTGTTGGTCGCGCCCTGCAACTGGCCCTGTTGATCCGGCGCGACGAGTTGCGTCGTCAACGCCTGGATCGCCGCCCCCGCCACGCCCCACAACGACATCACGGGAATACCGATCCAGAACAGCGGTCCGGTCGGAGCCGCGCCATAGATGAAGAATCCCAGCCCGCCGGAGGCCAGCCCGAGCAGCAGCGCGCGGCGTTCGCCGAGCCATTTGACGATCGGTCCGACGCCCGCCCCCTGCACCACCATGGCGCAGACGCCGACCAATGCCAGCGTAAGGCCTACCGTCTTCGTATCCCAACCATAGCGGTAGGTCGCGTACAGCACGAAGGTGGACGGCAGCACCACATGCGCGACCTGGCCAAAGAAATTCGCCAGCGCCAGGCCGGCGAGAATCCGGTTCGAGCGCAACAGATGCAATGCGCCGATCGGGCTGGCGTTTTTCCAATGAAACGGTGCGCGCCGATCCCGCGGCAGCGACTCCGGCAGGATCAGCCAGCCGTAGAGCGTGTTCGCAAAGCTCAAGCCCGCCGCGACCCAAAACGGCAGACGCGGATCCATGTCGCCGAGCAGGCCTCCGATGGCGGGACCGAGAATGAATCCGGCGCCGAACGCCGCGCCGATCTTGCCGAACACCGCGGCTCGCCGTTCCGGGGGCGTGACGTCGGCGATATAGGCAAAGGCCGTGGAAATGCTTGCCGAGGTGATGCCTGAGATCACCCGTCCGATGAACAGCCAGGTCAGCGACGGCGCCAGCGCCATCAGTACGTAATCCAGCGCCAGCCCGAAATTCGATAGCAGCACCACCGGCCGGCGGCCGAAGCGGTCCGAGAGCGCGCCAAGGATCGGCGAGAACAGGAACTGCATCAGCGCCCAGGCGGTACCGAACAGACCGAATATCCGCGCCGCCGTCGCGGTGTCGTTATCGACAAAACCCTCCACGAGCTTGGGCAGGATCGGCAGGATCAGGCCGAGCGCGAGCATGTCGAGCAGGATGGTGACGAAAATGAAGGCCGCCGCCCCGCTGCGCACCGGCGGTTGATCGTCGGCAACAGCGGTGGACGCCTGTTCGCTCATGACGGCCGCTTGCGCTTGTGCGCGAACGGATTGGCCTTTTCGCGCAGCGTGATGCGTATCGGCGTGCCCGGCAGGGCGAACGCCTCGCGCAGGCTGTTGGTGAGATAGCGCAGATAGGACTGCGGCACCGCGTCCGCACGCGAGCAGAACAGCACGAAGCTCGGCGGGCGCCCCTTGGTCTGCGTGATGTAGTTCAGCTTCAGCCGGCGGCCCGACACCGCAGGCGGCGGGTTGGCATCGACGGCCTGCTCGAACCAGCGATTGAGCGCGGCGGTCGGCACGCGCTTGTTCCAGATTGCATAGGCATCCTGGATCGCCGTCATCAGGCGATCGATGCCCTCGCCCATCAAGCCGGACACCGCGACGATGGGGACACCTTTCACTTGCGGCAGCCAGTGATCGGCATCGCTGCGTAGCGCCGAGATAAGATGGGGCTTGCGCTCCATCAAATCCCATTTGTTGACCGCGAGCACGATCGCGCGGCCCTCGCGCTCGATCAGGTCGGCGATGCGCAAATCCTGTTCCTCGAACCGGTTCTGCGCATCCATCATCAGCACGACGACTTCGGCAAAGCGCACCGCGCGCAGCGCGTCCGCCACAGACAGCTTTTCCAGCTTCTCTTCGATCCGCGAGCGTCGCCTGAGCCCTGCGGTGTCGAACACGCGGAAATCGCGTCCCTGCCAGGTGATCTCCACCGAAATGGAATCGCGCGTGGTGCCGGCTTCGGCGCTGGTCAACAGCCGCTCCTCGCCGAGCAGATGATTGATCAGCGTCGACTTGCCGGCATTGGGACGGCCGACGATGGCGACGCGGATCGGGCGCTGCGCGATATCCTCGTCCGATATGATGTCGTCGTCGTCGAACGTCTCGCTCTCGTCGACTGGCTCGGGCATCAGCGCCGCGAGCGCGTCATAGAGATCGCTCATGCCCTCGCCATGCTCGGCCGAAATCTGCACGGGATCGCCGAGCCCCAGCGCGTAGGATTCCATCGCGCCGATTTCGCCGTGCTTGCCCTCGCTCTTGTTGGCGACCAGCACCACCGGCTTGTTGGCGCGGCGCGCGAAGTCGGCAAAAGCGCGGTCGTTCGGCGTCAGGCCCGCACGGGCGTCGATCACGAACATCAGCGCATCGGCCAGGCTGATCGCGGCTTCGGTCTGCTCCTGCATCCGCGCGGTGAGCGAACCCTTGGCGCCCTCGTCGAGGCCTGCGGTGTCGATCACGGTGAATTCGAGATCGCCGAGACGTGCGCTTCCCTCGCGCCGGTCGCGGGTGACGCCGGGCTCGTCATCCACCAGCGCGAGCTTTTGCCCCACCAGCCGGTTGAACAGCGTCGATTTGCCGACGTTGGGCCGGCCGATGATGGCGATCGTAAAGGACATAAATGATCCAAACGCCCTTTTTTGAGGGCGTGTCAATCGAACGAAAACAAGAAATCAGCGCGTGAAACTGCCGCTCGGCATCGGCGCCGGGAAAGCCGACTGTTGCGAAGATTGCGCCGGCGCGGCCGATTCATCAGGCGGCGGTGCAGTGGTCCGCTTGCGCACGATCTTGGCCGGCTTGGGCGCCGGCGGCGCAGCGGCGGTGCTGCCGTCCTCCTCTGGAGCGGCGTCGGGGTCCGCAGCGGCGGGTGCGGCTGCCTGCTTGCCTTTGGACTTCGCGCCACGCTTCGATTTCGGTTCTTCCGGCGGAGGGGCCGCAGCGGCAGCCTGCGCGTTCGGGTCCTCGAGCTGCTCCTGGCGCGCACCCTTGTAGAGATCCTTCGGCACGCCCTGCTCGAGGCCCGGCACGCCTTCGGGGAACACCGGCTTGCGCTCCCCGGGCAGCTTCTTCTTGGTGTCCAGGAAGTCGAGCATGTCGGTGGGATCGAAATTGCCCAAGCCGCCGCCGCCACAGCCCGCCAGCGCGCCGGAAAGTGCGACGAGAATGGCGGCTGCGATCAAACGTTGCGGGCGGCGCATGGTCGGTATCCCACTCAACTCGTTCTCCGTCAGCTCTTGGCGACCGGCGGAAGCAGGGCCTGCAAGGCCTCGGCACGCGAGCGCAGGCTCGGCGGCGTTTCGCCGTCATTGGCGATCATATCCAGCCATTGCCGCGTCGCTGCGGCATCATTGGCGCGCCAGGCCGACAGTGCCAGCAATTCGCGCGCCGTATGGCGAAAGGTCGCGCCCGGCGCAGCCGATGCTTCGAGGCGCTCTTTCATGTTGGGATAGCTGGTGCTTTCCAGCAGCAACTGGGCCGCGCGTATCCGCGCCAGATCCCGCTCGGCAACGCCTACGCTGCGGTCAGCGGCAATCTCGTCGAACATCTTTGCCGCGGCTTGCGCGTCGCGATGGGCAACCTCCGCCGCCAGACGCAACCGCGACAGCACGCGATATCCGAACGGCGCCTTCGCAACGAGATCGGCGAACGCCGCTTCGGCCTCGGCGTGCTTGTTGGCTTCCGAAAGCTCGACCGCCTTGTCGAACGCAGCGCCCGCCTCTGCCGCTTTCTTGGCCTCCAGGTATTGGTAGCCGCGCCAGCCGCCGACGGCGGCGATGATCAAAATCAGGCCGGCAATGATCAGAAGCGAATACCGGTCCCACAGCTTTTTGAGCTGCTCGCGACGGACCTCCTCGTCTACTTCATCAAATAATTCAGACACTTAAAGGTATCCCATCCCCGAGGAATCGCAGCTTCGGCGGCTGTATCGCGCGCCCGATCCCCACATGGCCGGGCGTAGCCTATCGATATGGCGGTGGCAAGGCAAAGCGAGGCGGATCAAAGCGTTAACAGCGGCTCCCAACCGCCTCGAAATCGGCTGGCAATGTTGACATCGCGGTTCAAAGTTTGGCGTAATCCCGCCGCCTCCATTATCGACCCCTACCCGATTTTTTCAGGTGTTTCATGCCTCGCCATGCGCTGGTTTCGATGCTTGCCACAGGATTGTTATCCCTGTCCGCAGCAGCGTCACTGGCCGACGACTTCAAGCCGAGCGCGCCCGAGACGGCATTCTCCGGCAAACTGCGCCCCGATATTCTGGGCATCTCGACCGAATCGAACGCCGAATCCGCGCGCGCCATCTTTGATTCGCTGTTCAAGGGTCGTACTGACACCAAGACCGACATCCAGCAGCAGAAATTCGGCAATGGCGGCGCGAGCTACGTCGCTGCGTTGAATTTCAGCCTCCCCGCCGGTTCGAAACAGAACGGCGAGATGCTCTCGACCAGCTTCTCCTCGCCCGCGAGCGCCAACCGCGCCTATTTCATCGCCCGTAACCTGACCTTCGCACCGGACCAGCAGCCGTCGAGATCGGACATGATCAAGGAGATCATGGGCAAATACGGCGCGCCGACCATCGTCGGCGACCAGCATCTGTACTACATCTACCGCAAGGGCTCGATCATGTCGGTCGGCGGCAAGTACAAGGAAGCGACTGCGCTCGAGGCAATCGGCAAGCCGCTCGACCCAAGGGCCGCCGTCAAGCTCAACGGCGACACCGTGCGCGGCAGTTGCGTGGCAGTCGTCAAGCGCGCCCAGGCCAAAGCCAAGGAACCGAGCGCCATGTTGACCGAGGCCAAGGGCGCGAACTGCGACGGCGTGTTGAGTGTGCAACTCGTTCCGGGCAAGCTGGCCGACCGCGTCGGTATCGCGCAATTCACTCTGCTTGATGTCAAGCAACTCGTCAGCGCCGCCGCGATCGACAGCGCCGCACTCGCCGCCGGGTTGAGCGAGAGCGCGATGCCCAAAGGCAGCGCTCCGAAGCTCTAGGTCCTGTCAGGCGCCGACGGCGGCAGGTTTGGAACGACGGTAAGCGCGCTCATCGTTGACATGGCAGACGTTTTTGAAACGTCGCCGCGCAACAGGAACCTTTCCTCTGCGCTGTAATTGAATCTCCGTTACATGGAGATCAGGCAATGCGCGGATTTCCGCCGATCGTGCCGTACGGCGCCGATCAGACGATCTATCTGGTCCTGGAAGCCGGGCCGGATGCCATCGTGAAGGTCGAGCGGACTGATTTCGAAACGATCATTGCCGACCTTTTGTCGGGCCAATTCCGCGACCCGATCGAGGTCGTCGCCTTCAATACGCTTGAACATTGGAGCGAAGACTTATCGAGAGATGTCGCACGCGAAATCCAGTGCCGCTGCGACATCGAAGGGCACAAAGTTCCGGATTATCTGGAAGATTTTGTGGGCAGCCGTGTCGGTTGATCGCGGCTAGCCGATACCTACGCCGCCGACCAGATGGCGGAAGCCGCTTCGCGGAGCTGCCGTTTCATCACCTTGCCGTTGGCATTGCGCGGCAATGGGTCCGTCCTCAGATCCATGGTTTCCGGCACCTTGTAGTCCGACACCCGCTCGGCGCACCAAGCGCGCAGCACCTCGCCGCTGACGGCATTGCGCGTCACGACGACGGCGTGCACGCGCTCGCCCAGCACCGGGCACGGTTTTGCGATGATCGCGCTCTCGACCACGTCGGGGTGACCGGCCAGCACCGACTCGACCTCCGCAGAATAGATCTTGAGCCCGCCGCGGTTGATCATGTCTTTCTGCCGATCGAACACGCGGACGAAATTCTCCCTGTCGATCGAGCCGAGATCGCCGGAATGCCAGAAGCCGGCGGTAAAACTCTCCGCCGTCGCCTTCGGATTGTTCCAGTAGCCTTTGATGACGCAGCCGCCGTGAATCCAGATTTCGCCGATCTCGCCTCGCGGCAGTTCGCAGCCGTCGGCGTCGACCACGATGATGGTGGCGCCCGGACACGGCAGGCCGACGCTGTCGATATGGCTCACGACGAATTCTGCAGGCATCATGGTCGACGGCGAGGTGGTCTCGGTCGCGCCGTAGCAATTGGCGAGTCTCAGCCCCGGAATTTTCGCTGCCAACTTCTCGATAGTGGCGATCGGCATCGGCGCGCCGCCAAAGCCGCCGATCCGCCAGCTCGACAGATCGTAGCTGTCGAAATCCGGCTGCAGCAGGCAGAGATTGTACATCGCCGGCACCATCACGGTGTAGGTGATCCGCTCGTGCGCCGCCATCTTCAAATATTCCGCGGCTTTGAACTCTGGCATGATGATCAGCGCGCCGGCGCAACGGACCATAGTCATGATGTTGGCGACCACGCCGGTGACATGCCCGAGCGGCACTGCTGCGATCGAGCGATCCCCGGCGGTGAGCTTCAGGCACGACACGAACACCATGGCCGAATGAATGATGGTGCAATGGGCGAGCATCGCGCCTTTCGGCCGCCCCGTGGTGCCCGAGGTATAGAGGATCATCGCAGTGTCCTCTTCGCCGACCTCGACCGGCGCTGCCAGCGGCGCGTTGTCAGCGAGCTCGGAGAAGCGCGAAAGCCGCGGATCGTCATCGACGGTGATCCGGTGAATCACATCAGGAATCTCTCCGGCATCAGGCACGCGGTCGGCCAGCATGGCCTCGTGGATCAGGAGCTTTGCGCCGCAATCGGTGAGCACATAGGCGATTTCGGGTTTTTGCTGGCGGGTCGAAAGCAACACCGTTACCAGCCCGGCATGCGCCGCGCCCAGCATCGCGAGTACGAATTCGATTCTGTTGCCGAGCAGTAGCGCGACGCGATCGCCGCGCTGCAGGCCGAGTTTTTGAAACCCTGCTGCGATTTGCGCGGACTGCTGCGCCACTTCGCGCCAAGTCATTCGCGTGGCGCCGCAGACCAGCGCCTCGCCGTCCGGGTTGGTCGCAACCGCTTCGGCCACCATCGCGGGAATGCTCCTGGGCCGTTCGCAAAAGACCGGAACAATGCGATCACCGAAGCGCGGTTCGAGCCGCATCGCCGGAATGGAGTGCTGCGACCAGTTCATCGCGGGCCTCGTCAGCTCTTCTTCATTTCGTAGACGTGCTCAGGTCCCGGGAAAGCGCGCGAGCGCACGTCGCTTGCGTATCCCTGGATCGCCGCTTCGATCGCGGGACCGAGATCGCCATAGCGGCGCACGAATTTCGGCGTCCGCGGCGACAGGCCCAGCATGTCCTCGAGCACCAGCACCTGGCCGTCGCAGGCTGCACTGGCGCCGATGCCAATGGTCGGAATGGCGATGGTCTCCGTGATCTTGCGCGCGAGCGGCTCGGCGACCGCCTCGACCACGACCGAAAACGCCCCGGCATCCGAGATCGCCTGGGCGTCTTTCAGGATCGGATCCCAACTGCCTTGGTCGCGGCCCTGCGCGCGAAACGAGCCGAGCGTGTTGATCGATTGCGGCGTCAGTCCGATGTGGCCCATGACCGGCACGCCGCGCTCGGACAGGAATGCTACGGTTTCGGCCATCCGGGCGCCGCCTTCGAGCTTCACTGCGCCGCAATGGGTCTCCTTCAATATCCGCGCCGCGGAATGAAACGCCTGCTCCTTCGAGGCCTCATAGGAGCCGAACGGCATGTCGACCACGACGAGCGCGTGCTTCGATCCCCGCATCACCGCTCGTCCCTGCAGGATCATCATGTCGAGCGTCACCGGCACGGTGGTCTCTAGACCGTGCATGACATTGCCGAGGGAATCGCCGACCAGGATGACGTCGCAGTGTCGATCGACCAACGCGGCAGTGTGCGCGTGGTAGGACGTCAGCATCACAATCGGCTCGCCGTTCTTGCGCGCGCGGATATCCGGCGCCGTTTTGCGCTTGATGGCAGATTGAACGGACATGTTAGGCTCCAACCACGGGGACGCCGATCACGACCGGGTGGAACGCGAAGGCGAGCGCCAGATAGGCGACGAGACCGACCGCGATCGCGATCAAATCGTTGCCGGGACCTCCGACGGGAATCGGCGGGGCGCCGGCGTCGGAACGATATTTCAGCGAAATACGGTCGTAGACCGCCCATGCGAGAAACGAGCCGAACAGGATGATCGAGCCGAGATCGCCATTGGCGAGCAGATGCGTCGCCGCCCACAGCTTGATGCCCGTCAGCATCGGATGTTTCAGCGTCGTGTAGATACGGCCGCGGATGTAGGACGCGACCACCATAATGACCGCCGGCAGCATCAGCGCCACGGCGATGTGCTTGAGCGCCACTGGCGGGTTCCAGAGGTTGATCCAGCCCGTTGCGCGATAAAGCGCATAGCCCCAGATGATCAGCGCCAGTCCAGCGAACGAAGCCAGCATATAGCCGACCTTGTAGCCGCCCTCACCCGTCGCGGAGATCACCTGTGCGCGCAGCTTGCGCTGCGTGGTGAGCGTGTGGACGCCGAGGAACAGGATCAGGCCCAGGATCAACACCAGCAGTCCCATGACGTGCCTCCCGTTGCGCGGCTGGTTTTCCTGATTATCCGCGTATCATTTTAAGGGCTTGGTGCGCAATGCGCCACGCGGCTGCCGTCACGGCTTCTCCGCCTGCTTGCCTAGATCGCGGTTGTCGACGTAGCGGATCGCGATCGGCCGCCCGGCAAGCGCGCCGCCAAGTCCAGATGTGAACTTGAACGGCGTGCAGCCTCCAAGCGACGCGTTGATCGCTTTCAAATAGGTAGCGCGAGTATCTGCCGGGACGCCTGCCGTGGCATAGGTCACGCGGGGCGCCGCAATGATCTCGCCCGAGCGCTTGAAGCTGAACCGAACCGACATCTGCATGCCCTGGCGCGCACTGTCGGAAGGCGGCGGCGACCAGCAGGAGCGCAACGCCGCAAAGAGGTCGCCGATCGTATCGAGATCATGGTCCGGCTTCCGGTATTTCGCGGCCTGATCCTGTGGAGGTGCGCTTTCGATCGTGAGTTGCAGATTCTGGCCGTACGGATAATCGATCTCGGGAATGCAGGGACCCTCGTTGAACACGCTGCAAAATGACGGCGTGCACGGCTGGCCGTCGAGCACGCTGCAGGGCGCGTGCGAAAATGGCGTGGCGTCGATCTGACGCCGCGACTGGGCGTCGGCGGCGCTCATCCCGACGAATGTAGTGATCAGGCAGACGATGATGCACCGAAACATGCGGCCCTAAGTCCTAAAAGGCGACCCAACTAAGCTGATGCGCGCCTCGTCCCGTATCAAGGCGGACGGTGTTCACATCCCTGCGTTCATGGCGGATAGTTCCGCAATCAGGGCTTTCTCGCTGAGCTGGTCGAGGACGCCGGCGGTATAGAGCGAAGATCAGGCCACAGCTTCAACCGTCATCACCCACCAACGGGTCGCGCGAATGCGCGCCCGATGACAGGCTCCGTCGGGTAATATTCCAGAGATGGTGGTGATTAACGGATAAGCCGCGGCGTACTGGGTCCCCCGCTTTCGCGGAGGACGACAATGGAGGCTGGGGCGACAGCGCCCCTACGCCTTCTTCTTCACGTCCTTGACGTTGGAGAAGGTGATCCCCTCGGCGCGCTCCCTGGTATAGCCCAGGTAAAACTCGTTCTTGGCCATGAACACGGGATCGCCGTCGACGTCGTCGGCGATGCCCGAGCCGTTGGCCGCGATGAAGGCGTCGAGCTTCTTGCGGTCGTCGGACGAGACCCAGCGCGCGAGCTGGAATTCCGAGACCTCGAACTCCACGGGCAGCGAATATTCGGCGTCGAGACGCGCCTTCAGCACGTCGAGCTGCAGCGGACCGACGACGCCGACCAGCGCCGGTGCGCCGTCACGCGGCCGGAACACCTGCACCACGCCCTCCTCCGACATCTGCTGCAGCGCCTCTTTCAGCTTCTTCGCCTTCATCGCGTCCGTCAGGCGCACGCGGCGGACGATTTCCGGCGCAAAACTCGGGACGCCGACGAAGGTGATATCCTCGCCTTCCGTTAGCGTATCGCCGATCCGCAATGTACCGTGGTTCGGAATGCCGACGACGTCGCCGGCAAAGGCTTCATCGGCCACCGAGCGGTCCTGGGCAAAGAAGAACTGCGGCGACGACAGGCTCATGTTCTTGCCGGTCCGCACCAGCTTCGCCTTCATGCCGCGGCTGAGCTTGCCGGAGCACAGTCGCGCGAACGCGATGCGGTCGCGGTGGTTCGGATCCATATTGGCCTGGATCTTGAACACGAAGGCGCTCATGCGCGGCTCGGCTGCTTCGACCTTGCGCAAATTGCTGTCCTGCGCGCGCGGCGCCGGAGCGAACTTGCCGAGCCCTTCCAGGAGATCGCCGACGCCGAAATTGCGCAGTGCGCTGCCGAAATAGACCGGCGTGAGATGGCCCTCGCGAAACGCCTCCAGCTCGAACGGCTTGCAGGCTTCCGACACCAGCGCAAGTTCGTCCTTGATCTCGGCGACGTCGAGATTGGGATTGCGGCCGGCGAGATCGGCGATATCGATCTGCTCGGTCGCGCCGGTCTTGGCGCCGCCGCCTTCGAGCAGGCGCACGCCGCCGTTGACGACGTCGTAGGTGCCAAGGAAGTCGCGGCCGCGGCCGACCGGCCAGGTCATCGGCGTGGTGTCGAGCGCCAGCGTCTTCTCGATCTCATCCAGCAACTCGAACGTATCGCGGCTCTCGCGGTCCATCTTGTTGATGAAGGTGATGATCGGAATGTCGCGCAGCCGGCACACCTCGAACAGCTTTCGGGTGCGCGCCTCGATGCCCTTGGCGGCGTCGATCACCATGACCGCGGAATCGACGGCGGTCAGCGTGCGGTAGGTGTCCTCCGAGAAGTCTTCGTGGCCTGGCGTGTCCAGCAGGTTGAAGACGAGACCTTCGAACTCGAACGTCATCACCGAGGTCACAACCGAGATGCCGCGCTCGCGCTCGATCTTCATCCAGTCGGAACGGGTATTGCGTCGCTCGCCCTTGGCCTTGACCTGCCCCGCCAGATTGATAGCGCCGCCGAACAGCAGCAGCTTTTCGGTCAACGTGGTCTTGCCGGCGTCCGGGTGGGAGATGATCGCAAACGTGCGCCGGCGCGCCACTTCATCGGCAAGCGGCGATCGGGAGGACGATTCGGCAGTGAGGGCAATATCGGACATCGGGCTGAGCGTTTGGCAGGGAAAACCGGGCTAATCAAGCCTCATTTGGTGGTTGCGAAGGCCGCTGGCCAGTCCCATATCGGCAACGGAAGGACGGCCTTCCAACTCAGAGCTCATCCGCGGGGACGACCCTGCCTGGTTCGGAGGGTTGTCATGGCGTGGATCGTATTGTTCGTCGCCGGGCTCATGGAAATAGGCTGGGCGATCGGCCTCAAATATACCGAAGGTTTCACGCGGCTTGTTCCATCCGTCCTGACGCTCGCCTGCATGGCAGGCAGCATCCTCCTGCTCGGTCTTGCCTTGAAAGCTCTGCCGATCGGAACCGCATACGCGGTATGGACCGGTATCGGCGCGGTCGGAACGGCCATCCTGGGCATCGCGCTGTTCGGCGAGCCTGCGACCGCCGCCCGGCTCGCCTGCATCGGCTTGATCGTCGCCGGCATCGTCGGGCTCAAGCTTGTCACCGGCTCAGCGTAGCAGAAGCACGGCCCAATAGGTCAGCGCCGCAATGATCCCGGAAGCCGGGATGGTGATTACCCAGGCATAGACGATCGAACTCGCCACATTCCAACGCACCGCCGAGACTCGCCGCGCCGCGCCGACGCCGACGATGGAGCCGGTAATGGTGTGGGTCGTGGATACGGGAACTCCGAGATAGGTCGCCATGAAAAGGGTCGCTGCCCCGCCGGTCTCGGCGCAAAAGCCCTGCATCGGCGTCAGCTTGGTGATCCGGAGCCCCATCGTGCGGACGATCCGCCAGCCCCCCATCAACGTGCCGAGCCCCATCGCCGCCTGGCAGGAGATCACGACCCAGAACGGGATGGCAAAATCCGCCCCGAGGTAGCCCTGCGAATACAAAAGCACCGCGATGATGCCCATGGTCTTCTGCGCGTCGTTGCCGCCATGGCCGAGCGAATAGAACGACGCCGAGACGAATTGCAGAATGCGGAAGGCGCGATCGACCGCAAACGGCGTCGAGCGCACCGACAGCCAGGACACGATCGCGACCAGCACCAGCGCCAACAGGAATCCGACCAGCGGCGACAGCACGATCGCCAGCAACGTCTTGGATAGACCGCTCCAGACCGCCGCGGAAATGCCGGCCTTGGCCATGCCGGCGCCGACCAGTCCACCAATCAGCGCGTGCGAACTGGACGAGGGAATCCCAAGGCCCCAGGTGATCAGGTTCCAGACGATAGCGCCGATCAGCGCCGCGAAGATCACGGCCGCATCGACGACATCGGGTTCGATGATCCCTTTACCGATGGTGTTGGCGACGTGCAGCCCGAACACGAGGAAGGCAATGAAGTTGAAAAAGGCCGCCCAGGCCACCGCATAATGCGGCCGCAGCACGCGGGTCGATACGATCGTGGCGATCGAATTGGCGGCGTCGTGCAGGCCGTTGAGGAAATCGAACAGCAGCGCGACGCCAATCAAGAAGACCAGAATTGGAAAAGCCAGGGTGGCGTCCACTGAATTGGCCCGCCCTATACCTGTTCGATCACGATCGAATTGATCTCGTTGGCGACATCATCGAAGCGGTCGGACACTTTTTCGAGATGCTTGTAGATCTCGGCGCCGACGACGAAGTCCATCGAATTGCCGTTGCGGTGCTTGAGAAACAGCTCTTTCAGCCCGATGTCGTGGAGATCGTCGATACGGCCCTCCAGCTTTCCGATTTCCTCGGTAATGGCCGTCAGCATCGCAACGTTGTTGCCGATTGATTGCATCAGCGGGAGCGCGCGGCTGACCAGATTGGCGCACTCAACCAAAAGCGTGGCTATTTCGCGCATCGGGGGTTCGAACGTGCGGACCTCGAACAGCACTACCGCCTTCGCGGTCTGCTGCATCTGGTCGATCGCGTCGTCCATCGACGTGATCAGGTTCTTGATGTCGCCACGATCGAACGGGGTAATGAAGGTGCGGCGGACCGCGGTCAGGACCTCGCGCGTGATGCCGTCGGCGTCGTTTTCGAACTGATTAACTCGCTGGCAGAATACCGGCGTCTCCTCGCCGCCGCGCATCATGTCCTGCAGCGCCAGCGCGCCCTGCACGACCGTCTGGGCGTGGCGGGCAAACAGGTCAAAAAACCGCTCCTCCCTGGGCAAAAAGGCACGAAACCAGCGCAACATCGGTATTTTCCGTCGGTCAGAAATGGCCGCCGGGCGCGGCCTGTCACAAAACTGTCATAGACCATTCGGGGAGAAAGCGCGCAACGGCAGGCCCCGGGAACCAGGTCATCCACCGCTTTTGTGGAGCGTTCGCCGGACGCTGCGCGGCGTGCAACGCTGCGCTGCTGAGCCGGGGTCCATCCCGCCGCGCAAAGATGGGTCCCGGCACTGCGGAGCAGCGCTGCACGCTGCACCGCATCCGGGACACGAAATCTACAGCGATCGACGGAAATAATGCGCGATTTCGCCGATGATGCCGCGGCGGAACGTCAACACGCAGGCCACGAAGATGACACCCTGGATCACCGTCACCCATTGGCCGAAACCGGCCAGATATTGCTGCATGGCGATGATAACGAAGGCCCCGACGACCGGACCGAATACCGTGCCGAGGCCGCCGACCAGCGTCATCAACACGATTTCACCCGACATCGTCCAGTGCACGTCGGTGAGCGAAGCATTCTGCGCCACGAACACCTTCAGCGAGCCGGCAAAGCCCGCAATCGTTCCGGAGAGGATGAAAGCGAGCAGCTTGTACTGGTCGGTCTTGTAGCCCAACGAGATCGCGCGCTGTTCGTTCTCCCGGATCGACTTCAGCACCTCGCCGAACGGCGAGTTGATGGTGCGGTAGATCAGGAGGAAGCCGCCGAGAAAGCCAGCCAGCACGACGTAATAAAGCACCGTCGGCTTGGAGAGATCGAATATTCCGAACAGACGGCCTTGCGGAATGCCCTGGATGCCGTCTTCACCATGGGTAAACGGCGCCTGCAGGTAGATGAAATACAGGAGCTGCGACAGCGCCAGCGTAATCATCGCAAAGTAGATGCCCTGCCGCCGAATGGAGATAAAGCCGGTGACGACCGAGAGCGCCGCAGCACCGGCGACGCCGACCAGAATCCCGAGTTCAGGTGTGAAACCCCAGACCTTGAGCGCATGCGCCGAGCAGTAGCCTGCTGTCCCCAGGAACATCGCGTGGCCGAACGACAGCAGGCCGCCATAGCCGATCAGAAGGTTGAACGCGCAGGCGAGCAGCGCGAAGCACAGCGCCTGCATCACGAAGAACGGGTAGATTCCGCTCATTGGCACCAGGCCCAGCAGCACCGCCATCGCCGCGAACATGATCATCTCGTCGCGCATGGCGCGCGGCGTTACCGGCAGTGTGTCGTCAGTCAATGCGCTCATGTCAGGCAGTCCGTCCCGTCAGTCCCGTTGGCTTCACCAGCAACACCAGCACCATCAGGACGAACACCACGGTGTTGGAAGCTTCGGGATAAAAATACTTGGTCAGTCCCTCGATCACGCCGAGCGCAAAGCCGGTGATGATCGATCCCATGATCGATCCCATGCCACCGATCACCACCACCGCGAACACGACGATGATCAGGTCCGCGCCCATCAACGGCCGTACCTGGTTGATCGGCGCGGACAATACGCCGGCCAGCGCCGCCAAGCCGACGCCGAGGCCGTAGGTCAGCGTGATCATCCTGGGCACGTTGATGCCGAAGGCGCGCACCAGGGTCGGGTTTTCAGTTGCTGCACGCAGATAGGCGCCGAGGCGGGTCTTTTCGATCAGGAACCAGGTGGCAAGGCACACCACGAGCGAGAAGACGACGACCCAGCCGCGGTAGATTGGCAGGAACATGAAGCCGAGATTCATGCCGCCCTGTAATCCGCGGAACCCACCGACCTCCGGATAATCGGGAATGGCGTACGGCAGGCCGGACGAGCCGAAGTAATTCTGGAACACGCCCTGCACGATCAGCGCGATGCCGAACGTCAACAACAGCCCGTAGAGGTGGTCGAGACCGGCCAGCCATTGCAGCATGGTCCGTTCGAGGATCATGCCGAAGATGCCGACGGCAATCGGCGCGATGATCAGCGCCCACCAGTATCCGATCCCCGTGAGGTGCAGCAGAAAATACGCGCAGAATGCTCCCATCATGTAGAGCGCGCCATGGGCGAAATTGATGATGTTAAGCATGCCGAAGATCACGGCGAGCCCGAGACTGAGCAACGCGTAGAACGATCCGTTGATCAATCCCACCAGGAGCTGGGCGTAGAGAGCTTGCATCGGTTTCGCACTCGATCTCGTTATGACGCGGGTTGGCGTTGGGCCGCAAGAGAAGGCCCGCCGGCACTACGCCGACGGGCCTTCGTTGTTATTTCTTTACCAGCGGACAGGCGCTTTCCGAAAGCGGCCGGAAAGCCTGCTCGCCCGGAGTGGTGCCGACCAGCTTGTAATAGTCCCAAGGCCCCTTCGATTCCGCGGGCTTCTTCACCTCGAACAGGTAGGCCGGATGAAGCTTGCGCCCGTCGGCACGGATTGTGCCCTTGCCAAACAGCGGATCGTCGGTGGGCGTTTCCTTCATTTTTGCCACCACCTTGACGCCATCGTGCGGATTGCCGCCCATTGCATCGATCGTCTTGAAATAGTGGATCAGGCCCGAATACACGCCGGCCTGCACCATCGACGGCATCGCCTTGTTCTTCATGCGCTCGGAGAAACGCTTCGAAAACGCGCGGGTGCCGTCATTCAGATCCCAGTAGAAGGTTTCCGTGAAGTTCAGGCCCTGAGCCACCTTGAGGCCGAGGGAGTGGACGTCATTGATGAACAGCAGCAGTCCCGCGAGTTTCTGGCCGCCCGAGACGATGCCAAACTCCGCAGCCTGCTTGATGGTATTGGTGGTGTCGCCGCCGGCGTTCGCCATGCCGATGATCTTGGCTTTGGACGCCTGTGCCTGCAGCAGGAACGAGGAGAAGTCCGACGAATTCAGGGGGTGCCTGACGGTGCCGATAACCTTGCCGCCCGACTTGACGACGACCGCGGAAGTGTCGCGTTCCAGCGCGTGGCCGAACGCGTAATCCGCAGTCAGGAAGTACCAGGTATCGCCACCCGCCTTCACCAGCGCCTGGCCGGTAGAGTTGGCGAGCATGTAGGTATCGTAAACCCAATGAATTGTGTTCGGCGAGCACTGTGTATTGGTGAGATCCGACGTCGCCGCGCCGGTATTGATCATGATGGCGTTCTTTTCCTTCACCAGATTGTTGACCGCCAGCGCAACGCCGGAGTTCAGCACATCCACGAAGATATCGACCTTCTCGACGTCGATCCATTGACGCGCGACGGTGGTACCGATGTCGGGCTTGTTCTGGTGGTCGGCGGAGACGATGTCGATCTTCCAGCCCTTGGCCGCAAGACCGGAATCCTCGACCGCCATCTGGGCGGCAAGCGTGGAGCCGGCGCCGCCGAGGTCGGAGTAAAGTCCGGAATTGTCGGTGAGCACGCCGATCTTGACCGTCTTGTCTTGCGCCACGGCGCTGCCTGCGGCGAGTGCCAGAGCGGTGCCGAGGAAGAGAGCTGAAATCCGATGCTTCATAGTATCTCCATTATTCCAGAGTGCAGTACCGATTAAACGCCGAGATAGGTGTGGAGCTTGTCCATATTGGCCGACAGCTCCGAATTCGCAAAACCGTCGATGACCTTGCCGTGCTCGACGATGTAGTAGCGGTCGGCCACCGTGGAGGCGAAGCGGAAATTCTGCTCGACGAGCAGGATGGTGAAGCCTTCCGACTTCAGCCGCGCGATGGTGTGACCGATCTGCTGGATGATGACGGGCGCCAGACCTTCGGTCGGTTCGTCCAGCATCAGAAAGCGCGCCCCGGTGCGCAGGATTCTGGCGATCGCCAGCATCTGCTGCTCGCCGCCCGAGAGCTTGGTGCCCTGGCTGTTGAGGCGCTCCTTCAGGTTCGGAAACAATTCGAAGATCTGGTCGAGTGACAGCCCGCCACTGCGCACGACCGGAGGCAGCAACAGGTTTTCGCGAACGTCGAGGCTTGCGAAAATTCCGCGCTCCTCGGGACAGAACGCGATGCCCAGCCGCGCGATCCTGTCGGACGAGGCACGGATAATCTCTTCATTGTTGAAGCGTATGGAACCTGAGCGTTTGCCGATAATTCCCATCACCGACTTCAGCGTCGTAGTCTTGCCAGCGCCGTTGCGGCCGAGCAACGTGACCACCTCGCCGGCCTTCACATTGAAGTTGACGCCGTGAAGGATGTGGGATTCGCCGTACCAGGCCTGCAAATCCGAAACGGAAAGAACCTCGGCGCCGCCCGCCGGTTTGGTGGCGGCTTCGGCCATTTTCAGATCAGGCATGACCGGCCCCCAGATAAGCTTCCTTGACACGCTCGTCGTCGGACAATTCGGCGTAAGTACCCTGCGCCAGCACCTGCCCGCGGGTGAGCACCGTGATGATGTCGGACAAGTTGGCCACCACGGACAGGTTATGTTCGACCATCAGGATGGTGTGTTTTGCCGCGATGCGCTTGATCAGCCCTGCGATCTTGTCGATGTCTTCGTGGCCCATGCCGGCCATCGGCTCATCGAGCAGCATCATTTCGGGGTCGAGCGCCAGCGTCGTCGCGATCTCGAGCGCGCGTTTGCGTCCATAGGGCATCTCGACGGCCGGCGTATTGGCAAACTCACTCAAGCCCACGTCATTCAACAACTCGATCGCACGGCCGTTGTAGCGATCCAGCACGCTCTTGGAGCGCCAGAAATCGAATGAACTTCCATGTTGACGCTGTAACGCGACACGAACGTTCTCCAGTGCCGTCAGGTGTGGGAACACCGCTGAAATCTGGAACGAACGCACCAGTCCGAGCCGGGCCACATCGGCCGGCGCCATCGCGGTGATGTCCTGCCCCTTGTACAGGATCTGCCCTGCAGACGGCCTCAGAAACTTGGTCAACAAGTTGAAGCAGGTCGTCTTGCCGGCGCCATTCGGCCCGATCAACGCATGAATGCTGCCGCGCCGTACCTTGAGGGCGACATCGCGAACGGCGAAGAAACCCGCGAATTCCTTGGTCAATCCGTGGGTTTCGAGAATGAACTCATCAGCCAAACAAATTTCCCCCTCAGCCGGCTCCGCGAGTTCGCCCGCGCGCGGCCAATTTTTCCCTGTTCGGGCAGGCTCCTGGGTGTCCTCGAAACCGTCCCGGGCCCGCCGCCTCCGGCCGGAATATGCCGTCAACGCGATGGATTAGGCAAGGTGGAATGCTGCCATGGGTAAACGCGCCTGCAGGTTCCGGATGCGCCATAAGTCGAATAGCGCCGTCGGCGCGGCTTGGCCGGGCCACGAGTCACGCTCAACCTCGACGTCGCGCCGGCAAGCCATCATTAACGGTGTTTTGCTGCAATCGGGCGCACTTTCACACAATATTTCCCCCTTGGGCGCCATACTCTCACGATTTAGATCGCGCAGGAATTGCCGCCTTGGAATTTGAAAGCGCCGGACCGTCGGTCGTCAAATCTATCAAGCAGCGCGACCTGCTGAACATCTGGCTGCGGCTATACGCCCGCGACCAATCGATACCGCGCATCTCGGAATACCAGCCGGCGCGGATCGAGGACGAACTTCCCGACCTGGTGTTCTACACCGTCGATACCAGCACGCAGCCGCCGCGCCTGACCATCCAGAGCAACGGCACGAGGATGTCGACGGCTTATGGCAATACCGGCAAGGGCCGCTATCTTAACGAGTACCTCGGCGCAAGGCTCGCTCCGATCGTGATGCCGGTCTACCATGAATGCATCGCGCGCCGCCTTCCTGCCTATTCCATCGCCAATATCGATGACATCTACGGGCGAATCGTCGCCTATGAGCGGCTGTTGCTGCCGTTCTCGGATGACGGCAGCGTCACTCATATCATCGCTTCACTGAAAACCATCAGCGACGATGGCGGCTTCGAGATCAAGAATCTGATGCGCGGAAACGACAAACTGGCGGTGCCGAAGCTTCGCACCATCATCGACCGCAATCTCTTCCATCGCGCGCCTGGCCGCATTCCGTCCGGCGACGTACTCGAATTCGGTTAGGGCGCGATGGAGTTCGTCAGTTCCGATCCGTCGGTCGTCAGATCGATCAGGCAGCGCGACCTTCTGAACGCGTGGTTGCGCGCGGCTAGCAAGCAGCGGGGTATGCCACTCCTCCGTGATTTTCAGCCGGACCGCGTCGCCGACGAGATGGTCGACATGATGGAATACGATGTCGTCGGCGAGGGCGACGGCGCGCGCTTTCTGATTACGCATGAAGGCGCCAGGCTGGCTACCATTTACGGCAGCGACCACATCGATCCAGCCGAACGGACCAACCGTTTTCTCGACGACGCTGTTGGCCCCGAACGATACGCCAGGGTGGTCGCATCGTATCGTGCTTGCCTGCGGCACAAGCGGCCGGCCTATTCGATCTCGACGGTGCAGGATGCCGACGGCAAGGACGTCTCCTATGAACGGCTGCTGTTGCCGTTCGGCGAGGGCGACGCGGTCAAGCAGATCGTCGGTTCCTTCAAGAGCATCAGCATCGAAGGCGGGTTCAAGATCAGCAATCTCATGGGTCTGAGACCGAGGGCCGAGCCCATGATTCTGGTCAGGGCCATCATCGATCGTCATTTCGTGCCAGCTTCGGCAAACACGTATTCTGCCGACGAAATTGTCGAGCTCGACTAGGTCTTCCGTCCGCGCGGCTTCGACGCGACTTCCTTGGCATAGATGTCCGGCTTGAATCCGACCAGCAATTTGCCACCGAGATCGAGCACCGGCCGTTTGATCATCGAGGGCTGCGCCAGCATCAGCGCCAGTGCCTTGCGCTCGTTCAGCCCTTCCTTGTCGCTGTCCGGCAGCTTCTTGAACGTCGTGCCGGCGCGATTGAGCAGCGTTTCCCAGCCGAGCTCGTCGGACCATTGCTTGAGCTTGTCCTTGGCTATCCCGGCAAGCTTGTAGTCGTGAAAGTCGTAGGCCACGCCGTGATCGTCGAGCCAGGCGCGCGCCTTCTTCATGGTGTCGCAGTTCTTGATGCCGTAGATGGTGATGGGCATTGTCGTTGCATTCCGGAATGTCGTTATTGGTCCTGCCGGACCGGATTAGCGTTAAGCAGATTGGCGAATCTATCATAGATTGATGCATCTTTTCCTGCCGGGGGCCAAACCGATGGAATTCACCGTATTGTTTCTGGCCATGGTCATCGTGATGCTGATCGCCTGGCGCGGTCGGCGTCCGCTGGCGCTCGGCCTGTTCGGGGTCGTGCTGATCGCCTGCGTCGCTACTTATCTGCATCACGCGACCGATACGCTGAAACTGTCGTTCTGAGGCACGCATGACCCAGGCGCGTGCCATTGCGCTGAACGCACTCAGCCTCTACGCGGTGGCGACGGTGCTGGCGGCGGCCTATGCAGCGCAGTTCATTCTTCATGAGCTGCCCTGCCCGCTCTGCCTGCTGCAGCGCATCCTGTTCGCGGCACTGGCCGTCGGTCCGATCCTCAATATCCGCTTCGGCCCCCGTCCCAGCCATTATGCGATGTCGCTGCTGGCGGCGGTGGCAGGCGCTGCCGCATCGACCCGCCAGGTACTGCTGCACATCTTGCCTGGCGACGCCGGCTACGGTTCGGCGCTGCTCGGCTATCACTACTATACCTGGGCGCTGATCGGCTTCGTTGCCGCTATCGTGCTGCTCGCGGCGATCCTGCTGTTCGATCGCCAGTTCGAGGAAGACGGCGCCGTGCTGCCGGTCACCGGCGGCGCCTTCGCGCAAATCGCGGTATGGCTCGTGATCGCGCTCACGGCGGCCAATGTAGTGACGACGCTGCTCGAATGCGGCTTCGGCGCCTGTGCCGACAATCCGATCGTGTACGAACTGCTCAAGCACGCCGCTTAAGGCCGCTTGGGTATCTCCAGCCCGCGCTGCACCGCCGGCCGGGCGAGCCCGCGTTCCAGCCATGCCGGCACCTGCTTCAGCGTATCGAACGCGACGAGATCGCGCGCACCGTAGAAGCCGATCAGGTTGCGCACCCAGCCGAGCATGGAAATATCGGCGATGGTATATTCGTCGTCCATGATCCATTGCCGTCCGGCAAGCCGCATTTCCACCACATCGAGCAGGCGCTTCGACTCAGCGACATAGCGATCGAGCGGACGCTTGTCGGCATACTCCTTGCCGGCGAATTTGTGGAAAAAGCCGACCTGCCCGAACATCGGTCCGATCCCGCCCATCTGGAAATGTACCCACTGGATGGTCTGGTATCGCCGCGCCGGATCGGCCGGCAGAAGCTTACCGGTCTTGTCAGCGAGATATTGCAGGATCGCGCCGGACTCGAATAGCGGCAGCGGTCTGCCTCCGGGACCATCCGGATCGAGGATGGCCGGGATCTTGCCGTTCGGATTCAGCGACAGGAATTCCGGTGTCTTCTGGTCGTCCTTGTTGAAGTCAACCAGATGCACCTCGTAGGGCAAGCCGATCTCTTCCAGCATGATCGAGACCTTGACGCCGTTCGGCGTCGGCAGCGAATAGAGCTGAAGGCGATCGGGATGTTTGGCGGGCCAGCGCTTGGTGATCGAAAAGGCGGAGAGATCGGTCATCAAAACTCGTTTTGCATGGTCGTTGTTGCGCGGCTAATGTACGGCCGATGCCGCATATAACAAGGGTCCGCACCGTTCATGACCGATCAACCGTCTCCGGCGAAGCTCGGTCTGACCGATGAGGAGCTTGCGACTCATCCGACCATGTTCGCGGCTGATGCGCTGAAGGATCAGGTCGTCGTCGTAACGGGTGGGGCTGGCGGCATCGGGCGGGCGATCGCCTGGCTGTTCGCGCGGCTGGGGGCGCATGTTGCCGTGGTCGGGCGCGACGGAGGCAAGCTCGATGCGCTCGTCGCCCGATTGACGGGCCGAGGCCTCAAGGCATCCGCGCATGTCGCCGATATCAGGGAGCCCGACGCAGCGAGCGCCCTGTTCGATACGATCTGGGCCGCGCAAGGTCGCGTCGACTGCCTCATCAACAGCGCCGGAGGGCAATTTCCCCAAGCCGCGATCGATTTTTCGGTGAAGGGTTGGAATGCCGTCATCAACACCAATCTGAACGGCACCTGGTACATGATGCAGGCCGCAGCGCAACGCTGGCGCGACCACAAGCATCCCGGCAGCATCGTCAACATCGTGGTCGTTACGACGCATGGCCTCTACGGCATCGCGCACACGATTGCCGCGCGGAGCGGCGTCATCGGGCTGTCGCGCGCCGTCGCGGTCGAGTGGGCGCCCCTGAATATCCGGGTCAATTGCGTGGCGCCTGGCGCGATCGAAACTGAGGGATGGAACGTCTATTCGCCGGAGGCGCGCGCCGCCTACCCGCGCTCGAACCCGATGATGCGCACAGGCTCACCCTGGGACATCGCCGAAGCCACTGTCTTTCTCGCCGGTCCTTCGGCCAACTTCGTCACCGGCGAAACGCTGACCGTGGACGGCGGCGGTCAGCTCTGGGGCGAAACCTGGACCACCGGCAAGCCCGCCTATTTCGGCGGCGACGACAAATGACACGCTGAAAGCCAGTTTCCCCATGACACGCTATCGCCTTGCGATCTTCGACTTTGACGGCACGCTCGCCGACACGATCGACTGGTTTCGCGCTTCCTTTCAGGACGTGATCGCGCGTTTCGACCTCAAGCCGACCACGCCGGAGGAACTGGAGGGGATGCGCGGGCTGTCGGCGCGGGAAATCATGGCGCGGCTGGGCGTGTCCATGTGGCAGCTTCCGGCCATCGTCAACGACATCCGAAAGCGCAAGCTTACGGCGGCGAACGAGACATCGCTGTTTGCCGGCATCCCGGAGATGCTTGCCGACCTTCAGCGCCTTGGCGTCAAGACCGCGATCGTCAGCTCCGACAGCGAGGCATCCGTCCGGCAGGTGCTCGGTCCCGCCACCGCCCTGATCGCCCGCTTTGACTGTGGCGCCGCGGTATTCGGCAAGCACTGGAAGTTTCGACGGGTCGCGCGACGGCTGCAAGCAAGGCCGGCGGAGACGATCTGCATTGGCGACGAGATCCGCGACATCGAAGCCGCCAAGGCGGCCGGGATGGATTCCGGCGCGGTGGCATGGGGCTACGCCCTGCCCGCCGCGCTGCAAGCGGCGGGTCCAACGCATTTCTTCAACTCGATCGAGGAGATGATGCAGAGGCTTGCCGCAACGAAATGATGCCATGCGGAGCTTCTGCCGTTTCGCTGCCGTGATCTGTCACGCGCGCAGGCACCATCGCGCGAGATGCCGATGGCCTCTCTGGCTGTGCACCAGCACGAACTCCGTCACGGTCCAGACAACCGGTTCGACCGGATACTCGTCCACGCCGCGCGCGTCATACAGAAGCGTTACGTGCGGCGTGAAATTCGTGTTGGCAATCCGCCTTAGCCCTCTGCGCGCCATCGCGACACCGAGCATTTGCCGAAACGACTGCAAGCGGCGCAATCCCTTTTCGCCAATCAGGACAAACGGACGATTGCCCCGCCCGCGAAAGCTCGCCGTGCGATCGAACGAGACCTCGAACGGTGCGGTCCGCAATTCCGTGGCAGCGTCGCGTGCGGCGCAAAGCTGCCGGTCCGGCAAACCGCTGAGAGAGAACAGCGAAACGTGCAGCCGGTCTGGCGCGATGAGCTTGCCATCGAATTTATGAGCGCGTTTGAGCACGCCTGCCACCCGATGGATCCGTTCCGCCGTACGCGCGTCAGGAACGACTGCGAGAAATAATCGGGCACTACTAGTGCTTGCAAACTTGTCCATGGCAGACTAGAACAGATCATGAACCGGGAGCCTGAACAAGAACATCAAGCGAGCGAAATCCTTGTATTGTAAAACACACTACAAGCTGTCTTGCCTTCTTCTGGAGATTCCCTGATGGCGCGCGCCGTAAAACGGAAAGACCATCCACTGTCGATGCGACTGCCCGAGACGGACATCGCGATTATCGATCGTGCGGCTACGTTGCGCGGCCATTCGCGCACCGATTTCGTGCGCGAAGCAGCGGTCCGCGCTGCAGAGGATATTTTAATGGAGACTGCACCCATTCGGATGAGTCCGGCGGGCTTCAAGGCTTTTGTCGAAGTTCTTTCGCAACCTGCGCGCCCGGTACCTGAAATGGTCGAACTGTTGCAACGCAAGGCTCCGTGGGAATCCAGGGACACAAAAGTTGAGAAATAGAAGGTGGTCATTTCGGCTCCCGAACCGATTGCCGCCGATCACGATGCCTCCGAGTTTTCCTGTAGCAAGCCGTCTCTGGATCGATGGTTGAAAACACGCGCGCTCTCCAATCAAGAGAAGGGTTTCACGGCCGTTTTGGTCGTGCATGAAGCCAATCGAGTCGTCGGCTATTACGGCCTCGCGCCGACGGCGGTCCTTCCTGCTATGCTGCCACGATCGATCCGCACCGGTCAGCCGCCCGACCCTGTTCCTTGCCTGCTGCTGGGACAGCTTGCGGCGGATCAAAACTACGCGAGTAAAGGAATTGGTACCGGGTTGCTTAAGCATGCGCTGCAACGTTGCGTAACAGCGGCCGGCCTGATTGGCGGGCGAGCGCTCATCGTCAATGCGGTCGACATCGAGGCCGCGGATTTCTGGATGCGGCGCGGTTTTGTTGCCTCAAAGGATCATCCGCTGATCCTGGTCAGGTCGATCGCCGACATAGCAGCGTCGATCCGGTCCGCGCATTCACGCAGCCAACCCTTCTCATAACGCGTTACAACACACACCCATGATGCGCCGACGACACCAGCCGGATGTACTTGTCGTGCACCGATCCCGGGCGTATCGCGGCCAACGAGGCTGGTGCGCGCCAATCGGCCATGCGCCGCGCGATCTCCTCCGCTGACACTTCGAGATTCACGGTTCGGGCGCCAGGGTCGATGACAATGGTGTCGCCGTCGCGCACCGCAGCGATCGGGCCGCCGCGCGCGGCTTCCGGCGAGACGTGGCCGATCAGGATGCCATGCGAGACGCCGGAAAAGCGGCCGTCGGTAATCAGCGCGACGTCCTCACCGAGACCCTGTCCCTGCAACTGAATGGTCAGCATTACCATTTCCGGCATACCAGGACCGCCCACCGGGCCGACATTGCGCACGACGATGACGTTGCCCGACACGATCTCGCCGGCGCGGATCGCGGCCATCGTATCGGCCTCGGACTCGAACACGCGCGCGGTGCCGCGAAATTGCCCCTTTTCGAGGGTCTTGCCCGATAGTTTGAGCAGGCAGCTCTCCGGTGCGAGATTGCCCTTCAAGACGCTGATGTGATTGTTCGCCGGGGCGATCGGTTTCGACACCGGAAAAACGATCTCCTGCGGCGGCATCTGCTCCAGCGACGGAACATCGGCGAGATTTTCCGCCAGCGTCTTGCCGGTAACCGTCATGACGTCGCCATGCAAGAGACCTGCGCGCATCAGTTCCTTCATGACGACCGGCACGCCGCCGATCGCATGCAGGCTACCCATCGCGAACGGGCCATGCGGCTGCAAATTGGCGAGCAGCGGGACACGCTCGCCGACTTGCTGGATGCGTTCGATCGTGATCGGCACCTGGGCCTCGCGCGCGACCGCGAGCAGATGCAGGTACATATTGGTCGAGCCGCCCATTGCATAAACGGTCGAGATCGCATTTTCGAAGGCGCGCTCGGTCATGATGTCGCGTGGCCGGATGCCCGCTTGCATCAGCCGGTACAGGGCGTCGACCGAGGCGCGGGCCTGCGCGCGGACATCGGCGTGGATGTCGCTGCCGGCGTTGTAGTCGGCGGGGTGCGAGGCGCCGCACGGCAGCATCATGCCGATCGATTCCGCGATCGTGCTCATGGTGTTGGCGGTGAACATCGCGCCACAGGTGCCGCTGCCCGGCATCACGTTGCGTTCGACTTCCAGCAGCTCCTCGCCGGAGAGGCGGCCGGACTCACTGGCGGCGCGCGCCTCGGCGTAATCCATGATCGTCAGATTGTTACCTTTGCTCGCCCATGCGCCGAACGACACGCGGCCCGGCGTGCTGGTGCCGGGATAGAGCACGAGGCCGAAAGCATTCGTCCGCGCCAGCGGCATCAGCGCCGCAGCTCCCGTCTTGTCGCAACCGGAGATCACGATCATCGCATCGCCATGGTGCGCGTAATGACCGATCTCGAAACAGTCCGCGACAACGTCGCGCGACGCGAGACTATAACCCGCGGTCGGCGTGCCCTGCGTCAAGGCATCCGACACCGCCGGCGCACCGACGACCAGCCCCTGCCCGCCGCGCTCGGCAAGAATTTCCACCAGGAGATCGGTGATAGCGCGAACGCGGTTGTTGCAGCGATGGGCGTTGGTCCAGGCGCTGGCGATGGTCACCACCGCATTGGTCTCGGCAGCGCGGTCCGGATCGAACCCGGCGGCGCGCAACTCCACCCGCGATCGCTTCCAATAGGTGCTGCTGTCTTGCGTTGTCATCGGGTGCTCCAGGCCTTCTGTTCCAGGCCTTCTGTTCCAGGTCTTCTGATTGATCGCACTGACGTCGGCGCCGGCCTGATTTGGCACTGAAACGAATTCAGCCCGTCTTGCCGTCGTCAAAACTGACAATCACGGCAGCGTTGGCAATGATGATGGAGTCGCTTCCGCTCTCGGCAGGAATTTCCAGCCCGCCCCTCACCGCAGTCACATTCACCGTCCCGTAAGGCAGTTCCTTGGCAACGGCTGCCGTATCGACCCCGCTCGGGTCTGGAACCGCGACGGTAACCTCCACGAACATGTCGTTGGCGGTCTTTCCCAGCATTCGGAAAAAGCCGAGGCTGGAGTGACGGATGGCGTCCGACACGGCACGCTTGGCGGCCTTGGTCGCATCGCGTCCGTGAACGTCGACGCCCATGCCCATTTCGGTGATACAGCGGACGCGTGCCATCGAATTCCTGCTTTCGTTTGAGCGAGAGAGGGAGAGACATATCAGTCGCCGGCGATTCATGCGAGCGACCAGCAAGCAAAGGCTTCGATCTGACTTCAGCGCGCCGGCCCCGGCATGACAGTGGCGGCTGGAACCTGACGGTAACCTTGATCGTTGCCCGCCGAGTAAATCCAGTTCGAGGACGAGCCATGCCCGAAGACCCCGAAATTCTGTTCTGGCGACGCACCGACGTAATTGGTCTCGAGCGTTTGATGCTCAGCCTTTCCGCTGATGCCGTGTTGGCGGAATCAACCGTGATCTGCATGGAGGACGGCGGCTTTCAGCTCGACCACCGCTGGACGTTGACCCCAGATTGGCGGGCCCAGTCGCTGGATGTCGCGCGATGGGGACCGACCGGGCTCAGCCGCCTCAACCTTGAACGAACGGACGACGGCTGGCGCGTTGATGGCCAACGGCGTGCCGACCTCGATGGTGCAGAGGAGCCGGATCTCTCCGTGACTCCATTTTGCAATACATTCCCGATCCTCCGGACGCCTGCCGGCGCGGGGGAAAGCCGCACGCTCGACACCTGCTTCGTTGACGCAGCCACTATGACCGTCCAGCGTTCCCGTCAACGATATGACCGCATCGGACCGAACCGAGTACGCTACGTGGACCTCGGGGTCTCGGCAGGCTTTGAGGCGGACCTCGAGGTGGATAATCGGGGTCTGGTGCTTCGCTATCAGCACCTTTTCGAACGCGTGACACCTGTCTGACGAAGGCATTGCGATAAATCGCTGACCAAAAAGCCACCCATGCCGAGCTGACTAATTCCGCACGCCTGATGACGTCGCCCTGCCCGCCTCATCGGCGCGAGATCAGCTTCAGCCAGGGCGCCGAATGGAAGGCGCTCATCAGCAGGTACATCGGGACCATCCCGCCCACCGGCGATGCGCTCGCCGCCGAACAAAGACCATCCAGCGGGCCACCGCCAACCACAGCAGTAAGCAGCGCCATGATTGCGAAGGTCGGCGCGGCCGCAAGCGACAGCCATCTGACGATGGCAAGCGCGGCCGCGGCGCCGTCGTGATCACAGCTCGCAGCACCTCTCAGGTTGCTGTGAGAGGCCTCGCTCATCCCTTCGTGCCTGCGCTCTGCTTGCGGAACGCGGCCTCGCCGGCGTCCGACACCTCGACCCACCTCTTGTCGGGCGCTGCGCCTTCGACGTAGCTATCGTGCCAATTCCACCACTTGTAGGTCGGCGTCTGCGGATAGCCCTCGGGCGAATCTTCCCAGACCTCCTGACGGCCGAGCGGCGTGATGTCGAGGTAGTTCCAGGTGCCCCCCATCTGCTCGTCGCCGCGGTTGTTGATGAAGTAGGTGCGGTAGATCTTGTTGCCGTCGCGGAAGAACACGTTGGTGCCGTGCCACTCGTCCACGCCGAAGTCGGCATCGAAGCTATCGGTGACGGTGATCCAAGGGATCATCTCCCATCCCATTCGCTTTTTGAGCCGCGCGATGTCCGGCTGCGGCGCGCGCGAGGCGAACACGAGCGTGGTGTCGCGGGCATTGAGATGAGCGACGTGGGCGACCTGGTCGGCCACCATCGAGCAGCCGCGGCAGGCATGGTCGGGCCAACCGAACACGCCGGGTTCGTAGAAGGCCCGATAGACGATCAGTTGATGACGGCCCTCGAACAGGTCGCGCAAGCTTGCCTCGCCGTTGGGGCCCTCGAACTTGTATTCCTTCTCGACAGCCAGCCATGGCATCCGACGACGCTCGGCAGCGAGCGCGTCGCGGGCGCGGGTCATGGCCTTTTCCTTCACGAGCAATTGCTGGCGGGCCGCTTCCCATTCCTGGGCCGAAACGGTGTGAATCTGCATGGCTAACCTCCTGTTGTTGTGATGCTAGTTGCTTGTGCTTCGACGTGCAGCGTCAGGCCGGCAGGCGCGCGTCGTATTCCTTCATGAGGCCGCTCCAGCCATCCCAGAACGGCGCCGGCTCTTCGCCGCTGGCACGGGCGATCAGCACATCGAGATGCATGTGCCAGCCGGCCATGTGCTTGAGCAGCGTGGCGCGGTCGGGGAAGCGCCGATGGATGATCGTGAGCAGCACGCCCTTGCCTTTGGGCTCCAGTTCGAACGTGACATCACCCGTGCTGTTCCAGGTGATTGACAATTTTCGGGGTGGATCGAATTCGGTAATCCGGCTCTGCATGCGATGCTCGCCGCCAAAGCCGGCCGGGGCTTTGCCGGGCGGATCCGTCAATTCGTCGTTGCGCCAGACGAGCTCGAACGGCGCGCCGGCCTTCATCTCCATGTCGCCTGCCGCCAGCCATTTGCGGCGCAACTCGCTGTCGGTGAGGTAGGCCCAGATGCGCTCGATCGGGCCGGGCAGCAGCCGCTGGATTTTCAGCGTCGTGGGCTCGGGCAATTCGCCATAGGCTTCGGGCTTCGTCGTCGAATTCATGGTTCTACTCCTTCACTTCCTCGCCTTTGCCTCGTCTTCCGCACGCAACAGCGCTTCCAATCTGTCGAGACTGGTGTTCCAGAAGCGCTCGTAACGCTTCAGCCATGCATCGGCTTCCGCGAGCCGCGCCGCCTCGAGGCGGCACAGATGGGTGCGACCGCGGATCGTCCGCTTCACCAGCCCGGCATTCTCCAGCACGCGCACATGTTTCGATGCGCCGGCGAAGCTCATCCGGAACGGCGTCGCCAGTTCCCCGATCGTGAGTTCGCGTTCGGCCAATTGTCCAAGCATCGCCCGGCGCGTTGGGTCCGCGAGGGCATGAAAAACAGCGTCGAGATGTGCCGAATATTCAACCATATGGTTTAGTATAGTCAGGCAACGCCAACAGTCAACCGATTGGTTTAACGTTTTCGTGATGGAATTCCGACCAGCTCTAACCGTCCGGCACGGTGTAGACGGCGCAGGACGATGCGATGCCACGCAATGCATGCGTTCCTAGCGGGATCAGCGTCGCGCTTGTTTCGGCAGCGACCGCGCTCGAAATCAGCACCGTCCGGCCGAGCGGCCGGCACAGGCCTTCGAGCCGGCTGACCAGATTGACGGCAGGCCCGATCGCGGTGAAATCCAGCCGGTCGGCCGCACCGACATTGCCCCACAGAATTTCGCCGAGATGCAACGCAACACCGAACGACAGGCAGGGTAGCCGTTGCTCTCTCCTCGCTATGTCGAGATGCGCCATTCCGGCCTTTGCGGAAGCAACCGCGCGCAACGCCGCGTCGCAGGCGTCGCGAGGCCTGTCGCCTGTGACCGGAAAGATCGCGAGCACGCCGTCGCCGATGAATTTCAACACCTCGCCGCCAAACGCGTGAACCGAACCGGCAATGCAGTCGAACCATGATCCCAGCGATTCGATGACGGAAGCGGGGGGCTCCGCCTCGGACAGCGCGGTGAAGCTGCGCAGATCGGCGTAGAGCAACACCGCTCGAATGGTCTCGCCGACCTCGCGCCGCAGCGGACCTGCCAGCACGCGCGCGGCGCTGCGCCTGCCGAGATAAGCCTCGAGCGCAGCCGATAGCGTCGCGCGCGCCGAGAGTGCGGCAAGCGGCGCTGCGGCAAAGCGGGCGGCTTCGCGCAATCGATTTGCTTCCGCTTCCGTGAACCGGCGTGGCCCGATCCAGCCGAGCACCGGCCCGCCTGCTCCCGTGCCAACGCTGTCTTCATGCACTGCACCGCCCGCAAGCCCGCTCAACCAGCGCCGCCCGGCATCGCCCGATGAATCCCCTGCGCCGCCGAATCCCGCCGGAGCGAATCCCACCGCCTCGATCACCTCGCCGTTTTCGGCCCGCCATAGCCAGGTCCGGCGGGCGACGATCGGATGCGGCACGGCGAGCGTCAGCGCCCCGCCGGCAAGAGGCACGTCGTCGGCGATCAGGCGCGTGCCGAGTTCGGCGAGGAACCGGTCGGCGCCCGGCGAAGTGCTGGCTGCATCGATCAGCCATGTCAGCGGCGGACTCAGTTGCATGGATCGATCATGCGGCAGCGATGTTGCATTGTCACCCACGGCACTTACCTTAGGCACTCGCTGGTTGCATCAGCGCGCCCTGCCAACGACCCACGAGGTTTTTTCGATGACTGAATCGTTTGTGCTCCAGCGCGAGACCCACATCGCCGCTCCCCGCGCCAGCGTGTTCGCCTTCCTGACGGACCCTGAGAAGATCGTGCAATGGATGGGCAGCGAGGCAGTGACGGAGATGCACCCGGACGGCATGTACCTCCTGAAAGGCGTCGGCAGCGCGACGGCGCGCGGCGCGTTCCGCGAGGTCGTGCCTGTTCACCGTCTCGCCTACAGCTTTGGCTGGGAAGGCAACGAGGAAGTGCCGCCGGGATCGGGCCTGATCGAGATCGATCTAATCGAACGTGACGGTGGCACGCTGCTGCGCATGACGCATAGCGGCCTGCCCACCGAGGCAACCCGCGACAGCCATTCCAAGGGTTGGGCGCACTATCTCGACAGGCTGACCAAGGTAGCCGCCGGCCAGGATCCCGGACCGGACCGAGGACCGAGTGGCACACGCAACGCGTAAGAAAGGTGTCGGTCAAGGCGTGCATCGCTGGACGATCAGTCCTGTTTTTTCAACACCGTCACATGAAGACGGCGCCGGATTTCCATCCCCTGGCGCCTATAGAGCGCGATGGCCGAGTGATTGTTGGTGAAGACGTGCAGGAACGGAATTTCGCCGCGCGATGCGATCTGGCGCGAGATGGCCGATAGCAGCATCTGTCCGTAGCCGCGGCCGCGATGGGACGGATGCACGCAGACCGCGGTGATCTCGGTATATTGAGCCGGCTTCATCCGCTCGCCGGCCATCGCTACAAGCTGGCCGTCGACGCGGATGCCGAGAAAGGTGCCGAGCTCACGGGTCCGTGCGTTGAACGGACCCGGCTTGGTGAGCTCGGTCAGTTCGATCATCGCGGGAACGTCATCCACACCAAGGGTGACGATATCGAAGCCGTTGGCTGGCGTTTCAACCGGCGTCCCGATCATCTGCTCGCCGGTCTCCGCCAGCACGATCTTGAATTCTGCGGGCGGCTTCACGGGATCCGGCGTGAACAGCACGGCGATGTCCTGCGGCGACATCAGAGCTGCGAGCGCTGCAAAACTTTCGGGCGACGTGTCCTTCATCGCTGCGAAGGGCGTGATCTCGGCCGGATAGCGCCGCGCGCGGGCATCGCCTTCGGCCAACGCCCGCTGCGTGGTCGTCAGCGCAGTCCAGATCGGATAATCGAGGGGGTGGCTGTCGTGAACGGACATCGGACTGCTTTCATTCTCACTCGACGGCGCGACAACTTTAGCGGTAATCGGCGAGATCGGCTACCTTGCCGCCCTCCCGGACCTCGGCGGTGTAGCGCCAGATGTCCGGTCGCGAGCCGTCGATATCCGTAAAGCCATACTGGCGCGCCAGTTCGCCGGAGCTGACCGATTTCTGATTCCACCTGCTGCGGTCGGGATCGGCGGCCAGCGCAGCCACAGCGCGGCCGACATAGCGCGGCGATTCCGATAGCGCGAAATCGGGCGGCGCCCGGTGCCTGCCGCCTCCCCGCTCCGCCAGCGCTTCGCGCCAGTTCGTTTCGGTGACGCCGAAATTCTCCAGCATCATCTCGGAGCGCAGCCAACCGGGCGTAATCGCCACCGCTGTTGCCCCGTGCGGTGCGAGTTCGTGGCCTTGCGAGTAAGCGAGACGGTTCACGCTATGCTTGACGAGGTCATAGAACACCGAGATCCGGTAATGCTGCGCGTTGTAGTCGGCGGTGCCGTCGGCGACTTCGACAAGCAGGCCGCCTGCTTTCGCGATCAGCAGCGGCAACAGATAATGCGACGTCACCAGATGCGTCTCGATGCCGAGCCGCAGAATCCGCAGGCCCTTCTGCAGGTCGAGCTTCCAGATCGGCGTATTCCATTCGGCGGGCCCGCCCTTCAGCCGTTCGGCGCCCCAGATGTCGTTCACCAGCACGTCGATGTGGCCGTGCTCGGCCCGGATACGCTCGGCCAACGCCGCGACCTGTAAAGGTTCGAGATGATCGACGGCGATGGCGACGCCTTTGCCGCCGAGGCTGGTCACGAGTTCGGCCGTCTCCTCGATCGTCTCCGGCCGGTCGTAATCGGATCGCGTTGGAGCATCGGCGCGGGCGCTGCTGCGCCCCGTGCAGATCACCGTCGCACCCGCCTCTCCCAGCGCGGCGGCAATGCCGCGACCGGCGCCGCGCGTCGCGCCCGCCACCACGGCGATACGTCCGCCAAGCGCGCCTTCATGTGAGACCACGCTCATCCTCCCCTAACCTTCACGTGCCGCTGCAGTCCGATCGCATCGAAGCGCCGGCGCGCATCATTCCGCTTTCCCTGCCGTCGCCTTGATCAGATTGTCGCGGAGCGTGACGACGTTTTCCTGCAGCCGCGCGAACTCGTCGGGCTTCAGTCCGGTAGAGGCCACGAGATTCATGTGCATGCCCTTCTCGCGCAGCCGGCGGCCGGCCTCGGTGAGGCTGATGCGCACCTGCCGTTCGTCCGCGGGATCGCGCTGACGGCGCAGATAGCCCATCTGCTCCAGCTTTTTCAGGATCGGCGTCAGCGTGTTGGATTCCAGAAACATCTTCTCGCCAAGCTCACTCACGGTCTGGCCATCCTGCTCCCACAACGCCACGATCGCGATCCATTGCGGGTAGGTCAGGCCGAGTTCGTCGAGGCCCTTCTTGTAGGCCCGTCCGAAGGCAAGGTTGGCCGAATAAATCGCAAAACACAGGAAATCGCCAAGCCGCCGCTCGCCTGCGCCCGGCCTCGGCTTCTGACTGGCCTTTGAATTGTCTCTCGAATTGTCCCTGGAACCGGCCCGGGGCCCATCATTCAGTTTCATGGAGGTCGTCCTTTCCGACACGAACATGTGAAGTCTCGCATCCATATATATCGTGTCCGATTAAATCGGAAGCCTTGACACTTGGTCTTGGTGCGCTTTATATCGCGCACACGATTACATCGCATGCGATACAAATGCGATGCCCGGGAAGCATTCCCGCCACCACAACATCAAGGAGAGAACCATGTCAGACCTCAAGGAACGCACCAGCACCACTTCCACTGAGACCAAGGCCGCTTCCGCGGTCGACCTGAAGCTCGAAGTCATCGTCATCCCGGTTTCCGACGTCGAACGCGCCAAGCAGTTTTATGCCAAGCTCGGCTGGCGGCTCGACGCCGATTTCGCCGGCCCTGACGATTACCGCGTGATCCAGTTCACGCCTCCCGGCTCCAACGCCTCGGTCATCTTCGGCAAGAACGTCACCCCTGCCGCGCCCGGCTCTGCCCAGGGCCTGTACCTGATCGTCTCGGACATCGAGGCCGCTCGCAACGAGTTGCTCAGCCGCGGTGTTGCGATCAGTGAAGCGTTTCACGCCGCCGGCAACGTCCATGTCGGTTCGGATGAGCCCTATCTGTTCGGGCGAGTCCGGCTAAGCGGCCCGGATCCGGAACGCGGCAGCTACCGCTCCTATGCCTCGTTCAGCGATCCCGACGGCAATGGCTGGCTGCTGCAGGAAGTCACCGCGCGATTGCCTGGGCGCGTCGACGCCAACGCTACGGCCTTCAACTCGTCGGCTGATCTCGCGAGCGCACTGCGCCGTGCGGCTGCCGCCCATGGCGAGTACGAGAAGCGCAACGGCGGCCAGCACGATGAGAACTGGCCGGACTGGTACGCCGAATACATCGTCCGCGAACAGGCCGGTCGGCAGCAAGCGGCATGAGCTGGCGAAGCGATCATTGCACGCAAGTTCGATGAATTTCCCAAACCAAGGAGATCAACATGATCAGGATGAAGAACTTTCAAATCGCGGCAATGGCAGCGCTTGTCGCCGGAGCCGTTCTGGCGCCGTTCAGTGCGCAGGCGCAGCAGAACGGAGTCACGCGAACCGATCTGCAGCGGCACGATCTCAGCGCGCCGGAGCGCGAGGCCATCCAGGTCCGCGTCGACCTCGCCCCCGGCGTGGCGTTCGGCAAGCACACGCATCCCGGCGAGGAAGTGATCTATGTCCTCGAAGGCCAGCTCGAATATCAGATCGAGGACAAGCCGCCCGTCACGTTGAAAGCCGGCGACGTGCTTTTCATTCCGGCCGGAACGGTGCATTCGGCCAGGAATCCCGGGAACGTCAATGGCAGTGAACTCGCCACTTACATCGTCGAAAAGGGCGAACCCCTCCTCACATTGGTGAAGTGACCGTAGCAGCCTGCATCTACGAGGAGAGCCCGACATGATCGAGATTGCGTTGGCACTTGCTGCTGGCCTCCTGACGGCGGCGGCCCCCTGCATCCTGCCACTGCTTCCGGTCTTGCTGGGCGCCTCCATTGGCCGGGAGGACCGGTGGCGGCCGCTCTTTCTCGCGGCCGGATTCATCATCGCCTTCTCCGGTTTCGCGATCTTGTTCGGCTCCTTCTCGACGGTGCTTGGCTTATCGCACGACACGCTGCGGACCGTCTCCGTCATCCTGCTTGGCAGCTTTGGCGTATTGCTGTTGTGGCCGCAGCCATACGAGCGGCTCATGACGAGGTTTCACGGCCTGCTCTCGTTCGCCGACAACATCGTCGCGCGCGCCGGATCAGGGAATGCAGGGGGTCTCGTTGTTGGGCTGGCGCTCGGCGTGCTCTGGACGCCGTGCGCCGGGCCGGTGCTCGGCTCCATTCTCACGCTGATCGCAACATCGGAAAACCTGGCACGCGCTGCGCTGCTGCTTGTCATCTACGCTGTCGGAGCAGCCGTTCCGATCCTCCTGATCGCCTACGGCGGACAATACGCGACCACGCAAGTGCGTAGGCTTGCGCCCTACACTGTCGCCTTGCAGCGAACATTTGGTGCGGCGGTGCTCCTCGTCGCGCTGGCCTTCTACACGCAATACGACAGCATCGTCGCTGTCTGGTTTTCGGTGCTCTATCCGAATCTTCAACTGGGATTATGACAATGCGCAAGCTTCTCAGCCTGATCGTCCTCGCTTTCGTTGCCGTTCTTGCCATCGCGCAATTTGGCCCGTCCGCACTGCTCAGCAACGAAACCCCGCGGCAGGAACCCCGGCCCGCGCCGGAGTTTTCCGGGATTTCCGCCTGGCTGAATTCGCCGCCGCTGACGGTGGAGAGCCTCCGCGGCAAGGTCGTGCTGGTTCAGTTCTGGACCTACTCCTGCATCAACTGCCTTCGCACGTTGCCCTGCGTCACCAAATGGCATGAGCAATACAAGGACAAAGGACTTGTCGTACTCGGCGTGCACACGCCCGAATTCGCCTTCGAGAAGGAACGTGCGAATGTCGAGACCGCCATCAAGCGCCTGGGCATTCATTATCCTGTGGCGCAAGACAATCAGTATCGCACTTGGCGCGCCTTCGGAAATCAGTACTGGCCGGCCGCGTATCTGATCGACAGGTCCGGAACGATTGTCGCGACGCAGTTCGGCGAGGGCGGCTATCAGCAAATGGAAAACGCCATCGCGCGTCTTGTCGGCGAAGCCATGCCCACGGCGCAAACAACGGATCCGGATTTGAGCGCTGTCGCAACGCCCGAGTTGTATCTCGGTTCCGAGAAGAACGATGGCGCCATCGTCGAGACGCAAGAAGCGGCGCGCGGCGAATGGGCCTACGCGCTGCCGGACAACATACCGCCGAACCGGTTCGCCCTCTCCGGCCTCTGGAACGTGACGGACGATCGCGCCACCTCGTCGGCAGACGGTGACGAAATCCTGCTTCGCTTCAACGCGCCCAAGGTCAATCTGGTAGCTGGCAGCCTGTCGCCGCAGACATTGTCCGTGACTGTCGACGGAACGCCCCAGCCGCCAGTCACCATCGATGGAAGCAGGCTTTATCCCCTCTATAGCGGCGCCGGCGGCGAGCACGTGTTGCGCCTGAAAGCGCCCAAGGCTGGCCTGAGCGCGTACACCTTTACGTTCGGCTGAACGCGACCGCCGGACGATGCCGCGACTTCTGATTCAACTGTCAAACAGCGTGGTGGTATTGGGCCGCAGCCTGTGGAGACGTGGATTGCTTCGCGGAGCCTGTCATCCGGCGGCGCTTTCGCGCCGACCGGGTGGCTCGCAATGAAGGCGGTGACATCCTGCGGCATCCTCACGCCGGCACCTGCCTGGTCCGCGCCGCTGTTACGGCCCGGAACGTCAGCATGATCAGGAAACGCAGCAGCTCAGGCCACCACGACTTGACCTGCTGCAGATTCATGCAATATAAATAGTTACATGAAACGAGATAGTAGACTTTCAGGCATACTCCACGTGCTGCTGCACATGGCCGAGCGGAAGGAGCCGGTGACTTCCGAAGCGCTTGCACGGGCCATGGACACCAATCCCGTGGTGATCCGGCGGATCATGTCCGGACTTCGCGATCGGGGGTATGTGCGGTCGGAGAAAGGCCATGGTGGCGGATGGACCCTCGCCCGCGATCTCGCGACGATATCGCTGCGGGATATCTATCAGGCGCTCGGCCAGCCTTCGCTGTTCGCCGTGGGCAACAGAACGGAAGCACCCGGCTGTCTTGTCGAGCAGGCCGTGAATGCGGCGCTCGACCGGGCGTTCGACGAGGCGGAGGCGCTGTTGCTCTCCCGTCTTGCGGATGTGACGCTTGCGATGTTGAGCACCGACTTTCAGAAGCGCCTGGGCGATCGGCGCAACCGTCATCGTCTGGAGATCGCCCATGCATCATGACGCGGCCGCCAACGCCATGTTGGCTCACTTCTCCGATCCAGAGGCGGTCAGGCGATATGCGGATGGGCCGCCGCGATTCGTGCCCGGCTTTGCGGACCTTCATCGCATGACCCGCATCCTGCTGATGGAGCAGGCTGCGCCAGAGGCGCGGGTGCTGGTGCTCGGCGCGGGTGGCGGCCTGGAGTTGAAGGCATTGGCGGAGGCAGAGCCGCGCTGGAGGTTCTTTGGCGTCGATCCCGCCTCCGAGATGCTGAAGCTGGCCGAGCAGACGCTTGGACCATTCAATGCGCGTGTGCAGTTGCAGCAGGGTTATATCGACGATGCGCCCGATGGGCCGTTCGATGCCGCCACCTGTCTGCTCACGCTGCATTTCCTGGATGTCGACGAACGGCGGCGGACGGCCAGGGAAATCCACCGCCGGCTCAGACCCGGAGCGCCGTTCGTAGCCGCCCATTCCAGTTTTCCGCAGCAGGACAGCCAGCGGGCGCGATGGCTATCGCGCTATGCCGCTTATGCAATCGCCTCTGGCGCCGATCCGAACCAGGCCAACACTGCACGTGCGGCTGTCGAGGCACGCTTGAACCTGCTCAGCCCGGAGCAGGATGCACAAATTCTGCGTGAGGCCGGATTCCGGGATGTGGAGTTGTTCTACGCCGCCTTTACCTGGCGCGGCTGGATTGCGTATGCGTAAAGCGTGGTAGTCGGTACCCGATTCAGTTGTCCAACAACCAATCATGACCATCCGTCCGATTGTCAGATACCCCGATCCTCGGCTTGCGCTCCCGGCGCAGCCGGTAACGGTGTTTGACGACGCGCTGCGCGACCTGGCGAGAGACCTGCTCGAGACGATGCACGCCGCGCCCGGCATCGGGATCACCGCGTCGCATATCGGCGTCTCCCTGCGGGTCGTGGTGCTCGACCTCGACCCCATCGACGGTGCACGGACCTACGTCAATCCCGAGATCATTTGGGCCTCGCCCGAAATGATCGTGCATCAGGAAGGCAGCGTCTCGATGCCGGGAGTTAGTGACGAAGTTCGGCGTCATGCGCGCGTTCGGATCAGCTATCACGACGTTGACGGCAATTCACACCCCGAGGAATCCGAGGGATTGCGCGCCGTCTGCCATCAGCATGAGATCGATCAGCTCAATGGCCTGTTCTGGATTCAGCGCCTATCCCGCCTGAAGCGCGAGCGGTTGATCAAGCGTTTCGAGAAGATCTCGCGGGGCTGAGGATAGATTGGGCGGAATACGCTCTGCTATTCCGCCCTGCCTCTACGCCGGCACCGGCGCAGCGCGCGCCACCATCATCGGCCTGAACGTCATCATGATCAGGAACGCGCCGAGCCCCATGATCCACGAGCCGATATAGAGCCAGGCATAGCTGGCAAACGTGTCGTAGATCAAACCGCCGGCCAAGGGTCCCGTCGCCATGCCGAGGCTGCCGGCCATCGCGGTGCCACCGATCACGGTGCCCATCATGCGCAGCGGAAAGTTTTCGCGCACGAGCACGGCATAGAGGGGCATGGTGCCGGCATAGAGGAAGCCGAATAGCGCGGCGACTGCATAGAACGCGGCGAGATCGCGCACGAAGACGTAACCGAGTGCGCCGAACGCCTGCGCCAGCAAGCCAAAGACGAGCACACGCTTGGCGCCAAAACGATCGCCGAGCAAGCCGAAGGCGATGCGGCCGCCCATCCCCGCCAGGCCCTCGATGCTGTAGATGGTGACGGCGGCGATTATCGGGATGCCGCAACTGATGGCGTAGCTCACGGTATGGATGATCGGGCCCGAATGCGTGGCGCAACAGAAGAAATTCGTCAGCAGCAGAATGATGAATTGCGGCGAGCGCAGCGCCTGCGCAAGTGTCATCTCCGGTTCGGCCGCTACGCCTGACGGCGCGGACGCCCCCTCGAGCGCCGGCGCGCGGCGCACCAGCAGCGAAACCGGGATCATGATCGCGGCGACGACGAGCGCCACGATCTGCATCGAGGTGCGCCAATCGTGGTTGGAGACCAGCCAGGCGGCCAGCGGCGACATCGTCATCGGCGCCATGCCCATGCCGGCCGAGACCAGCGACACTGCCAGGCTGCGGTGAGTATCGAACCAGCCGGTCACGCAAGCCATCATCGGCGCGAAGATCGCAGCCGTGGCGCCGCCGACCATCAGCCCGAAGACGAATTGAAACCCGACCAGCGAGGTCGCAAGGCTCGCCAGCCCAAGGCTCGCCGCAAGCACGACCGATCCGGTCAGCACCACCGGCAGCGGCCCCAGCCGGTCGGACAAGGTGCCCCAGATCATGCTGGTGAAGGCCATCGCGAGAAAGCCGATCGTCATCGCGCTGGATATGCCGGTCACCGACCAGCCGGTATCCCGCGCGATCGGCTGCAAGAACACCGGCAGCGAAAACATGCCCCCGATCGCGACACAGCCAAGCAGGCCTCCGGCCGCGACGATTACCCAGCGATACTGCGAATTGGTCATTCCTGGTCTCCTGACAGCCTCTTCGGCTGGAAGACGAACGGAATGGGCCGCAGCCGACAGGCCGAGGACGGTCGAAACTCACTTTTTTGCGAGCGAGGCGGATTCGTTCTGCTGATACATCTGGGCTTCCATATCTTACCGCTTACCAGCGAGCGCCCCTGCGGAACACGACGGACGTTTTGTCGGTTCAACGTGTGATTTCTTGCGGCAAGGATGGGCTTTCCACTGTCTGCGACGGGCTACGCCCGAGCTCAAAACGTCCGGAGAAGGCACCGTGCGAGCTACGAGCAACCGCCTAACCGTTATTGGAGCGCCGACAAGCGCCGGGGCATATGCCCCTGGGCAGGAAAAAGCACCCGAAGCATTTCGGCGCCATGGATTGATTCCCGCCTTGGAGCGTGTCGGATGGCAAATTCGTGATATGGGCGATGTTTGCTATTTTCGTTGGCGTCCGGACCCCGGCAATCCGAAGTCGATGAACCTGGGAGCCGTGCGTGAAGCCGCGAGAGCCGTCTCCCAGCACGTCGCGCGCGCTATGGCGGATGGCGAGGCGGCACTCGTGCTCGGCGGTGACTGCACCATCGGGCTGGGGGTCGTTGCCGGCACGCTGGTCGACGATGCTTCGGTTGGATTGATCTATGTCGATGGTGACGCAGATCTCAACGTGCCAGAAACCGCCGAAGGTTCACTTGACTGGACGGGCATCGCCCACATGCTTGACCTTCCCGGCGCGCTTCCTGAACTGAGCGATCTCGCATCGAGAAGGCCAATGCTTGGTCCCTCCGAGGTGCTGCTGTTCGGCGCTCATGAGATCACAGCGCCCGAGTCAAGAACGATCGCCAGCAATAACATTAGACACATTGCTCTGGCGGAGATCAAAGCAGACCCGGGGGCTGCAGCCGAACAGGCAAGGGCCTGGGGACGCCGGTTTGATCGTCTGCTCGTTCATATCGACATTGATGTGCTTGCATTCACGTCGTTTCCGGTTGCCGAGAACGTCCGCTACGGAGCGCGCGGCACCGGTCTCGAGTTGGAGGAGCTTGGCAACATACTGGATATCCTCCTGGCAGCCCCGAACTGGCGCGCACTTACCGTAGCCGAGTTGAATCCAGATCACGCACCCGATGAGACCGCCGCATTTGGCCGCCTCATTGCTATGCTGACGCAGGCACTCGCACCCGTTGCAGCCGCCGACAGGTAGGAACTGCGCGGTCGGGTACGCGCCAGGCCGCCGCAGCTCACTTTTTTGCGAGCGAGGCAGATTCGTTCTGCGGGTACACGATGCCAACGAGCCTGTGGAGCTGCTGTACCGGTCCGTCACAATTCTCCGCCCTTGTTTCAAAAGACGAATTTTCGGCGATTCGAAATTGCTCGTTTTCAACGACTATCGACACCGGTCGATCGATTTTCAAAGTCGTCAACCGGAACGGTGCACGGACCCAACGGAAAGACGATCGACGTCGGTTAAGGCGCATTCGTCGTCGCGCACCTGAAACCGACTTGTCCAAAATTCGTTGACCCGGCGCCAATGGAGATCGAGCGAGACAAAGGCGAGAGCATGCTCAGAAAATTGGCATGCGCCGACACTGGAGATGCATTCGGCCTTTCACCCGGATGGTGGCGGACCTCCGATCACGTCCGACAAATCAGAGGAATCTCCCGATGAGCGACAGTCCGCTTTCCCGCAGAAATATTCTACAGGTTCCGCTCGCCGGGCTCACTCTTGCCGCGGGCCAGACCGTGGCCTCCAGCATTGCCCCTGCGCAGACACGAACTGCGGTTCGTTCACCCGCAGGTGCGTACCTACACAACATCGAAGCGGTTGGGTACACCGATCTGGACCATCGACCCGCCTTCAAGATGGCCATCCGGGAAGTCAACCACCGATGGTTCTTGTACACCGGACACTTCTGGCATGCCGGATGGAGCATCGTGGATGTAACGAATCCGGCCAAGCCGCAGCTCGTGAACTTCGTGCCGTTTCCGAACGCCAATACCTGGACGCTGCAGATGGACCTCTCCGGCGACACCATGGTGACTGCGCTTGAAAAGCCATTCGCCAACTTCGGCCGCGATCCCAATGCTCCGTATGAGGAAGGGGTCCTGATTTGGGATATCGCTGATCCAACCAACCCGAAACAGCTTGGGCACTATCGCACGGGCGGTATTGGCACACACCGCAACAGTTATCCTGGCGGGCGCTATGTTCACCTCGCGGCCGGCATGCCCGGTTACAAAGGCAATATCTACGTCATACTTGATATCTCGGACCGATCTCATCCACGAGAAGCCGGACGCTGGTGGGTGCCGGGGCAACATGAAGCCGGCGGTGAGACACAACTCACGTCAGGAATTTCGGCCGAACGGCCGCCGCGTGCCCAACCACTCCGCTTGCGTCCCCAGTGCCTGTGCGGTGCGTTTTGCGGTAGCGCCGGCGCGGATGTATCGCTGCATGGTCCTCCCGTTCTGGCGGGAGATCTCGCTTATTTGCCGTACGGCGCAGCAGGCATCATTGTGCTCGATATCAGCGATGTCTCGCGTCCAGAACAGGTCGGATGCCTGAAGTTTAGCCCACCTTTCCATTCGCGTTTCGGCGTGCATGGTGTCCTGCCGGTCCCCGAGCGCGGCATCGCGTTCGCAAACTCGGAAAACGTGACATACGGCAAGGGGCCTGCACATCACGCCTCGATTGTCGACATATCTAACCCGCAGGATCCGTATTTGCTGTCGCTACTTCCAGAGCCTGTTCCACCTGAAGGCGCTTCATTCACGGACTTTACGACACGCGGTGGCTGGCGGGGACCGCACAACATCAACCATCATCAGCATCACCCCGACGTCCAAAAGCAAGGCAATCTTTTTTACATCGCACATTTCAACGCGGGACTCCGGATCTACGACGTCTCCAATCCGCGGCTCCCTCGCGAGACTGGCTACTTCATACCGCCCGAACCAACGCGGCGGTACGGCCCGCTGCCGGAAGACCAATTGGTCGTCCAAACGGAGGATGTGGTCGTAGACCGACGTGGCTTCATCTACATCAGCGACAAAAACCAGGGCATATGGATCCTGCGCTACACTGCCCCTCAGCCGGCGCACTAGGGTGTCGTGTCGAAGCCCGGTAAGTGGATGGAAGCGGCGCGAGGACTTGCCGAGCCCTTAAGTTTCTCAGCGGTGAGTATTTCGCAAGGTCGACCCGCCATTGCTGGTTGGGAAGAAATTGCCGTGGAAGCCAAAAGGAATTTGGTGGGGGCACTCGGCTCGAGCGATCTCGGTCATGCGAGTTGCATCGAGAACGAGGAGAAACGACCTGTCGTTCCGCCCGTCCAGAACGACCGAAAGCAACACGCCCTCAGCTTCGTTGCCAGCGTCCGGCGCTGCGACGAACACGGGCTCTCCCGGATAGCATCCAGGCTCCGCCCAGACGGCGCACTCGCCCGTCTCCACGTCGATCCGGACAAGGCTGTCGAGGAAATTGCCCGGCTGTCGATTTCCTGTGCCCCAGACCACACGGTAGGACTCTCCAGCGACCCTGCCATAGTCGACCCGCGGGAGTTCGATGGCGGTGGTGGTGATCTGATGCTTCTGCGCGGCGCAATTTGCGGTGCCGAGCGGAACGACATAGCGCGAGAGGGAGCCCACCGCGTCGACCGGCTTGCCGGCCCTCAGACGCGAGAGGTAGAGCTGATCGATGATGCCGGGGTCGGGATACGTGACGAGGTCGAGCACGAGCTCGCCGCCTCGCTCATAGGCATTGACATGATGAAAGGCGAAGGCCGCTTCGGCTTCTGCCGTTGCGATCCGTCGGCCACCGTCCTTCTCGACGACCTGGAAGCGCAGCCCGCGCTCCGGTTGCCACCGATAATTCTTGATGAACGGTTCGCCGCTCAGGAGTAACCGCAGCGGGCTCACCACCAGCGGAAACTCCGCCAGGATGAGATAGCGCTCCGTCATCGCGAAACTATGCATGTAGGCGGGCCGATCCACCGGCAATTCGGCGATTGTGGTTTCAGCGCCGTCTTCATCCGCCACGCGAAACAGCCGGTACCGACTTCGCCGGCCGAATTCCACCACATAGCTGAACTGGCAGCGGCGGGTGGCGTCATGGTGCGGATGAGCAATCGATATCTGGCCGTCAAGCTGCTTGCCGTATTGATAGTGTCCCAGTGTTTCGAGAGTTTCGGAATCGAACCGCACCGGCAGGGTGGTTTCCGTGAGCGCCACCAACGATCCACCAAGAGCGTTGACGCTGACATTGCAATTGTCGGTCGGCTTATCGAAAAATCTGGAGAGCACTCTGCCGAACAGCGTCCGGCAAGGGTCGCTCGCGAACTCGCCGCGGCTCAAGCAGCCGGATCGTCGCTGTTCCCGATAGTTCGCCGAACGGATGAACCGGTTCGCATAGGAGACCTTGCCGTTGACGAAGGCAAACCGGTGCAGCATGGCGAGGCCGTCGAACCAGTGGTTCACGGTTTGCCTGCCGAGATCGAACTTCGCCGGCGCAGTGCGGAGCAACGCGCCCGACAGCCACATCGGTACGGTGCCGATGACGGGAAGGCTCTCGACCGCAACCTCGCGGTCGAGATCAGCAAAGCCTTTGGCAAACATGGCGGTCATGGCGATATCCGGGTCTACCGGCTAACGCACAGGCACGCGATTTGGTCCCGCTCGGCGCGTCGCTCCCCGTCCTGAGCCTAGAAGATGAGGGATCGGTGGGCGGCCACGCCGGCCATGGTCCCGTTCGATACCGCGAGCGCGATCGATCCAGCGGCGCGAGCGACGTCGCCACAGGCAAATACGCCGGGAACCGAAGTTTGTTGCTGTTCGTCAACTCCGATGAATTTTCCGAGCGGCCCGTCCTTCAATTCGCAGCCAAGCTGTTCGGCAAGCGGCCCTCCCATGGTCCGGCTAGCCGTGAAGATGCCGGCGAATTCAATCGTCCGACCGTTTGCGAGTTCGACGGTTGGGCGCTCTCCGAATATCCGCCGGACGCGCCCCTCCTCCGCCGAGACCCCTCGCCGGGCCAGGGCTGACAGTTGGGTTTCGTCGGGGACAAAGCTGTCGTTGACCAGAAGCGTCGTTGGACCCCAGTCCGGCAGCATCAAGGCATGATGCATGGAGATCGCGCTGGTCGCCAGGACGCCGACCAAGCCACGTTCGAGTTCGTAACCGTGACAATAAGGACAGTGGAAGATCGAACTGCCCCACCGGTCGGCGAGGCCCGGGATATCAGGCAGGATATCCACGACGCCACCGGCAAGAATCAGCCGCTTGCCATGGAAGGTGTCGTCGTGCGTCTCGATGCAGAATCCCTCCTCCGTGCGTTCCGCCTTTGACGCGGATCCCTTCAGCGTTGTGACGGTGACATAGCGCGTCAACTGGCTTGTTGCCTCGGCGATGATCTCGCCCGGCGCAACGCCATCGCGCCCGAGAAAGCCGTGAGCGACCGATGCAAAGCGGTTGCGCCGCTGCCCTGCATCGATGACGAGCACGGTCCGGCGCGCCCGCCCCAATTGAAGCGCGGCCGACAGACCGGCGAAACTACCGCCGATAATGATGACATCAAAGTGCATGCTGATCTCCATCTTAATCGTAACTGTTATTAGTACGATATTTGGGAGCACATCAACTAATTTGTCACTGAGTTAGTTGCGAAAACGATGGAAGCGATCTAAGCTGGACTATGGTGACGTCAAGCGAGGTACCGCCGTGAGCAAGGACACAAGGCTCGCCCGCGTTGCTCACGTCCTGGTCCACATGAGCTTCAACGAGGGCAAAGCAACATCCGAGACGATCGCGGCGATGCTCGACACCAACCCGGTCGTCGTCCGCCGCATCATGGGAGCGCTGCGCGAAGGCGGCTATGTATCTTCCGAGCGCGGGCCTAACGGTGGATGGCGACTCGAGCGGCCGCTCCGTGAGATCACGTTTTTGAACATCTACAAGGCATTCGACCCGGGTTCGCCCTTCACCATCGCTACCAGCGACGATCATCCCAAATGCGTCGTCGAGCGTGCCGCCAATCGCGCCTTGTCGGACGCATTGTCCGACGCCGCCGACCGCTTTGAGCAATCGCTTTCGAAAATCACGCTCGACCAGTTGCTGCCGAGAAAGATTTAGGGCGGCGGCGATTCTATTCGAGGCGAGCGACATTACTGGCGGCGAAAGATCATCCCGCCGTGATGGAGGGTATCCTTGTCGACGAACTTGCCATCAGCGGTAAAGCCGGTGTCGTCCCAATAATCGATGTGATTGCCCTTGATCTCATAGCGGCCTTGATAGGCGCTCTTGCGGCTGCCGCGGGCTTCGTCGTAGCGGCCGTTCGGAAGAAGCTCATGGCGAATGTGGCCGCCATCGGTCACCCACATACCAGCATAGGGATGCTGCGTCATTGCTTTCTCCGTGAACTGCCGTTCGGGTTTACCGGCTGGTGTGGCCTCGCCGAAAGCGTCAGCCACCGATAGTCCGAGGACACAAAGGGATACCACGATCAGCGCACTGGCCGGACGACAGGTCATCTCGTTTTCCTCCAATGATCGGCCCACGTCTTATTGCTGAGGCGCAGGAATGCGCCGCAGGACATCTTCGTACGGCGCGAGGTCGAGATAGGCCGTCACCTCCGTTGCCTTTCCGTCGTGCATGCGGAAGATCCAGGCATAGCTGTTGCTGTAGCCCCTGCCGTCGCGGGCGACCCCGCTCCCCTCCCAGTGAGCGATCACATGATCGCCATCGGCAAAGACCCGCACGGCTGTTGGGCGGACGGGCGTGGACAATCTCGCCGCGAATGGGCGGACGGCTCGCTCCAGAAAGGCCTCACGCCCCTCGAACTCCCCGGCGGCTGGACTGGATCCTTTGATCCTCCAGACGACATTCTCGGCGAGCACGTCGTTGAAGAAGGACGTTCCGCCCGCCGCCCAGCGATGAAAGGCTTCGGTGACCACTCGCTTGTTGTCATCTTCCGCCGTGCTCGTCTGACCACAGGGGGCAGCCGAGGTCAGGGTGGAAGCTGTGAACATTCCGGCGCACAGGCACCATGCAAATGCGCGGTTTGCCAGGGCTCTCATGAATTTCTTCTTTGCTGCTGTAAATTCCTTCTCACTCTCAATCCCGAACGGCGACGGACGCGCCGCCGAAGATGAGTTGCTGAACCATGGGACGGCCGACGAAGCGGGTGGGAAAAATCGGGTCGGGCGCGCTCGCCTGATTGAGCCGATCGAAATGGTCGGGCGACAGTGCGACGCCGAGGGCACCGAGATTGTCCTCTGCCTGGGAAAATGTGCGCGCACCCATGACGGGCGACGTGACGGCGGGGTTCGCAAGCGTCCAGGCGATCGCCACCTGAGACGGGCTCGCGCCGACTTCCTTGGCCACAGCGCACACGACATCAGCGATTTCGATGGACCGCTCATTGAGGTGGCCGGATGACGCAATGATACCCTTGCGCGTCGGTGAGATGCTTGCGTCGCGCGAGTCCGCGATATCCGACCGCGCGTACTTGCCGGTCAATACGCCACCACCGAGCGGTGACCAGGGCAGCACGCCCATGCCGAGCGCTTCCCCCATCGGAATGAGCTCATGCTCGACCGTGCGCTCGACCAGGCTGTATTCGATCTGCAGCGCCACGAAAGGTGACCAGCCGCGGAGATCGGCGATCGTCTGCATCTGGGAGATACGCCAGGCCGGCGTATTGCAGATGCCGACGTAGTCGACCTTGCCTGATCGCACCAGATCGTCGAGCCCCCGCATCACCTCATCGCACTGCGTGGTCATGTCCCAGCCGTGCAGGTAGAACAGGTCGATGCGGTCGGTGTTCAGTTGCCGCAGGCTCTGCTCCACCGATCGCAGCATATTGAGCCGGTGGTTGCCTCCCGAATTCGGGTTGCCCGGCTCGCGCGCCATCGTGAACTTGGTGGCGAGCACGATACGGTCGCGCTTGTCCTTGATGAACTCGCCGACGAGGCTCTCGGAGGCGCCGTCGGTGTAATTCACGGCGGTATCGACGAAATTGCCGCCGCGATCGACGTAGAGATCGAAGATCCGACGTGCCTCGCCCGTGTCGGCGCCCCAGCCCCAGTCCGGACCAAAGGTCATCGTGCCGAGTGCGATTGGGGATACCCGCAGTCCGGACCGTCCGAGCAGACGGTAATGATCCAAATGCGTCATTGTCGGTGCCTCCAACTTCTGTCGGGACGCACATACGACGCGTCCATAGGTGAAACAATTTGCTCAATCGTAACCAGCTTGGTAAATCTTGCTAACCAATGGCAACCGACCTGAATCTCGTTTCGGTTTTCCTGGCGGTCGCTGAAGCGAAAAGCTTTCGCGGCGCGGCCGAGCGGCTGGGCGTGACCCGCTCTGCGGTGAGTCAGGCGATCAGGCGAATGGAAGACCGGATGGGCGTGGCGCTCGTGCAGCGGACAACGCGCAGCGTCAGCCTAACCGAGGCTGGCATGCAACTGCACCAGCGAGTCGCGCCAGCCATTGCGGAAATCGAGCTCGCGCTCGACACCGCGCAAGATCGCGACGCCAAGCCGACAGGACAGCTACGGCTCGCGGTATCCTCGATCGCCGAGCGCTTCATCTGCGGGCCGCTGCTTGCGAGTTTTACGCAAGCTTATCCAGCCGTACAGATCGACATCACCGTCACCGACGAGGAGTTCGATATCGTCGCCGAGGGCTACGATGCCGGCGTTCGCCTTGGCGAAGTGATCGAGCAGGACATGATCGCGGTGCCGGTCTCGGGCGACCAGCGTCAGATGGTCGTCGCTGCACCGTCATATCTGGCGCGGTTTGGCACGCCAACGCACCCGACCGAGCTTGCGCAGCACTGTTGCATCGGCTGGCGTCCGGCGCCCGACGTGGCGCCCTATCGTTGGGAGTTCGAAGAAGACGGCCGCGAGTTCGACGTCGCCGTCAATCCCAGGATCACGACGAATGACATGTGGGTCATGGTGCGGACCGCTTGCGCCGGCGGCGGCCTGACGTTCGGCATGGAGGAGACGTTCCGGCCCTACATCGAGCACGGCGAGCTGGTGCCGCTGCTGGAGCAGTACTGCCCGCCCTTTCAGAGCTTTTTCCTCTATTTCGCGGACCGACGAAATCTGCCGCCAAAACTGCGCGCCCTGATCGACCATGCGCGATATCGGCCGCCTTCAGGTGGTCGAAAGAGATAGGCCCAGGGCGCAATAGCTGAGCGCATTGCGCCGACCAGCTATCGTTTCGTCAATGGAACGATACAACCTGCGCCCCAGTTAACCAGCTCCATGTCGTAGAACGATGAAGCTCTTTCAGCCTGGGAGATCGTCCATGGCCATCCACTTCAATCATACGATCCTTTCGACCCACGATAGCAAGGCATCGGCAACCTTCCTGACCGAGATGCTCGGTCTCCCCGCCCCACGGAAGTGGGGGCCGTTTTATATGGTTGCCACCGAGAACGGCGCCAATCTCGACTATATGGATGTCGATGGCGGCATTACTCCGCAGCACTATGCATTTCTGACCAGCGAAAGCGAGTTTGACGAGATCTTCGGCCGCGTCCGGGAACGGCAGCTTCCCTACTGGGCCGACCCTGGACAAACGCAACCGGGCAAGATCAACCACCACGACGGCGGGCGTGGTTTCTACTTCAAGGAGAAGAACGGGCATCTTCTTGAAATTATTACCCGCGAGTACGGCAGCGGCGGCTGGAATCCCTGACGGCGCGGCTGCCCACGCTCTACTGCGCGGCACACACTTCTCATAACGCCAGACTTCGAGGCCGAAATCATCCGGTCGCGCTTTCATGCCGTCAATCCATCGGCGCGACCTTCCGGCGACGCCCGTCGCGCAGCCATCGCCACCGGCGAAGCGGGCGTCCGCCGCATTAAGATTACGCCTTAACCAATAATTAATTATGGCTTTGCGGGCACGAAAGGCTCAGCTTAGCGTTTTGGGAATGCTGCTCAGTAACCTACGATCGGGTGAGTGCCATGACCTATAGAACGACGTTGATCGCGTCTCTCAGCGCAGTCGCGCTTGTCCTTGCCGCGGGCGAGGCATTTGCCGATCCGGGCGTGCCGCGGGGCGCAGGCATTGCGCCGTCGCGTCCGGCTTTCCCGGCATTCCCCAAAGCGGGGCATCATCACCACCATCACCGGGGCGTAAGCGGTTTCTTTCCGGCCGGCGGCGTCGTCTACGGTCTGACGAATGAGGTCGACCGACCGGTCGTCGTGGAGACTCCGCCACTCAAGACATCGGACGATATCCGCTTCACGTGCGTGTACGATATTCCCTGGGATTACGTCCATCGATGTCCGCAGTTCAATACGCCTCGGCAGTAGCTTTGCGAGCTCGTAGGGCGCGATAGCGCACGGTATTGCGACCGGCTACATCTGTGTCTGGCAGGATGCCTATTCCGCCTACGCGATCTACATTTCAAACAGCATGAGGTGTGTGCGTCCGCATCCTCGCGGCGAGAAGCGCCCGAGCTTTGCGTCGTCCAAAGACCCTCTCAATCAATAGAGGGCGCTGGGAAGACCGGGTGCGCGCCGCACCCGCGGTCTCGTGTGCAATTGCGCATAGGAAGAACGCACACGAGCATACAGGTACAGCGAGAGCATCCCGGCCTTCCCTGCGCAATGGCTTTACGGCTTACTTCGTGCTCTTCCCGGAGAACGGCTCTTTTGCCTCCGTCGCCACGCGGAAAACTTCCACGCGACTTAACGCCAGCACCGCGGCGCCCGAACCACACGACTTCGCCGTACGCTTCCTGCGCGTACGTCTCGCGCATTCAGCGTCCACCGCATCTCACAGCACGTTCGTGACGATGGCCAACGCCCCTCATCTGCCGTGAGACGGGCGGAGTTATGCGACTGATTTGGGTGAGAACGAAAGCAGAATATTTTTGATTCCCGGGCTTGACACGATTTCGGAAAATCAGAAGTGATTTGCCCGTCTGTCGCATTTGAAACGCGGCCTCGTCGCCGTCGCAATTTAGTGCTGTCACCGTCGTTCCCAAGTGGCTATCGATAATTACTTCCTTGCCACAACGAACGGCCGCGCGTCCTTGCCGCGCGAGGCATGGCGGGCACGCTCGATGATTTCAAATCCCGCCGCCGAAATTTCGCGCTCCAGATCCTCCGCAGACAGAAACGCCACATAGGGCGCCTTGCCGACGAGCTGCATCAAGGGCAGCGCAATGCGCAATAGCGGATTCATCTCCTTCAGGCACGGCGTCTTGGAAATGAAGAGTCCGCCGGGCCGCAGCAGCCGATGGACGCCCCGCAACGCCGCTTCGCGCTCCGCCACCAGATGCAGGACATTGAAGCCGAAAGCGATATCGAAACTCCCGTCCGGCCACGGCGCCGCCTCGGGCCGCGCCACTTCGAACGTGGCATTGCCTGGGCCCTCGGCTTTCGCCTTTTCGCGCGCGATCGCGATCATTTCGCTCGACAAGTCGGTCGCCACGATGCGCCCGACCGATGGAGCTAGTCTTAGCGCCGTCGTTCCCGTCCCACATCCGAACTCGAATGCCGTCTCGTCCCCCTTGAGGTAATGTCGCGTCCGCTCCAGCGTGCGCTCATAGCCCGCCATATCGGCAATCGGGTCGGCGGCATATTTGCGCGCAGCGCGATCCCAGAACTGTGCGTCATTTGCGATACGAAACATGGCGTGCCCCTCCTGCGCGGCGGCTTCTAGCATATGTGCAGGAAATGGAAATGCTAACGATGGTGGGCACGCTGTCGCTTTGCCCATTACGGACTGGCCGTAATTCGTGGTCAACGCTCTACGGGTTCTCATGAACCGCGCTGCCGCGAAGCCCCCAGAGGATCAGCGCAAAGGATATGATTCCCGTCGGAGCGGCTGGGTACATGACGAGCTGGATCAGCATCTCCTGAGCGTCGCTCCCACGAGCGCCGGCCGCCGCGATCGGAATGATCGAACCACCGGCTCCCAAGACAGCCGCGATCACGAAACCGGCGATCGTTGCAAGCGCGGAATAGACGAGAAACCAGAATGCCAGCCGTGACGGCATCGGTGTGAGCTTCAGCTTCGGCCAGACCAGACCCACGACCACAAGCAACACTCCGGTGAATCCGCTGAGCGTGTGAACCGAACGGCCGAGATTTGGTGCAGCAAAGTATGGCACCGCAAATCCCTGGAAGCTCGTGAAGAGGAACAGGGCCACGCCGGCCTGAATCAGCCGGTGCCCTTGAACGGCCAGTGCTGTGGCGCTCATGCGCTATTCCTTTTCGGTTGTAGCCGTGATGTCCGCATTCTCCCTTTGCGGCGAGCAGATAGTGCTGGAAAGCAGATATCGTTCCGTCCCACGAGCTGCCTCCTTGACCTTCGTCATAGGTGGAGTCCGCGGCATTTCCATCCGGCGGGTCGCGAGATCAAGCAGGAACGTACGTCAACCTGATCACATCCTCGCCAATCCGATCGCTAGTCATAAGGCGGAGCGGCGGCCGCGGTCCGGCGAAGTATGGCTTGCCGTGGCCAAGCACGACGGGGTGCAGGTAGATGCGATACTCGTCGATCAGGCCAAGTTCGGTGAGGCTTCGCGCCAAGTCCGGTCCGGCAACTTCGATCTCCCCGGCGCGCTCGGCCTTCAGCTCACGGATCGCGCCCTCGAGATCATCCTCAACAAGCGTGGCGTTGAGGCCGACCGACTTCAACGAGCGCGAGACGACCCATTTCGGCTGGCGCCGCCACGCCGCCGCGAAGGCGTGTTCCTCTGCATCCCACTCAGGACGATCGTCGTCCCAGTAACGCATGATCTCATACATTTGGCGACCGTACACACTACCTGCCTGTCCCTGAGCCTCCTCAATGAAGTGGCGGAAGAGCGTAGGGCTTGGCGCAAACGCCATATGGTCGACGTAGCCGTCCAGGGACTGGTTCATTCCGAACACGAGCTTAGCCATACCCACTTCCCTTCCTCACGCGGCGCGGCCGCGCGTCTCTGATTGCATTATGCAATCGGTTGTAGGCTAGCTCGACTGGTTTTATATCGCAATTGGTTTTTGGAGCGCACATGAACGCCCGACGCTAGGGCTGTCCGGCGGAAAAAGTCCCAGCCCGCCCGCTCAACGACGCCGTAGTACAGCATACCCAAGAGAATGAACGAACGGCCACTCTTGGGATCGGCGCATTATGAGCTGCACGGCCGAGTTGGGCGCAAAGCAGACCCGTCGTCTCAGATTCAGTGCACTGGCACCGCAATTCCATCGTCGTGGTGGCGGCATCCAGATTTTGAATAAGCGTCAGCCTCCCGCCATCAAATCCTTTGCCAGCGCCATGTAGGCCGGCAGCGTCACGGGATCGTTGGCGGCGTTGCCGGCGGCCGGGTGCGAGGCATAGCGCGCAATCACCATCTCGGCCTTCGGATCGATATAGATGCCCTGCCCGTGAACGCCGCGCGCCATGTAGGCGCCGTGCGCATTATGCGTCACCCACCACTGGTTCCGGTACGACGCGCCGGGCAATGTGGTGTAACCGGCCGGCTTGAATTTCTCGGGATCGCCGCCGCGCGCGATGTCCTCGACGACTTGAGACGGCACGACCTGGCGGCCGTTGAAGCGGCCGTGATTGCGGATCGTCTCGCCGAAGCGGGCGAGATCGCGCAAGCTGGTCGAAAGCCCACCGCCACCGCTTTCGGTGCCGATGCGATCGACGTGATAATGCGCGTCCTCTTCCGCACCCATCGGAATCCAGATGCGCTCCGACAGCAGATCAGACAGCGTCATTCCGCTCGCCCGCCGGCAAATCCAGGCCAGCACGTCTGAATTGACGGTCTTGTAGGCGAAGGCCTTGCCGTGCTCGCCCTGCTTGCGCTGCGCACAGAGGAAATCGAAAATATTGGTCGCGCCCTCATAGCCCGGCTCGATCGGCGCCATGCCGTTCGCCCGCCGCAGCCCGAACACGCCGGAATTCTTGTCGGTGTAGACCTCGGTGTATTCGAGCCCGGTGGTCATATCCATCGCCTCGTGTACGCGCGCGTCCCCGAACGCGCTAGCCTTCAGCTCCGGCACATAGTCCGTGACCGGCGCCTGCGGATCGATCCTGCCCTCCACCACCAGAATGCCGGCGAGCGTGCCGGTGAACGACTTTGTCACCGACATCGCGATATGCGGCTTGTGCGGCTTCAGCGCACCGAAATAGCGCTCATAGATCAGCTTGCCCCGGTGCAGCACGGCGATGCCGTCGGCATAGGTCTCCTCGAGCATGCGCGCGAACGTCATGGGACGTCCGTCCATCGTGACCGAAGCGCACGCGCCGATATCATGCTCCTCGCGCGGCAACACGGACGCGGGCCCTGCCCCGCGCCAGACATTCACGGTCGGCACCAACTGGCGGATATTGCTCCACGCCCAGCGCAGTTCGGGGAAGCTGCGGAACGAACCGTTCTGGAAGGTGATGGTCTTGTCCGGCGGCGGCGGAAAGCCCTGCATCCAGCCGAGGGTTTGCGGATCGGTCTCGGCGGCAGTTGCAGGCTGTTGGCTAGCGGCGGTCGCGACGGACATCGAGGCTCACTCCAGAGAGGCGATCCCGATGTCGTACCATGCGGTCAAGCACCGCACATCCCGCGTTTACGCCGGGGTGACCGTCACTGTAAGCGGTTGCGGAGCAGCACATAGGGTGGGGTTAGCGATTAACGTAACCCCCCGATCTCGCTCGACAACTGGACAAGACGCCAGCACGCGAGCTAATTGCCGGCCAGGAATCGCTTGAACAATTCACCATACTGCGTCGAAGGAATCTCGACGAGCTTGTTGCCGTGCCGAACAAAAAACGCGCCATCGTAACTCGATGGCTCTTGCTGTGCCTGCGCCTCGAACACGAAGACCGCTTTATCGTAATAGCGCACCAACTTCACGTTTCTCGCGACGTAGTCCCTCAGTGGCTCGGACAGAGGCGAATTCTTGATGCGGGTGGTCAGTTCCATGAACAAGTCGTCAAGCGTTCGGCCCAAGGCCTTTGCTTCGTGCTCCACACCGGTCAAGAAGAATCCCTCGAATGGCCTAGCGTCAGCGCGATAGATCTCCGTCACGCGCTTTGCATCGGCTTCGGTGTCCGCTACGCCGAGAAGCACGTAGCCTCGCAGTCCCTTGCGGATATTGGCAATGGCGGCCAACGTCTTCAGGATTTTGTTCCAGCTATCCTCATCGAATGTGTGCTTGCCATCTAGACGAAGAAATCCTTGCTTGAAGTCATACGCCGCTTGCTCGGTGTGCGACTGCGTCAGGATGTTCTCTAGTTGCGTGATCCATCGAACACGGGCCGGATCATAGGTCTTCGCTGGCCCGAAAGCTGCGCTGTACATTCCGGCCGCCCCGTTCACGAGGTTGGTCCGGTCTTCCGCACCCCAACGGCCACCCTCGGGCACCTGGATCTTCGCCCCGCTGCCGTCGAGCAATTTGATCAATTGGTCTTGGTCAACCACCTCTTGGTTTTCCACCACCATCAACTTGTGCAAGGCTAGGAAGACAACCTGAAAATACCGCGGCGCCCTTGGCGGTTGCTCGCCGAGAAGCAATTGCCCAAGGGTTCGTCCAGAACGGTTTAGCGTAATCTTTAGTTGATCCAGCACTCGTTGGAAATCAGCCGCTGCCACTTCGGTCGTGACCTTCTGGGTGGCCAGTTCGATTTGCTCATGCCTTTGTTGCTGGGCTTCTCCATCGCTGAAGCCGAAGAAATCGTCCAACACCTCGCTGCGGGATGGAGGCTTGGGCTCCAGCAACATAAACGCGAGAATGTCGGCGATGATTTCTTCATCGCGCGATTCACGCACCTGTTCCTTGGTCAATACACCCTGCTTGATCCAGAATACCTCGTCGACGTCGATGCCGTACGGCAGCTCGCGGTTGGTAATCGAGATTTTCTTCATCTCGTTCAGGGGAAGCTCGTCGGATGCCGAGACGTCGCCACGCACTTTGGCTGCGATGTTGCGGACAGCTTGGGCAAAATGACCCGTCGAGCCTGCGATCCGAAGCTCCTGCCGCGACAGCTTTCGCCCACCCGAGTTGATTCGGCGAAACACCTCATCGACTTCACCGTCGCCGGTGAACTCGTAGATCGAAAGCGGCACCGTGTACGAGGCGACCTGCACGCAGGCCTCTCGCGCCAGCAGGAGCTCGCGCTGCTGCAACTTGCCAGCATCGAGGAGCGCCTTCGTCTCGGCCATCGTGTTCAGGTCGAAGAACCGCCCATTGACATCATACTCGTTCTCAATGAAGCCGAATACGGCGTTCAGCCGCTGCATACCGTCGATGATCTCGAACTGACTCGATCCGGTTGCAACTTTTCGCTCAGCGAGCAGCACGATGGGCACTGGATAGCCGCTGATGATCGAGTCGATGAACCGGCGCTTTTCGTCAAGCGTCCAGACAAGCTTGCGCTGGTACCTGCGATTAACGACGTAACGCCACGCTTGGTAGTTGCCGTAGACCCGCTCGATCGATTCACCCTTGACCGTCAGATCCTGCCTACTCTTTTGCACTTCCGCCATCACCAAGTCTCTCCGATCGCCTGGCACACCATCAACACCTTTCCTCGATTTTGATAGCAGGAAGCAGCGTGAGGGGATCTTAGATCACTCCCACTCAATCGTCCCCGGCGGTTTGCTCGTCACGTCATACACCACCCTATTCACCCCCTTCACCTCATTGATGATCCGCGTCGCCGTCGCGCCGAGGAAGCTCATGTCGAAGGGATAGAAGTCGGCCGTCATGCCGTCGGTGGACGTCACTGCGCGCAGGCCCACGACGTATTCGTAGGTGCGGCCATCGCCCATCACGCCGACCGTCTTCACCGGCAGCAGCACCGCAAACGCCTGCCAGATCTTGTCGTAAAGGCCGGCTTTGCGGATCTGGTCGATGTAGACCGCGTCCGCGTTGCGGAGGATGTCGAGCTTTTCCTTGGTGATGTCGCCGGGACAACGGATGGCGAGGCCGGGGCCCGGGAACGGGTGGCGGCCGACGAAGATTTCGGGCAGTCCGAGCTCGCGGCCGAGCACGCGGACCTCGTCCTTGAACAGTTCGCGCAAGGGTTCGACCAGCTTCATGTTCATGCGCGCCGGAAGGCCGCCGACATTGTGGTGCGACTTGATCGTCACCGACGGGCCGCCGGTGAAGGAGACGCTCTCGATCACATCGGGATAGAGCGTGCCCTGCGCCAGGAATTCCGCGCCGCCGATCTTCTTGGCCTCCGCATCGAACACGTCGATGAACAGGCGGCCGATGGTCTTGCGCTTTTGTTCGGGATCGCTGACGCCCTTGAGCTCGCCGAGGAAAAGCTTTGACGCATCAACATGCACCAGCGGAATGTTGTAGTGATGCCGGAACAGGTCGACCACCGTCTCGGCTTCGTTCAGCCGCAACAGGCCGTGGTCGACGAACACGCAGGTGAGCTGATCGCCGATCGCTTCGTGGATCAGCACCGCGGCGACCGCAGAATCGACGCCGCCGGAGAGCCCGCAGATCACCCTGCCCTTGCCGACCTGGACGCGGATCTTTTCGATCGCCTCCTCGCGGAAGGCCCGCATGGTCCAGTCGCCGGTAAAACCTGCGACCTTGCGGACGAAATTGCGCAAGAGCTTGGCGCCATCGGGCGTGTGCACCACTTCGGGGTGGAACATCAGGCCGTAATATTTGCGCTTCTCGTCCTGGATCACCGCGAACGGCGCGTTCGGCGAGACGGCGGCGACGGTAAAACCCGGCGGCATTTTGGTGATGCGGTCGCCGTGGCTCATCCAGACCGGATGGCGCTCGCCCATCGACCAGGTGTCGTCGAACAATTTGCTCGCCGTCTTCACCTCCACATCGGCGCGGCCGAATTCGCGGTGATGGCCGCCCTCGACCTCACCACCGAGCTGGGCGGCGAGCGTCATCTGGCCGTAGCAGATGCCGAGCACGGGGACGCCGGAATCGAAGATCGCTTGCGGCGCGCGGGGCGAGCCTTCTTCGTGCACCGACTCCGGCCCGCCGGACAGGATCACCGCCTTCGGCTTCATCTCCTTGAAGGCGGCTTCGGCCTTCTGGAACGGCACGATTTCGGAGTAGACGCCCTCCTCGCGCACCCGGCGGGCGATCAATTGCGTCACCTGACTGCCGAAATCGACAATCAGAATCTTGTCATGCGCCGAGGCCACCGAGGGCGTCGACTCGCGGGCTTTCTGTGCTGCTGTCATGGACAGGAATTACGCGACGGGGCGCGGCCTCGCAACCGCGGCAAAGGGCTGACCCACATTCTTTCTCGGGCATGGACAGATCAGTATTAGGTAAGTATTATTGACCTAATCGTGCCGAGAGCGCCTTAACGCCGGAATCGTAGGGTGGGCAAAGCGCCAGCGTGCCCACCACCACAATTGCGGATAGATGGTGGGCACGCTTCGCTTTGCCCACCCTACGCCATCCACGGCGTCACGCCTTCTTCAGCACCGAGACAAAAAAGCCATCCGTGCCCGTCCTTCGCGGCGTCATCAGCCAGCCCTCGGGCGATTGCAGCGCAGCCTTCTCAAAATCCTCCGCTCTGTCCCACAGCACGCTTGCCGTCTCGTTCAGTGGCTGAATCGAAAACTCGGGATGACGTGCCACGAAGGCGCGGATCTGCTCGCCGTTTTCGCTTGGCAGCACCGAGCAGGTGACATAGGCGATGCGGCCGCCCGGCTTGATCAGGCGGCTTGCGCGATCAAGCACTTCGGCCTGGTCTTTCAAGCGAACCTCCAGCGCGCCGGGGCGCATGCGCCATTTGGCGTCGGGGTTGCGGCGCCAGGTGCCGGTGCCGGTGCAGGGCGCGTCGATCAGGACGAGATCGGCGGACGACTTGATGTCGGCCAATGGATCAGTGTCGCCTTTCGGCGGACGAACCTCGGCGTTGTGGACGCCGGCCCGCGAGAGCCGCTCGTAGATCGGCGCGAGCTGGCGCTTGTCGCTGTCGGTTGCGATCAGGCGGCCCTTGCCTTGCATCATCGCCGCCAGCGCCAGCGTCTTGCCGCCGGCGCCGGCGCAGAGATCGATCACCTGCTCGCCGGGTTTTGCCGCCGTGAACATCGCCGCGAGTTGCGAGCCCTCGTCCTGCACCTCGACCGCGCCCTTGATGAAATCCTCCTCGGCATGAACGCCGGGGTTGCGGGCGTCGGCGCCGAGTTCGATGCGGAGCCCGATCGGGGACCACGGCGTCGGCGTTGCGCCGAGATGCGAAAGGGACGCGAGCACTTTTTCGCGCTTGGCCTTCAGCGTGTTGACGCGAAGATCGAGCGGGGCACGGCTTGCCATCGCGGTGGCCTCCGCCACGCGATCCTCGCCGAACACGGTGGCCAGATGCGCGTCCAGCCATTCCGGATAGTCGCCGGCAATGTGCGGCGGCGCGCCGTCGAGGGTCCGCGAGGTGAGCGCCGATCGTTCGGCTTCGGTCAGCGGCTCCGGTGCAAAGCGTCCGCCATCGCACAGCGCCGAGATCGCCTCGACATCGAGCTTGCGCTCGAGCTTGAGCATGCCGAGCACGCGCGCCCGCGGCGTGTCGGCGTCCATCAGCCAGGCGCTCGATGCCCGCCGCCGCAGCACGTCCCAGATCAGGCCCGAAATCGCCGCGCGGTCGCCCGAGCCGGCATAACGATGCGCGGTGCCCCATTCCTTCAGCGCCTTCGCCGCCGGAACGCGTTGCGCGTCGATGGTGTCGATCAGTTCGATGGCGGCGGAAAGGCGGGCAGCGGGGGTCATCAAGAACTTTCGGCGTCAGGGCGTTGTCGAACGAAAACAATTCAAGACAACGGGCTAGCACATTGCACCAAAAGGACTACCAGCAAACGCGCTCGGTTTGAAAAGAAGGTCTTGCGCCGCCGACCACGCTCGATGGAAGCGATCGCCGATGGCGTCGTGCATTCACCCGCAACCTTCACGACATTCAACTTGCGTCGTTGCTTTTGATTGCGCCCAACATCCCGTTGACAACGGATGCCTCCATTCCGTAGACGTTACGTTATAACGTTACATTTGGTAGAATATTACCCGAATGGCGGGATTGGGGAATGGCATGGGCGTGGTGGGAATGGGCGGCGTGGCAGACGTGTGGGTGCGGGGGACTGAGGCGGCGCCGATCTACTTTCTTGCGCAACACATCGATCAGGGGGATTGAGCCACCAAGTGTGGCGGGCCTCAAGGCTGACGCTGCTCGCCAGTGCTGCGGCTGTTTACGCAACGCTTGCTCACAGCCAGACACCGACTGCCGTTGGCCCCGACAAACCGGCTGTCTTGCTCGAAGCCATTACAGTGGCCGCGCCACCGCGCTCCGTCGCTGCTCCGCGGCGCCCGGTGGCTGTCCGCCGGGTTCCGACAGTTTCGCCGTCGAGGTCGGTGGCGCCGGCCAGCGAAGCGTCGCCTCCGGCCGCCAACGCAAGCCTGAATCCACCGCCCTTTCAGGCGCAGCAGGAGCGCTTCATCCGACGCCCCGGCGCCGAGACCGTCGTCTCGGTGACGCAGCAAGACAAGGGCAATCAGGCGAACCTGAGGGAAGTTCTCGAGCAAACGCCGAGTGTCTACGTCACCGATCGGGGCGAGAACACGCTCGGCACAATATCGATGCGCGGCAGCGATAGTTCGCAAACCGGCCCGCGAAGCGGCCGCGGCGTGCGCGGCTACATGGATGGGGTGCCGATCGGTCGCATCGAGAGCGGCATCACCCAAGCGTTCTTCGATATGAAGGCCATCGATTACATCGAAGTCTATCGCGGCGCGAACAGTCTGCGCTATGGCGCGCTCGCGACCGGCGGAGCGATCAACGCCGTTTCCAAGACGGGATTGACCGCACCCGGAGTGGCGCTCTCGGGTTCCGGCGGGAGCTATGGCAACTCGTTCGGCCAGTTGGAAGTCGGCGGCGCGAAGGGACAGTTCGACTACTACGGTCAGGTCAACCAATATCGCAACGACGGATACGAGTTTCACTCCCGCAGCGAATCGACGAAGGCCAGCGGAAATTTCGGTTGGCGGCCGAACGAGAACATCGAGAACCGGACCTATGTGTCATTCAGCAAGAGCGAACAGCAATTGCCGACGTCGGTGCCGCTGAAGCAGCTCGATACCTACCGGCGATCCGGTTACGACCCGACCAACGCGTCATTTCCCTACAATCTGCGTGCGGACTACGACTATCAGCGCGTCGTGAACAAGACCGTCATCCGCGCCGGCGATACGGCCTTTGAGATCGCGCCGTATTTCATGGCATCGCAGTTTGACCATCTCCCCTCACCGCGTGCCGGAATCGTCGATGTCAAATGGCAGGACAGCGGAATTTCGCTTCGCGCCGAACGCAAGACCGAGATTGCCGGCTTGCCGACCGAGCTCGTGGCGGGCTTCCGGCCGACCTACGAAACCGCCAAATATCGCGACTGGCAATGGGCCGCCGGGTCGGCGGGCAATCAGAAATCCAAGCTCGTCTATGATGACAGTTTCCGTTCATGGCTGACGGAAGGATTCTCTGAAGCCGCGATCGAGATCGTCCCGCGGGTGCGCCTGTTTGCCGGCGCACAGGCATTCTGGACCAACCGAATCTTCCGCGACGAGTATTCGGGACCCATGGTCCCCTCGGGCGGCCTGCTCGGGCCCGCCAGTTCAAACGGTCGTCGCAACTACGATCGTGAATTCAGCGCGCTCAATCCCAAACTCGGCGTGAACTGGGAGCACACCAAGGATCATTTCTGGTTCGCCAACATTTCGCGAAGCACCGAGGTCCCCAACAGCGGCGACATCTTCTCGCTCTTGGGCATAGAGCAAGCCGTCAACGGATTGAACAATCCGGCCGTGCAGCTCAACCTTACGCAAGACTTGCGTATGCAACGCGCCTGGACCGCCGAAACGGGCATTCGCGGCGGTTGGGAACGCTTCGGTTACGACATAACCCTCTATCATATGCGTCTGCGGGACGAGATACTGTCTCAATGCGCTCTGGGACTGATTCCGCTGAACCGCCTGACGCCGGGACAGCGGGCGCAGATGAATGGCCAGTTCGCCTGCAGCCAGTCGGGTAGTCTTGTCGCCTACAACGCCGACCGGACCATTCACAGCGGAATCGAGACCGGCTTCAAGACGCGGCCTTTCGTCGATGTGCTTACGCACCGCGATCATGTCTTTCTGAACGCCATCTGGAACTATACCGATTTTCGCTTCGACAACGATCCGGTATTCGGCAGCAACCGGTTGCCGGTGCTGCCGACACATCAACTGTTCGGAGAATTGGGATATCGACATCCCTCGGGCTTCTATGCTTCCGGCAATATCCGCTACGTCGGCGAACGTCAGGTGACCTTCGACGGCTCCGGTGGCGACGCCTTCATAGTCCCGGCGTACGCGCTGTACGGCATCAAAGCAGGCTGGAAGGCCCCCGATAATTCCTGGACGCTCTGGTTCGAAGGACGCAACCTGACGAACGTCGCCTATGTGGGTGACTTCGTACCGCTGCTGAAATCCAGCGATGCGGCATCCGGAACGCCGTCAGTTTATCCCGGTACGGGGCGGGCGTTCTATGCTGGCTTCACCAAGCGATTCAACTAGCGGGATCGCGCGATGTTGAACCGTATCGGTTTCGCTTTGAGCTGCCTTGCGATCGTGGCCCTCGTTGGCTTTCCATCGCCTGCGACGAGAGCGCAAGATGCGGGTGCTTCACGTCCTGTTTCGCACCTTCGTGTCATCACGACCGATTTTGTGCTGCCGGGGAGACTCGACAAGCTTGCGCGCCTCGCTGGGGACGCCGGGTTGAAACTCGATCACGTCTATGTTGAGGCCGACGCTGGCGATCCCAAGGCCTGGATCGCGGGCGTCGACCTCGTGATTCTCGATACGCCTCGACCGATGGATGTGGCGAAGGTTCAGGAGCGGATTCGCACTACCTTGACGGAAAGTCGGACGCCGTGGATCCGCGTCGGCGGCGGCCCACCGGGATACGGCAATCTTCCGCCGACCGAAGCACGGCGGCTGCTTGGTTATTATTCCGGCGGAGGGGAATCCAACCTTCGCGCGATGTTTGCATCGCTCGTTGCGCAGGGTAATTCCTCGATCCCTGCGCCCACATCCATCCCGCAGACGGGATTCTATCACCCGCAGGCCGATGCGCTCTTCAAGTCCGTCGAGGATTACCTGCAATGGGGGGCCGGTCGCTGGAAGCAAGATGCACCGCGTATCGCCATCAATATCCACCCAGGCTTGATATCCGGGATGGAGACGCAGGTGCTCGATGCATTGGTCGCGCGCAGCGAGAGTCTCGGCCTGGTGCCAATCCCCTTCTGGCTCGATGCCGCGGACCCGGCAGCGCTGCAAAAGAGCGTCGGCTCAGCAAAACCCGATCTGCTGATCGTAGCCACCCATATGCAGAACGGCCGGGCCCGACGCGCCGAGTTTGCTGGCCTCAATATTCCCGTGATCCAGACGGTTAGCTTCCGGGAGGGCGATCCGGAAGCCTGGTCAGTTGCCGATACAGGCATGAACTCGAGGCTTGTTGCGACGTTCCTCGCGCAGCCGGAAAGCTGGGGTATCAGCGACCCCATGGTGATCGAGGCCGTCCGCAGAGGCGAGCCGGTGCCGATATCCCAGCAGGTGGATGCCTTGTTGCACAAGGCGGCGCAACTGTCCGCTCTCCGTCGCAAGCCGGCGGAGGACAAGCGGCTGGCGTTGATGTTCTGGAACTATCCGCCGGGAGAAAAAAATGTCTCGGCTTCCAATCTAAACGTTCCACGCAGCCTCGAACGCCTGACCTCATCGCTTGCATCGGCCGGCTACAACGTACCTGCCGCGGACGAGGCACGGTTTGTCAAATCTGCCCAGGCGATGATGGGCGCCCTGTATCATCCGGAACGGCTGCCCGCTTTGCGCGACGAAGGCCTCGCCGCCACCCTGCCACTCGCCCGCTATCGCGCATGGCTGGACGAATTACCGCAGAGGCGCCGCGAAGAACTGCTGGCGCGCTGGGGCGATCCAGGCGCTCAACCCGACGTCATCGAGATCGCAGGCGAAAAGCATTTCGTCATTCCGCGCCTTGCGCTCGGCAATCTTGTCATTATGCCGCAGCCGCCCCGTAGCGGGCAGCCGGGCGCCGACTATCACGACACCAAACAACCGCCCGGGCACCTCTATCTCGCTACATATCTTTATCTGCGCGAAGCCCACGGCGCCGATGCGCTCATCCATTTCGGTACCCACGGCACGCAGGAATGGACACCCGGCAAGGATCGCGGATTGTCCGTCGACGATTATCCCTATCTCGCCGTCGGCGCCCTGCCGGTGTTCTATCCCTACATCCAGGACAATGTTGCGGAAGCGATCCAGGCCAAACGCCGAGGCCGCGCCGTGACGGTCAGCCATCAGACACCACCCTTCTCGCCGGCCGGTCTCTACGACGAGCTGCGCGACCTGCATGCCAAGATCCACGAACATGCGCAGCTCGACGAAGGCGCGGTCCGCGACCGGGTCGCGGCCCAGCTTCGCAAGACCGTGCTGGCCGCCAACATGCACCGCGATATGGGATGGAGCGAGCAGCGAATGCAGGACGACTTTGCCGCCTTCCTCGCAGAACTGCACGATCATGTGCACGCGCTCGCCGACCATGCCATGCCGCACGGCCTGCATACTTTTGGTGAGCCGGCCAGCGATGAGGAACGCGTCGCGACCGTCATGCAGCAGCTCGGCACACCGTTCTATCGGAAGCTTGGCGCCGATCCGAAGGAGTTTTTCGCAGTCGATTCGAGCAAACTACAGGACAGCCCGCCTTACCGGCTGCTGCGACGGCATCTGAGGCAAGGCGCCTCGCTCGACGAAGTAGCGGATCCGGAACTGCGGACGATGCTTGAGCGCGCCATGGCTCTCGATCGCCACCTCGTCGAGACGGGCGAAATCGAGGCGCTGCTTGCGGGCCTTGCCGGCAGCTTCGTCGCCCCGGGTCCCGGCGGCGACCCCATCCGCAATCCCGATGTGCCCAGCGGCCGCAACCTGTTTGGATTTGAACCGGACAAGATTCCGACCAGAGAGGCCTACGAGGCAGGCGGCGTGGCGCTCACGCAGCTTCTCGATGCATATCGTGCCGAGCACGGCGGCAAAATCCCGACGAAGCTGGCCTTCAGCTTGTGGTCGGGCGAGACCATGCGTCACCTCGGGATGATGGAAGCGCAGGCGATGCATGCGCTGGGACTTCGCCCGGTCTGGGACCCGGGCGGACGTGTCGTTGCAATGGAGATCATTCCCGCTGCGGAACTCGGCCGCGCCCGCATCGACGCGGTACTGCAGGTGACCAGCGTTTATCGCGACCAGTTTGACGGCTTCATGCGGCTGCTTGCCGGCGCCATTGCGCGGCTCGGCACTCTCGACGAGGCCGGAAACACGGTTGCTCACAACACGGAAGCGATCGCCAGCAGACTGAGCGGCCAACTGGGGACAGCACGAGCGCGCCGCCTTGCGTCCATGCGAATGTTCAGCAATGCGCCCGGCGATTACGGAACAAGCCTGCCGGGCGCCATCCTAAAGTCCACCGCCTGGGAAGAGGACGCGCCGCTTGCGGAAGCGTTCCTGTCGCGGCTGCAATACGCCTATGGCGACAAGGAATGGGGAGCACAGATCGAGGGCGGAAACCTGTTTGCCGAGCAATTGAAGGGTACGCAAGCTGCAGTCCTTTCACGCTCCTCGAAGCTGCACGGCATCCTTTCCACCGACCACCCGTTCGAATATCTCGGCGGCTTGTCAATTGCGGTTCGACATCTCGATGGCCGCAGTCCCTCGCTCTATATCGCCAACCTGCGCGAACAGAACTCCCGCATCACCTCAGCGGCCAGATTCCTCGCCGACGAGATGCGTTCGCGCTACCTCAACCCGCACTGGATCGAGGGAATGCGGCAGGAGGGTTATGCGGGAACACTGGAGATACTGAATGTCGTCAACAATTTCTTCGGATGGCAGGTGACCGATCCGAACACCGTGCGCGCCGATCAATGGCAGGCGATGCATGACACCTTTGTTCGCGACATCCGCAACCTGGACCTTGCTGCCTGGTTCGAGGCGCACAACCCGACCGCGCAGGCGCAGATCCTCGAACGGATGATCGAAGCGATCCGAAAAGGCTACTGGGACGCTGCCGAGCAGACCCGCAAGGAGTTAATTCAACGCTGGCAGGAGCTCGCGGCCCGTCACGGCGTCAATCTCGGCGAGCCGGAGACTATCGCCTTCATTGCAAAAACAGCGGCCGGCTTTGGCTTGAACGCCGCGGCCGGCGGCGCCGCCTCGAACCAACCGAAATCGCCGGAAGAGCCGGCGGATGGATCCGAGCCGGTTCGTGGCCCCGTCCTTCAGCCGACGCCCCCAGCGCCGGCCGGTGCCGATGTCGGCTGGCGCGCCTTGCTTGGCGCTGCATTCCTGTTTGCTTGTTTCCTTGCCGGCGCGGGCGCTCAGACGCGCGCCAACCGGCATATATCGACTTTGGGACGAGGCGCATGAAAAGTATCGATTCCACTCTGTATGTTCTTACGACGGTGTTTCTGTATCCGATCCTGGCGCTGATCCTGGCCTCCCTGATCTACGCGTGCGTCGCGCTGGGAGCGTTTGCCGCCGAGGCAGTGCAACGCGGACGCGGCCAACACCGGTCTCGCCTTTCCGCCTATCATGCGGCAACGCGCGCCGGCAGTGCCGATCTCGAACTATGGATCATGCAGCAGCTTGAGTGGCTGAGGATCGTGTCGCGCACTGCGCCGATGCTTGGACTCGTCGCGACGATGATTCCGATGGGACCGGCACTGCTCGCGCTGTCCAACAATAACGCCAGAGCCGTCGGGGAAAATCTGGCACTCGCCTTCTCGTCCGTGATCCTGGCCCTGGTAACGGCAAGCATCACCTTTGCGATCCTGACGGTACGCCGCCGCTGGCTGTTGCAGGAGTTGCGCGCTGTGGAACGCGCCCAGGAGACTGCGCCATGAGGTTCTTGTCGGAGACAGACGCGGACGATCCAATTCTTTCGGTGGTCAATCTGATCGATGTATTTCTCGTTGTCATCGCGATGTTGATGATCGTTATCGTGCAGAATCCGCTCAATCCATTCTCGAACAAGGACGTTGTCGTCGTCGAAAATCTGGGCAAGCCGGACATGCGCATCGTCGTGAAAGACGCAGAGTCGATGACGCAATATGAGACGACCGGCGAGATCGGCGAAGGGCGGGGAATGCGCGCCGGCATCACCTACCGCTTGCCGGACGGGCGGCTGATCTATGTGCCGGAGGAACTCGCCCATAGGCAAGACAACGCCGTCGGTAAAGATACCCGTCGTTCTGGCAGGCGACCTCGGCGTGCCAGGCGCGGTGGCCGGAACACACCTACCGGCAAGCTCGTCGGCCGCCTTCGCCCTTGTTCCGGGCGTTTTCTTAAGAGGCCACGCTCTCGCCACTCGCGCCCGTGACAGGCGGCTGGCCGCACGGATCGGACTAGATCAGAAGCAGAAGCTTCAGCGCGAAGTAGATCCACATCACGAGCAGCACCAGCGCGCCGGCAAACCACGCCAGGCTGCGCTGCTGGATGTTGTTGGTGGTGACGAAAATCCCGGCATGGGCAAATCGTGTCACCACGAACACCCAGGACATCAGCACGATGAAGAGATCGGTCCGCCGCAGCGGTAGCGCCAGCGCGATCAGGAGGTAGAACAGCAGCGGCACTTCGAACTGATTTGAGAAGCAATTGCCGATCTGGGCCACGCGGGGCGGATACTTCGGCTGTCCGAGCGCGATGTCCTTCAGGCTGGTTTCCCGGGCCTTCACCGCCTTGGTGCGGGCCGTCACCATCCAGAACATCAGGAAGAATGTGAGCCCGATCAGAACGAAGACCGGCAGCAAAACCATTTGAACCGACATGAGAATCTCCCCCGAAGCCTGCATGAGGCCTTACAGCAATAACGAGACGCCCCTCACCTGACAAATGCACTTAACCGGGCTCGCTTGAACCACAAGGAGAGGCCAGACGACCAACTATCGAGAATTCCGAAGGTTCTGGTCTCGAACCGGCCTTGGACAGCAATCCGCGAGCAGGCGATGAACATCACCTCCCCGATCCTGACCGGCGCCGGTCGCGCTGCCGAACTGCCCGGCGATTCCGTGACCTCCCTGCTCCAGGCCGTCGGATTTAGCGACGGCCCCGATGGCGGCCTTGGCATCGTCATGTCGGCATTGGCCGGCATCGCCGCGGCGCTGGCGGTGGCGATCATGCTCTCGGTCCATTTCCACAGCGGCCACCGCGGCCGCCACGATCTGGTCAAGCACGGGCTTGCCGCTTCCGCGGTGCTGGTCCTGCTCGCCTTCGCGATCTCGGACATCAGGCACGCGGCGCAGGCCTATCTCGGCCTCAATCCGGCGAAGCCCGCAGTGGAATTTGAAATCCGCCTGCCGAAGGCAACATTGACGACCGCCGCCGACATCCAGATCGAGCTGCTGACTGACCGGAACCAGAAGCTGGCAAAGGTTCAGGAGGCGCTGGCCTCGACCGCCGACGGCCGAAGCATCTTGCGCGGGACGGTGACGCTCGATTATCGCACCACCGAGCGGATGATGGTGCTGAACCTGCCCGGCCGGACCCAGAGCACGTTCCGGCTACGGCTGCCGGCGAGCCCATCGCGCTCCGACCAGTTCGGGCCGTGGCATCTGGCCGACGGCATCGTCGCCGCCAATGGCGGCACGGTGACATCGGAGATTCATGACGCCTTCGCGATCCGCTACCGCGTGCTCTGACGCCATTAAGATATAAAGATGGCGGACCGCTGGGCACATTTGCTTTGACGCCAACAACCAGCGCTCTACTGTATCCCTGACGGTCGCCGAAAAAGAGCGACCGCGGGAGGATTGCAACTTTGCGATTTCGCGATTCCGACATTGTTTTCGCTGGCGGCGCCAAGGGACAGAATATCGACATTCTCACCGCCAATCCGCTTAACTACTTCCACGTCATCAGCAATGCGGCCGAGCTGCCCAGACTTGTGATCGACGGCAAGCTGTTCCTGCCGGCCTCGAACAATCGCAAACGCAACGGAAAGCTTCCGCTGGTGATGGTGGCGCCGGGCAGCCTCGGGGTGGCGCCCTCGCACCTGGCGCATGCCGAAACGGTGGTCGGCGACGGTTTTGCGGCGTTCGTCCTCGACAGTTTCGGCGCGCGCGACGTGACCTCGACGGTTGCCAACCAGACGCAATTTTCCTTTGCCGCCAGCGCCTATGACGTGCTGGCGGCCTGGCTGGTGCTGTCGAACCATCCGGAGATCGACGCTTCCCGGATCGGCGCGCAAGGCCATAGCCGCGGGGGATCGGCCGTGCTGACGGCTGCGACGCGCCGCTTTGCCGATGCGGTGGTCGGCGCTGGCGCCGGATTCAGAAGCGTGCTCGCGGCCTATCCCTGGAGCGGCCATCAGTTCCTCGATCCATCCGTCGACGAAACCGAAATCCGCGTCATCATGGGCGATGCCGATGAATGGTGCTCGCCGATGCAGGTGCAGGGCCATTGCCAGGCGATCCGCCTCTCCGGCGGAAGAGCGACGATGCGGCTGATCGGCGGTGCGCAGCACAGTTTTGACCGCGGCACCGCGATCGAGAACGTCGCTGACGCGTCCGTCTCCCCGGCCGCGCCGACGGCCTATATCGCCAATGACGGCGCCTTCATCCATCCGCTTCAGGGCGTCGCAGAGAGCAAGCTCACCGACCGCGACCTGATGGTCTATGCGCTGAAGGCCGGCTATGGCCGCAAGGGCGCAAGAATCGGCAGCCGCGACGGCGATGCCGAATTGTTTCGGGCGGACATGCTGGCGTTTTGGCGACGGACGTTGGGGTGAGGATAGGTTGCCATCCCGAAACTGTCGTCACCCGCGAATGCGGGTGACCCAGTATTCCAGAGACGCCAGTGTCTGAATCGATAGGCCGGGGCGTACTGGGTACCCCGCCTTCGCGGGGTATGACAAGTGAGGATGGGGCGAGATTCGGATGCGTCATCCTTTCGACGTCAGGCCCGGCTATGATCGGACGAAAAGGAATACTGCATGTCCGAATTTCGCCTGACGCAAATTTCCGACACCCACCTCGCCCGCCGACTGCAGCAGCTCACCGACAATTTTCACCGCGTCAGCGAACATATCGACGCGACGCGACCCGATCTCGTCGTCAACACCGGCGATCTCGCCTTCGATGCGCCGACCAGCCCGGACGATCTCACCTTCGCAAAAGAGCTGCACGACGCGCTGCCGGTGCCGTGCCGGCATCTGCCCGGCAATCACGACGTCGGTGACAACCCGACGGCCGTCGGCGCCCCGCCGAAGCCGCCGGCCACCGAACAGGAGCGGCAGAAATATCTGGCCGTCATCGGCGAGGACCGCTGGCGTTTCGATGCGGCGGGCTGGAGCTTTATCGGGCTGAACTCGCTGATCATGAACACCGGGATCGACAGCGAGACCGAGCAGTTCGACTGGCTCGCGTCAGAACTTGCGCGCGTCAACAGCCAGCCGGTCGCGCTGTTCCTGCACAAGCCGCTGTTTCTGAATGCGCCTGATGATCCCGAGATGGCCGAAACCGCGATCCGCTACGTTCCGCAGCCGAAGCGCAAAGATCTGATCGAGCTGTTCGCCACGGTCGATCTGCGGCTGGTCGCCTCAGGCCACGTCCACCAGCGTCGCGACTTCACCTATCGTCACACGCGCCACGTCTGGGCGCCGTCGACAGGCTTCATCCTTCCCGAACGAATTCAGCCGGTCATCGGCATAAAGGAAGTCGGGCTGGTAGAGTATCATTTCCAGCCCGACGCCCTTGAAGTCCGGCACGTCAAGGCGCCGGAACAGACCGATGTTGATCTGGATTCACTGATTGGCAGGAAATCCTAGAGCAGCTCAGTATTCCCGCTCAACGTAGCCGTAGTAGGAGCCACCATCGGTCCACGGTGCTGTCGCAAAGGCACCTACGCGTGGGACCGGATGAAACCGGTTACCGTAGTAGCCGGGTCCGGGCGTCACAGTGACACCGTAACCTCCCGTCGTGTAAGCGGAGTTCGGATAGTTAAACCCGATCATGCCAGGTTCCTGATAAACAGCCTGAGCCATCGCAGGAGTGGCCAGCATCGTGGCGGCAACCAGGCCGAGCGATAGTTTCTTGCAGATCGTCATTTGGCTTCTCCATTGGATGTCGGGGCCAACGACAGTTGCAAAGGGACGTTCCGCCGCTCGCCTCAAGTAGGCGTGAGCTTCCTCGTTGAGGGTTCCCCAGAACTCGAGGCGCGCGCCGCCTTCAAGTCTTGTCCGGCCCGACGCGCACCAACTGCTTGCCGAAATTGGCGCCCTTCAGAAGCCCCATGAATGCAGCCGGCGCGCTCTCGAGGCCTTCGGTGACGAATTCCTTGTGCTTGACCTTGCCCTCGCGCACCCACGCCGACATGTCGCGCAGGAAGTCGCCGTGGCGCGCCGCGAAATCGCTGACGATGAAGCCGCGGATGGTCAGGCGCTTGGTCAACACGGCGCGCATCAGGGACGGCGCCCATTTCGGCGCCACCGCCTGCGTATCGTTGTAATGCGCGATCAGGCCGCACACGGGAACGCGCGCAAACGCATTGAGCAGCGGGAACACCGCTTCGAACACCGCGCCGCCGACGTTTTCGAAATAGACGTCGATGCCTTTCGGGCAGGCATCCTTCAACTTGGCCGCGAGATCGGGGTCGCGGTGATCGAGGCACTCGTCGAAGCCGAGCTCATTCTTGACGTAAGCGCATTTGTCCTTGCCGCCGGCAATGCCGACCGCGCGGGCGCCCTTGATCTTCGCGATCTGGCCGACCGCCGAGCCGACCGCGCCGGAAGCGGCCGCGACGACGACGGTCTCGCCCGCTTGCGGCTTGCCGATGTCGAGCAGGCCCGTATACGCGGTCATGCCGGGCATGCCGAGAACGCCGACCGTGGTCGAGATCGGCGCGATGTCAGGATCGATTTTTGCAAGGCCCTTGCCGTCGGAGACCGCATGGGTCTGCCAGCCGGCGCGCGACAGCACGATGTCGCCCTTGGCGAAGCCGGGATTGTTCGAGGCAATCACTTCGCTGACGGTGCCTGCTTCCATCACGCCGCCGATCGGCACCGGCTGGGCGTAGGACGGCCCATCGCTCATGCGCCCGCGCATGTAGGGATCGAGCGACAGCCAGATAGTGCGAAGAAGCACCTCTCCGGCTCCCGGCGTGGGGATGGGGCAATCCTCGAGGCGGAAGTCGGAGGATTTTGGTTCGCCGACGGGGCGCGAGGCGAGAACGATGCGTTTGCCCTGGGACATAATGGTTTCCTCTGGTTTCTATTCGTCATTGCGAGCGAAGCGAAGCAATCCATCTTCGTCAACGAAAAAGAATGAATTGCTTCGTCGCTTCAGCGCAAAATTGCTTTTGCAATTTTGTCGCGAGCTCCTCGCAATGACGGCGAGAATTCCGCGATGTGGAAGCGCTTACGCCCCGCCCGGATAATTCGGGCTCTCGCGCGTGATCGTCACGTCGTGGACGTGGCTTTCGCGCAGGCCCGCGCCGGTGATGCGGACGAACTGCGCCTTGGCATGGAATTCGGCGAGGTTGCGCGCGCCGACATAGCCCATCGCGGCGCGCAAGCCGCCGGCTAGCTGGTGCATGACGTTGCCGACCGGACCCTTGTACGGCACCTGGCCCTCGATGCCCTCGGGCACGAGTTTCAGCGTGTCCTTGATGTCCTGCTGGAAATAGCGGTCGGCGGAGCCGCGCGCCATCGCGCCGACCGAGCCCATGCCGCGATAGGCCTTGTAGGAACGGCCCTGCCACAGAAACACTTCGCCGGGCGTCTCGTCGGTGCCGGCGAGCAGCGAACCGACCATGGCGATGTCGGCGCCGGCGGCCAGCGCTTTGGCCAGATCGCCGGAATATTTGATGCCGCCATCGGCAATCACTGATACGTCGGCTTTCTTCGCCGCTTCCACCGCATCCATGATCGCGGTGAGCTGCGGCACGCCGACGCCGGCGACGATGCGCGTGGTACAGATCGAGCCTGGGCCAATGCCGACCTTGATCGCGTCAGCGCCCGCGTCGATCAGCGCCTGCGCGCCTTCCTGCGTGGCGATATTGCCGGCGATGACTTGCACCGCGTTGGACAGGCGCTTGATGCGATTGACCGCCTCGAGCACACGAGAGGAATGGCCGTGCGCGGTATCGACCACGATCAGGTCGACACCGGCATCGATCAGCCGCTCGGTACGCTCAAAGCCGCCTTCGCCTACCGTGGTCGCGGCAGCCACACGCAGCCGGCCATGCTCGTCCTTGCAGGCGAGCGGATGGGCGACCGCCTTTTCCATGTCCTTGACGGTGATCAGTCCCACGCAGCGGTACTGGTCGTCGACAACGAGCAATTTCTCGATGCGGTGCATGTGCAGCATCCGCTTCGCCTCGTCCTGGCTGACGTTCTCGCGAACTGTGACGAGGTTCTCGTGCGTCATCAGCTCCGAGACTTTTTGCTTGGGATTGGTCGCAAAGCGGACGTCGCGGTTGGTGAGAATGCCAATCAGCTTGCCGGGCGTGTTCTTGCCGGCGCCGGTGACGACGGGAATGCCGGAAAAGCCGTGATCCTTCATCAGCGCCAGCGCATCCGACAGCATCGCATCGGGACCGATGGTCAGCGGATTGACCACCATTCCGGATTCATACTTCTTGACCTGCCGCACCTGGGCAGCCTGCCCTTCCGGATCGAAGTTACGGTGGATGACGCCGACGCCGCCGGATTGCGCCATCGCGATCGCCATGCGCGCTTCGGTGACCGTGTCCATCGCCGACGCGATGATCGGAATGTTCAGCGGAATCGCGCGGGTGACATGGGAGCGGATATCGGCCTCCGAGGGCAAAATATCCGAGAGACCGGGCTTCAGAAGCACATCGTCGAACGTAAAGGCTTCACGGATAGCCTGAAGTCCCTGCGCCATTGCCAACTCCTTTCGGCGGCTCACCGCCGCGATCAGTTCTATGGATGAACGCCGCCTTCGGCGATGCACCGGCATCGCCGTCGAATCGAAGCCCATCGGTGGGGTTGACGGTGGTCGATAGCATGGCAGGACGCCGAATCAAAGCGTTTGACTGCTTTGCACAGGCTTTTCCGGAAACGCCGCAATCCCAAGGGCTTACGGGAAGGGTTTACGGCAGGGGTTTACGGAAGCCTTACGGCCGATAGCCCGGCGGCGGGCCGTGCTGGCGGATCGCCTCCACCACCTCGCGGTGCCGGCGGTCCTCCCGCTTCATGTGAACCGCGATCAGCGCATGGGCCGACGGCACCAAGAGCAGGACGTGGAAGATCAGCCCGAAAACCAGGCAAAACACGATCAGGACCAGGTTGAAGATCGCCGAAAACGGCTGCCCGTTCAGGAGCAGCCCGAGCGGCGGCAACAGGGCAGCGAGAACGTAGGTCATCATGACCTCCAGCGGCTGCACGGTGCACGGCAGCGTCACGCAGGATTTAGGTGGTTTGCCCGGTTTCGCAATGGCTTGTCTGACAATGGGATGATACAGCGCCCTCGCCTGCCTGTTTCTCCAATCCCCCTGATACGATGGACAAGCAACGCCTGATCCCGCTGATCGTCGCCACCGCCCTGTTCATGGAGAACATGGACTCGACGGTGATTGCGACCTCGCTGCCGGCGATCGCGGCTGACATCGGCACCAGCCCGCTGACGCTGAAGCTGGCGATCACGTCCTATTTGCTCTCGCTCGCCGTGTTCATTCCGGCCAGCGGCTGGACCGCCGACCGCTTCGGCGCGCGCATGGTGTTCTCGATCGCGATCGGCGTGTTCATGATCGGGTCAATCGGGTGCGCGCTGTCGCAGAACATCACCCATTTCGTCATTGCCCGCATCCTGCAGGGCATGGGCGGGGCGATGATGACGCCGGTCGGACGCCTGGTGCTGTTGCGCTCGATCGACAAGAGCGCGCTGGTCAATGCGATGACATGGGTAACAGTGCCGGCGCTGGTCGGGCCGGTGATCGGCCCGCCGCTCGGCGGCTTCATTACCACCTACTTCTCCTGGCACTGGATTTTTCTGATCAACATCCCGATCGGGTTGCTCGGCATCTTCATGGCGATGAAGTACATCGATCCGATCAAAAGCGAGGATCCCGAACGCTTCGATCTCTACGGGCTGGTGCTGGCCGGGATCGGGCTAGCCGGCATCGCCTTCGGCCTCTCAGTCGCCGGCCTCAATCTGTTGCCCTGGCCGATCGTCGCTGGCCTCGTCGCGGTCGGCACCATCTCGATGACGCTCTACGTGATGCACGCGAAACGAACCGGATCGCCCGTGCTGGATTTCTCGCTGCTGCGGCTGTCCACCATGCGCGCCAGCATTATCGGCGGCTTCCTGTTCCGGCTCGGCATCGGCGCGCTGCCGTTCCTGCTGCCGCTATTGATGCAAGAAGGGTTTGGGCTGACGCCGTTCCAGTCCGGCCTCGTCACGTTTGCCTCGGCGGTCGGCGCGATGGGCATGAAGACGCTGGCCGCGCGGATCATCCGCGCCTTCGGCTTCCGCTACATGATGACGGTCAACGCCGTCATCAGCGCGGTCTTCCTCGCGGCCTGCGCATTGTTCACGGTGACGACGCCGCTGTTGCTGATCTTCATCATCCTCGTGGTCGGCGGCTTCTTCCGCTCGCTGCAATTCACCGCGATCAATACGGTCGCCTATGCCGAGGTCGAGCCGGCGCAGATGAGCAGAGCGACCACGCTCGTCAGCGTCAACCAGCAACTGGCGATCTCGGCAGGGGTCGCAGTCGGCGCCTTCTCGGTGGAATCGACCATGCTCTATCAACACGTCACCGAGCTGAGTGCCGGCGTATTCCCGCCGGCCTTCCTCGTGGTCGCGATCATCTCGGCCGCGTCGGCATACTTCTTCTGGCAGATGCCAGACGATGCCGGCCACGAGATTTCAGGGCGCAAGGTCGTCGAGATTTCCAGCCGCAAGGGTGCGGAAAAGGCAGCGACCAAGAAGGCCGCCAGCGAAGGCACCGAGGACGCTCGCGATCAGCGGCTGGGATAAACTCGCCGCGCACGGCGCTTTCACGCCAAATGCCGGATTTTCCCGTTTCCCCGCCGCCCCGAACATCCTGCGCCGTCAAAAGAATCTGACGTGAGGGTCAGAAAGCGAACGGAAGCTTCGCCGCGGGTCGTCCATATCTGCCTCAAGCGGTCGGGGGCCAGCTATCCACCTCAGCGCCGATCATGATGGGAGGGAAATCCTTCTCGATGTCGGTGGCGCACCACGCGCCCCGATCCGGCTGCAGTCCGGACTGCTGTTTGATCTCAGTTTCGCTTGAAAGGATAACCTGTGAGTGAAGTCCATACGAACGAAGCGAATGTCGATCCGAAAGCCCGTGCTAACGAGAAGCGTTCAGGCATGTCGTCTGCGATGCCGGGCATCTTTGATGGGCTCGCCGAGCAGAACCTGATCCGGGCAAAGGAAAGCATCGAGAAGATGAAGATCGCTTCGGGAGCCATCAACGACGCTCTCCGCGAAGCCTATGCGGCCAACGCAAGGGGCGCAGCGGACTACGCTGCCAAGGTGATAGAGTTCTCCGGAGAGAATACTAGCTCCGCTTTTGATTTTCTCACCCATCTCTTGGGCATGACGAAGCCCTCAGACATCCTACAACTGTCGGCCGCACAGGGCTGCAAGAACTTCACTGCCACGGCCGCGCAGAGCCGCGAGCTTTGGGAGCTCACGCGCAAGGTCACGGCCGAGACGGCCGATCCGATCAAGAGAAGCTTTGCCAGCGCGCTGCAAAAGGCGGCCTAGTTCGTAATCGAACCTTTGCAGCCCGCGGCAATCGGCTGGAACAAGCGCTCCCGTGAGAAGGGCGCGTTCCAGCCGGTGGCGAACCACATGCCGTCGGCACAAAAAATTAGCCATGGAGGAGCAGGATGGGCGTGGTCATGATCAAATGCCCACGGACGGGACAAGCTATCCCGACAGGCATGAAAGCGGACCGGGAGAGCTTTCGATGCAGCCCGGTGTTTTTCGCGCGCACCTTTTGTTTGGTCTGCCAGTCCAATCACGAATGGTTTGCACGGGAGGCCTGGGTTCACGAGCCGGAAGAGAAATGGCGTATGCTCGGGTCCGCATTCGCCCTGCCGTAGATCGATGCCGTCGAAGCCCCTGCAATCCCGTCAATGCCCCTTGTGCCGTTGGACAGTCGCGCCCCGCTTCGGAGTGCGCTGCCGCTCTTCGTCCGCGTTGGCAATCAGGGAAGCTTCGGCCACAGGCGGCGATTTCATCTCGTCCGTCAGGACGATGCGATCGATTCTACGGCGCATGAGCTGGTAGCACTCGCATGTCGCCGCTTCGAGCCGCGTCCTGTCAATCTCGATCGAGCCCCGCCGGTTGGATCGGATTCCGCCCGCCTCGCGCAGCTTGCATACGACGTGTGTCACCGTCGGGCGGCGCACGCCGAGCAATTCCGAAAGCGTATCTTGCGTCAGCGGCAGGATGTCGCCGTCGGCCCGATCGTGGACTTGCAGCAACCATCTTGCCAGGCGGGCCGTTACCGAATGCAGCGCGTTGCAGGCTGCGACGTGCTGGAATTGCGCCATTAGCACCCTGATGTGTGTTTGAACCACTCCCCTCAAGGCGCTGCTGTGTTGAAGCGCCGCTTGAAACTGTGCCGGCGAGATCTGCAGCGCGGTCCCTGCCACCCGCACCACCGCCGTCATCGGAGAGCGGGAAGGCCCCAGCGTCGTCAGGACACCCACGGCTCCTTCATTGCCGACGACGGCGGTCGCGACGGTTTGTCCGCTCGGCATATCCATCACGAAGGCGATCAGGCCGCTAAGGGGGAAATATATTCGTTGTACTGGATCGCCCGACCGCACCAGCACGGTGTCCCGCTCAAGGGTCACCAGTCGGAAATGACGTACAAGCAAATCGAGGTCTGCTGGCGGCAACGCAGCTAACAGTAGATTACCAACTCTGGTCCTCTGCTCCATCACGGGAATACTCCCCAGACGGAGGCGCGGCTCGCTGCAGAATTCCTGATGGCGTCAGGGCTGCATGCGAATAAACAGACCGCGCCTGATTAATGAATACGCCGTATGAGGTAAAAGTTCCAGAGGATTCGCCAAGACCTAGCGCCCGTTTGCGCCTCCTACCACAACTGCTGGGGACGCTATCAGGTCATCGCGCCGCAAAGGTTGCGCTCAGGGCTGATTGCGCTGCCCTCGAAATCCCATCGCCAACACGTAGCGCTCCGAGGAATCCTGTCGGCTCGAGGCCGGCTTGACGTGACGCACGCTGGAAAAATCGCGCTTCAATTGTGCGACCAGTTCGGCATCGGCGCCGCTTTGAAACACCTTTGCCAGGAACGTCCCGCCGGGATTGAGCACCTCGGCGGCAAAGTGCGCGGCCGTCTCCACGAGGCCGATGATACGCAATTGATCGGTCTTGCGATGGCCCGTGGTGTTGGCTGCCATGTCGGACATCACGATGTCGGCGCGCCCGCCCATCATTGCGATCAGCTTTTCGGGTGCGTCCTCGGCCAGGAAATCGAGCTGCGCGAAAGCGACACCGGGAATTTCCGGCATTTCCAGCAGATCGATCGCGACCACTTTGCCCTTGCCATTGATCGCGCCGACGCGCCTGGCTGCGATCTGGCTCCAACCGCCGGGGGCTGCGCCGAGATCGACCACCGCCAGGCCGGGCTTGAGAAACCGATACTTGTCGTCGATTTCGATCAGCTTGTAGGCCGCGCGCGAGCGATAGCCCTCCCGCTTGGCCTTCGCCACGTAGGGATCGTTGAGCTGCCGCTCCAGCCAGAGCTTTGATGACAGCTTGCGCTTGCCCGCGCTCTTGACCGTGACGTGCAGCCGTCCGGTGGTGTCTTTCGCCATATCGATACTTGTCTTGAAATGTCAGCCCGGACCCGGAGCCTGGAATCAGTAGCACGGAAGTGGATGCGCATTGAAGCACGAGCCCCCTATTTGATCATGGCGATTTCCAGGGACTCGACGGCCTGAGCAATAGAGGTGCTGTCGGCATAGGTCACCATGTGTCCGGCGTCCGGCATGAGATGCAGGTCGGAACGACCAAGCACCTTGTGTAGACGTCTGGCCTGTTCGGGTTCGATAATCTGATCTCCCGTTCCATGGAAGATGTGGACCGGGCACCGAATGCTCGAATAGCGAAACTGGAACTGTACGGCTTGGGGAATGAGGAACGCGCTTTCCTCAGCGGCCGCCCTTAGCTGCTTTGGCCTGAGCGTCAGGGACGCCGGAAAGCCATGCTTGAAGTCTTCCGGGACAGAGCGGGGCGCAAAGAGCTTGCGAATGAGGGCCGGCAAAATGGCCCATGAGATAATCGGCGCAACCGTGTAGCGGACCAGGTCCCCCAATATCGGTATCGCTGGGCCCGATAGCATCCAGAAGTCCCACCGCGGCGTGGGGAAGTAGTACCCGGAGGCAAGCACAAGACCGCGGATCGGGTAGTCATGTTGAAATCCGATGGCGGCAGCGACCAGCGTGCCCCATGAGTGGCCGAGCACGACGGGATCGCGCACGCCGAGCTGATTAAGAGCCTTCACAAACAGCGCCGCCTGGGACGTTGCAGTCCAGATCCGCGCGCGCGGCCGCTGGCTGTAGCCGAAGCCGGGCCGATCAAAGCATATGACCCGGCTGCGGCTGGCAAGACGATCCACGAGTCCGCTGATGATGAAATCCTGGATCATCGTGCCGTTGCCATGGAACAGCACGACGCACCGAGCTGCCGGGTCACCCCGTTCGAGGTAATGCAGCCGCACACCATCGCAGTCGATGAAACGGCCGATCGGTGGGTTCTTCCGTTCGGCCGTGAACGAGAACACTATATTCCCAATCACCAGAACAAGGAGGACACCCAGAACGACTAAGATAACTTCGGCAGTGGACATTCGCTGAGCCTCGTGCCGTGCGTAGCGATCCGAATTGCGGGGCGTGAATAGCCAGTCTGCGGCATAACCGCGACATGTTGCCGACGTTCCTAAGTGGTCGTTGCGAACTAAGCGAGGAGCGCAGAAAAGATCGGAAGGCTTTGGAACGGTCCTACCGCGATTGCGTTGCTCGGGTCGGAGCTGGGGGAATCATCAAACTGCAATCAGCGGAGAAATTCAGATGGCAAACCCACGCCAAGAGGAAAAGTCTACCCAAGGCATGGAAGACGCCGCCCGCCGCGCCGGCGAGAGGACTGCTGAACAGACCAGCCGGTTTGGACAAGCTGCAGCCGAGCAGACGACGCGGATCGGACAGGCCGCGGCTGAAGCCGGCGAGCAAGTGGCCCGGGCTGGTGCTACCCTGTTCCAGCAAAACGCCGAGACGTTGCAGAGCACCTGGCGCTTCGGGCTGGATATGGCGACGACCGTCATGGGGCGCTCCACGGAGCAACTGGGCCGCACGCTCGGTCTGTCGGGAGACGGAGTGCAACAGGCAGCCGAACGATCGGCCCGCAACGCGCAAACCATCCTTTACACCGGCACAACTGCTGCCAAAGTGATGAGCGGGATGTCGCAGGAATACCTGCAATTGGTTCGGCATCAGGTCGAGACAAGCATGGACCGCATGAATGAATTGTGGGCCTGCCGAACTCCTCAGGAGGTTGCAGCCGTTCAGACAGACCTGGTACGTGAGACCGTGGGATCTGTTCTGGAGAGCAGCCGCCGGATAGCCGACATGTCGCTCAAATTGGCCGACGATGCCGGAAAGCAGATCAAGCAAAATATGGATGAGATACGGCGTGCCGCCTAGTGCGGCCCTCCGGCTCAGCTTTCAGGGAAGAGCGGCCGGCTGTCGGCCGCTTTTCCAGTTTTGGGGCATAGCCGGCACTCGCGCATCAGCACGGCCGCAGCGCGCCGTCCTCGCGCATCATCTCCACCAGCATGCCCTCGCGCAGGCCGCGGTCGGCCACCCTGAGCCGAGGCAATGGGAAGGCGTCGCGGATCGCGTCGAGAATGGCGCAGCCGGCCAGCACCAGATCGGCGCGCTCGACGCTGATGCAATTATTGTTGGCGCGCTCGTGATAGCTCATGCCGAGCAGCCGCTGGATCACGGCGGTGACGTCGGGACCGTTCATCCAGACGCCATCGATGCGCCGGCGGTCGTAGCGCGCCAGATTGAGATGGACGCCTGCAAGCGTCGTCACAGTGCCCGAGGTTCCCAGCATATGCATGTCCCGCAAATCCGTGCCGTGCTCGGCCGCGAACGGCGCCACATATTGCGCGACTTCGCGCACCATCCGCGCATAGGAATCCGCCGTAACGTCGCGCCCGCCGAAATGCTCGGCCAGCGTGACGACACCGAGCGGAACCGACATCCACGCCTTGATGCGCGGCGCCGCGTTCTGCTCTTCCGGATCGCGCTCGATCCGCACCAGCTCGGTCGAGCCGCCGCCGATGTCGAACAGGATCGCGCCCCGCCCTTTTGCGTCGAGCAGCGGCGAGCAGCCGATCACGGCCAGCGTCGCCTCGGTCTCGCGATCGATCACCTCGAGGCGGATGCCGGTCTCGCTTGCGACGCGGTCACGAAAGCTGTCGGCATTGGCGGCGGCGCGGCAGGCTTCGGTTGCGATCAACCGCAGGCGTTTGGCCTTGCGGTAGCGGATCTTGTCGCTGCAAATGCTGAGCGCCGCAATGGCGCGCTCGATCGCCGCCTCGCTGATGGAACCGGTTGCCGAAATGCCCTCGCCGAGCCGGATGATCCGCGAAAACGAATCCACGACGCGAAAGCCGTCGCCGGCCGGGCTGGCGATCAAGAGCCGGCAATTATTGGTGCCAAGGTCGAGCGCGGCATAGACACCATTTGCTGCGGCCGCCGCAACCGACCCTGACGGGCTTGCGCAGGCCGGAAGCCCTTCGCGCAGCCGCGTATCCTCGTTCATCAAAACTGTCTTTCCGCAGGCCGCTTCCGGCCGCCGAAGAAAAATTACCGTTCACGGAAACTTTAGCAGCGCCAAGGGGCTACGCAACAACCCATCACATAGGACTATGTCCAATCAGGCGTTGTCGTGCATGACGCAGTGCGTTATCTGAGCGGGAACTCGCGGAACCAAGAATCCAACAAGAATCCACGAGAATCCCAAGCATTTCAGGTGTTTTCGATGCAAGACCACACGTCGCCCCCCTCTCTGGACAACGCTATCGCACTGCAAAAATACGGTGTGGGGCAGCCGGTGCGGCGCAAGGAAGACGACACGCTGGTGCGCGGCAAGGGCAAATACACCGACGATTTCGCCCTGCCCGGCCAAGCCTATTGCTGGATGGTGCGCTCCAGCCATGCCCACGGAATCATCAGGGGGATCGGCACGGCCGCCGCTAAGGCGACGCCGGGCGTGCTCGGCGTCTGGACCGGCAAGGACCTGGAAGCAGCCGGCTACGGCCCCTTCACCTGCGGCCTGCCGTTGAAGAGCCGGGATGGCTCGCCGCTATTGCAGACCAACCGTCCGGCGCTGGCGACTGACAAGGTGCGCTTCGTCGGCGACCCCGTGGCCTTCGTGGTCGCGGAAACGCTGGCGCAGGCGCGCGATGCGGCGGAGGCTGTCGAGCTCGACATCGAGCCGCTTCCCGCCGTGACCGATGCAGCGGAAGCGGCAAAGCCCGGCGCACCGCAACTCTATGATCACATCCCGAATAACGTCGCGCTGGATTATCACTATGGCGATGCCGCCAAGATCGACGCCGCGTTCGCTACCGCCGCCCATGTGACCAGGCTCGACATCGTCAACACCCGCGTCGCCGTGGTTTCGATGGAGCCGCGCGTGGCGCTGGCGGCTTTCGACAAGGCTGCCGAACGCTTCACGCTGCAGGTGCCGACGCAAGGCGTCTCCGGCAACAAGGTGACGCTGGCAAAAATCCTCAACGTGCCGAACGACAAGGTGCGGATCCTGACCGCCAATGTCGGCGGCTCCTTCGGCATGAAGAACGTCAGCTATCCCGAATATACCTGCATCCTGCACGCGGCGAAGGCGCTTGGCCGGCCGGTGAAGTGGACCGACGAGCGCTCGACCAGCTTCCTCTCCGACAGCCACGGACGCGCGCAGCTCATCCACGCCGAACTGGCGCTGGATGCCGAAGGCAAGTTTCTCGCGGTGCGCCTCTCGGGCTACGGCAATCTCGGCGCCTACATCACCGGCGTCGCGCCGGGGCCGTTGTCGCTCAACACCGGCAAGAATCTCGCCAGCGTCTACCGCACCCCGCTGCTCGGCGTCGACATCAAGACGGTATTGACCAACACCACGCTGATGGGCGCCTATCGCGGCGCTGGACGGCCCGAGGCCAATTACTATATGGAGCGACTGATCGACCGCGCCGCCGACGAAATGGGCATCAACCGGCTGACGCTGCGCAAGCGCAACTTCATCAAGCCGTCGCAACTGCCGTTCGCGGCGGCAAGCGGTGTCACCTATGACAGCGGCGATTTCGCCGGCGTGTTCAACAAGGCGCTGGAAATTTCCGACCACGCCAATTTTGCCAAGCGCAAGAAGGAGAGCAGGAAGAACGGTAAGCTGCGCGGCATTGCCGTCGGCTCGTATCTGGAAGTGACCGCGCCGCCGAGCGGCGAACTCGGCAAGATAACCTTCGAGCCGGACGGGTCGGTGAAGCTGACCACTGGTACGCTCGACTACGGCCAGGGTCACGCCACGCCGTTCGCGCAGGTGCTGTCGGCGCAGCTCGGCGTTCCCTTCGAGAAGATCACGCTCGAGCAGAACGACAGCGATCTCGTCCGCTTCGGCAACGGCACCGGCGGCTCGCGGTCGATCACCGCGACGGGCCAGGCGATCGTGGAGGCCTCCGCGCTCGTGATCGAAAAGGGCAAACAGGCGGCCGCACACCTGATGGAAGCCTCCGAAGGCGACATCGAATTCGCTGGTGGCCGCTTCACCATTGCCGGCACCGACCGCTCGATCGGCATCATGGATCTGGCGAAGCGCCTGCGCGAGGGCAAGATGCCCGAAGGCGTGCCGCTGTCGCTCGACGTCGACCATGCTACCAAGGACACGCCGTCCACTTTTCCCAACGGCTGTCATGTCGCGGAAGTGGAAATCGATCCCGAAACCGGCGCCGTGAAAATCATCCGCTATTTCGCCGTCAATGATTTCGGCACCGTGGTCAATCCGATGATCGTCGCCGGCCAGTTGCATGGCGGAGTCGCGCAAGGCATCGGGCAGGCGCTGATGGAGCAGGTCAGCTACGATGCCAGCGGCCAGCCGATCACCGGCTCGTTCATGGATTACGCGCTGCCGCGGGCCGAAGACATTCCGCCGATGGAGATCGGCGACCATCCCTCGCCCGCCAAATCCAATCCGCTGGGCACCAAGGGCTGCGGCGAAGCCGGCTGCGCCGGCAGCCTCGTCTGCATCGTCAACGCGGTGCTCGACGCGCTGTCGGACTACGGTATCACGCACATCGACATGCCGCTGACGCCGGAACGGGTGTGGCGCACAATCCAGGATGCGAAGGCGAAGGCGGCGGCATGAGGTCGCCCCCACACCCACAACTGTCATCGCCCGCGAAGGCGGGCGATCCAGTATCCAAGAGACGCCAGTAGTCAAGCGATAGGCCGCAGCGTACTGGATTCCCCGCCTTCGCGGGGAATGACAATCTGAGATTGGACGCGGGCGTTGCCCTCTACGCCGCCGCCTGCTCGCGCGGCTGGTAGATCGCAATGTGGTGGCAATGCGCCAGCGGCGTCCTGCCGTTGCCGATGACCAGCGCGTCGAGCTCGACGAAACGGTGGCCCTTCTTGTCGTAATTGCCGACCACTTTCGCACGCGCCGTGATGACGTCGCCAGCCTTCGCCGCTGAAAGCAGTTGCATGCGGCTGCCGACGTGAATCCACGGGCCCAGGATGGCATTATCGACCAGCACGCGGTTCATCACCCGTTGCAGCAGGCCGGGATGGCCGAGACCTTCTCTGGCGTAGATCGGATCGGTTTCCCTGATGTCGGCGAGATATCCCGCGGCCGCTTCGCCCGCCCAGTCTCGCGGGGTGGTGCCGAGCCATTTGCCGACTTCATAGGAAGACGCGTTGACCGGCTTGCGCTCCGCTACCGCCGCGACTTCCTCGTAGTCTGCGATCGAAACAGCCGGTGCGGAGACCGGCAAGGACGCAGTACCGGTGGCGCAAAGCTGGCCGCGGCTCTGCACCTCGATCGACAACACGCCGTTGCTTTCTTCCGCCGTCAGCTCCGCGAGCTCGCCGTCATAGACCGGCTTGACGAAGCGCGCCTCGATCAATCCGCGCTCCAGAAAGGCACGGCCCCATTTGGCAACCGGCTGGTGCATCATGTAGGCCATCACGTCGACGCCGGGGACCAGCCCACCCGAAAACCCGAACCGCTTTGCCACGGTGTCGTCATGCATCTTGTTTTCGGATTGTTTGGCGGTGTTGTAGGCTTGGACGCGATACGGCTCGGTGGGCATGCCCGTTTCCTGTTGTTTTTGGTTGTTTTTCCGCCGGTTATGGTACGCAAAGAATGTGCCGTGGCAAGCGTGTTCCCCGCCCCTGTTTTCCTCGCATTCCGGCATCGAATAGGTTACCACGCGCCGGCAAAAGGACCGCTGTCGAGCCGATATGCCTGACGTGAACCAGACCCGCATCTATGTCGATGCCGACGCCTGCCCGGTGAAGGACGAGATCTATCGCGTCGCGATCCGCCACGGCCTGCCGGTCAGCGTCGTTGCGGGAAATTTCATCCGCGTGCCGCAGGATCCGTTGATCGAGCGCATCGCCGCCGGTTCAGGCATGGACGCCGCCGACGACTGGATCGCAGAGCGCGCCGGCCGCGGCGATATCGTCATCACATCGGATATCCCGCTCGCCAGCCGCTGCGTGAAGGTGGGCGCGGAGGTAATTGCGCCGACCGGCAAGCCGTTTACGGAAGCATCGATCGGCATGACGCTGGCCGTTCGCAACCTCATGACCGACTTGCGCTCATCGGGCGAAGTGACCGGCGGTCCAAGATCGTTCGCCCCGCGCGACCGCTCGGCATTCCTTTCCGCGCTCGACCAGACCATCCGCCGCATCCAGCGCCAGCGGGCGCAACAGCCTGCGCCGAACCAGGGTTGAACGATGGCGCCGCCGCTGATCCAGTTGAAAGATATCAGGCTGACGTTTGGCGGCACGCCGCTATTGTCGGGCGTTGAACTAACAGTGTCATCAGGCGAGCGCGTCTGCCTGATCGGCCGCAACGGCTCGGGGAAATCGACGCTGCTGAAGATCGCGGCCGGCCTGGTCGAGCCCGACAGCGGCAGCCGCTTCGTGCAGCCCGGCGCTACCATCCGCTATCTGCCGCAGGAGCCTGATTTCGGCAACCACAAGACCACGCTTGCCTATGTCGAGGCAGGCCTTGGCCCCGGCGACGATCATTACCAGGCGCGCTATCTCATCGAACAGCTCGGCCTCTCCGGCGATGAAGACCCCGCGCATGTCTCCGGTGGCGAGGCCCGCCGCGCAGCGCTGGCGCGGGTGCTGGCGCCCGCGCCCGACATCCTGCTGCTGGACGAACCGACCAACCATCTCGATCTGCCGACCATCGAATGGCTGGAAGGCGAACTGGCGAGCCGGAAATGCGCGCTCGTCCTCATCAGCCACGACCGTCGCTTCCTCTCCAACCTGTCGCGCGCAACCGCCTGGCTCGACCGCGGCCAGATCCGGCAGATCGACCGCGGTTTCTCCGCGTTCGAAGCCTGGCGCGACGAAGTGCTGGCGGAAGAGGAGCGCGAGCAGCACAAGCTCGACCGCAAGATCGTCAATGAAGAGCACTGGCTGCGTTACGGCGTCTCCGGCCGCCGCAAGCGCAACGTCAAGCGGCTCGGCAATCTGCATGCGCTACGCGACCAGCGGCGCAACTATCGTGGCGCGACGGGTAACGCCAATCTCGCTGCCGCTGAGGCGGAAAAGTCCGGCAGGCTGGTGATCGAGGCCAAAAACATCTGCAAGGCCTATGGCGAACGCAACATCGTCGAGAGCTTTTCGACCCGCATCCAGCGCGGCGACCGCATCGGCATCGTCGGCCCGAACGGCGCCGGCAAGACGACGCTGGTTCATCTCTTGATCGGCAACGATCCGCCCGACTCTGGCTCGGTGCGGCTCGGCGCCAACATCGAAATGGCAACCCTCGACCAGCACCGCGAGAGCCTCGACCCGAAATCGACGCTCGCCGAAGCCTTGACCGGCGGCCGCGGCGACCACGTGATGGTCGGCGGCAAGCCGAAACACGTCATCGGCTACATGAAGGATTTTCTGTTCGCCGAGGTGCAGCGCGGCACGCCGCTGGAGGCGCTGTCCGGCGGCGAGCGCGGCCGGCTGATGCTGGCGCGCGCGCTGGCAAAGCCGTCGAACCTCCTGGTGCTGGACGAGCCGACCAACGACCTCGATCTCGAAACGCTCGACGTGCTGGAAGAGATGCTCGGCGATTACGAGGGCACGGTGATCCTGATCAGCCACGACCGCGATTTCCTCGACCGCGTGGTGACGTCGGTAATCGTGCCTGAAGGCAATGGCCGCTGGATCGAGTATGCCGGCGGTTATACCGACATGCTGGCGCAACGCGGCGGGGATCTCTCACGCGAAGCGCCCAAGGCAGCCGCCCTGGAAGAAAAGAAAGGGACGAAGGTTGCTGCACCTACCTCCGCCCCAAAGCGCCGGCTGAACTTCAACGAGAAGCACGCGCTGGAGACGCTACCGAAGACGATCGCGAAATTGCAGGCCGAGATCGCAAAGCAGCAGAAGCTGCTTGACGATCCCGACCTCTATGCCAAGGATCGCCAGAAATTCGACGCGGCGTCATCGGCGATTTCAAAGGCACAGGAAGAGCTGGCCGCCGCCGAAGACCGGTGGCTGGAGCTGGAAGTTTTGCGCGAAGAAATAGAACAAGCGTAATTCGTACGATGGGTGGAGCGCAGCGATACCCATCATGATGCATCGAAACGATTGATGGGTATCGCTTCGCTCCACCCATCCTGCGGGTTCACACGATGTCGAAAGAGAGAAGAGCATGACAACGCCCCTCGCCGCCAAGATCGCCCGCGACTACGGCACGCCCTGCGCCGTGATCGACATGGACCGTGTCGAGCGCAACATCGCTCGCATCCAGGTCGCGTGCGATACGGCCGGCGTCGCCAACCGGCCGCATATCAAGACCCACAAGAGTCCGCTGCTGGCGCAGATGCAGGTCGCGGCCGGCGCCAAGGGCATCACCTGCCAGAAGCTCGGCGAGGCCGAAGTGATGGCGGAAGCCGGCATCGGCGACATCCTGATCAGCTACAATCTGATCGGCGAGGAGAAGATGGCTCGCCTCGCGGCGCTGCAGGCCAAGGCCAACATGACGGTGGCCGCCGACAATTCGACCGTGATCGCCGGCCTGCCGCAGGCGGCTGCCGCGTCGGGCCGTCCGCTTTCAGTCGTGGTCGAATGCGATACGGGGCGCAAGCGCGCCGGCGTCGAGACGCCGGCCGAAGCCATTGCGCTGGCGCGCGAGATCGCGGGCTCGAGAGGACTGCAGTTTGCCGGCTTCATGCTCTACCCGACCGAGACCGGCTGGGCTGAGGCGCAGAAGTTTTTCGACGAGGCTTTGGCGGGCGTCCGCGCCCATGGGCTCGATGCGACGATGGTGTCGACCGGCGGCTCGCCCAACCTCAAAAATCTCGGCAAGCTCAAGGGCGCGACCGAGCATCGGCCCGGCACCTATATCTACAACGACCGCATGCAGGTCGCGGCTGGGGTCGCCGAATGGGACGATTGCGCGCTGAACATCTATTCCACCGTCGTGAGCCGCGCCGGCCCGGACCGCGGCATTCTGGACGCCGGCTCGAAGACGCTGACATCGGATCCCGGCGGCGGCCTCGACGGTTACGGGCTGATCCTGGAGCACCCCGAAGCGAAGATCGCGCGCTTTGCGGAAGAGCACGGCTTTCTCGATCTCACCCGCAGCAACACAAGGCCTGTTGTCGGCGACGTCGTGCGGATCGTGCCGAACCACGTCTGCGTCGTCGTCAACATGATGGACGAGGTGGTGATGGTGCGCGGCGATGAGATCGTCGGCGTGCTGCCGGTCGCGGCGCGGGGGAAGCTGCGGTAGGGAGTGCCGTCGACGCCACAGCCGTCATTGCTTGCAATAACGGGGTTAGATTTTTCGCTCCAGCCACTTCAACGCCCCTCTCCCTGCCACCGTCCCCGTCGCGAACGAGGCCTGCAGGAGATAGCCGCCGGTCGGGGCTTCCCAATCGAGCATTTCGCCCGCCGCAAACACGCCGGGCAAGCGGCGGAACATGAAATCGGCATCGAGTTCGTCGAAGGGTACGCCGCCCGCCGTCGAAATCGCGCGTGCGATCGGAGCTGTGCCGGTGAGTTCGAGCGGGACGGCGTTGATCAGTCGGGCGAGATCGGCCGGCGGCAATGACGACAGCGACAGGCCGTGTGCCTTGGCGGCCTCCTGCAGCAAGCCGATCGCAACAGGCGACAGATGCGCGGCCTTGCGCAGGAAGTTAGACAGGGATTGTTTGCCCTTTGGCGCCGATAGCCGTGCGATCAGGTCCCCTCTCTCAAGATCGGGCCGCAGGGCGACGTCGAGTGTCACGTGTCCAGAGCTGACAACGGCCATGCGCAATTCGGCTGATAGCGCGTAGATCGCACCGCCCTCAATGCCGGTGCGAGTAACGATGGCTTCGCCTCGCACGGTATGCGCTCCAAACGTCAACGTCACGCCCTTGAGCGGCTGGCCTTCAAAGCGGTCACGGAAGATTTCCGACCAGCCGACGGTGAAGCCGGAATTTGCCGGCCGAAGCGGAGATATCTTTACACGCTCCGCGGCGAGCGTTTCCGTCCACGTGCCGTCTGAACCAAGCCGCGGCCAACTCGCGCCCCCGAGCGCCAGCACGGTTGCGCGAGGCTCGACGACGAACGGTCCACCAGGCGTTTCAAAGCGCAGCCGGCTTTGCTCATCCCAGCCGGTCCAGCGATGGCGCAGCGCGAACTGCACGCCTTGCGAGACCAGCCGCCGTAGCCAAGCGCGTAACAAGGGCGACGCCTTGAAGGCTTTCGGGAACACGCGGCCGCTGGAGCCGACAAAAGTCTCCTGCCCCAGTGCCTCGCTCCAGTCGCGCAACGCCTGCGGCGGAAATGCTTCGATGGCGGCTTTCAGGTGCGGCATCGCCTCGCGATAGCGGGCAAGGAATTGCGGCAACGGCTCGCTGTGCGTGAGGTTGAGCCCGCCTCGCCCGGCCATCAGGAACTTGCGGCCGGCGGATGGCATCGCGTCATAGACGCTGACCGCAGCGCCGCCTTGCGCGAGCACTTCGGCGGCCATCAGCCCGGCGGGGCCGGCGCCGACGATCGCGATGTTTTTGGAGTGCGATGACATGAGGGAAGTGTAACCGTATCGACGGTTCGTAGGGTGGGCAAAGCGAAGCGTGCCCACCACTTTTACCGGCGTTCGGGATGCATGGTGGGCACGGCGCAAAGTGCGCCTTTGCCCACCCTACGAATTTGCGCGCACTACAGCTTGATCCCCGCCCTCGCCGCGGCCTGCGCGACATACTTCTGCGTCTGCTCGAACGCGCCCTGCAGCGCCTTGGCTTTCGACACGTCGTCGATCTCGGCGAAATGTGCCGCAATCGCATCCGGCGTCCAGTCGGACTGGGCCAAGTTGATGCCTTCGGTCTCGATGATCTTGATCACCGCGAAAGAGCCGGCGCCCGCGCCCATGATGGTGCGGGTCGGTGCGTCCTCGCTGAGCAGATATTCCACCGCGGGCGTGATCGCCTCGGGCTTCATCAGCGCCAGCGCCTGCGGCGGCAGCAGTTCTTCCGTCATGCGGGTCGCCGCCGTCGGCGAGATCGTGTTGACGCGGATGTTGTTCTTGCGGCCTTCCTCGGCCAGCACGTTCATCAGGCCGACCATGCCGGCTTTGGCCGCGCCGTAATTGGCCTGGCCGAAATTGCCGAACAGGCCCGACGACGAGGTGGTCAGCACGATACGGCCGTAATTGCGCTCGCGCATGCCTTCCCACACCGCCTTGCAGCAATAAAATGTGCCGACGAGATGGACATCGAGCACCTTGGCAAAGTCGGCGACATCCATTTTTCCGAACGACTTGTCGCGGAGAATGCCGGCATTGGCGCAGAGCAGATCGACACTACCCCACTCCTTCGTGGCTCGCTCGACCATCGCCGTGACTTGTCCGAACTTCGAGACATCGGCGCCGTCGGCCATCGCGGTGCCACCGCCCTTGCGGATTTCCTCGACCACGGCTTCGGCCGGCGTCAGCGAGCCGCCGGTGCCGTCCCGCGCACCGCCAAAATCGTTAACGACGACCTTGGCGCCGCGGCTCGCCAGCCCCAGCGCGTGCGCCCGTCCCAGACCATTGCCCGCGCCCGTGACGATTGCGACGCGTCCGTCAAACCTGATTGCCATGTGTGGTATTCCCGGATTCTAGCTCTATCGTCATGGCCGGGCTTGACCCGGCCATTCATCAAAAACAAGACTTTTTGAGCAGCGATGGATGGCCGGGTCAACTGCTTTGAAGATGCGCTTCGCGCTTTAGCCCGGCAATGAAAGGGGAATCTATTCGAAGTAGATCAGCCCGATCCAGTCGGCGACCAGCGCCGGCTTGTCCTCGCCCTCGATCTCGACGGTAACGTTGGTGCGCGACTGCAACTCTTTCGGCTTGCGCAGCTTGGCTTCAACAAGCGTAAAACGGCCGCGGACCCGCGAGCCGGCGCGGACCGGCGAGAGGAAACGCAGCTTGTCGAAACCGTAATTGACGCCCATCGATGTGCCTTCGATGACCGGCATCACTTCATAGGACATGATGCTCATCAAGGACATCGTCAGAAAGCCATGCGCGATGGTATTGCCGAACGCGGTTTCCTTCTTGGCCCTTTCAGGGTCGACATGAATGAACTGATGGTCTTCGATCACGTCGGCATAGAGGTTGATCCGGCTCTGGTCGATCAGGTGCCACGACGACACGCCGATCTCCTTGCCGACCATGGCCTGATAGGCCTCAAACGAGACCGGCGGCTTCTTCCAGACTTCATTCATTGACTACTCTCCAGCCCGGCGGTCCGCACCTTCTGCAACTCCGGGAATTCTTCTTCGCGGAACTCGGCGCCGCGCAGCGCGTCACTGCGGTTATTATCATGTTCGAGCCGGCGCAACTGCACACGGCGGATTTTTCCCGAAATCGTCTTCGGCAGCTCCGTCACCAGTTCGATCTTGCGGATGCGCTTGAAGGGGGCAAGCCGGGCATGCAGGTGTTTGAAGATCGACAGCGCCGTCTCCGGCGTGCGTTCCACGCCTGATGTCAGCAGCACATAGGCCTTCGGAATAGCGAGCCTGATAGGATCGGGGCTGGGGACGACCGCAGCTTCAGCTACCCATTCATGTTCGAGCAAAACGCTTTCCAGCTCGAACGGGCTGATGCGGTAGTCCGACGATTTGAAGACATCGTCCGAGCGGCCGACAAAGGTGAGATAGCCCTCGTCGTCGGCAAACACCACATCGCCACTGCGATAGAGGTCGCCGTCCGCGCCGCTCAATTTGCCGTCGTCGCCTTGATAGCCCTGCATCAGGCCTGCGGGGCGTTCGGCGCCGAGCACGAGCGTCACCTCCCCTTCTTTGGTGACCTGGCCGTCATTGTCGGTGATCCGCACCCGGTAGCCCGGCAACGGACGGCCCATCGAGCCGACCTTGACCTTCTGGCCTGGTGAATTGCCGGCCAGCGCCGCGGTCTCGGTCTGGCCATAGCCGTCGCGGATGGTCAGCCCCCACGCCGCCTTCACCTGGTCGATCACTTCAGGGTTGAGCGGCTCGCCGGCGCCGCAGACCTCGCGCAGGCTGACCTTGAAATCCGCGAGCTTCTCCTGGATGAACAGCCGCCACACCGTCGGCGGCGCGCACAGCGTGGTTACGCCGCAACGGCCGATCGTCGCGAGCAAGGCCTTGGCGTCGAAGCGCGGCTGGTTTACGACGAACACGGCGGCGCCCGCATTCCACGGCGCGAAGAAGCAGCTCCAGGCGTGCTTGGCCCAGCCGGGCGAGGAAATGTTGAGATGGACGTCGCCCGGCTGCAGGCCGAGCCAGAACATCGTCGAGAGGTGGCCAATAGGATAGCTGCGCTGGCTGTGCCGCACCAGCTTTGGCTTTGCCGTGGTGCCCGAGGTGAAATAGAGCAGCATCGGATGGTCGGCGCTGGTCGGTCCGTCGGGCGTAAACTCTTCTGAGGCGCTTGCGGCCTGCTCGTACGGAAGCCAGCCATCATGCTGCGATGTTGCACCGACCACGATGCGCACCAGTCCGTCGCTGCCAAGGCCTGCAAATTTTGCCACCTGATCCTGCGAGGCAACCACCGCCCGCGCCCTGCCCCGCTCGAGCCGATCGCGCAATTCATCGGATGTAAGCAGCGTGGTGGCAGGAATCACGACCACGCCAAGCTTCATTGCCGCCAGCATGGTCTCCCACAGTGGCACGACATTGCCGAGCAGCAATAACAAATGATCGCCGCGCTTCAGTCCCTGCGCACGCAGGAAGTTCGCGACCTGATTGGAGCGGCGCGACAGCGTGGCGAAGGAAAGTTTTGTCTCCTTGTCGCCGGGATCGACGATCCAGAGCGCCGGGCGATCCCGGCTCTCAGGATTGCGCGCGAGCTCCGCGTCGAACCAGTCGAGCGCCCAGTTGAACGGAACCGGATCGGGCCAGCGAAATCCCTTCACGGCCGCATCGTAATCGGTGCGGTGCTTGAGCAGAAAGGCGCGCGCTTCCTGGAAGGTCGTCATCAGGTCTCCGTTATTTCGCAGCGAGACTCCTAACGTGCTGGATAATCCCGGAAAAATCCACCCCGCCATGGCCGGCGGCGTCAAAAGCCTTGTAGATTTCCTGCGCGTGCTTGCCGAGCGGCGTCACGGCGCCCGCGGCCTCGGCCGCATCCTGCGCCAGCGTCAGGTCCTTGACCATCAGGGCCGACGCAAAGCCCGGCTTGTAGCCGTTGTTCGCCGGCGAGGCCGGCACCGGACCTGGCACCGGGCAATAGGACGTCAGCGCCCAGCATTGGCCTGAGGAGGTCGAGGCGACATCGAACAGCGCCTGATGCGACAGCCCAAGCTTTTCGGCGAGCGCAAAGGCCTCGCCAACGCCGATCATCGAAATACCCAGGATCATGTTGTTACAGATCTTGGCCGCCTGCCCTGCGCCGGCGCCGCCGCAATGGACGATCTTCTTGCCCATGTTCTCCAGCGCTGGTCGTGCCGCCGCAAAGGCTTTGTCCTCACCGCCGCACATGAATGTCAGCGTCGCGCCTTTGGCGCCGCCGGTGCCGCCCGACACCGGCGCATCGACCGAGAGCATGCCGTGCTTGGCGGCCAGCGCGTGCGCCTGCTTCGCGCTTTCGACGTCGATGGTCGAGCAGTCGATGATCAGCGTGCCCTTGGACATGACAGGGACGACTTCGTTCCAGACAGTCAGCACATGCTTGCCCGCCGGCAGCATGGTGATGACCACATCAGCGCCCTTGACGGAAGCGACCGAACTCTCGGCGATCCCTGCGCCGTCGGCCTTGGCCTGATTACGCGAGGCTTCGACCAGATCGAACGCGGTCACCTTGTGGCCGGCCTTGACCAGATTGGCCGCCATCGGGCCGCCCATATTGCCGAGGCCAATGAATGCGATATTTGCCATCTCGAATCCTCCGCTAAACTTTCTTGTTCTGATCAGGGAAACTTCAGTTCGTCGGCGCCGATCTCAGCGAAGTAAGGCGCGACCATTTGCGGCGTCACGTCCTCGATCCGCGGTGGCGACCATTTCGGATTGCGGTCCTTGTCGATCACGGCGGCGCGCACACCTTCGCGGAAGTCGTCGCTGGCGAACACTTCCAGCGCGGCGCGATACTCCCGCACCAGGCATTCCTCCAGCGAGCGGGCGCTGCGCGCCAGCCGCAGCAATTTGAGCGTCACCACCATGCCGCGCGGCGACTTTTCGTTCAGTGTCTTCAACGTCGCCTGCGCGAAGTCCGAGCCATCGCGCTGCAGCGCCGCGATGATGTCTTCCATGCGGTCGTGGAAGAACAACGCATCGATCTTCGCCTGCTGCGCGGCGACCGGCCCGGACGTCTCTCCGGTCGAAAAGCCGTCAATCAGTTTCCTGACGTCGGCCGACGTCGTGCCGGGTCGCACCTTCGTCAACGCCTCTCGCAAGGCCGGCAGCTTTGCTGAGGGCACTACCGCATCGGCAAACTTTGCATGAATGGCATCCGGGCCATTCATGGTCTGCCCGGTCAAGCCGAAATAGGTGCCGATCTCGCCCGGCGAGTGCGACAACAACCAGGTGCCTCCGACGTCGGGGAAGAAGCCGAGGCCTACTTCGGGCATCGCGAGTTTCGTCTTCTCAGTCACCACGCGGTGGCTGGCGTGCGCCGACAGCCCGACGCCACCGCCCATCACGATGCCGTCCATGAAGGCGACATACGGCTTTGGGAATTTCTTGATGCGGGCGTTGAGAATGTATTCGTCGCGCCACAGGATCTTGCCGAGATCGCCCTTCACTTTCGAGCTTTCCCAGAGCGCGCGGATGTCGCCGCCGGCACACAGCCCGCGCTCGCCGGCGCCTTCCAGAACGATCACGGCGACTGCGGGATCCGCCTCGAAGACATCAAGCGCCTTGTCGATGTCGTGGAACATCTCCAGCGTCACGGCATTGATCGCCTTCGGCCGGTTCAGCCGGAGGATGCCGGCCGAACCTTCCTTGCGCGCGATCAGGTCGCCGTCTGCAATGGCCGTATCCGTCATCGCGCGCCCTCGATCAGCTTGCGCGACACGATCAGCCGCATGATTTCGTTGGTGCCTTCCAGGATCTGGTGCACGCGCAGGTCACGTACGATTTTTTCGATGCCATATTCGCTGAGGTAGCCGTAGCCGCCGTGAAGCTGCAGCGCCTGGTTGGCGACCTCGAAACCGACATCGGTGCCGAACCGCTTGGCCATCGCGCACAGCATGGTGGCGTCCGCGTCCTTGCGGTCGAGCGCCGCGGCCGCGCGCCAGACAAACGTCCGCGCCGCCTCCAGCTCGGTCGCCATGTCGGCCAGGCGGAACTGCAGCGCCTGGAATTCATCGAGGCGTTTGCCGAAGGCTTTTCGCTCTTTCATGTAGGCGAGCGACTTGTCGAGCGCGCTCTGCGCGCCGCCGAGCGAACACGCCGCGATATTGAGGCGGCCGCCGTCGAGCCCGGCCATTGCGATCTTGAAGCCGATGCCCTCCTCGCCCAGCCGATTCTCGACCGGTACGCGGGCGTTCTCAAAGATCACGGAGCGGGTCGGCTGCGCGTTCCAGCCCATCTTGCGTTCGTTGGCGCCGAACGAGACACCGGGCGTTTCGGCCGGAACGACAAGCGTCGAGATGCCGCCGGGCCCGTCGCCGCCGGTCCGCACCATCACGACATAGAGGTCGCCGCCGCCGGCACCGGAGATGAACTGCTTCTGGCCGTTGAGCACGTAGTGATCGCCGTCGCGCACGGCGCGGGTGCGCAGTGCCGCGGCATCCGAGCCGGAGCCCGGCTCGGTCAGGCAATAGCTCGCCAGCAGCTCCATCGTGCAGAGCTTAGGCAGCCACTTCTGGCGCTGGGTGTCGTTGCCATAGGCATCGATCATCCAGGACGCCATGTTGTGGATCGAGATGAAGGCAGACACCGTCGGGCAGCCGGTCGCCAACGCCTCGAAGATCAGGGCGGCGTCGAAGCGGGTCATGGCGGAGCCGCCGACGTCGTCCTTGATGTAGATGCCGCCGATGCCGAGGCTTGCAGCCTCGCGCATCACGTCAACAGGAAAATGCTTCTCCTCGTCCCAGCGCAGCGCATGCGGCGCGATTTTCTCGGCGGCGAATTCGCGCGCCATGTCGCGAACCGCCATCTGGTCCTCGTTGAGAGCGAACTGCATCCCGCTGCCTGGCAATAAAGGCTACTTCATCGTCGGGATCGAGAACTCCGCGCCTTCCTTGACGCCCGAAGGCCAGCGCGAGGTCACCGTCTTGGTCTTAGTGTAGAAGCGGACCGAGTCCGGACCGTGCTGGTTGAGATCGCCGAAGCCCGACTTCTTCCAGCCGCCGAAGGTATAGTAGGCGATCGGCACCGGGATCGGCACGTTGATGCCGACCATGCCGACATTGACGCGTGCCGCAAAGTCACGCGCCGCATCGCCATCGCGTGTGAAGATCGCGACGCCATTGCCGTAGTCATGCTCGGACGGCAGCGCCAGCGCTTCCTTGTAGTCATGGGCGCGAACCACCGAGAGCACCGGGCCAAAAATCTCTTCCTTGTAGATCCGCATGTCCTTGGTGACGTTGTCAAACAGCGAACCGCCGAGATAAAAACCCTTCTCGTAGCCCTGCATCTTGAAGCCGCGGCCGTCCACGGCGAGCGTGGCGCCTTCCTTGATGCCGATATCGATGTAGTTCTTCACCTTCTCGACCGCCTCGCGCGTCACCAGCGGGCCGTAATCGGCGGACGGATCGACCGAGGTGCCGATCTTGAGCGACTCCACGCGCGGGATCAGCTTTTCCATCAGGCGATCGGCGGTGGGCTTGCCGACGGGAACCGCGACGGAAACCGCCATGCAGCGCTCGCCGGCCGAGCCGTAACCGGCACCGATCAGCGCGTCGACCGTCTGATCCATGTCGGCGTCGGGCATCACGATGGCGTGGTTCTTGGCGCCGCCAAAACACTGGCAGCGCTTGCCGGTCTGGGCGGCGCGCTCATAGATGTATTGCGCGATCGGCGTCGAGCCGACGAAGCCGATCGCCTTGATATCGGGGTCGTCGAGAATGGCGTCGACGGCTTCCTTGTCGCCGTTGACGACGTTGAGGATGCCGGGCGGCAGTCCCGCCTCCATCATCAATTCGGCGAGCCGCATCGGTACGCCGGGATCGCGCTCCGAAGGCTTCAGGATAAAGGCGTTGCCGCAGGCGATCGCGGGCGCGAACTTCCACATCGGGATCATCGCCGGGAAATTGAACGGCGTGATGCCGGCCACGACGCCCAGCGGCTGGCGCAGCGAGTAGATGTCGATGCCGGGACCGGCGCCTTCGGTGTATTCACCCTTCATCAGATGCGGAATGCCGCAGGCGAATTCCGCGACTTCGAGGCCGCGCTGGATGTCGCCCTTGGCGTCGGGAACTGTCTTGCCGTGTTCGCGCGCCAGAAGCTCGGCGAGCTTGTCGTAGTCGCGCTGCACCAGTTCGACGAACTTCATCATCACCCGCGCGCGGCGCTGCGGATTGGTGTTGGCCCATTCGGGCTGGGCAAGCGCGGCGTTTTCGACGGCCGCGCGGACTTCCGCTTTTGACGCCAGCGCCACCTTGGCCTGGACGTCGCCGGTCATCGGCTCGAAAACGTCGGCCGTCCGCCCGGACGTTCCCTTGACCTCTTTGCCGCCGATAAAGTGTCCGATTGAGCGCATGAATGATCTCCCTAAGGTCCCGTCTGGGATTGCTTTCGAGCCCCTTTTTGACCTGCATTTCTTGGGATACAAGTCCGATATATTGCACCATAGATGTGCGGAAATGCTGGATCAAGGTGACCGTTCGATCGACTGGGATGACTTCCGTTTCGTCCTCGCCATCGTGCGCGGCGGGTCGGTTTCCGCTGCCGCCAAGCAGCTCGGGGTCGATCATGCCACGGTGATCCGCCGTGTCGACCGGCTGGAACGGCATCTCTCCGCAAAGCTGTTCGATCGCCGCAAGACCGGCTACCTCCTGACCGAAGCCGGCCAGCGCGTGGCCGACAGCGCGGAGGCGATGGAATCCACCATCGTCGCGAACCAGGAGGCGGTCGGCGGCTCGCGCGCCCAGCTCACCGGTACGGTTCGGATCGGCGCCCCCGACGGTTTCGGCAGCCATTTCCTGGCCGCCCGGCTTCTGAAATTCACAGAGCGGTATCCCGATCTCGACCTGCAACTCGTCGCCACCGCGCGGCTGTTCAGCCTGTCGAAGCGTGAGGCCGACATCGCGATCAGCCTCTCCATGCCCAAGGAGGGCCGGATCGTCGGCCGCAAGCTGCTCGACTACAGCCTCGGGCTCTATGCCGCGCCGGCCTATCTCGACCGCGCGCCGAAAATCGCATCGCGCGGCGACCTGCCGGGACATCGCTTCGTCGGCTATATCGAGGAACTGCTGTTCACCCCGGAACTGGACTACCTGCCGCAGGTCTCGCCGAAGATCTCGGCCAAATTCCGTAGTGCCAACCTGATCGCGCAGCTCAACGCCACCATTGCCGGCTTTGGGATTGCCGTGCTGCCGCATTTCATGGCGACGGCGCACCCGGAATTGCGGCCGGTATTGCCGGATGAGGTGAGGATCTCGCGCACGTTCTGGATGCTGATGCACGCCGACAGCAAGGATCTGGCGCGCATTCGCGCGGTGGCCGATTACATCTGCGAGACGGTGGAAAGCGAGCGGGCGCTGTTTGGCGGGCGGTGACGGTCTGGCACAAATCATCGTCGTCCCTGCGGAACGCAGGACCCATAACCACCATTGCAGATTGGCAGCGAAAGTCGTCTCACCTTGTGCCGCTTCCCATAGCCGCGGCGTATGTGTCCCGGCTCAAGGCCGGGACGACGGCAACGGAAATCGCGTGCCCTCTAATTCACCTTCGCGCGCGCTTTCTTTGCAGCCGGCTTCACCTCGGCACGGGTCCGCGCTGCCTCGCGGCCGGCGGCGAGAATTTCGTCGGAGAATTCGCCGCTGCCGGCGACGCGCGACATCACCAGCGTACCCATCATGGTTGCCAGCATGCCCATGGCCTGCCGGCGTGCCGTCTTGCGCGGCACGTCCGGAATCTGATCGGCCATCACATCGATCAACTGCTCCAGCTTGGCGGTAAAGGCCTTGCGCGTCTTTGCGCTTTCCCGGGCGATCTCGGCACCGAGCGTGGGAACGGCGCAACCGCGGCCGGGATCGTCGCGATGCACCGTCGAGACGTAGGAATCGACGATCGTCGACAGCCGCTTCTCCGCCGGCGTTTCAGCGGCAATCTTTCGCCAGCGCTCGACCGAGCGGTCCATCGCATAGGCAAAAGCCTCGATCACCAGCGCCTCGCGGGAATCGAAATGCGCGTAGAAGCCGCCATGGGTCAGGCCCGCCTCCTTCATCAGATCGGCGACGCCGATGCCATGCGCGCCCTTTTCGCGAAGGCGCACCGACGCCTTCTTCACGATCCGCGCGTGAGTCTCCTGCTTGTGCTCTTTCGAATAACGCATCAACGCATCCTATTAAATGTCCCTGGTCATATAATAGCAGTTGTGCGTGGGAAAAGCTGCATCTAATTCGTCTTTTCAACGCCGAGCATCGTGAACGTTCCGGTCGCGTGCACTGCAAGATTGCCCGCACGGTCACGGACGAAGCCTTCGGCATAGCTGGTCTGGCGGCCGAACTTTATCACCTTGCCTTCCGCCGAGATCGCACCCGACCGCACCGACAATGGCCGTAGATAGGTCAGCTTGAGGTCCAGCGTGACCGAGGTCTGCCCCGCCGGCTGCATGGTTGTGATGGCACAACCCATGGCAGTATCCAGGAGCGCCGCGGCCGTCGCGCCGTGGAGCAGTCCGATGGTGTTCTCCAGGCTCTCGTCAGGATCCAGTTCCATCACGATCCGGCCGGGCTCGGCAATGCGCATCTCGAAACCGATCAGCCGCGCCATCGGTGGCGGTGGCAGGATGCCGTCGCGGATCGCGCTCATGATCTCGAGCCCGGACATTCCGGATGCCGCCCGGGCAATCGGCCCCGGCGCCTGCCATTCCACCACCCGATGCCTGCGCATATCGAACGAAAACAGATCGACAGTCTCGGTCAGAGTCATGGCAGCTCCTTTAAATGACGATCATAATTCTATATCGGTGCGAGCGGTCGCGCAATGCCCCTCGCCCGCTCTTGACAAGCCGGCGCAATGCCCCGGAAGTAATGGCAACGACCAGAACAAGCCCGGAAGAACAAAATGGAAATGCTCAATCCTCATTGCGGCATCGACCGCGACGACAGAGGCGTCGTTCGCCTCGCGATCTGCAATGCGGGTGCTCTCAACATCCTCTCCTCCGCCGTCACCGACGGCGTGCGCGAAGGGTTCGAGAGGCTCGCCGGCGACAAAACCATTCGCGTGGTCATCCTCGCCGGACAGAGCGAGAAGAGCATGATCGGCGGCGCCGACATCAAGGAGATGGCGCGCCTCGACCAGAAGTCGGCGGAAGCCTTCATCACGCGGCTGCGCGACCTCTGTGAGGCCGTACGCCACTTTCCAGCGCCGGTGATTGCGCGGCTTCCCGGCTGGTGCCTCGGTGGTGGACTGGAAGTCGCCGCGGCCTGCGATTTCCGGATTGCGGCCCGCGATTCCAAATTCGGCATGCCGGAAGTCCGCGTCGGCATCCCCTCGGTGATCCACGCTGCGCTGCTTCCGCGGCTGATCGGCTGGGGCCGCGCCCGCTGGCTGGTCATGACGGCGGAAAATATCGACGCGCACACCGCGCTCGCCTGGGGCCTGGTCGACGTGGTCGCGAAGGAAGGCGGGCTCGATGCCGCGGTCGAGCATACGGTGAAGGCGCTGCTCGAATGCGGGTCCGAAGCGCTGCGCTCGCAGAAGGAGTTGCTGCGGCAATGGGAGGAACTGCCGTTGACCGAATCCGTCAACTTGAGCGTTGGCGTGTTCGGCAAATCGTTCCTGACCGGTGAGCCGCAGCGGCTGATGCAGGGATTTCTCGACCGCAAGAAATAGACGGAGGGAGGCATGAGACCTGCCGGCAAGGGACCGCTGGAGTCGCTCGTGCTCGGCCACGAGCTCGGCGATGTCGCGGCCTTCCGGAAGGCGATTGCAACCGCCCTCGACGGGCTGCAATAGCGGCGGCTCGCGCCTGCCGATCCATCAATTTCTCTCATGCGGACGGTGAGATTTTTTTATCGGATTGCCTGGTTGCGATACTGTCGCGTATAATATTATTTTCATAATTTAATATCTGGCTCGCACGGATCGCCGCTGGCGTCGCCATGTCCTGAAATGAGGGAAGTACGACATTCAAGTCAGACCACTGTCACGTCAGGATACGTAAAGCCGCCTAAAGCAAATCTTCCGACCGCAATCCTCCGAGGCCCGATGATCTCGAACTGGCTGTCAGCCGCCCTCGCGCGCCGCAACATCCATTACGGCTGGATGATGGTCGCCGTGACCTTCCTCACCGCCCTGATCGCCGCCGGCACGGTCGGCGCACCCGGCGTTTTCATCGTGCCCTTGCAGAAGGAGTTCGGCTGGACCACGGCAGAGATTTCCTCGGCGCTGTCGATCCGCTTTATCCTGTTCGGGTTGATGGCGCCGTTCGCCGCGGCGTTGCTGAACCGCTACGGGCTGCGGAACGTGACGCTGGCAGCGCAGATCATCGTGGTATCCGGGCTCATCGCGTCACTGGCGATGACGCAGGTCTGGCACTTGATGCTGCTGTGGGGCGTGGTGATCGGGCTCGGCACCGGCATGACGGCGCTGGTGCTGGGCGCCACGATCGCTGCGCGCTGGTTCGTGGCGCGACGCGGCCTCGTCGTCGGTATCCTGACCGCGAGTGTCGCCACCGGACAGCTCGCCTTCCTGCCGCTGCTGGCGAGTCTGACCGAGACTTACGGCTGGCGGGTCGCGCTGGCGCTGGTGTGCGTCATGATGGGCGTTGCGGCCTTTGCCGTGCTGATGATCATGCGTGACCGGCCGAGCGATGTGGGCTTAAGGCCATTCGGCGACGAAGGCACCGAGCCGCTGCCTGCGCCGCCGCCGAACAACACGCCGATCATGGCGGCAGCGCTGGGCACGCTGCGCGATGCTTCGAAGTCGGGCGTGTTCTGGATCCTGTTCGCCACCTTCTTCATCTGCGGCGCCTCTACCAACGGGCTGGTCCAGGTTCACTTGATCCCGATGTGCCTCGACTTCGGCATTCCGCAGGTGCAGGCGGCGAGCCTGCTGGCTGCGATGGGCATTTTCGATTTCGTCGGTACTATCGCCTCCGGCTGGCTGTCCGACCGCTACGACAACCGCTGGCTCCTGTTCTGGTATTACGGCTTGCGCGGCCTGTCGCTGCTGTTCCTGCCTTTCTCCGATTTCACGCTCTACGGTCTTTCGCTGTTTGCGATGTTCTACGGGCTCGACTGGATCGCCACCGTGCCGCCGACGGTGCGGCTCACTACGCAGCGGTTCGGTCCCGAACGTGCCAATCTCGTGTTCGGCTGGATTTTTGCCGGCCATCAGTTGGGCGCGGGTGTCGCGGCGTTCGGCGCCGGCCTGTCGCGGACGGTGCTGCAGACCTATTTGCCGGCGTTCTTCGTTGCCGGCGCGCTCTGTGTGGTGGCAGCGCTGATTGTGTTGGTGATCTCGCGGCCGCCGAAACCTGTGGCGGTGTGAATCCAGCAAGTCATTCCGGGGCGATGCGCAGCATCGAACCCGGAATCTCGAGATTCCGGGTTCGATGCTAACGCACCATCCCGGAATGACATCTCACTACGGCCGTGTCGACATGTTGGCTGGCGGACCGACGCGCCGAATCGGCTCCGCCAGTCGCGCGAACTCACACAACAGCGAACGCGTCTTGCGCGGGTCGATCACCTCCTCGACCCAGAATTTCTCGGCGGAGCGGAACGGCGAGCGCAGCTTGTTGAGGCGGTCCTCGATCTCTTTCAATTTCGCGGCCGGATCGTCCGACTCGTCGATATCGGCGCGGTAGGCGGCCTCGATGCCGCCTTCCAGCGGCAGCGAGCCCCAATAGGCCGACGGCCAGGCGTAACGCATCGAATAGCGGTTGGCCGGCTGGTGCACGACGCCGGCGACGCCGAACGCGTTGCGCACGATGATGGTGCACCAGGGAACAGTCGACTGATTAACCGCGGCCATCGCACGGACGCCGTGGCGGATGGTCGCCGACTTCTCGGCCTCGAGACCGATCATGAAGCCGGGGCAATCCATCAGATAGACGACAGGCAGATGGAAGGTCTCGGCGAAATCGACCCAGCGCACCACTTTCTGGCACGCCTCCGCCGTCCACGACCCGCCATAGTGAAAGGGATCGCTCGCTAGTAGCAGCACCGCGCGTCCCTCAAGCCGGGCAAGGCCGGTGATGATCGGGCGGCCGAAATTGGAATTCACTTCGAAGAACGAGCCCTTGTCGACGACGGCGTCGATGATCGGACGCATTTTGTAGACCTGGCGGCGATTGCGCGGCACCGCCTTGATCAGCGATTCTTCCGCGCGCTCCGGATCGTCGTTGCAGGGCCTGGTCGGCGGTAGGTCGTAGACCGATGAAGGCAGATAGGACAGAAAACGCCTGGCGCGTTCGAACGCCTCCTCTTCCGTATCGACGGCATCATCGACGCCGCCGGCGCGGGTCTGGATCTCGGCGCCGCCGAGTTCCTGCTTCGTCAGATCCTGACCGAGGCGTTTTACGACCGGGGGGCCCGCGACGAACATCGCGGAATTGCGGGTCATGACGGAGTAATGGCTTGCCGCGAGCCGCGCCGCGCCAAGACCCGCGACTGAGCCAAGGCCCAGCGCGACCACAGGCACTCGCGCCATGTTCGCCGTCGTGAACCAGTACCAGCGCGTGCCGCCGACCCCGCCGGGCAGATTCGCAGCGCCACGCGTCTCGATCGTCTTCACAGAGCCGCCACCGCCCGAGCCTTCGATCACGCGAATGATCGGCAGGCGAAAATCATGCGCCATCTCCTCGGCCATCAGCGGCTTGGCCGAGATCGAGGCATCGGCCGAACCGCCGCGCACGGTGAAATCGTCGCCGACCACGACCACGGTGCGGCCGTTGATCCTGCCGCGGCCGAACACGCAGTTGGCTGGGGTCAGTTGCTTGAGCTCGCTGTTTTCGTCGTATTCGGCGATGCCGGAAATCGCGCCGATCTCGTGGAAGGAATTCTTGTCGATCAGTCTGTCGATGCGCTCCCGAACGGTAAGCCGGCCCTGGTCATGCTGGCGCTTGACCTTGTCAACGCCTCCCATCTCGCGCGCGAACGCTTCGCGCCGGGCGAGCTCGTCGAGCTCCGGCTTCCAGTTCATTCGTATCCTCCGTCTTGATGATCTTATTGTTGTTACGGACCGGCACCGGAAGCGGCTTTCTTTCGATACGGTTGGCGAAGATGTCGCCCTCGGCGCCTTCGAGCAGGCCGCCGATCGCCGCGCCGAGCTCGATCATCTGCGGCGCCACTTCCTGGTGCAGCCGATTCTCGTCAAACATCGCGGCGAGAAGGCCGATCGTCACGACGACGAAGGTTTGATATTGCGGCGACCACACCGGCACTGCGCAGCCGTTGATGTGCGGGCTCCAGGTGCCACAGCCGAGGACGTAGCCGTGTTCACGCAAGTGGTGGCGATTGTCCTCGATGCGCGCTTTCAATAGTGCCGCATCTCCCGGGATCTCGCGTTCCATTTCGGCGATCAAGGCGTCGCCGACGTCCATATCGAGCGCTGCGGTATAGGCAAAGCCGGCCGCGGTGCTCGTCATCGAGATGCGGCTGCCGGTGCCTTCGTGCAGGCCGAGCGCGTTCGCTGCGCGCGCGAATTCGAGATAGACGAGGTGATAGCGATCGGGAATCACGAAGCCGACGGTACCCGGCAATTGATCGGCGACGTCCTGCAGCCGCAGCCTGATCAGGTTGCGAAGCTGCAACCCCTTCATCATCGAGGTGCTCATCGCAACCGCGCTAGGACCGATGCGGTATTTCTGGTCGCGCGGCAAATAGACGAGCTGGCCCATTCGCGTCAGCGTGTGGGTTAATCGCGATACCGTCGACCGCGGCAGACCGCAGCGACTGGAAATTTCCAGATTGCCTAGCCTGGCTTCATGACCCTCGAAGCAGCGCAGGACGTCGAACGCCCGCGACACCACCTGAATCACATCGCCCTCGCCTGCCAGATCGCTGGCGAGCATTCCTTGTTTACTTAGCCGTTCCGAGCGTCTTCCCATGTGTTATGGCTCCATTCCGCCCTGCGGAATAAAATTCCACTTGCAGAACAAACTACCTCAGGCAATCTGCGGCCACAACAAAAAGCCGTTCACGAGGACAACCAGTCCGTCAGACGGTCCCCGGGAGAACGGAAATGCCAGAGATCAAGATTGTCACCGAAGTCGCCGGGCGCGTGTGCGCGCTTCCCGTAACAACTGGTGGCAATGTCGGCGACGGCGACGAGATCGCTTTTGTCGAAGCCATGAAGATGGAAATTCCAGTCACGTCGACGACGGCAGGAACGGTCAAGGCCATCCTGGTCAAACTCGACGACGTCATCGCCGAAGGACAGGTTGTCGCGATCATCGAAGCTTAACCGGATCACGTCATAGACTTGCTTGCGACGAGCGCCGCGACAATCTGTCTAGTCCAGATGTTGGTGTTGACGTATGCGCAGCTAACGTTGCCATCACAAGCAGCCGATGACATGATCAAAGCCAACACGTTAATTTTCGCATAGCGAAACCATCCAAGGGGAAAACTATGATTCATCGATTGAAGACGCTCGCGCCAATTGCCGTTGCAGGCATCTCATTGCTGGTCTCGCCGGTCTATTCCCAAGACGTCAAGCTGCCACCGACCATGGTGGTCACGGCTTATGACACCGGCACCGCCGGCTTCAACATCGCCGTCGGCGTCGGCAAGATGATGAAGGACAAATTCGGCACCGACGTTCGCGTGCTGCCCGCCGGCAACGACGTGGCGCGGCTGGCGCCGCTGCGCGCCAAGCGCGCATCCATGTCCGCCATGGGCTCCGGCACCTATTTCGCCCAGGAAGGCGTGTTCGAGTTCGGTACCAAGGAATGGGGTCCACAGCCCTTGCAGCTCGTGCTGGCCACGGTCGATTGCAACGCCGCCACGCTCGGCGTCGCCAAGGATACCGGCGTAACCGAGATCAAGCAGCTCAAAGGCAAGCGCGTCGGCTTTGTGGTCGGTTCGCCGGCGCTGAACCAGAACGCGCTTGCCATCCTGGCCTTCGGCGACCTCAAGCAAAGCGACGTCAAGGTCGTCGAGTTCTCGAGCTACGGCGCGATGTGGAAGGGCATGATCAACAACGACGTCGACGCTGCTTTCGCCACCACCATCACGGGCCCGGCGAAAGAACTCGAGACATCGCCGCGCGGCATCATCTGGCCGCCCTTGCCTCACAACGACAAGGCCGGCTGGGAGCGCGTGAAAAAGGTTGGCTCGTTCTTCTTCCCGCACGTCGCGACCTGCGGCGCCGGCATCACCAAGGACAAGCCGATCGAGCTCGGCAACTATCCCTACCCGATTTTCATGGTGTACGGCACGCTGCCCACCGACGAGGTCTATGCCATCACCAAGGCGATGATCACGGGCTACGACGCCTATAAGGATTCCGCGCCGGGTGCGACCGGTCTTGCCGCCGACCGCCAGACCAAGAACTGGGTGGTTCCGGTGCATCCGGGCGCCGCCAGGGCGCTGAAGGAAGCCGGTCAGTGGACAGACGCGCAGGAAGCCTACAACAAGGAACTGCTGAAGCGTCAGCAAGTGCTGGCCACCGCATGGACGGACTACGGCAAGTCCAGTCCGCCATCGGATGAAAAGGCGTTTCTCGAAGGCTGGATGAAGGCGCGCGCCGCGGCGCTGGCAAAGGCGAACATGCCCAACGGCTTTGAATAGCGCTGCCTCACTCGCCTGGGATCTAGGGCGAATATCGTCTAGGGGGAATGATGTCACCTGCCGAGAGTGATAGCGTAGCCGCGCCTGCAAAACGAATCGAGTTCGACGACCCGCATGCCAACATGCAGGAAGCCGAAGTCACGCGGGTGCGGACACTGCGCGGGGGGTGGCGCTGGGCGCTGGTGGTTGCAACCGCAGTAACCATCCTGCTGTGCATCAACCAGCAGTTCTCCCTGCGCTTCTTCCTCGGCTATACCCAGCTCAACACCGAGTATTTCTATCTCCTGATCGCGTTGATGCTGCCGTTCACGTTCCTGATCTTTCCGGGGACCGGGAGCGCACCGCTCGATCGAATTCCCTGGTATGACATTCTGCTCTTTGTCGTCACCTTCGCCTGCGCCATTCTCCTGATGCGCAGCGTCCGCAAGGCGGCAGAGGCCGGCTGGGAATTCGGTGGCGCGCCGACGGACGTGATCGTGGCCGGCATCATCATGTGGGTCGCGCTGATGGAAGCGTTGCGGCGCACTGGCGGCTGGAGCCTGTTGCTGAGTGTATTGCCGTTTACGGTCTATCCTTTGTTCGCCGACGCGAAGTGGCTGGGACCGTTTCGTGGCACCCAGTCGACGCTGGAACAGGCGACGTCCTATCACGTGCTGTCGGGCGAAAGCCTGCTCGGCATCCCGATCCAGGCTTTTGCCGATACCGTGATCGGCTTCCTGGTATTCGGCACCGCGCTGATGATGACGGGCGCCGGAAAGTTCTTCATCAACCTGGCATTCGCCCTGTGCGGTACTTTCCGTGGCGGCGCTGCGAAAGTCTGCATCTTCGCGTCCGGCCTGCTCGGCATGATGTCGGGCTCGATCATCTCCAACGTGCTGACCGCCGGTACCATGACCATTCCCGTCATGAAGAAGAGCGGTTTCCGCGCCTCCTATGCCGGCGCGATCGAGGCCTGCGCCTCGACCGGTGCGGTGCTGGCGCCGCCGGTGATGGGCGCGACCGCATTCGTCATCGCGCAGTTCCTCAACGTCAGCTACGCGGACGTCGCGCTTGCTGCGCTCATTCCGGCGACCCTCTACTACATCGGCCTGTTCATGCAGGTGGACTCTTATGCGGCTCGCCACGGCCTGAAGGGCATTCCGCGCGCCGAACTGCCCAAGGTCTGGGACACAATCAAGGACGGCTGGTACTACGTTTTCGTGATCGCGCTGCTGATCGTGATGCTGCTCTACTTCAAGCGCGAGAGCCACGCGCCGTTCTACGCCACCGCGCTGCTGCTGGTGCTGAACCAGCTTTTCTCCAAGGATACGCGCTGGACGCCGACGACCATCAGCAAGTTCCTGGAGATCAACGGACGTACCTTCGTCGAGCTGGTCGGCATTCTCGCCGGCTGCGGGCTTCTGATCGGCGCCTTCTCGATGACCGGCGTGGTATCTAGCCTCGCCAACGATCTGTTGCGGATCGCCGGCGACAATGCGTTCCTGCTGCTTGGCATGTGCGCCATCACCAGCCTCATTCTCGGGCTCGGGCTGACGACGACGGCCTGCTATATCTTCCTAGCCATCCTGGTGGCGCCTGCGCTGGAGAAGCTCGGGCTCAACCGCATGGCCGTGCACATGTTCATCTTCTATTGGGGCATGTTGTCCTCGATCACGCCGCCAGTCGCCATCGCTTCCTTTGCGGCAGCCGGCATCGCCGGCTCGCCCGCGATGAAGACGGGGTGGGAGTCGATGTGGGTGGGCAGCATCATCTATTTCATTCCGTTTTTCTTCGTGTTGAATCCGGCGCTGGTGCTGCAGGGGCCGAGCCCGTACCTCGAGGCCCTGGGACTGATGGCGCTGGTCGGTTTCGGCACGCTGTTCATCTGCGGCGGCATTCAGGGCTATCAGGCGTTTGTCGGCGACCTCCGCAAGGCTGGCGCGCTGGAATGGCCGCTGCGGGGATTACTCGTAGTCGGCGGCTTTGTGGTCGCGACGCCGGGCGGCGGGATCAATCCGCTGTCGCAGATGCAGGTGACCCTGCTCGGTCTGGGCATTCTCATTCCTACGGCGCTGGTCGCACTGCTGCTGGTGAGGCGCCAGGCGCTGGCGCCGTCGAACCGGTTGCACGCACCCTGATTGCGTTGCACAAGAGGAGGCGATGAAACAATCGCCTCCTCCGTTCACGACCGGACCCACAGCCTGGACCCGTTCGAAACCGCCTTTGCTGCGGTTCCTGAAAGCCTGCCACGCCGAATTCACCTCTGAGATCGGTGGCGCGGTCGCCGATTACATCCCTGAACTCGGCAAGGCCGACCCTGCCCATTTCGGCATCAGCCTCGCCACCCTCGACGGCCATGTTTACGAGGTCGGCGACACGCAGGTGCCCTTCACCATCCAGTCGATGTCAAAGCCCTTCGTGTTCGCGCTGGCGCTCGACACGCTGGGGGCAGCACGGGTCGAAAGCGTCATCGGCGTCGAGCCGTCGGGCGATCCCTTCAACTCGATCCGCCTCAACGCCGAGAACCATCCCTTCAACCCAATGGTCAATGCCGGCGCGATCTCCTGCTCCGGCCTGATCCACGAGGCCAAGGGAGACGCGGCTTTCGAATACATCAGGCAGGCGCTGGGCCGGTTTGCCGGGCGCGAGCTCGACGTCGACGATGCCGTCTATGCTTCCGAAAGCGCGACCGGCGACCGCAACCGGGCGATCGGCTACCTCCTGCGCACGAACGCCGTGATCAAGGAGAACGTGGCAGCCGTGCTGGAGGTCTATTTCCGGCAATGCGCCATCCTGGTGACGGCGCGCGATATCGCGGTGATGGCGGCGACGCTCGCCAATCGCGGAATCAATCCGGTGACCGGCGAACAGGTGATGACGCCGTATGCCATCTCGCGCACGCTTTCCGTGATGACGAGCTCCGGCATGTACGATTATGCGGGAGAGTGGATCTATCGGGTCGGCATCCCAGCAAAAAGCGGCGTCGGCGGCGGCATCCTTGCTGCGCTCCCGGCGCGGCTCGGGCTCGGCAGCTATTCGCCAAAACTCGACAAGCACGGCAACAGCGTGCGCGGCATCAAGGTCTGCCAGGCGCTGTCATCGCATTACGACCTGCACATGCTCAACCGCAGCGACGACGCGCGCAACAGCATCATCGCCGATTACGACATCGGCAACAGCCCGTCGCGACGCGTGCGGCGCGCGCACGAACAGAACATCCTCGCCGCTCACCACCAGGATGTCCGCGTGATCGAGCTGGTCGGCACGCTGTCGTTTTCCAACGTCGATTACGTCTCGCGCCAGCTTGCGGCCAGGCCGCGCCCGCAACTGGTCATTTTCGACCTGCGCCGCGTCACCGCCATGACCCGCGCCGGTGCCCGCCTGCTCGCCGAGGAATTCCGCGAGCTCGCCGCGCATCACGTCACGGTGATTCTGTCCGGCATCAGGCGGTCGTCACCCGACTGGAAAGCGATCGCGGAATGGACCGAAGGCCTCACCAACATCCGGAATTACTACCTGCTCGACGCCGCCATCGAATGGGCGGAAGACCAGCTCGTCTATCGCTACGGCGGCGCCATCGATTTCTTCGAGGCGACCGAATTGTCCGAGCAATCGCTGCTGGCGGGATTGACGGAGGAGGAATTGACCGACCTCGCCTCGCTCGCGTCAATCCAGACCTATCAAACCGGCGAGAAGATCATCTCTGCCGGCGATGCCGCCACATCGCTGTTCTTTCTGCGGAGCGGCGCAGTGCACGTCACCCTGCCCGACGGGGTGAGGCTGGCAACGTTGACGGCAGGAATGCCCTTCGGCGAAATGGCGCTGCTGGAGCCCCACCGCTCTGCCGACGTGCTGGCCGACATGGCTGCGACCGCTTATGAAATTTCGCTGCGCGATTTCGAACGTTTCCGGCAACAGCATCCGCGCGCCGGCGAGCGGATCATGCGCAATCTTGCGCAATTGCTGGCCGATCGGCTGATTCTTGCCAATGCCAAGCTGGACCTGCTGACGTCGGGTTAGTCTTCCGTGTCCCGGACGCGGTGCAGCCTGGCGATGCGCAGCATCGTCCGGAAACGCTGCTCCGCAGAGCCCGGACCCATCGCAGCAGCATCGTGGACTCCGGATCAGCAGCGCACCGCCATAGCGCGTCGAAGACGCGCGTGAACGCGCTTATGGCGCTGCGCAGCATCCGGGGAACGCGTCGCCTGCCCCTACCCCGCCTTGCCGCGTCCATTCTTTTCGGCGGCGCGACGGAGCGCTTCAGCGAGGGCACCGCCCTGCTCCTGCGGCTTGCGCGGTGCCGACGACGTCATCGACGCCTTGGAATACTCGCGCATCTTGCTGTCCGACAACTTGGGACCTTTAGCGCCGACTTCGTCGTCGAGCCGCAGCGTCAGCGCGATGCGCTTGCGGGCGACCTCAACCTCCAGCACCTTGACCTTGACGATGTCGCCGGGCTTCACCACCTCGCGCGGATCCTTGATGAAATTCTTCGACATCGCCGAGATGTGCACCAGGCCGTCCTGATGCACACCGATATCGACGAAGGCGCCGAACGCCGCGACATTCGTGACGGTGCCTTCCAGGATCATGCCGCGCTTGAGGTCCTTGATCTCCTCGACGCCTTCCTTGAACACCGCGGCCTTGAAGGCGGGACGCGGGTCGCGACCGGGTTTTTCCAATTCGCGCAGGATGTCGGTCACCGTCGGCAGGCCGAAGGTTTCATCGACAAAGACCTGCGGCCTCAACTGGCGCACGACGTCGGCATTACCGATCAGCGCCTTGATGTCGCTCTTGGTTGCAGCCAAAATCCGTCGCACGACCGGATAGGCTTCCGGATGCACCCCGGACGCATCCAGCGGGTCTTCGCCATTGTTGATGCGCAGGAAGCCGGCGCATTGTTCGAACGCCTTGGGTCCCAGCCGCGGGACTTCCTTGAGCTCCTTGCGCGACTTGAACGGCCCGTTAGCATCGCGATGCTGCACGATGCTCTGCGCGAGCCCCGCGCCGATGCCCGACACCCGCGCCAGCAGCGGCGCGGAAGCGGTGTTGGCATCGACGCCCACGGCGTTAACGCAGTCTTCGACCACGGCGTCGAGCGAACGAGCCAGCTTCGCTTCGCCGAGATCATGCTGGTACTGCCCGACGCCGATCGCCTTCGGGTCGATCTTGACGAGTTCGGCGAGCGGGTCCTGCAGACGCCGCGCGATCGACACCGCGCCGCGCAAGGTAACGTCGAGCTCCGGCAGCTCTTCCGATGCAAAAGCCGAGGCGGAGTAGACCGACGCGCCGGCCTCCGACACCACGATTTTCGACATCTTGAGATCCGGCAGCAGCTTGACGAGCTCGGTGGCCAGTTTGTCGGTCTCGCGCGAGGCGGTGCCGTTGCCGATCGCGATCAGCTCGACGCGGTGCGCGACCGCGAGCTTGCCGAGCGTCGCCAGCGCTTCATTCCATTGCCGCTGCGGCTCGTGCGGATAGACGGTCGTGGTCGCCACCACCTTGCCGGTGGCGTCGACGATTGCCGTTTTGACGCCGGAGCGGTAGCCGGGATCGAGCCCCATGGTGACGCGGGCGCCGGCGGGCGCCGCCAGCAGCAGGTCGCGCAGATTCGAGGCGAACACCCGCACGCCCTCGGTCTCGGCCGCCGTCCACAACCGCATGCGCAGGTCGATGTTGAGATGCACCTGGATCTTGGTGCGCCAGGCCCAGCGCGCGGTCTCCACCAGCCAGCGGTCGCCGGGGCGCTTCTGATCGGTGATGCCAAAGCGCTGCATGATCTTCAGTTCATAGGCGCTGGGGACGCCGGCCTCAGGCACATTGGCCTCGGGCTGGATCTGCAGCTCCAGAATTTCTTCCTTCTCGCCGCGGAACAACGCGAGGATGCGATGTGACGGCAGCTTGTGCAGCGATTGGTTGAAATCGAAATAGTCCTTGAACTTCTCGCCTTCGAGCTTCTTGCCCTTGCGCACCGTGGAGATCATCAGCGCGCTGGTCCACATCTCCTCACGCAGCCGTCCGATCAGGTCAGCATCTTCGGCGAATCGCTCCACCAGAATCGCGCGGGCGCCTTCGAGGGCGGCTGCGACGTCCGCCACCTGCTTTTCGGCGTCGACGAAGCTGGCGGCCACGACCTGCGGATCGTTCTGCGGTTGCGTCAGCAGCAGCTCGGACAACGGCTCGAGTCCGGCTTCCTTGGCGATTTCGGCCTTGGTGCGGCGCTTCGGCTTGAACGGCAGGTAGATATCTTCCAGACGGCCCTTGGTGTCGGCTGCCATAATCTGGGCTTCCAGCGCGGCGTCGAGCTTGCCCTGCTCGCGGATCGAATCGAGGATTGCCACCCGGCGCGCTTCGAGCTCGCGCAAGTAAGTCAGGCGCTCTTCCAGGGTGCGCAACTGCGCATCATCGAGCCCGCCGGTGATCTCCTTGCGGTAGCGCGCCACGAACGGCACCGTGGCGCCGCCGTCCAGCAGTTCGACGGTTGCCGCGATCTGCTCTTCGCGGACACCAAGTTCTTGCGCAATCTGTCGATTGATATTTGCCACGCGACCTCTTTCCAAAGCCGTTTGCGGCGGGAGGACCGGCCGCGGGGACGCCGCTTATGGACCATCTCAGAGCGATTTTTCAACCCGCCGCAGGAAAGAAATTGATCTGTGGATCGGCCCAATCGGTCGGCAATGGCCGCGCAGGATTCGCAAAGGAAAAGCACACCGAGATAGGGGTGGATTGATGGCCCTGTAATGTGTAAACGGGCGCTCCCTCCCGGAGCCCCCATGTCGATCTGCGGCCTTGATTTCGGAACGTCGAACACGACGCTCGGCACCATGGAAGACCGAGTGCCGGTGCTGGTGGCGCTGGAGGCGGCACACAGCACGATTCCGAGCGCGATCTTCTATGAAGCGGATGGCGGTGTTCTGATCGGCCGCAGGGCCATCGAAGCCTATGTCGAAGGAACGGCCGGCCGCCTGATGCGCAGCCTGAAATCGGTGCTCGGCACGTCGCTGATCGAGGAAACCACCCGGCTCGGACGTGCCCGCATCAGCTTTCGCGATGTGATTGCCAATTATCTCGGCGCGATCAAACGTCGCGCGGAACAGGCTACGGGCAGCCAACTGCGCCATGTCGTCCATGGCCGTCCCGTCCATTTCGTCGACAATGCGCCGGATGCCGATCGCAAGGCGGAGGAAACCCTGCGATCGATTGCGCAAGGAATCGGTTTTGACGAAGTCACGTTTCAGTTCGAACCGATTGCCGCGGCGCTGGACTATGAACGGCAAATCACTTCCGAGGAACTGGCATTGATCGCCGATATCGGCGGCGGCACATCCGACTTCTCGATCGTGCGCCTGGGTCCCGAACGCCACGGCAAGGCCGATCGCACAGCCGATATTCTCGCCAATGATGGCGTCCGCATCGGCGGCACCGATTTCGACCGTCAGCTCAGCCTCGGCGTGGTCATGCCGTTGTTCGGATTCCGCAGCGCCATGAAGCGCGCCGGGCTTGACGTGCCCTCGAGTTATTTTCACGACCTCGCCACCTGGTCGAACATCAACCGCATGTATGAGCCGCGCGTGGTGGCGGATATCCGCCAGGTGCGGCAGCAGGCGGCCGAGCCGGAACTTCTCGACCGGCTGATCCGCGTGGTCCACGAGCAGCGCGGCCATACGCTGGCAATGGAGGTCGAAGACGCCAAGATCGCGCTCTCCGAGAAGCGCCGGGCGGACATCCCGCTGGAGTGGGTTGCGCCCGGTCTCAGCGCCGACATCGGCCGCCCCGACCTCGTCAGCCATACGAAGCCGTTGGCCGACCGCGTCGCGGCACGTATCAGGAACTGCCTCGTTCAGGCGGGACTGGCCGCTGAAGAGATCGACTCGGTGTTCCTGACCGGCGGCTCGGTAAAACTCACGCACGTCCACAAGGCGATCACCCAGGCCGTGCCGTTAGCCCGCATTGTCGAAGGCGACATCTTCGGCGCCGTCGGCAAGGGACTGACGCTGGAGGCGCTACGGCGATACGGCCCCGCGAACTGAGATCAGCGGTTCGCGTATTCAACCGCCGCTCACCCCACCACTTCCGTCACCGGCTGCATATCGATGGCAAAGGTTTCCAGAAACTTCGACGTCATAATGTAGAAGCCGACCGAAAGCTGCAATTCGACCAATGCGGCCGGTGTCAGCTTGGCGGCAATGGCGTTGAAGGTCGCGTCCGTGGGCTTGTGACGCCTGACGATCTCGTCGGTGAAGGCGAGCGCGGCGCGCTGTACCTCGTTGAAGCAGGTCGCCGCCTCCCAGTTCTCCAGCGCCTCGTTCTGCTCGTCGGTCACGCCGACGTTCTTCCCGATTCGCTTGTGGGCGACGATCTCGTAAGGCGCCTCGCACAGGATGCCGGTACGGGTGATGGCAAGCTCCCGCACGATCGGGTCCAGTTCGCCCTTGTGCCTGATCGCCCCGCCCAGCCGGCAGTATTGTTCGAGATAGCTCGGCGAGTGCGCCATCATCCGGAAGATGTTCGCATTGCGGTTTTTGCCGAGCAGTTCGCGGGTGCGATCGTTGTGCTTGGCGGGATCGCTATATTCGATGCGGGCCATTCGTCACCTTGGGCTTTGGTTTTTTCTGATTTGCTGACAGGGAGATCATGCACTGCAGCAGGGAGCCGATCAACCGTCGAGACGTGGCGGGCGCAGGTTTGAGCCTAGGCCCAGGCCGCCAAACACGCTCCAAAAAACTCCCTTTCTCGTGCACAAACCGGCTGCGAGCGAGCCAAATTGCCGCCTCAATGCTGGTCGATTCTCGGGACTGTCGATATTCGCTGAGTGGGGACTCAAAAGAGCGAATACTCGTCGCGGGGTGTTCCGAGTAAAACCAAACTGAGCTCATCAGGCCTTCACGGGCAAGGATGACTCATGCCCAAGTCTAGGGAGCTAGGCATGAAGGAAGCCACCAGGAAGGCGGCCTCGGAAGCGCTTGCGCAGATGCTGGCGGTAACAGCGATGCTCGTCATCGCCAGCGTTGTGTTCTACTGGCACTGAATGTTGACGCGTCGAAGCACTCAGATTTTTCACCCGTTCCGCGTAATTCTGGGTTGCTTCGCTGCGTGAGCATTGCGCCTGACACTCACCTCGTTTTCTCGAAATACGGGACCAACCTTCCCGCAAACGACCGATAGCTTGCCGTGACCTCATCGCCAATCGCGAGATCGGCGGCGCCATGGGCCATCATGCGAAAGCCCTCGGCCGCATCGACCAGCACAATATTGTACGGAACATGCGCGCGGGTTTCCGGCGTCGCGGCGCGGCAGACCAGCGACGTCGCATAGACCGTCCCCGCGCCGCTGGCACGCCTCTCTACTAGGGCCGGCGCGCCACAGGCGGCGCAGAAGCTGCGGTGGAAATACTGCGCTTTCCCGCAAGCGCCGCAGGATTGATAGACGATGGCCTCGGCGCCCCTGGTCCAGTCTGCGATTCGATCGGTCATCGCACCCGCTCCAGGAACATGCTGACATGCGACGACAATACGCCGCCATCGCCGTGCAGCAGCGCGACCGAGGCATCGCGGACCTGCCGCGGCCCGGCCCGCCCCGTCATCTGCAGATGCGTCTCAACCAGATGCGCCATTGCGCCGCCGACGCCGCAATGGCCGTAGCTTAGAAGCCCGCCATGGGTGTTGAGCGGCATGGCGCCATCACGGCCAAAATGTCCTGCCCGCACCCGCGCCGCCGCCTCACCGCGGCCGGCAAGGCCGAGATCTTCCAGCAGCATTGCGAGCGTAATGGTGAAACTATCGTAGACCGCCGCATAACGTACATCCGATATCGCGACGCCGGATGCGACCTTGGCCTTGGCGATCGCCATCTCGGCACCGAGCTCGCTCAAACCGGGTGCAGCCGTGACGTGCTGATGGGTATGCGCCTGCGCACAGCCACGCACGCGAATGCCCATCGCACTGGTCGGCTCGCGGCTGACCACGAACGCCGCGCCGCCGTCGGACACCGGGCAGCAGTCCAGGAGCTTCAGCGGCATCGCCACCGGTTTCGAGGCCATCACGTCCGCGACGGTGATCGGCTCGCGGAATTGCGCGCCGGGATGCGTCAGGGCGTGAGCGCGCATCAGGACTGCGAATTCAGCGAGGTCATCCTGCGTGACACCATATTCGTGCATATAGCGCGACGCGACGAGGCCGTAATAGGCGGAATCGTCGGCCCCAGCGGCACCTCGTATTCGGGGTGGCCGACCTGCGCCAAGGCCTGGATCGAAGCGTCGCGGCTTTGCCCGGTAAGACGGTTTTCGCCGCCGACAACGAGCACATGCTTCACCACACCGGCGTCGACCAGATGATGCGCCAGCATGGTCATCGCGAGCCCGGTGGCGCCGCCGACTTGGACGGCGTGGGCGTAGGACGGCTGGATGCCAAAATGCTCGGCAAACACGGTTGCGAGCATGATGTGCGGCGAGACTGTCGAGTAGCCGCAAAGAATGCCGTCGATCTCGGATCGCTTCAGCCCGGCATCGGCGATGGCAAGCTCAGCCGCCTTGCTCATGAGATCGAGCGAGGACGAGCCTTCGTGCTTGCCATAGGACGTCAGCCCTACGCCGGTGATGAAGCTCATGATGTCAGGGCCTCACATTTCTATCGTCGTCATTCCGGGGATGCATCGAAGATGCGAACCCGGAATCTCGAGATTCCGGGTCTGGTCCTTCGGACCATCCCGGAATGACGACCGAAAATTCGCAATCCGTCACACGGCGACCGCTAATACGACTTCGGTAGCCCCAGCACCTTCTCGGCGATAAAACTGAGAATGAGCTGCGGGCTGATCGGCGCGATGCGCGGGATCAGAGATTCCCGCAAATAGCGCTCGACGTGATATTCCTTGGCGTAGCCGAAGCCGCCATGGGTCATCACCGCCTGCTCACAGGCGTGAAAGCCGGCTTCGGCGGCGAGATATTTGGCGGCATTGGCGGCGGGCCCGCACTGCATGCCCTGGTCGTACTGCCAACCGGCAGAGAGCACCATCAGCCACGCGGCCTCCAGTTCCATCCAGTTCTTCGCTAAGGGGTGCTGGATGCCCTGGTTCATGCCGATCGGGCGGTTGAATACGATGCGGCTCTTCGCATAGGCCGCGGCTCGCGACAGCGCGACCTGGCCGAGGCCGACCGCTTCGGCCGCGATCAGGATACGCTCGGGGTTCATGCCATGCAGGATATATTCGAAGCCGCGGCCCTCTTCGCCGAGGCGATCCTCGACGGGAATTTCAAAGTTCTCGAAGAACAGTTCGTTGGAATCGACGGGCTTGCGGCCCATCTTCTCGATCTCGTGCACGGTGACGCGCTGCTTGTCGAAATCCGTGTAGAACAGGCTCAAGCCATGGGTCGGGTTCTTCACCTCTTCCAGCGGCGTGGTGCGCGCCAGCAGCAGGATCTTGTTGGCGACCTGTGCCGTTGAAATCCAGACTTTCTGGCCGTTGACGAGATATTTGTCGCCCTTGCGCACCGCGCGGGTCTTCAACTGCGTGGTATTGAGGCCGGTGTTGGGCTCGGTCACCGCAAAACAGGACTTGTCGCGGCCGTCGATGATCGGCGGCAGCATGCGCGTGCATTGCTCCTTGGTGCCGAACACGACAACGGGATTGAGCCCGAACACGTTCATGTGCACGGCGGACGCACCCGACATGCCCGCGCCCGATTCCGCAATCGTCCGCATCATGATCGCGGCATCGGTAATGCCTAACCCCGACCCGCCATATTCCTCGGGAATGCAAATGCCGAGCCAGCCGGCATCCGCCAGCGCGCGATGGAAGTCGGCGGGATAGCCGCCTTCCTTGTCCTTCTTCAGCCAGTAGGCTTCGTCGAATCGCGAACAGATTTTGCCGACCGCGTCGCGGATCGATTCCTGGTTGGCGGATAGCGCGAAATCCATGTGTCCGTCCTATGTATTTGGCACGGCTGCATTTGGCGCGACCTTGGTGACGCCTTCGCGCACCAGGGCTGCAATCTCGTCCGCCGAGAATCCCGCTTCGCCGAGGATTTCGGCGCTGTGCTCGCTGAGGCGCGGCGCGAGCCGTTTCGTCTCGACCGGCGTTTCGGAAAATTTCGCCGATGGCCTCATGTTGCGGATGCGGCCCTCGGTCGGATGACCGACCACCGGAAAGAAATCGGTCGCGACGATGTGCGGATCGCCGAGCAGGCTTTCGAGGTCGTGCATCGGCATCACCGGCACGTCGGCTCTCTCCAGGATAGCCGACCATTCGGCGGTGGTTTTGGTCTCGAGGATGCGAGCCAGTTCGGCATAGACAGCGTCGATGTTGGCGGCGCGGCCGGCGAACGTCGCAAATTTGGGGTGGACGCGAAGGTCGTCGCGCCCGGTGGCTTCGAAGAAGTTCTGCCACTGCTTGTCGTTGTAGACGATGACGCAGATATAGCCGTCGGAGGTCTTGTAAGGCCGACGGTCCGGCGACAGGTGACGGGCATAGCCGCCCTTGTCGAGCGGCGGCTCATAGGTCAGCCCGCCCATGTGGTCGCCCATCACGAAACCGGCCATGGTTTCGAACATCGGAATATCGACGCGCTGGCCGCGCCCGGTACGGTTTCGATCGACCAGGCTGGCGCAGATCGCGCCCACCGCGGTGAGCCCGACGATACGGTCGACGAGCGCGTTGGGCACGTAGCGCGGCACGCCATCGGCGGTCTGCGCCATCAGCGCCGGCAACGCGGTCGCGCCCTGGATCAAGTCGTCATAGGCGGGTTTTGCCGCATAGGGCCCGTCCTGGCCGAAGCCGAACACGCCGGCGTAGATCAGACGCGGATTGATTTTCGCGACCACGTCGTAACCGAGATTCAGCCGCGCCATCGCCTGCGGCCGCACGTTGTAGACCAGCACGTCGGCGGATTTGACCAGCCGCAGCACAGCGTCCCGTCCAGCCGGCTTCTTCAGATCGAGGCAGATTGAGCGCTTGCTGCGGTTGGTATTGAGGAACACGGGCCCCATGCCGGGATGGCGGGTCGGCCCGATCTGCCGTGTCACGTCGCCATCGGGGGATTCAACCTTGATGACGTCGGCGCCGTAATCGCCGAGCATCTGGGTTGCATAGGGACCCATCAGCACGGTCGTCATGTCGATGACCTTAATGTCCGCCAATGGTCCCATGGATCAGCTTGCTCCCCGCCATGCGGCCGTTTTCGCCCGCATTGTTGTATCTGGGAACCAAGTAACGGCAGGCGCTTGCGAAGATCAAGGCGCGCCCAGCGTATAGCCGTATGCGCGCGACAGCAGTTATTTCTCGGACGACTGCTTCTTGGATCTGGCGTCGCGCTCCCGGGTCAGGCGTTCCAGCTCCTCATTCTGCTGGCTGAGCCGGTCGGCGATGCGCGCCTCATTCCGTTCGCCAGAAGCGGCAGCGGCTTGTTCGATCAACTGGCGGATGTTGTCTTCCAGAATCCTGATCCGGTTGTTCAGTTCCGCCTCTGACATCGAACTTTCGTTGCTCATGATGCACGCTCCGGAAAACTGTAGGGTGGGCAAAGCGAAGCGTGCCCACCAGCCTCACCTCTCGGACTCACGGACCAATGGTGGGCACGGCGCAAGCGCGCCTTTACCCACCCCACGTTAGCACGTTCGCGGTTACTTTGCGGGCTCCAGCACGGAAACGTAGTTCGCCACCGCCGCGCCGCCCATATTGAAGATGCCGGCCAGTTTTGCGTTCTTGAGCTGCATGCCCTCGGGCGCCTGGCCGACGAGTTGCATCGCGCTCATCACGTGCATGGAGACGCCGGTGGCGCCGATCGGATGGCCCTTGGCCTTCAGGCCGCCGGACGGATTGACCGGCAGCTTGCCGTCCTTGTGGGTCCAGCCTTCCTTGACGGCACGGGCACCCTGCCCGCGCGGCGTTAGCCCCATCGCTTCATATTCGATCAGCTCGGCGACGGTGAAGCAGTCGTGGGTCTCGACAAAGGAGAGATCGGAGAGCTGTACGCCAGCCTGCGCCAGCGCGCGCTGCCAAGCCACCGTGCAGCCTTCGAACTGCAGGATGTCGCGCTTTGACATCGGCAGGAAATCCTGCGCATGCGCGGTGGCCCGGAAGTTCACCGCCTTGCCCATCGTCTTGGCGGTTTCGGAATCCGTCAGCACCAGGGCTGCCGCGCCGTCCGACACCAGCGAGCAATCGGTGCGCTTCAGCGGGCCTGCGACGAACGGATTCTTCTCGCTCTCGGCGCGACAGAATTCAAAGCCGAAATCCTTGCGCATCTGCGCGAACGGGTTGGCGACGCCGTTTTTGTGGTTCTTGGCCGCGATCATCGCCAGCGCGTCCGACTGGTCGCCGTATTTCTGGAAATAGCTTTGCGCGATCTTGCCGAACACGCCGGCAAAGCCGCCGACGGTATCGCCATCCTCAGGCAGATAAGACGCCTTCAGGAGGTAGCGCCCGATATCGGCCGACGGCGTCCGCGTCATCTGCTCGACGCCGACCACCAGCACGACCCTGGCCGCGCCCGCGGCGATCGCCCGGATACCCTGGTGCACCGCGGCCGAACCGGTGGCGCAGGCATTTTCGACCCGCGTAGCCGGCTTGAAGCGCAGTTTCGGGTCGGCCTGCAGCACCAGCGAGGCGGTAAAATCCTGCGGCGAGAAGCCGGCATTGAAATGCCCGAGCACGATTTCGTCGACGTCTTCGGCTGATATGCCGGCGTCGGCCAACGCATCGGTCGCGACCTTGACCACGAGGCTCTCGACGGTTTCCGCGTCGAACTTGCCGAATGGCGTGTGCGCCCATCCGACGATGCTGGCTGTCATGGTCGTTCTCCCTGTTTAGGTTCTGAAGGCTTTTGTAGCCTATCGGGGAACAGACTTCACGCCGGTTTCAGCGATTTCATGTTCCGCGCGCACATGGCGGTTATGCCGGGCCAGTTCCCGGATCGGATATCGGCGGGCGGGCAGAGCCAGGAACCGCCAACCGCCACGACATTTGGTTCGGCCAGCCAAGAGGCTGCGTTGGCCTCTCCGATGCCGCCAGTCGGGCAAACCCTGACATTGGGAAACGGCCCCGCCAGCGCCCGAAGTGCCTTGATACCGCCGGACTGTTCCGCTGGGAAGAATTTAACGATGTCGAAGCCGGCCGCCAGCGCCTGCATCAACTCGGAAGCCGTCGCGATCCCGGGGGCGAACGGCAGGTCGCTTGCGGCGGCGGCTTTCAGGAGCTCGGGCGTCGCCCCCGGGCTGATGCCGAATTTGGCCCCGAGTGCCTTCGCCCTTGCCAGATCGTCGGCGTTCAGGATCGTACCGATGCCGACGACGGCGTCCGGCACTTCCGCGATCATCGCCTTGGCCGCGTCTGCGGCCACCGGCGTTCGCAGGGTGACTTCCAACACACGCACACCGCCCGCAACCAGCGCGCGCGCCAGCGGCACTGCGTCCGCCAGCCGCTCGATGGTGAGCACGGGAATGACGGTCGCGGATTTGAAGATGGCGGCGAGTTGTTCCTGCCTTGTGGCTGAGGTCATGGAGATGCCTTGCGGGAGATAGCGGAAATGAGGCCGGGCGGCATCGCTGCGCGCGGGATGATCGCCCCGGGATGACATACCACAACCCCGGCCAGGCGGTGTCCCGCTTGCGCCGCTTCGATCGGGTCCGCGCCGGCAAGACGCGCGGCAACATAGGCGGCGGCAAAACTGTCGCCGGCGGCCGTGGTATCGACAACGGGTGCTTTCAGCGGCTCGGCCTTGACCGGATGCAGGACGCGGTGAAGACGAAGAATGCTCGCCGGTTGCGAAAGCTTCAGCACCACTTCCGCGCCCGGAATCCGCGCCAGCAAGGCTTCATTGCTTTCGCCGGGATAGAGCGGCAGCAGGTCCTCGGTGGAGGCCAGCACGATATCGGCCGCGGCAAAGGCCTCCTGGAAAACCGCGCGGGCGATGTCGAGATCGGGCCAGCCCCTGGGGCGGAAATTGGTGTCAAAGGCGAAACGTACCCCGGCTTCACGCGCGCGCTTGAGCGCCGCAAACAGCCGCGCCCGGCCCTCTCCGCTATAAAGCGAGAGTGTGATCGCCGAGAGATAGACGACGTCATAGCCGGCCAGCGAATTCAGGATCTCCGGCGTCTGTGGCAAATCCATCAGACTGCGCGCGGCGGCACTGTCGCGCCAGTGGAAGAACCGGCGTTCACCTTTGTCGTCGGTCTCGATCATGTAGAGACCCGGCAGTTTGCCCGGCAGCCGCGCCACGCGCCCCGTCCCGATACCCTCCGCCGCCCAGCCGGCGATCATCTCGTCGCTAAGACTGTCGTCGCCGAGCGCGGTGATGTAGTCGGCGCCGGCGCCGAGGCGGGCGAGATAGACAGCGGTATTGAGCGTGTCGCCGCCGTAGCCACGCGAAAACAGGCCTCCATCGGCCTGCTTCAGCTCGACCATGCACTCGCCAATGCAGGCAACTCTGCTCATGACCGCATCCGCACGACTTAGCGTGAGATCACGTCACGCCACAAACTTGCCGCCGAGTTCATCCTCGATGTGAATTCGGATGATGTCGTCAAACGTCTTCTCGGCGGTGGTGAAGCCGAGCTTGAGTGCGCGGTCGGTGACGAAGTCGCGCGGCCAGCCAGAGACAATACCGATGATGGTTGGATCGGGCAGACGCTTGATGCGCGCGGTGACGTTCTTGCCGGCGACGCGATCGAGCGCCGCGATCTGTTCGCCGACGGTCACCGACATGCCGGGCATGCTCAGGTTACGCCGCGGCCCGATCGCGTTGAGGTCCATGGTGCCGGCGTGGACCAGAAAGCCAACCGCCGATTTCGGCGAGGCGTGCCAGTGCCGTACGTCCTCGGAGACCGGCAATACGGCCTCCTCGCCCGCCAGTGGCTCGCGGATGATGTTGGAAAAGAAGCCGGAGGCCGCCTTGTTCGGCTTGCCTGGCCGCACGCAAATCGTCGGCAGGCGGATCGAGATGCCGTCGAGCAGGCCCTTGCGGGTGTAATCGTTGATCAGGAGTTCGCAGATCGACTTCTGCGTGCCATAGCTCGTCAGTGGCGTATGGAAGAATTCGTCGCCGATCTTTTCCGGGAACGGCGCGCCGAACACCGCGATCGAGGACGTGAACACCAGCCGCGGCTTGTAGCCGCCGCCGGCGTGGCGGATGGCGTCGATCAGGTATCGCGTGCCGTCGAGATTGATCCGATAGCCCTTGTCGAATTCGGCTTCCGCTTCGCCCGAGACGATAGCGGCGAGATGAAAGATCACCTCCGGCCGATCCGCGATCAGCGGTTCCGCCGCGCCCGGGTCGGCAAAATCGGAAGCCACGACTTGAATCGGGATCGACGCGTTGGGCTTCGTGGGCGCCACCACGTCCTGCAGCGTCATGCGGGTGATATCGCGGCTGCCGAGGCGGCCATCGCGCAGCAGCCGCTCGGTCAGCTTGCGGCCCACCATGCCGGCGGCGCCCAGAATCAGAACGTGCAAGACCCGTCTCCTTTTTGAACCCTGTTATCTGATACGGGCCTCAGGCATCACTCCTTCACGGCACCCGTCATGGCCGACACATAATGCTCGACGAAGAAGGCGTAAAGGATGACCAGCGGCAAGGAGCCCGCCAGCGCCCCCGCCATCAGCGAGCCCCAGCGATAGACGTCGCCGTCGACGAACTCGTTGACGATCGCGACCGGCACGGTCTTGTTCTGCACCGATTGCAGGAAGGTCAGCGCGTAGATGAATTCGTTCCAGCACAGCGTGAAGCAGAAGATGAAGGCCGAGATCAGCCCGGGCACGGCGAGCGGCAGCACGATCTTGATCAGGATCTGCCATCGGCTGGCGCCGTCGATCAGTGCGCATTCCTCGAGCTCGAACGGGATGGTCTTGAAGTAACCCATCAGGAGCCAGGTCGAGAACGGGATCAGGATGGTCGGATAGGTCAGGATCAGCGCCAGCGGTGAATCGAACAAGCCGTACTGAAACACGACGGTGGCGAGCGGAATAAACAGGATTGACGGCGGCACCAGGTAGGCAAGGAAAATCAGACCGCCGACGACGTTGGCGCCTTTATAGCGCAACCGCACAATCGCATAGGCGGCAAGCACGGATGCTACGATCGACAGGAAGGTAGCACAGACCGCCACATACATCGTGTTCCACAGCCACATCGGATAGTGGCTTTCGAACAGCAGCTTGTAGAAGTGCTTGAAGGTCGGATTCCAGGTCCAGAACGGGCTGTAGGTGTCCATATCCAGGAGCTGCGCATCCGGCTTCACGGCGGTGAGCCCCATCCAGTAGAACGGGAACAGCAGCACGAACACGATGATCGATAGCGGCAGATAGAGTGTCACCAGCCGGCGCGGTACCGACTGCAGATAGCTCATGCCCTCGGAATGGTCCGCGGTCGGCGCCGAAGACGTCAGCACACCCTTGAGATTAACGTGCGTGGTCGGGAGATCAGTCATTGCTCTCTCCCTGCTGCCACTTACGGCGCTGCAACCCAAACCAGGAAATCATGATGGCACCGAGCAGGAACGGGATCATGGCGCTGGCGATCGCCGCGCCCTCGCCGAGCTGGCCGCCGATAATCGCGCGCTGATAGGACAGTGTCGCCATCAGGTGCGTGGCGTTGACCGGGCCGCCGCGGGTCATCGCCCAGATGAGCTGGAAGTCGGTGAAGGTGAACAGCACCGAGAACGTCATCACGACCGCGATGATCGGCGTGAGCAAGGGATAGGTGATGTGTCGGAACATCTGCCAGCGCGATGCACCGTCGAGCGTTGCGGCCTCATACAACGAGGGCGACACCGTCTGCAGCCCGGCCAGCAGCGTGATCGCGACGAACGGCACGCCGCGCCAGATGTTGGCGAAGATCACGCAGATCCGTGCCCACGTGGTGTCGCCGAGGAAGTTGATGTTCTGGCTGATCAGGCCGAGATGCTTCAGCGACCAGGAGATGATCGAGAATTGCGAGTCGAAGATCCACCAGAATGCCAGTGCCGAAAGCACGGTCGGCACGATGAAGGGGATCAGCACCATGGCGCGCAGCATCGCCTTGAACGGCATGTTCTCGTTGAGCAGCAGCGCGAGATAAAGGCCGATGCCGAATTTGATGGCGCTGGCGAGGAACGTGTAGAGTAGCGTGTTGAACACCGACAGCCAGAACACCGCGTCGTCCCACAGCCACTCGTAGTTCTCGTAGCCGATAAACTGGCCGACCCTGCCGATCTTGGTGTCGGTGAAGGAGAGCCAGACGCCCAGGCCCAGCGGATAGGCCAGGAACAGGATCAGGAACGCCATTGCAGGCACCATGAACCAGAAGCCCAGCCAGTTGTGGTTGTGCTTGAGCTGGTCCCACGAAGTCGCTTCGCGGATCTGCGATTTGGCTTTTGCCGGCGCGAATGCAATGTCAGCCATGAGCCAATCCTTGGGCCGATTCCTTGGGCCGATTCCTTGGGCCGATTCCTCGGCGATGTCGCTTCTGGTTGGGTTGGAACGGGCGGCGGGATGCCGCCGCCCGCCCTATTTCTCGTCAGCGGTAGATGCGCTTCAGCGACCGCTCGGCTTCCGCCATCGCGGTCTTGGCATCCTTGGAACCGGTGCAGTAGTTGGCGAACATGTCGACCACGATGAAGTCGGCGATCGCGGTTGCCGCCTTCTCGCCGACCTTGCCGATGCCGGAAGCCGGCAGCGCGCGCTTGGAAGCCTGGGCGAACACCGCGTTCTTCGGATCGGCGGTCCAGACCGGCGAAGCTTCGTAGGCGTTCAGCGTATGGGTCAGGTAGCCGCGCGAACCGGTCAGCCACTTGTCGAAATTTTCCTTCTCCAGCATGAAGGCGACGAAGGCCTTCGCGGCGTTCGGATATTTCGTGAAATTGAACGCCAGGATCGGAACGGTGAGTTGCAGCTCGGTCGGCTTGCCGATTGGACCGACCGGATACAGCGCGTGCTGGGTATCCTCGGTGATCTCTTTCTTGGTCGGGTCATCCTTGGCGGCGACATAGATCGAGATGCCGTTCGCGGTGCAGTACAGCTCGCCTGCAAGGTAGGCCTTGTTGTTGGAGGAATCGTTCCACGACGCCGTACCCGGAATAAAGGTCTCGGAAAGCGCCTTGACATATTCCAGCGCCTTCGCCGTCTCCGGCGAGTTGATGATGACCTTGTCGTCCTTATCGACGGTCCACGCGTTGTGGCCCCACAGCATCCAGTGCAGCCAGCCGTTGGCATCGCCGGAGGCATGGCCGAGCGCGAAGCCGGCCGGCGTGTTATTCTTCTTCAGCGCCTTGCACAGTTCGAGGAAGCTCGGGAAGTCCTTCGGGAACTCCTTGAAGCCGGCCTTGTCGGTCGCCGACTTGCGGTAGGTCATGTAGCCGCCGATCGTGGCGACGGGGATACCGAGCCAGTCATTGCCCTGCTTGCAGGTCAGCGCCGCCGCATCGGTCCAGCCGCCGTACTTCTTGCCGAGATAGTCGGCAACGTCGTTCATCTTCAGGACCTTGGTGGGGAAGAGCTGCGGCAGCGTATGCAGCCCCCAGACCATGTCGAGGCCCGAACCGGTGTTGGCGGAGACCGACGCCTTCGGCTGCACGTCCTCGAAAGCCTCGCTGAACACATTCATCTGGGTGCCGGTTGCGGACTGGAACGCCGCCACCATGGCGTTGAACGCCTCGTCCTCCGCCGGCACGAAACGCTTCCAGCGCATCACGGTGAGCTTGGCGCCCTGCTCCGCCTTCCACGGCGAAGCTTGCGCCCAAGCCTTGGCGAAATCGAGCAGTGCGGGTCCGGTCAGCGCGCCGGCTGCCGCCAGCGCGGTGCCACCCTGCAGCAGAGAGCGGCGGGTAAAATCATGCATAGTCCATCCTCCCTTTTGAATATTTTTGGTTATTGCTCAGCCACTTTTAGTTATCGCTCAGCCATTCAGTCGCTTGCCGGTCGTCTCGTCGAACAAATGCACGAGCGCCGGATCCGGCTTGAGCCGGACCATGTCGCCCGGACTGAATTGATGCCGCTCGCGGAACACGGCGACCACCTGCTCTCCGCCGAGCTTGGCGAAGACCTGGGTTTCCGAACCGGTCGGCTCGACCACGACGATCTCGGCTTCGGCGCCGTCGTCGGCGATGGTGAAATGCTCGGGCCGCACGCCATAGACGGCCGGCTGGCCCTCGGAGTTGGCGGGCGCCGTCTTCAGCGGCAGCTTGACGCCGTTCGGACCCTCGAAGCCGGCGCTGCCGTTCGACTTCACCTTGCCTTTAAGGAAATTCATCGCCGGCGAGCCGATGAAGCCCGCGACGAACTGGTTCGCCGGGGTGTCGTAGAGTTCGAGCGGGGTGCCCATCTGCTCCACGATGCCGTCATGCATCACCACGATCTTGTCGGCCATCGTCATGGCCTCGATCTGGTCGTGGGTGACATAGACCGTTGTGGTCTTGAGCCGCTGGTGCAGTTCCTTGATCTCGGTACGCATCGCAACGCGCAGCTTGGCGTCGAGGTTGGACAAGGGCTCGTCGAACAGGAACACTTGCGGGTCGCGCACAATGGCGCGGCCCATGGCGACGCGCTGGCGCTGGCCGCCCGACAATTGCCGGGGATAGCGATCGAGCAACGGGGTCAGCGCGAGAATTTCCGCGGCGCGCTTGACGCCGGTCGAGATTTCCTCGGGCTTGGCGCCGCGCAGCTTGAGCGAAAAGCCCATATTGTCGGCGACCGTCATATGCGGATAGAGCGCATAGTTCTGAAACACCATGGCAATGTCGCGCTCTTTGGGCTGGACATTGTTGACCACGCGATCGCCGATCGAAATCGTGCCGGAGGTGATGTTTTCGAGGCCTGCGAGCATCCGCAGCAAGGTCGACTTGCCACAGCCGGAGGGGCCGACAAGCACGACGAACTCGCCATCCTCGATCGGAATCGACACGCCGTGCAAAACTTCAAAATTACCGAACGACTTGCGCACGTCGCGAATCTGTACCGACGACATCGAACTCTCTCCCCTCATTTTCTGCTTTGTGGCGCCACAGACGGGCGACGACGCCATGCTGTCTTTTCGACTCTAATGCCGGAAGTCGAATTCAACGGTCATTATCATCCGCAGTTTGGCGGCTTTTAGCAATCCGATGGTAGCGCTGTCAATAATTGTTCAAACGTCTAATTTGTTGTGATATGAGCGCAAGATGGGACGAAAACAGACAAAGTCTGGCAAAATCCGCCTCACCGAGGTCGCCAAGCTCGCTGGCGTCAGCCCAATCACGGCATCGCGTTTTTTCCGGAACCCCGAAGCGCTGTCGCCGAGCAAGCGGGAACGGGTCGACAGCGCCGTGAAGGAACTGGGTTACGTACCCAATCTCGCCGCGCGCGCCCTCGCCTCGCACCGCACCGAAGTCATCGGCGTTGTCATTCCTTCTCTCACCAACAATGTGTTCGCCGATGTGTTGCGCGGCATCTACGATTCCTCCGAAGGTAGCCGTTACACCATTCAACTTGCCAATACGCGCTACAGCATCCTGCAGGAGGAAAAGCTGCTGCGCCTGTTTCGGGCGCAGAAGCCTGCGGGATTGATCGTCACCGGAATCAACCAAACCGCGGAATCGCGCACGATCCTGGAGTCGATGAATTGCCCGGTCACGCAGATCATGGAGATCGGCGACAGTCCTGTCGACATGATGGTCGGCTTCTCGCACTACGATGCAGCTTCTGCGGCGATTTCGCACATCCTCGAACAGGGACGCCGCCGCATCGGATTTCTCGGTGCGCGAATGGACCCCCGCGTGCAGCGGCGGTTCGAAGGGTATCGGGATGCCATGAAAGCGGCCTCGCTGTTCGACCCGAACCTCATCGTCACCACTTCCGTACCCACGACCGTCACGCTTGGCGGAACGCTGTTCGCCGACCTCCTTGCCCAGACGCCCGATATCGACGCGGTCTTCTGCGTCAATGACGACATCGCGCTCGGAGTTCTCTTCGAATGCCAGCGTCGGCAGATATCGATTCCCCGTGACCTGGCCATTGTCGGCTTCAACGACCTGGAATTCACCGCCGCCGCGGTCCCCTCGATCACCAGTGTCCGAACCAATCGCTATGAAATGGGCCGCCACGCCGTCACGATGGTGATCGAAGCGATCGAAGGCCGTCGCCCGCGGAAGCCGGTTGTCGACCTCGGATTTCAGTTGATGGTCCGTGAGAGCTCCACGCCGCAAAGCGCTTGATGGTCGATGCCGGGCATCGATGGACGCCTGAGAAAATGGTAGCGCTATCTTTTGGGCCGAACTAAGATCGTGTGCTCAAATAGAGACGGCAAGCGCGTTGCAGCGGATGAAATTTTCGGCATCGTCCATCGCTGCCGTAATTGAGCCGGTCACGCGTTTGCAGTGCGGGAGGAACCAATGAAAAAGAGCGACAACAAGACTGCGACAAATGGCAAGGGCCGAAGGCTACGTTCCCTCGAGTGGTTCGACAATCCGCATAATCCGGGAATGACGGCGCTCTATCTCGAGCGCTACCTCAATTACGGCCTGACGCGGGAGGAATTGCAATCCGGCAAGCCGATCATCGGCATCGCCCAGACCGGCAACGACCTCTCCCCCTGCAACCGCCACCATCTCGACCTGGCGCATCGCGTACGTGAGGGCATTCGCGCCGCCGGCGGCATCGCCATGGAATTCCCGACGCACCCGATCCAGGAGACCGGCAAGCGGCCGACGGCCGCGCTCGACCGCAACCTCGCCTATCTCGGACTGGTCGAAGTCCTGTTCGGCTATCCCCTCGACGGCGTGGTGCTGACCACCGGCTGCGACAAGACTACGCCGGCCTGCCTGATGGCGGCGGCGACCGTCAATCTGCCCGCGATCGTGCTCTCGGGCGGCCCGATGCTGAACGGCTGGCACAACGGCGAGCGCACCGGCTCCGGCACCATCGTCTGGAAAGCCCGCGAGATGCTTGCCGCCGGCGAGATCGACTACAACGGGTTCATCGAACTCGTGGCTTCCTCGACCCCGTCGGTCGGCCATTGCAATACCATGGGCACCGCCTCGACCATGAACTCGCTCGCAGAAGCACTCGGCATGTCGCTGCCGGGCTGCGCGGCGATCCCGGCGCCGCATCGCGAGCGCGGTCAGATCGCCTACGAGACGGGAAAACGGATCGTCGAAATGGTCTGGGAGGATCTCAAGCCTTCCGACATTCTGACCCGCAAGGCATTCGAAAACTGCATCGTGGTGAATTCGGCGATCGGCGGCTCGACCAACGCGCCGATCCACATCAACGCGCTGGCGCGGCATATCGGCGTCGAGCTCTCGATCGACGACTGGCAGAAACACGGCCATGACATCCCGCTCTTGGTGAACATGCAGCCGGCCGGCTTCTATCTCGGCGAGGAATACCATCGCGCCGGCGGCGTCCCGGCGGTGGTGCGCGAACTGATGGCGCACAAGCGCATCCATGAGGACGCCGTCACGGTCAACGGCCGCAGTATCGGCGAGAACTGCCGCGAGGCGCCCAAGCCCGACGGTGACGTGATCTGGAACTACGACAAGCCGCTGGTAAGGGATGCCGGCTTCCTGGTGCTGCGCGGCAACCTGTTCGATTCCGCGATCATGAAGACCAGCGTAATCTCCAAGGAATTTCGCGAGCGTTACCTGGTCAATCCGAAAGACCCGAATGCGTTCGAGGGGCGCGCCATCGTGTTCGAGGGACCGGAGGACTATCACGACCGGATCGACGATCCCTCGCTCAATATCGACGAGCACTGCGTGCTGTTCATCCGCGGCGCGGGGCCGATCGGCTATCCCGGCGGCGCCGAGGTCGTCAACATGCAGCCGCCGGCGGCGCTGATCAAACGCGGCATTCTTTCCCTGCCTTGCATCGGCGACGGAAGGC